>CAVVPI010000007.1:0-13686 GCA_963750055.1 uncultured Actinomycetota bacterium | reverse complement strand
GCATCTGGAGCGCGGCCTGACGCTGGATCAGGTGGTGGAGGCGGTGCTGGCCGGCTTTGGCGAGGGGGCGGCGTTGGCGGCGCGGGCCGGGCGACCGATCCGGATTGGAACCTTGCTCACCGCGATGCGGCACCGCGGCCCGGTCGCAGGAGATCGCCGAACTGGCGGTGCGGCACCGGGACATCGGGGTTGTGGGGTTCGATATCGCCGGCGCGGAGGCCGGCTTCCCGCCTACCCGTCACCTGGACACCTTGGAGTACCTGCAGCGGGAGAATTTCCATTTCACCATCCACGCCGGGGAGGCGTTCGGCCTGCCTTCGATCTGGCAGGCCATCCAATGGTGCGGTGCGGACCGGCTCGGGCACGGGGTACGTATCGTTGACGACATCACTCCCGGCGATCAGCCGGTGCTTGGCCGGCTCGCCTCCTACGTGCGGGACAAACGAATTCCGCTGGAGCTCTGTCCCTCCTCCAACGTGCAAGCCGGTGCGGTGCCCTCGATTGCCGAGCATCCGATCGGGCTTCTGCGCGAGCTGCGCTTCCGGGCCACGGTGAACACCGACAATCGGCTGATGAGCGGTACCTCGATGTCGCGGGAGATGGCCCTGCTGGTTGAGGCGTTCGGGTACGGTTGGGCTGAATTGCAGTGGTTCACCATCAACGCGATGAAGAGCGCGTTCATCCCGTTCGACGAGCGGCTCGCGATCATCAACGAGGTGATAAAACCGGCCTACGCCAAACTTTTCTGAACTCGGCTCACCTGGTCAGCGACCAGTGCGGTAACCCGGCGGAGCACCTCGGTGCCACTGACCGGTTGGCAGCCGAGGCTGGTCTGCCGGTGTAACACCGAGGGCTCCACGCGCAGCAACGCGATGCCGCGCCGGATGAGCACGCTCGGCGCCTTGCGCCGCTCGGCCAGGTCGCGGAGCAACCGACGGAGAAAGGTCAGGCTTCGTGGCCGGCGCAGCGCGTACGCCCCAGCGAGCAGTCCGAGTCGGCGGCACTCAGATACGATCTCGGCGGCGAAAATCCCTTTCGGCTACGAAAAGTGGCGATCCAGCCAGATCAGTCCCCAACTGCCTACTTGACGGTCCGCGTCGATCGCGTAAACCGGCACTTCAGCCTTGCCTTCGTTGACGAGTCGGGCAATGGTGTCCACCGCTGCGGCAGAATCCCAGGACTGGGGCGATTCCCAGTCGATGGCGCGGCCGGAACGTGGCACTGACGGATCGTCGCCATCCCTGTAGAAATCATCAAGGCAGAGTATTGGCAGGCCGGTGCGATGGGCGATATAGGACTTTCCAGACCCAGAAGCACCAGCAATTGGATAACTTGGACAGAAGGCTTCATTACTTTGAGTAACTCCGGGCAGACGGATTGCTATCAAATTGCATGAACATCCCATCACACTCTCGGCAGCGGACAACCTGGGCTTTCTCTTTGAGTTGTAGCGTGATGGAATCTCGGAGGTCCGATCCGCCCGGGTCGGTCGATCAGCGGTGCCCTGCGTCCGGAGCGGAGTGCCGAAACGGGAAGGCGGTGACGTGAGCAAGCGGCCGAAGACGGCGAACTCTTTCCTGTCGCGTCTCCGCCGGCCGGTGGGCCGGCTCCGCGACATGCCGATCTGGTCCAAGCTCGGCCTCATCTTGATCGTGCCAACCATCGCAACTGTCGTCGTTGGTACGACCGGGCTCATCGATCATCTAAGTGCGTTGGATACTGCCAACCGGGCTCGTGTTCTGGCTGATCTGACGGAAGCCTCCGGTGAATTGGTGCACGAGTTGCAGGACGAGCGGGCTACCGCGGTGCTGCTACTCGGGTCCGCCAATGCGGCGGCCAAGGAGAAGTATCTCCAGACGTACAACGATGTGCAGCTGCGGGTGGACCAGGCCAAGGATCCCTATTCCCAGCGGCGCGGCCTGCTGAGTGATCTTCCACCGAACTTCACCGGACTGCTGAAGCGGATCGACCAGAACCTCATCGATCTGCCGGGCACCCGTAGCCAGGTGGTGAACGGCAAGCTCAAACTGACCGACGCGGCCCAGTCCTACGAGGGACTGATCAGCGATCTGCTTGACCTCCGTGACTCGGCCGCGCAACTGGCGGGTGACACCGTGCTCAGCGAGCGGATGCGGGCTGCCGCGGCGACTGCCCGGACCAAGGAGTTCCTCTCCATGCGTCGGGTGGTGGTGCACCGCGCGATCATCCTGCAGGCGCTGGTTCCGGCGCTCCGCTGGGAGTACATCGCCACCGAGACCGGCCAGCAGCAGGCGTTGCAGAGCTTCCAGGCGGTCGCCACCCGAGCCGAGGCGGAGTTCTACGAGCAGACGGTCGCCGGTTCCGACCAACGTGAGGCCGACAACTACAGCGGTTGGATCCGTGGCCAGATCGACGAAAGCATGGCCGGAGCCCCGTTCGGCGCCGACAACTGGGACGCGGCGATGGCGGGTAACGCCAAGCTGATCCGCACGGTCGAGGCGAAGCTCGACCGGGATGTACTCGACCGGGCCATCGCGCTCCGTAACAACGTGCAGCAGCAGGTTCTCATCGAGACCACCTTGCTGCTCGGCATGCTGCTGCTGGCGATTCTCTTCGCCTGGATCGTCGCCCGGTCGATGGCCCGATCGCTGCGGGAACTGCGCCAGGGTGCGCTCACCATCGCCCAGTACGGTCTGCCACATGCGGTGTCCCGACTTCGTGACCCGCAGTTGACCGCGCAGATGTCGCCGGTCCAGGTGGCCAACCAGATCGCTGAGCCGCTGCCGGTGCGCAGCAGGGACGAGTTCGGTCAGGTCACCGAGGCATTCAACGCGGTGCACCTGGAGGCGGTCCGGACGGCGGCCGAACAGGCCGCGCTCCGGTCGTCCGTCGCGACCATGTTCGTCAACCTGGCCCGGCGTTCGCAGATCCTGGTCGACCGGCTGATCGCGCACCTCGACCGACTCGAACGCGGCGAGGAGGACCCGGACCGGTTGGCTGAACTGTTCCAGCTCGACCATCTGGTCACCCGGATGCGCCGCAATGACGAGAACCTGCTGGTGCTGGCCGGCGCCGACTCCACCCGGGTGCAGCGTGAGCCGGCGGCGCTGATGGACGTGCTGCGCGCCGCGCAATCCGAGGTCGAGCACTACACCCGGATCGAGTTCGGCATGGTCGACCGGGATATCGAGGTCGCCGCGCACGCCGTCAATGATCTGGTGCACCTCGTTGCCGAGCTCTTCGACAACGCCACCGCTTTCTCGCCGCCGGACTCCCAGGTGATGGTCGAGGCCCGCCGGGTCGGGGATCGGGCCGCGCTCTATGTCGAGGACCGCGGTATCGGCATCTCCTCGACCCAACTGAGCGAGCTCAACGAGCGGCTTGCCACGCCGCCCGCGGTCGACGTGGCCGTCTCCCGAATGATGGGTCTGGTGGTGGTCGCCCGACTGGCGTCCCGGCATGGCGTCAAGGTCGAGCTGCGACCGGGATCGGACCGGGGCACCGTTGCCGACGTCACGCTGCCCACCGCGGTGCTGGTGCCCCGCGCCCTCTCAGGTCGGGTGCAACTGCCCGGGGCCTTCGCCGCGATCGGGCAGCAGCCGGAAACACCTGGTACGGCTTTCGGCGCGCCGTTGGCCGTCGAGAGTGGTGCGGTTTCCCAGACGCGGCATTCCGCCGAGCGGGAGTTCGCTCCGGCCGAGCGGCCGCCCGATCCGATGCTCAACGGCGGTGGGCGGCCCCCTTCGGTAGTCGCGCCAGTGCAGAACATGCCAGCCTGGTCCGACCTGACCGGTGCGCGGGTGGCTTTCAAGGGAGTGGATCCGTTCACGCCCCGGCCATCAGACGGACAGGGGGTGGATCCACTACCCCAGCGCCGGGCCACCGATTCGGGCGCCGATGACGGCGAGCTGATCGGCCAAGGGCCGGGAGCGAACGTGCCGCGCCAGATTCCGAACAGTCCGGAGACTCGACCGGCTGCGCCCAAGCTCGGCCCGCCGCCGGTGTCCGCGCCGCCGGTCACCTCCGCGCCGCCGGTCACCTCCGCGCCGCCGGTCACCTCCGCGCCGCCGGCAACGGCTGCGTTCCCAGTGGTATCTCCGCCGCCGGTGACCGCTCCGCCCAGGGCCGCACCGCAGCACGTACCGCCCCAGGTGCCCGGCGCGTCGGCTCCGGGCGTCGGAGCGCCACCCGCGTGGCCGCCGGTCAGCGCGCCGGATCGGGATGCTGCGGCACCACCCGTGCCGGAGCGGCTTGCGGCGGCTCTCGACATGACCGCCGAGCTACCTCGAATGGCGCGTACGTCGGCCGAGACGCCAGTCCCGGCACCCATCGCGGAAGCGCGGCCGAAGTTCGTTGACGAGACCATGGAACTGCCGATCTTCCGCGAGTTGGAGTCGGCCTGGTTCCGCACCCGTCGCTCCGGTACCGAAGAGACCCCTGGGCCCACTGGCAGCACCACTACCGGCCAGTTCAGCCCGACCAACCTCGACCGGGGTGCGGGACAGAGCACGCCAGCGCCATCTGCGGGCCTGATGGCGACGAACGCGCAGAGTTCTGGTGCCTTCGCCGGCGGCAGGCAGCCGGCGAACGGCAATGGCGTACCGGTGGGTACCGGCAATGGCGTATCGGCCGGCACCGGAGCCGGCACCCGGTCGAACACGACAGAGACGGCGGGTAGCTGGCGAACCGCCGCCGATGACGGCTGGCGTGCCGCCACTGCCGCAGCCGCGACTCCGGTCGCCGAGACTACCCAGACCGGGTTGCCCAAGCGGGTGCCGATGGCACAGTTGGTACCCGGCGGGGTGGAGAAGCCGACTAAATCGGTGCAGCGCCGTACCCCAGAAGCGGTCCGCGGTCTACTGTCCGCGTACCACCGAGGGGTGCAGCGTGGCCGCACACACCCCACAGAAGACCAGTCGACCAGACCGGGGGCGACTCCGGCAGGGCAGCGGTCCTCGCAGCCCGACGGTGGTCCCGCCGCCGGGATCGGCCATAAGGAGCATGAAGGATGACCACTACACAGGATCTCGGTTGGCTGCTGGCCAACTTCGCCGATCGTGTGCCCGGCGTTGCCCATGCGATTGCCGTCTCCGCGGACGGTCTGCTCCTCGCTTCGTCACGAGACCTACCGCGTGACCGGGCAGACCAGCTTGCGGCGATTTCGTCCGGGCTGGTCAGTCTTACCCAGGGGGCAGCGCGCTGTTTTGAGGGTGGCGCTGTTCTGCAGACGGTGGTCGAGATGGACAATGGATTCCTGTTCCTGATGTCCATCTCGGACGGCTCCTCGTTCGCGGTGCTTGCCTCCCGTAGCTCTGATGTGGGACAGGTCGGCTACGAGATGGCGTTGCTCGTCGATCGGGTGGGCGACGCGTTGACTCCAGCACCACGCGCCGCTGCGGGGATGCTGGGCTAGTTTTGCCGGCTGGTCGATATGCCAGCCGGTGCGCTGGGAATGACAGGTTGGGGAGCTCGACAGGGCTCTGAGTATCGGGACGGGGAGAAGGGGGTGATCGGCGATGATGCCCGAACGAAACGAGCCAACCGGCGCGTTGGTCAGGCCTTATGCTGTCACCCGCGGACGCACCCGGCCGAAGCTTGACATCGCCCTGGAGGCGCTTGTCGAAACGACGGCGCGTGGCCGATCGGCAGGCAATGCCAGCGGCGGTCAGGGCGGGGAGCATCAATACATCGCTGCGCTGTGCGACGGACGGTTGCAATCGCTCGCGGAAATCGCGGCGCGAATGCAGTTACCGCTCGGAGTAGCTCGGGTCCTTATCGCTGACATGGCCGCGGATGGGCTGGTGGCGGTGCATGAACCGACAATTCTGGACGACTCTGACGATGCGGTGGGCACTGAACTGCTGGAGAGGGTGCTGAGTGGACTTCGCAGGCTCTGACATGTCGCACCGTCCGATGGCCGGGCGCGTGACATCGGCGAAGATCGTCATCGCTGGTGGGTTTGGCGTCGGCAAGACGACGCTGGTCGGCTCGGTCTCGGAAATCACACCGCTGACCACCGAGGCGATCATGACCTCGGCTGGCGTGGGCGTCGATGACACGCGACAGGTGCCGGGAAAGACGACCACCACGGTCGCCATGGACTTCGGTCGTATTTCGATCGACCGGGATCTGATTCTCTACCTGTTCGGCACACCGGGCCAGACGCGGTTCTGGTTCATGTGGGATGAACTGGTGCGAGGGGCGATCGGGGCGGTTGTTCTCGTCGATACTCGTCGGCTGGCGGATTGCTTCGCGGCTATCGACTTTTTTGAGCACCGGCGGCTGCCGTATCTTGTGGCGATCAACTGCTTCGATGGGATGCAGTATCACGATCCGCAGGACGTGCGGGACGCTCTGGCGATCTCAAGCGAGGTTCCGGTCGTCGCGTGCGACGCCCGGAACCGGGAGTCGACCAAGCATGTGCTGATTTCGCTGGTCGAATACGTGCTGACGATGCGGCGCTCGCGCGCGGTCGCGCCCGCCTGAGGATCAGTACGATTGCTGACGTCGGCTGACGTCGGCCGTCCTGGCTTGGTGTTCTGCCGTCACTGGTCGTTGCCAGTCGGACTGTTGCGTCGCCAAACGGCGCTCCCGACGTCCGGCTGGCTCGCGGATCAGCAGTTGGGTGGAAATCCGGTACTGGGACGCCAGCCGCGTCAGCCGACGGACGGTTCCGGCTGGCCGTGGTCAGAGCCCCAGCAATCAGGAGACCCGGCTCCAGGAGCCGCGGCTGATCGTGAAGATGCCCAGCGAGTCGGCCTCCATGCCGCCATGTCTGATCGGCCCGAAGGAGTACGCCCCGGCGATGCCCTCGGTGATCTGTGTCTCCAGGTAGGCCCGGAGCCGGCCCCGGTCGACGCTGTTCGCCAGCCGTGCCGCGTTGACGACGAGCTGCACGGCGTCCGACGCGTACGGGGCGAAGCCGCTGAACGAGCCGTTCTGCTGGATGTAGCGGAAAACGAAGCCGCGACGGGCCAACCCCGCACTTGTGGTGTTGGTCAGGGAGGAGCCGCTGAGCGACATCGGGTGTACGACATAGGCGCCCTCAACCGCCGCCCGGTTCTCGGTGGAGAGGGTGTCCTCGGCGACCGCGCCGGCGTCGAAGAAGAAGCGCCCCCGGTATCCGGTCTCGCGTAGTGCTCGTGCGGCGGTGCCGGAATCCGGAGCGGTGGCCCAGATAACTATCGCTTCGGGGCTGCCACTGGCCGCCTGCCGTGCGGCGGAGGCGAAGTTGGCGTCACCGCGGGGCAGCCGCACCACCTTGATCAGCTCGCGTTCGGCGGTCTTCAGTTCGCGGGTAATGGCGCGTACCCCGGCATCGCCGTGCGCGCCATCGGCGGCGAGCAATGCGACGTCTCGCAGCTTCTGCTCGCGAATCAGGCGCGCCAGGCGGCGGGCGACATCACCGGCGTCCGGAGTCAGCTTGTAGATGAACGTCCGTTGGGACAGCGGCAGGACGATGTGGTCCGAGAACGCGCATGAGATGAACGGGACCTGTTGTTTCTGGGCGACGGCGAGGATGGCGTGGGATGTTTCGGCGAGGGTGCCGCCGATGATCGCATTTACCATGTCACGCTCGGCGAACTCGGCAGCTTGCTCACGAGCAAGTTTCGGGTCGCTTGCGTTGTCCCGGATCAGCAGTTGTACCGGGCGGCGCTGGTTACCGATCGGGACGCCTTCTTCGTTGAGTGATTCGACGGTGATCCGAAGTGCCCGCTCCTGGAGCACACCGAGGGCCGCTCCCGGTCCGGTGAGTTCGAGGCTGACCCCGATCAGCACCTTTGATCCCGTGGCGGTGCTGGAGCCGGGGATGCCGTCCTCGTCGCTCTTGCAGGCGGCGACCATGCAGGTGGCCGTCGCGATCAGCAGGCCACGGCGGGACATTGCCGACGTGCTGATTGCTGGTCTCACCATTTGATGCCGCCCTCCCATGCCGTGGCGACAAGTATCGCCTCATGCTTCGCGGCGTATGCTGCCGGCTGATCTACCGTGCCGTCAACGCCTGGTGGCCTGGGACACCAGGTGGTTGCCGCTCCCGCTGCTTCGATGGGTTCAGGAGCGGTAGCCGGCCGAGCGAAACTCGAAGTCACGGTCCTCGCCGCGATCGTCGTGCTCCCGGCTGAAGTCCCAGCCGCCGGCCGCTTCGCGACCAGGTCGGCCACCCACGGCGTAACCGCCGATTTCCTGGCCCCGTCGCCAGCCTCGGAAGTAGCCGGTGGTGTGCTCGGCAATCCTGGCCGCGTCCCGGACGATGCGCAGCGGCCGCTCGTCGCGTAGCGGCGAGCCGGGCACCAGGTTGGCCTGCGGCACCCGTTTGGGTAGGCCAGCACCGGTCTCCGCGCCAACCGCCGGCTGGGCTGCCTGTTCCGCAGCCCGCCAGCCGGTGTCGGCGGTGGTTGACCAACCCGCGTCGGACTCCTCGGGCTGGCCGGTGAACCAGGCGGACCGGGCGGCCGCGAAAATCAGTAGGTCGCCGTCGCCCTCGTCGGAAACCGGGGGAGTGTGTTCGGTGGCGCGGCGGGGCCGGTGCGGGGCCGACTCCGCGCCGCCCGGTTCGACCAGCCGCAGCGGTGGGTTGTCGAAATGCGGGTCGGCCGGGGGGCCGAAACCCTCGCGACGCGGGTGGTCGGCCAGCGGTTCCGGCTCGACCACGCGTAGTGCGGGCGGCTCCGGCGGTAGGTCGTCGGCCAGCCAGGGCGGCGTGATCCGGCTGTCGGTGGTCGTCGGTTCGGCGGACAGCGGGCGGTGGGCCAGGCCTCGATCATCGTCGAACGAATACGGCGGATCATGCGGGGCAGTTGGTTCAACCCGGTCGCTGGACTGGTTGAGCAGTGGCCAGTTCGCCCGGGAGCCGGGGGCTGCCGGTTCGCTCACCGATCGTGGCGGGGGGACCGGCAGGGTGAGATCGGTGGCGTCGAATCCGCCGCCGGGCCGGGGCGCCGGTTCGACGGTGGTCTTCGGCCGGGGAACAATCGGCGTCGGCCGTTGACGCTCGCTTCGGGCGCTGTTGATCGCGGCCGTGGTCAGGGTGGCGCGGAACGGCTCACCGGCCTCGGCCGGCGGTATCGAGCTGCGCTGGATCGGCGCGATCGGCGTGATCCCGGGTGGCGGTGGCGGTGGCGGTGCGGAGACCGGCCGATCGGCCAGTGGGTCCAACCGGTGAGTCGCAGCGGCCGGCGGCGCCGATGACGGTATCGGCAGGTGCGGCGACACCTGGGACGGCGGCGCCGATGACGGTATCGGCAGGTGTGGCGATACCTGGGACGGCGGTGCGGAGATCGGGACTCCCGGTGCGGACATTGCCGCCGGCGGGGTGATCGGCGAGGGCGCCAACGGAGGCGGTGCCATGGGTGCGGGTGCCGTAGGGGGTGGCGCCATTGGCTGTGGCGCGACCGGCAGGCCGCCGGGCATCGGCTGTGGCCGGCTGCGCCGGCCGCTCGGCACCGGATCGTGACTCTCCGGTCGAACCGGGTGCAGGTTGGCGGCGGGCCGATCGGTGGCTGGGGTGGACGCTCCGGCGGCGGTACGCCGCACTGTGCGGCGGGCGCTGGCTGGCGGAAGTGCCGTCTCCCGGGCGGCCAGCGTCGACACCAGGGCGTCACAACCGGCATCGCAGGCGCGTACCGCGGCCACGGCCTGCCGCACGGTCTCGGCGATGGCGGAGGTGAGGGCCTTGTTGGTCGCTTGCCGTCGGGGAGTCTCCGCGATCGCGATCCGTAGCGCGGTGACGGCCTCGGTGATGGCATCCGTGTCAGCGACCCCATCGGCGACGAGATGCGCGGCAATGGCGTCGGTGGCCACCGAGGTGTCCCGGCCGCGGGCGCTGGTGCCGCCCAGCATCCCAGGCTCGGGTAGCGCGTCGAGCACGGCGAGTGAGACCGGCTCGGCCGGGTCGGGATAGGCGCGCAGTGCCGCCGGGTAGAGCTCACGAAGGACCTCGCGCAGGGCGACAGCGGCCGCGTGTCGCCCGTTCGCGAGTGCCGCGTGGGCGGCCAGGACCGGCTTGTATCCGGCCAGATCGCGGGGAGCGGGGAGGGCGACCGCGGAGAGCGCCCCGGCCTGCAACGCCCGAGCCAGACCGACGGCCCGCCGCTCGGCCGGGGAGGCGTCAATCTCCTCCCGCGACTCGTCGTCCGCGAACCGCTCCGCGAAGTCGTCGACCGAGTCGTCATCGGCGATCGCGAGTGAACGGCCGGCTGCGCTCAGTAGCGAGGTGACCACGTGATCATCGCTGTCGGCGGCGATCGCCGTACCACTCGGTCCGCTCGACCGTTCGATCAGCAGCGCGCCGAGCCGGGCATAGCCGGTCGGATCGTCGCTGATCTCGCAGACCTGGAGCAGTCGGCCTGCGTCGTCGACCACTGCGGAGGTCAGCGTCGACCCGGCCGAAGCCGGGCGACCCGCTGGATCCGCAGAGGCCAGACCGCAGTACACCCGCACGAGCGCCACGGCTTCGTCCTCCTCCCGGGCCACAGGTCGTGTGCCAAAGACTGATGCTCCCTGGTGCGGGTCAGTCGCGCCAGTCCACGGCGGCAGAGATCTTGCCGACAATCGTGCGCCACCCAAGACTTGCGGTTTGTGCCCCAATTTTCTTGAGCCGGCGACGGCCCAGGAACGCGCCCAGGCCGCCGCCCGCCGTCGCCCGTAGGGCCTCATCGAGGTCGTCGAGGCTGGAGCCGGCCGAGAGCATGTCCAGCACGGCGGGCAGACGCAGCGCGTACGCCAGATCCCGGGCCGCCTCGCCGGCCTCGATGAGCAGGTCCGGGTCCCAGGCGTCGTGACCACCGCGCAGGTTCTCCACGACGAGATCGAGTTCGTACGAGTCCTCGTCCAGCGGGGCGATGTCGGCCGGCTCCAGCCGCTCGACGAGCTGCTGCCAGGTGTCCAGTTGGGTCAGATCGTTCGGCGCTCCGGAACGGACGAAGCTGACCAGGGACTCGGGGTTTTTGAAGAGCAGCAGCTTGCCCTCGTGGCTGAGGAAGATCGGCACCTCCTCGGCCTCCACCTCCTCCGGTACGGTCTCTTCTTCCTCGCTGACCTGCTCGGACTCGTCGCCGTCTCGGCGTGACTTCTCAGCACCCTCGGCGAACTGGGCCGCGAGTTCCTCGTCGAGGATGACTACCGTCTCGTCGTCCTCCTCCTCGGCTCTGGCCTTGGCAGCCCGCTCGGCGAAGGGGTCGTCCTGGTCGCGCGTACCGATGTCGGTCGGCGTGAGTTCGGTGGAGAGGCGGTAGGCCCGAAGGGTGAAGCCGGCGCCAGTGGGCAGCGCGATCTCCACCGGATCGATCCGGGCCTCTTCCCACAATGACCGATTCGCGGCGGCGGCCGACTCGGCCTCGGTATCGGCTGCGGCGGCGACGTCCTCGGCGTCGCTGGGCCCGTCGATCTCGTCGAGTTTGGTGTCGGGCTCGTCGGCCTCGGGCCGATGGGGCGACTGGCGGGCCACGCTGACCTCCGTGTGCACTCAGATATTGGGGGCACCCGACCCGGCGAGGAGCCGGCGGATCGGTGACTCTGCGCACACACCCTAGTAGGCCGCCCGACCGCCCGGCTGCCGGCACCCCGTTTGGAAAGCGTCGATCTACTAGTAGGCTTGCTACTGATGAAGGCGCAGTCGTTGCACGGTCACCTCGATGCACTCCTGCTCGCGGTGCTCGAAAAGGGTGCCCTGCACGGATATGCGATCATCGAAGCGTTGCGGGCGCGCAGCAGCGGTGTGCTGAATCTACCTACCGGAACCATCTATCCGGCGCTGCGCCGACTGGAACGGGCTGGCTACGTGGATACTTCGTGGAGCACGGTCAACGGCCGGGAGCGGCGCACCTATCAGCTCACCGGGTCGGGCAGCGGGCGCTCGTCGACGAGCGGACGAACTGGCGGGAGTTCAGCTCGGTCGTAGGTCGATTTCTCGGCGCGACCATCCTGCCGGTGGCCGGTGCCGAGGCGGGCTAGGCGGAGTTCAGCGTCAGCGCGAGATAGCCGCGCTCCACGGCCTCCTGAAGTTGCCACTGATCGCGGTACCAGCCAGGTGCGGCGACCAGGTCGGCGTGCCGGCCCCGCGCGACGATCCGGCCGGCGTCGAGGACCACGATCTCGTCGTACCCGTCGAGACCGCGCAGCGGATGGGTCACCACCAGCACCGTGTGGCCGGGTCTGACGGCCGCTGTGGCCGAGGCGAGCACTCGATCGGCCGCTACCGGGTCGAGTCCTTCGGTCGGTTCGTCCAGGACCAGCACCACGGGGGCGGCGAGCAGGGCCCGGGCGAGGACCAACCGCTGGCGCTGGCCGCCGGAGAGCTGGCCACCGTCCTCGCCGACCACGGTTTCCCAGCCGGCCGGCTGCTGTCGTACCCAGTCGAGCACCGGCGGCGGCCGCTGCGGCGGCAAGTTCGTCGGTGCTCGCGTCCGCTCGGCCGAGCGGGAGGTTTCCCGGACCGAGGCGTGGAACACATGGGCCTCGGCGAACAGGCCGCCGACAGCGCCAGCCCGCTGCTCCGCCGGGTGCGCCCAGAGATCCGTGCCAGCGAGGGTGACCTGGCCGGTGTCCGGGGTGACCGCCCCGGCGAGGACCCCCAGCAGGGTGTCTTGCCGGCGCCGCTCGGGCCGACGATGGCGGCCCGGGTGCCGGCGGGCAGGTCGAGGCTGACCCGGTCGAGGGCGGGTGCGACGCCCGCCCGATAGCGCACGCTCGCCTCCGTCGATCCGACCGTGGCCCGGTTCCGGAGCCGGGACGGCCGTCGGATCGGCGCCGCCCGGAGCGGGTCCGACGGGTCCGACGGGTGAGACGGGTGCGACGGGTGCGGCGGGTGCGGCGTCGGCGGAGAGCAGCGCCGCCACCCGGCCCAGCCCGGCCCTCAGCTGGGTCCATTGCCGAGCGGCACCGACCAGCGCCAGGGTGGCTTCGACGGCGGCGAGGGCGCCGATGCCGAGTACGCCGACCAGCACCCCGTTCACGCCGGCCCGCAATCCGGCGGCCACGACCGTGGCGCTCGTCGCGCCGGCCACCAGAATCCCGAGCCCGTCGATCGCCCAGCCGGCGGTGGCCAGCCGGCGTTCCAGTCCGGCGAGTTCGCGGGCTCGGCCAGCGGCCCGGTCGAGCGCGGACCGAGTGGCCCCGAAGGCGGCCAGGTCGGCGGCGCCCTGGGTCAGGTCGATCGCGTCGGTGGCGAGCGCGCCGCGCAGCGGCGCCACCCGGTCCGCGGCCCGGCGGGTCAGCGCCGTGGCGGCCACCGGTAGGGCCCCGCCGGCGAGCAGCAGCCCGATGGTGAGCGCGAGCGCCGCGGCGGGTGCGACAGTGGCCGTGGCGGCGACCGCGACCAGGCCAACCAGGGCGGCCGCCGCGCCCGGGACCAGCACTCGGAGCAGTAGGTCCTGCACCGCCTCCACGTCGGAGACCAGCCGGCTCAGCGCGCTACCGGAGCGCTGATCGGTGGTGGTCCGGCGGGCCGCCAGGGCGGCGAAGATCAGGGCCCGGATCTCGGTGATGATGCGCAGGGTGGCGTCGTGGCCGGCGAGCCGTTCGGTGTAGCGCAGCACGCCACGGCCGATGGCCAGGGCCCGGACCGCGACGATCGCGACGGTCAACGCGTCCAGCGGAGGGCGGCCGGCGGCGGTGATCGGCGACCAGGTAGCGGTCGCCATCAGGGTCAGTCCGGCGAGTTCCGTGCCGGCGGCGAGTAGCCCGGCGCCGACCAGCAGGCCGAGGTAC
>CAVVPI010000006.1:0-447268 GCA_963750055.1 uncultured Actinomycetota bacterium | reverse complement strand
CCGAGCTTGACCAGTTGCTGGCCCTCCGGTTGCCGGATCTCATCGCGACCCGTCGGTTCCTGCATGCCCATCCGGAGCTTTCCGGGCAGGAGTTCGAGACGGCCGCGCTGATCGCGCGGGAACTCGCCGGCGCCGGTCTGGCCCCACGCCTGCTCCCCAAGGGCAACGGTGTGATCTGCGACCTCGGCGGTGAACTCGGCGGTCCGGTCATCGCGCTGCGAGCCGACATCGATGCGCTTCCGTTGATCGACGCCAAGGACGTCTCATACAGATCCACGGTGGAAGGTGTCTGCCACGCCTGCGGGCATGACGTGCACACCACAGTCCTGCTCGGCGTCGCCCTGCTGCTCGCCCGCCTCGCCGAGCGCGGCGAGCTGCCCGGCCGGGTCCGGCTGATCTTCCAGCCGGCTGAGGAGGTGCTGCCCTGCGGTTCCCTGGAGGTCATCGAGGCCGGCGGCCTGGAGGATGTTGCCCAGATCTTCGCCCTGCACTGTGACCCCAATCTCCCGGTCGGTCAGGTCGGGTTGCGGGTCGGACCGATCACCGCGGCGGCGGACAACATCACCGTCCGGCTGACCGGCCCGGGTGGCCACACCGCCCGTCCGCATCTGACGGTGGATCTCGTCGACGCGCTCGGCCGGCTGGTCACCGATCTGCCCGCCCTGGTCAACCGTCGGGTGCCGGCGAACAGTGGGTTGTTGCTGGTCTTCGGCCAGGCTTCGGCCGGCACCCAGTACAACGTGATCCCGAACGAGGCGATGGCCGCCGGCACGCTGCGGGTGCTCGACCGGAACACCTGGGAGACCGTGCCGAGGATCGTGACCCAGGCGGTCCGGGATGTGATCGCGCCGACCGGCGCCACGGTCGACATCGACTACCTTCGTGGTCGCCCGCCGGTGGTGAACGACGCTGCGGCAATCCGGGTGCTGACCGCGGCCACCATCTCCATCGCCGGTCCAGCCGGCGTCGCCGAGACACCGCAGAGCATGGGCGGGGAGGACTTCTCCTGGTATCTCGAACAGGTGCCGGGGGCCCTGGCCCGACTCGGCGTCGGGCGGTCCGCGGCCAACGTCGATCTGCACCGGGCCACTTTCGACGTGGACGAGCGGGCGATCGTGGTTGGTGTCCGACTGCTGGTGCGGACCGCGCTCAGGGCCCTCGCCGCCGCCTGACCCGTCGCGCCCCACCCCTGGCGGTGGTGCGGGCGCGACGAGGGCGCCCTAGGAAGCCGGTGGCGCGGGTCGGGGCGCGGGTGGCGCCGCCTGCGCCGCCGGTGGCGTTGGTCCCGGCGGTCCCGGTGACGCTGCCGGCGGCGGTCCCGGTGGTCCTGCTGGCGCTGCCGGCGGCGGTCCCGGTGGCGCTGCCGGCGGTCCGGGTCGATTCCGCCGCGAGCGGCGGAATCGACCCAGCAACCAGCGCACCCCGAGCAGCGGCACGCCGAGTGCCACGATCCACGGCAGCAGCGCGCCCAGCACGGTCAGCAGGACCCGCATGGAGGCCACGAACGCCGCCCAGCCGGCCGTCAACCCGGCCAGGAAGCCGGACCGCGGCTTCTCGACGCTCTTCCGGACCTCCGGTCCGAACAGTGTCACGGTGATCGTGGAGAGGGCGGTCAGGTCGTTCAGCCGCCGTTTCCTGGCTTCCATCGACGCCAGGTCAGCTTCCCGCTTGGCCAGTTCGCCCTCAAGCATGACCAGATCAGCGAGGGATCTGGCCTGGGCCAGCAGCCGTCGTCCGCTCTCCACCCGGGCCCGCTGGGAGGCGATCCGGGCGTCCAGGTCAACGGTCTCCTCGGTAACGTCCTCGGTCTTGACCTCACGCTGCAGCGGATGCCCCAGGCCGGCGATCTCGTCGAGCACGCTGGCGAACTTCTCCGCCGGTACCCGCAACTGCATGGACGCGGTGACAGCGTCGTTCTCCTCATTCCGTTGCTCGCCACCGACAAAGCCGCCAACCGTGGTCACGATCGAGGCCGTCCGGATCGCGGCGCGGCTGACGTTGTCGACCCGTACGCTGATCGACCCGGTGTAGATGATGGCCCGCTGGTCCACCCGGGGATCGGTCGCCAGGCCGGGGCCTGGCGCATTCGGCTGCCCAGCGGCCTCCCCGACGGCCTGGCCCGGGGCGCCGGCCGCCGAGTCAGCACTCGAATGGATGGCACGCTCGGGCTGTGCACCGCAACCGACCATTGTCAGGATGACGGCGACGCCGGCCGCGCTCACCAGCCCAGCCGCCCATCGTCGTACTCCGAACCTCGCCATGTGTCCTCCGATCCCCATCGCTGGCAGGTAACCCCCGGTCCCATCCCTGGGTGTTCCGTCAGACGCGTCGCGGGGCGGTCCCGGTTCCGGCAGACTGCGCTTGGAACGTCACGATTCGGTAGCCGGGGAGTCTCGATGCGCTTGACGAAATTCGGCCATGCCTGCGTACGGATTGAGGACGACGGCGCGGTGCTGGTCATCGACCCGGGCATGTTCACCGAGCCGGCCGCCCTGGACGGGGTGGACGCGGTGCTGATTACCCACGAGCACGCTGACCACCTCGACCCGGACGCCCTTGCCGACGCATTGGCGAAGCGCCCATCGGTGACCGTGCACACGCATCCAGCTGTGGTATCCAAGCTGGACGCATTGGCCGGGGTGGTCACCGCGGTCGGGTCCGGTGACGCGTTCACCGCCGCCGGCTTCCGGGTCCGGGCCTATGGCGGTCTGCACGCGGAGATCCACCCCGAGTTGCCCCGGGTGCCCAACCTCGGGTTCCTGGTCAACGACACGGTGTACCACCCGGGCGACTCGTTCGATGTTCCCGAGGGCGCGCAGGTCGATACCCTCTTCGTCCCGATCTCCGGGCCCTGGCTCAAACTTTCCGAGTCGGTCGACTTCGTCCGGGCGGTCGCACCGCGCCGCGCGTACGCGTTGCATGACGGGCTGCTCAACGACGCCGGGTACGCGGTGACCGATGGGAACATGAGCCAGCTTTCCCGATGCGAGTACGCCCGGCTGACACCCGGGACCAGTGTCGACTGAACCGCTCCGGGGAGCAGGATGGCGATGGTGTCCCGCGAGCTCATCGAACGGCTCTATACCGCGCCACCGGACGGGTTCGTTGCCGCACGGGCCGCTGCGGTCGCCGAGGCCCGAGCGGCGGGCGACACCGCGGCGGCCCGGGAGATCGGCAAGCTGCGTAAGCCGACGGTGGCGGCCTGGTTGGTGAACCTGCTGGCCGTACGGCGACCCGAGTTGGTCGCCGAGCTGGCCGAACTGTCGGCTGCCCTACGTACCGCCCAGCGTGAGCTGCGCGGGCCGCGCCTGCGTGAGTTGTCCGCTCAGCGACGTGCGGTGGTGGCCGCTCTCGTCGGGCAGGCCCGCGCGCTCGCCGAGGAGACGGATCCCGGGCTGTCCACCGGGAAGCTACCCCTGGCCGAGGTGGAGGCCACCCTGCAGGCCGCGCTCTCCGACGTCGAGATCGCCGAGCAGGTACGGTCCGGCCAGTTGGTCCGGGCGGCGAGCTATGCCGGCTTCGGTGAGGTGCCCCGGCCGCAGCTGCGGCTGGTCACCGGCGGCGCGGAACCGACCGGCCGCCGCGAGCGGGGGCAGCCGGCTGCGGCGGCGCGGGCGGCGCGGGAGCAGGCCGCGGCCAGGGCCGTTCGACGGCGTGCGCTGAAGCGGGAGCTGACTGCGGCTCGTACCGAGCAGCGGCGGGCCGAGGCGGAGCTGGCCAGGGCGGTCGGAGCTGAGCGAGCCGCTGTTGACGCCCTCGCCAAGGTGCAGGCCGACCTGGCCGAGCTGCAACGCCGCCGGACCGCTGCCGAGCATGAGGCGGAGCGCGGGAAGTTGGCCCGCAAGACCGCCGAACGTGCGGCCGCCGACGCCCGCCGACGTACCGGCGAGGTGCAGGCCGCGACCGAGGCACTCGCCGACGAAGCGTCCCCCTAGCCGCCCTCAAGATCCCCGTGAGCAGGGACTGACGACGTGTGACACGCCGGAGCTAGTCCCTGATCACGGGGATGGGGTGGGGCTATTCGGCGGAGGCGGTGCCGGTGGGCCGGGCCCGGAGCCCGGCCACGTAGTCGTCGGGCGCGCCGGCCTTCTCCGCCGCGTTGGCGATCTCCGACAGGTACCAGGCGGTGGGTAGGCCGCCCTCGTACCCGGCGAAGACGTAGACCCACGCGGTCACCTCGCCGTCCAGGGTGACGACCCGCACGTGGAGCTTGCGGTAGGTGTCCGCGACCACCCCCTCGATCTCGTCGAGTTGCGCGGCGTCCCAGGGATGCACGTCGTAGAGCGCCACGAAGACGCGGTCGCCGGGGGACTCGACGACGGTGGTTACCGCGCCCTCCCAACCGATCACCCCCTCGCCAGCGAAGGTGAGACGCCAGCCTTCCAGCCAGCCGGTACCCACCATCGGGGAATGCGGACAGTAGGCACGCATCCGGGCGGGATCGAGGTTTGAGCCGTACGCGGCGTAATGACGCACGGCGATGACGATAGCCCGGTTCCTGCGTAGTGGAGAATACGACAGTGCGTGTCGGACGGGTTGTCAGGAAGAAAGTTACTGTGAGCATCGACGGAGGGCTGGTTCGGTGAGCCGTATCGTGATCATCGGCGGAGGGCCGGCCGGCTATGAGGCCGCGCTCGTCGCGGCGCAGCTGGACGCCGACGTCACCGTGGTTGAGGACGAAGGGCGCCGGCGGCGCCTGCGTGCTGCACGACTGTGTGCCGTCAAAGACCTTTATTGCCAGCTCAGACGTGGTGACCGGGTACCGCGACACGGAAGAGTTCGGCATCCATTCGGATGGGCTGGAAGCGGTCACCGTGGACGTGGCGGCGGTGCACGGGCGGGTGAAACGGCTCGCGCTGGCCCAGTCCGCGGACATCCAGGCCAAGCTGATCAAGGCGGGGGTAACTTTCGTCTCCGGCCGCGCCCGGCTCGGTGAAGACACGCTCGGTCACACTCACCGGGTAGCTCGTCACCCCGAGCGATAGTGACTCTTCGTACGCGATTGATGCCTCCAATGTGCTGATCGCGACCGGCGCGACGCCCCGCGTGCTGCCCACCGCGGTACCGGATGGTGAGCGGATCCTGACCTGGCGGCAGGTCTACGACCTGCCTGAGCTGCCGGAGCACCTGATTGTGATCGGCTCCGGGGTGACCGGTGCCGAGTTCGCCAGCTCGTACCTGGCGATGGGGATCGCGGTGACCCTGGTCTCCAGCCGTGACCGGGTGATGCCGCACGAGGACGCCGACGCGGCCATGGCGATCGAGCGGGTGTTCCGCGCCCGGGGCATGAGCATCCTGAACAACGCCCGGGCCAACGCGGTGCGGCGGACCGAGGCGGGCGTCGAGGTCGAACTCGCCGACGGCCGGCTGGTGTACGGCTCGCACGCGCTGATGGCGGTCGGCTCGGTGCCCAACACCGCTCGACCTCGGGCTGGCCGAGTACGGCGTGGCGGTGGCGCCGGGCGGCTATGTCACCGTGGACCGGGTCTCCCGGACGAACGTGCCGGGGGTCTACGCGGCTGGCGACTGCACCGGCATGCTGCCACTGGCCAGCGTCGCCGCCATGCAGGGCCGGATCGCCATGTGGCACGCGCTCGGTGAGGCCGTCTCGCCGCTGCGGCTACGTACGGTGGCTGCCAATGTCTTCACCGATCCCGAGCTGGCTACCGTCGGGGTGTCGCAGGATGAGGTGGATTCGGGGCGGACTCCGGCCCGGCAGGTGATGCTGCCGCTGGCCGGCAACGCCCGGGCCAAGATGGCTGACCTGCGGGACGGGTTCGTCAAGCTCTTCTGCCGTCCGGCCAGCGGTCAGGTGATCGGGGGCGTGGTGGTGGCGCCGAAGGCCAGTGAGCTGATCCTGCCGATCACCATGGCGGTCGAGAACCACCTCACGGTGGACCAGCTCGCGCTGACCATCACCATCTATCCGTCGCTCTCCGGTTCGATCACCGAGGCGGCCCGGCAGTTGATGTTGCACGAGCTGGAATGACCTACCGGACATTCAGGCGCGTGGCGTCGGTGTCGGCCAGCACGAAATCGCCGGTGTCGATCATCGGTAGGACGACGGGCAGCGGGTACGCTCGGGTCGGCAATTGGGCCAGTGACCGGCGTACCGTTGGGCGCGCCTGAACTCGGGTCATCAGGTTTCCGGTCCCTGAGGCATGGGTTCCGTCGACAGGGCCGTCGGCAGGTCCCGTGCCGACGGCCCGTCACGGTCCGCGCAGCGCGGACCGAGTGTCGCGTCAGCCCTGCTCCTCGACCACCGGCTGCGAGAACTGTGCGTGGTACAGCCGGTGGTACGCGCCCTCGGCGGCGAGCAGCTCATCATGCGTGCCCTGCTCGACGATCCGGCCGCGTTCCATCACCAGGATGAGGTCGGCGTCCCGGATGGTCGACAGCCGGTGGGCGATGACGAAGCTGGTCCGGTCCGACCGCAGCGCCGCCATCGCATGCTGCACAAGCACCTCGGTGCGGGTGTCGACCGAACTGGTCGCCTCGTCCAGGATCAGCAGCGACGGCTCGGACAGGAACGCCCGGGCGATCGTGATCAGCTGCTTCTCGCCGGCGCTGATGTTGCTGGCCTCCTCGTCGATGACGGTGTCGTAGCCGTCCGGCAGGCTGCGCACGAACCGGTCGACGAAGGTGGCCTTCGCCGCGGCGATGATCTCCTCCTCGCTCGCGGCCGGGTTGCCGTACGCGATGTTGTCGCGGATCGTGCCGCCGAAGAGCCAGGTGTCCTGCAGCACCATGCCGATCTCGCCGCGCAGCGCGTCCCGGCGCAGCTCCGTGATGTCGACGCCGTCAAGGGTGATGCGCCCGGCATCCAGCTCGTAGAACCGCATGATCAGGTTTACCAGCGTGGTCTTGCCCGCCCCGGTCGGTCCGACGATCGCGACGGTGTGACCGGGCTCGGCGACCAGCGACAGGTCCTCGATCAGCGGCGTGTCGGGCGTGTACCGGAACGACACCCGCTCGAACTCGACCCGACCACGCGGATTGCTGACCTGGACCGGCCGCGTCGGGTCCGGGCCCTGCTCGTCCGCGTCGAGCACGTCGAACACCCGCTCGGCCGAAGCGACCCCGGACTGCAGCAGGTTCGCCATCGAGGCGACCTGGGTCAGCGGCTGGGTGAACTGCCGGGAGTACTGGATGAAGGCCTGCACGTCGCCCAGGCTCATGGTGCCGGACGCGACCCGCAGACCGCCGACCACGGCGATCACGACATAGCTCAGGTTTCCGATGAACATCATCGCCGGCATGATGATGCCCGAGACGAACTGGGCGCCGAAGCTCGCCCTGAACAGTTCCTCGTTCTTCGCGCTGAAGGCCGCTTCGACCTCGCGTTGCCGTCCGAAGACCTTGACCAGTTCGTGGCCGGTGAACGCCTCCTCGATCTGGCCGTTCAGCGCGCCGGTGTGCTTCCACTGTGCGATGAACTGCTGCTGTGAGCGTTTCGCGATCTGCTTGGTGACCATCATCGACAGCGGCACCGCGACCAGGGCGATCACCGCCAGCAGCGGCGAGATCACGAACATCATGGCGAGTACGCCGACGACGGTGAGCAGCGAGGTGAGCAGTTGGCTCAGGGTCTGCTGCAGGCTCTGTGAGATATTGTCGATGTCGTTGGTGACCCGGCTGAGCAGTTCACCGCGCGGTTGCTTGTCGAAGTACGGCAGGGGCAGCCGGTTGAGCTTGGCCTCGACGTCGGCGCGCAGCTGCAGAACGGTGCGCTGCACGACCGTGTTGAGCAGGAGCCCCTGCAGCCAGAGCAGCACGCTGGCGGCGACGTACAGCCCCAGCGCCAACAGCAGCACCTGCCCGAGCCGGGTGAAGTCGATGCCCACGCCGGGCACGACCTGCATGCGCGCCAGCATGTCGGCGAAGCGGTTGTTGCCCCGCCGCGCGTTGCGCCGCGACGGCCTGCTCCAGGGTGACGCCGGGGGGCAGTCGCTTGCCGATCACCCCGGCGAAGATCAGGTCGGTGGCGTGGCCCAGGATCTTCGGCCCGACGACGCTGAATCCCACGCTGACCACGGCGAGCGTGATCACCGCGATCAGCTGTAGGCGGTGCGGGCGGAGCCGACCGATCAGCCGCCGCGCGGACGGGACGAAGTTCATCGACTTCTCGGCGGGCATCCCGGCGTTCATCCACGGCGGACCCCCGCCGCGCCGCCCGCCCCGGCGGCCGGTAGCCGTTTGGGTGCCGTGTCGACGGTCTTCTGGCTCATGCCCGCACCCCGTGTTCGATCCTGTACCTGCCCGGCGCCCGTGCCATGCCCGCCGGTCATGCCATCGCCGCCGCGGCCAGCTGCGACTCCACGATCTCCGCGTACGTCGGGCAGCTGTCGAGCAGCTCGTCGTGGCGACCCATGCCGACGATCGCGCCGTCCTCCAGCACGATGATCTGGTCGGCGTCGACGATGGTGGAGACCCGCTGCGCCACGATGACCACCGCGGCATCGGCGGTGATCGGGCGCAGCGCGGCGCGCAGCCGGGCGTCGGTGCCGAGGTCGAGCGCCGAGAAGGAGTCGTCGAACAGGTAGATCTCCGGCCGGCGGACCAACGCCCGGGCGATCGCGAGACGCTGCCGCTGGCCGCCGGAGACGTTGGTGCCGCCCTGGGCGATCGGTGCGTCGAGCCGTCGGGCATCGCCTCGACGAAGTCGCGGGCCTGGGCGATCTCCAGCGCCGCCCACAGCTCCTCGTCGGTGGCGTCCGGGTTGCCGTAGCGCAGGTTGCTGGCCACCGTTCCGGTGAACAGGTAGGGCCGCTGCGGCACCAGGCCGATCCGGCTCCACAGCAGGTCGGGGTCGAGCTCGCGGACGTCGACGCCGTCGACCAGCACCGCGCCGCCGGTGGCGTCGAAGAGCCGGGGCACCAGCGACAGCAGCGTCGTCTTGCCGGCGCCGGTGCTGCCGATGATCGCGGTCGTCTCGCCGGCGCCGGCGCGGAACGAGATGTCGCGCAGCACCGGCGCCGCCGCGCCGGGGTACTGGAACGCCACGTCGCGCAGCTCCACTTCGGCCTGGGTGAGCAGCTCGGTCACCGGGCGCTGCGGCGGGACGACCGACGACTCGGTGTCGAGCACCTCGACGATCCGCTCGGCGCAGACCGCCGCCCGCGGCACCATCATCAGCATGAAGGTCGCCATCATGACCGACATCAGGATCTGCATCAGGTAGGTCAGGAAGGCGGTCAGCGCGCCGATCTGGATCTGCGCCGGCGTCGATGCGGGCGGCGCCGAACCACAGCACCGCGACGCTGGAGAGCGTTGAGCACCAGCATCACGGCCGGGAAGATCAGCGCCATCAGCCGCCCGGACCGCAGCGCGGTCGCGGTCAGCTCGGCGTTGGCCACGGCGAAGCGCTCGGTCTCGTACGGCTCGCGGACGAAGGCGCGGACCACGCGGATGCCGGCGATCTGCTCGCGCAGCACCCGGTTGACCGTGTCGATGCGGGCCTGCATGAGCCGGAACTGCGGCACCATCCGGCGGATGATCAGGCCGATGGCCAGCACCAGCAGCGGCACGCTGACCAGCATCAGCCAGGACAGGCCGACGTCCTCGCGCAGCGCCATGATCACGCCGCCGACGCACATGATCGGCGCCGCGACCAGCATGGTGCAGGTCATCACGACCAGCATCTGCACCTGCTGCACGTCGTTGGTGTTGCGGGTGATCAACGACGGCGCACCGAAGTGGGCGACCTCACGGGCGGAGAACCCGCCGACCCGGGCGAAGATCGCCGCCCGCACGTCGCGGCCGAACCCCATCGCGGTACGGGCCCCGAAGTAGACCGCGACGATCGAGCAGGCGATCTGCACCGGCTGACCGCGAGCATCCAGCCGCCGGTACTGATGATGTAGCCGGTGTCGCCCTTGGCGACGCCGTTGTCGATGATGTCGGCGTTGAGGCTGGGCAGGTAGAGCGAGGCCATCGTGCCGACGAGTTGCAGCAGCACCACTGCGGCCAGCGGTCGGGTGTACGGCCGTAGGTTGGTGCGTAACAGGCGGGTCAGCATCCGCGACCTCGCGAGTTGAAGGCGTGCTGGTCGGTCATCGGTTGCTCGCGCCCTTCTACCGTTGGGCTCACTTGCAGTCCTTCCCCGTCGGATACGGAGCGGATCAGTTCGAGTAGGAATTCGCGGATCACGGCCGCCTTCGCCGGGTCGGCGTCGACCGAGGTGAGTGCCGACTGGGTACGGAGCACGTTGGTGAGTGCCTCAGCCCGGGCCACTCCGTCCGGGGTGAGCGCGAGCCGGACGGTGCGCCGGTCGGCCTCGTCGCGGAGGCGTTCGACCAGGCCGTCCCGTTCGAGGGTGTCGACGATGCCGGTCAGGGTGGCCGGCCGTACGAAACAATGGTCGGCCACGGCCCGGTGGGTCAGTTGACCGTACCGCTGGAGCGTGATCAGGGTGGTCAGGCCGGCCGGGGTGAGGCCGTGGTGCTCGGCGAGGAACCGGCTCCACTGCTGCGAGATCACGTGTCCGGCAACGGCGACCAGTCGCCCGAGTGGTGCGTCGTGCAGGGCGCTCAGATCCACGTTCGCAGTTTAGTCTCCTGATTGTCAGGGGCCAAACAAGATTGCCACCGTGGCGGCCAAGAAGAGCACTTGAAGTGCGGTACGGGGCCCGAGCGAGGTCACCGGTTGGCCCGCCAGGGTCAAGCCGCGGCGGGCCGCCGAGACATTCGCCGGGAACATGGCGAGCAGCAGCAGCGCCAGGCCAGCTGCGGCCCAGGCCGCCGTGACCGGGATCAGCAGGCCGACCGCACCGGCCAGCTCGAGTACGCCGGTGACGGTGACCAGCAGATCCGGTCGGGGGAGTGTGGGCGGCACCATCGCGATCAGATCACCGCGACGCTTGGCGGCGAAGTGGGCGACTCCGGTGAGGGTGAACATCAGGGCGAGCCCGACCCGCAGTGCGGGGTGCCAACTGTCGAGTGGGTCGACGCCGAGCAGCCCGGCCAAGCGGGCCGCGCCGAATCCGATGAGCAGTGCGAGCAGCGGGGCCATGGTCGTCCAATCCAGGCGGTGGAGAGAACCTGCCATTGTCTAGATTCGCGCCCGGATGGGTATCTTGTCAATGACAAGTTACGCTTGCTCCATGACCTCAGAGCGGGCCGCTGGCCGGCCGTACCATCACGGTGATCTGCGCCGGGCACTGTTGGCCGCAGCCGCCCGGGCGGTCGAGGAGTCGGGTCCAGCGGCGCTCAGCCTGCGCGACCTGGCCCGCCGAGCCGGCGTTTCACACGCCGCACCGGCGCATCACTTCGGCGACAAGGCCGGGTTGCTCACCGCCCTGGCCGCGCAGGGCTTCGAGCTCCTCGCCGAAGAATTGGACCGGGTACGCGAGGAGACCGACAGCCTGCTGGAGATCGGGGTCGGCTACGTGCGCTTCGCCGTCAAGCACCGGGCGCACTTCGAGGTGATGTTCCGGCCGGAGCTCTACCACGCCGATGATGCCGCGCTGGTCACCGCCCGTGGACGCGCGGCGGACTCGCTGCGGGCTGGGCTCGCTGCCATGCCCGCGGCCCAGGTCGGGCCGGACGCCGACGTCGCCCGGCTGGCCGCCTGGTCGATCGTGCACGGCTTCGCCACGCTCTGGCTCGGCAATGCGTTGCCACCCGAAATCGGCGCCGATCCCGAGCCGGCCAGTCGAGCCGTTATCGTCCGTCTCTTCACCCAGTCCTGACCCTGCTCACCAGCTGGTCGGCAGCGGGCATGCCCTCGTCGTAGCCGGCGGCGCTCTGCATCCCGACCACCGCCCGCTCGTGCAGAAGGTCGCCAGGTCGGCCGCGCCCGCGTAGGTGCAGGCGCTGCGGACGCCGGCCACGATCTCGTCGATCAGGTCCTCGACGCCGGGCCGGGCCGGGTCCAGGTACATCCGGGCGGTCGAGATGCCCTCCTCGAACAGCGCCTTGCGGGCCCGCTCGAACGGGCTGTCCTCGGCGGTACGGGCGCTGACCGCCCGGGCCGACGCCATGCCGAAGCTCTCCTTGTAGCGGCCGGCCGTCCGGGTCGGTGTAGCAGGTCGCCGGGCGCCTCGTAGGTGCCGGCGAACCAGGAGCCGATCATCACGTTGGCCGCGCCCGGCGGCCAGCGCCAGCGCGACGTCGCGCGGATGGCGCACCCCGCCGTCGGCCCACACGTGCCGGCCGAGCTCGCGGGCCGCGGCCGCGCACTCCAGCACGGCGGAGAACTGCGGCCGGCCGACGCCGGTCATCATCCGGGTGGTGCACATCGCGCCCGGGCCGACGCCGACCTTGACGATGTCCGCGCCGGCGTCGACCAGGTCGCGCACGCCCTCGGCGGTGACCACGTTGCCGGCGACGACCGGCACCGGCGGGTCGAGCGGCGCGCACCGCGCGCAGTGCGTCGATCATCCTCTCCTGGTGGCCGTGCGCGGTGTCCACCACGAGCACGTCGACCCCGGCGTCGAGCAGCGCCGCGGCCTTGCCGGCCACGTCGCCGTTGATGCCGACCGCGGCGGCGACCCGCAGCCGGCCCTGCGGCGTCGACGGCCGGGCGGTAGAGGGTGGCGCGCAGCGCGCCCTGTGCGGGTCAGTACGCCGACCAGCCGGCCCGTCGCCGTCGACCACCGGGGCCAGCCGGCGCGCGCGCCCGCGAGAGCCGGTCGAAGTCCGGCGCGGGTCGGCCTCGGCGGGCACGGTGAGCAGGTCGGCGGACATCACCTTGCGAAGCTGGGTGAACCGGTCCACGCCGGCACATGTCCGCCTCGGTGACCACGCCGACCGGCGGTCCCCGTCGTCGACGACGACGACCGCGCCGTGCGCGCGTTTGGGCAGCAGGTGCAGCGCCTCGCCGACGGTGTCGGTCGGGCCGAGCGTGATCGGCGGTGTCGTGCACCAGGTGCCGCGGTCTTGACCCAGGCGACCACCTCGGCGACCACGTCGATCGGGATGTCCTGGGGCAGCACGGTGATCCCACCGCGGCGGGCCACCGTCTCGGCCATCCGGCGGCCCGCCGACGGCGGTCATGTTGGCGACCACGATCGGGATCGTGGTGCCGGTGCCGTCGGAGGTGGCCAGGTCGACGTCGAGCCGGGAGCCGACGTCCGAGCGGGCCGGCACCATGAACACGTCGTTGTACGTCAGGTCGTCGCGCGGGCGCCGCGCCGGTGAGGAACCGCACCCGCCCAGCATGCCCGCTCAAAGATCCGCGTGATCAGGGAATGGCTCCGGCGGGTCGTCGGTGTGTCTTGACAGTCGTCCCCTGCTCACGCGGATCTTGCGAGGGTGTGGGCGTCCAGTCGTCCCGGGTCTTCGGGACAGCGGTCACTGCCGCTCGGGACAGCGGTCACTGCCGCTCGGGACGGTGGGCTCGCCAGGGTGGATTCCGACACAAGGTTCTGCGGGCGGTAGCCCACGCATGGCAAGAGGAGTCGGTGTGACAGGAACGATGGCGAGACCGGGCGGGGCCCGCCGGCGCGGCGGGTCAAGCAGGGGTGCGCGGCGAACGTGGCAGCGGTGGTGTGCCGCGGCGGTCGCGGCGGTGGTCGCGGTGACCACGTACCCGGCTCCGGCTCGCGCGATGGCTCCGGTGCCGTACGACGAGCAGACGGTGCACGGGGCGGTATTCGGTGCGGTGGTGCAACTGCACGACAACGCTGACGCCGGCTTGACCGACGCGTTGCTCACCGCAGAGCTGCTGGACTGGCGCAGGGTCAACGCACCGGCTGACACACAGCAGATCACGGCACACCTGGCGGCCACCCGGGCGGTGGCCGCGCAGGCGGTGCCGGCCTCCCGATCGGATTCCCGGTCCCGGTTCGCGGTGGCGATGGCGGTACTGGCCAGACTCGGTCAGGCCGGCAGCAGCGGTGCCGTGCTCAACGGCCCAGTGGTACGGACGATCCTGACCAGCACCGTCGGTGCCGAGGGTGCGAATGTGGTGCCGAACGCACTCAACCTGGTCCGGGGCGGTTACCAGGATGCGGAATGGAACGCGACCTCCCGGGACGTGACCAGGGCAATCTGGAGCGAGTTGCATCATCGGGCGAGCACCGACGCCTCGCTCGCCGAGGCCTGGGACGCGGCTTTCGCCGCCCGTGCGGGGACCAGCGTCAGCGCGACATTGCCCACCCTGCTGGCGACCCGGATCCACGAGCCCCGGGGGAACAACGCCGGGACCGTCGGGCACTATGTGCCGCTGGCCGCGATCGGTGCCGAAACCGGTAACCCGGCCGTGTATCAGAACGTGGTGTGGAACCAGGCGCTCCAGGCGCTCAGCGTGCTGGAGCAAGAGGCGAATGCTCGAATCGCCGAGGTGATCGCGTACTCGAATACCTACGTCGTCAACCAGGCCCCTAAACCGGATGCCGCGACACGTCAGGCACAGCAGGGTGCGACGGAGAACGCCAAAAAGATCTTCGAAGGCCTTGGCGCGATTGTGTCTGTATTGTCCACTCTGGTCGGCTTCAGCGACAAGAAGGCCGCTAAGCAACTGGAGACGGTCGGCAAGGCCGCAATCACCGCGGCAACCGCCATCAATACCTATATGACGACGGTGCTCAACAGCGGACTGACCAACGCAGCTTTCGCGATGGGCACGGCGGTGCTGACCGGTAACCTGCTCGGCGCGGCCATGAGTCTGATCGGCCTCTTCACCGGCGGCGACAACCCGGACGCCGGGGTCCAAGCGGAGATCGCCAAGCTGCGGGACCAGATCAACCGGCTGGCGCAGGGCATGACGGAGCGGTTCAACCGGATTGAGCAGGCCCTCAACGAGATGTACGCCAATCTGGTCGCCCAGCTCGACGCGCTCACCAAGGCCGTCGATGAGGTGCGGGTCAACCTGGGGCACATCGCCACTGTGCTCCAGGAGATCGAACGTAAGGTTGACTCGATGGCGCTGGCCACGCATGTCGCACTGGAGAACATCGCCCGGCGTGATCTCAACCAGGTAATCAGCACGTATGTGCATCACAAGGAGAACACCGGCGGTCAGCCGATCCCGGACTTCGTCAACACCTACTACCCGTTGGCCGAGTCGCCGACGTTCCGCTTCGCCACCATCGACGCCCTGCAGGAGGGGACATTTACCGTCCCGAGTGGCACCAGCCTGGCCGACCCGGTCAGCACGCTTGACCTGTATCTGCCGGAGGGATCGGTTAACTACCTGTCCCAGTGGGCCCGGCAGCGGGTCGGGGGGAGCTGGACCACCGGGCCGGTGGCCAACGCGGCGGCATGGAACACCGCTGCCCGGGTCTACAACATCCTGCAACTGGAGAATCCGCAGTACGCCAGTCAGGTGAACAGCGCCCGGGCCACCGCCATCGCCGACGCCGGGGCCAACATCAACACCCGGGTGGGCGAGTTCAGTCGACCGGCGGCCAGCGGCGCCACCAACGCCCTGTTCGTGGCTCTGATGGACGACTACCGCCAGGCGGTAGCCGCATGGAACGCCCAGGTGGAGAATGTTCGTCGCGCAGTGATCTCTAACGGCGGCGTGGTGCCGCAGTACGAAATCTGGGGCAGTCCGGATCAGACGACCGCAGCGCGGATCGCGGAGAGCCCGTCGATGCGGGCGTGCTCGGGAGCCAACCCCACCGTTACGGTGCCGTCAACGCTGCGTCGCAGTAACCTGCCGAACGCCTTCCACCTCCTCGACCATGGGATGGCACAGGGGCAGCGGCCAGAGTTCTCCACCTGCTACGACGCACAGTTCGTCAACATCAAGACACAGGTCAAGGCGAAGCTGATACTCACCGTTGCTGACCTTAAGATCACCGTGCAGTCGAAGGTGAAGTGGGCCGGCGGTGCTTGGCAGACCGTGCAGAGCTCGGCCAAGGTCTTCCCCGTCGGGACCATCTGCACGTCGAACAACTGGGATCGGGAGCCGACCGAAGACTGTGTTACCGAGGAGTCCTATGTGAATTCCAGATGGAACACGGTCTACCAGCCGGCATTCGAATCCGCGGCGATCACTGCCCATTGTCGACGGCGGTGGAGACGGCCCGGGCCAAGGCTGCCGCGATGCTCGCCGGTCGGCAGAAGTACTTCTACCAGGTCATGCTCGACGGCACCGGGCCCACCGACCCGACCAGCAGTCCTGGGACTCTGCCGAGTGCTCTGGCAGAAGGGTAAGGCAGGTCACGAAGCGGTGCGGATGCTCCAGGCCTACACGGAGTTGGGTTGGGCCACCGCGCTGGAGTCGGACGACGCCTTCAACGCGCTGCTCTTCGGCACGCAGTGCCCTGCCCGGCGACTGGACGCAGCCCCGAGTGACGCCGACCAGTCGGCCAGCCAGCATTTCCGTAGCGCGATGATCCAGGCGGTGCAGAACTTCGCGGCTGCACGCAGGTCGCGAGGGGAGCCCGTGCGGCGGGGTCCAGTCGGGTTCACCCGCTGGCGGGCCTCGGGCAGTACGGCGTCGGCTGCCCACAGGCGAACGTGTCGGGCAAACCGAAGGACCCGATCAGTGCCTGCTTGCTCAGCGCGGCGAACATCCGCCTTGATCAACTTGCAGCCCGGTATGGCTACTGGTCGGCTCGGTTGTCACCCGCTGGGTACACCGAGGGCCTGCCAAAGGTTGCTGCGACGGTTGATATGACCCGGGCGACGAACGTCAACCTGCACTGATCCACGCCGTGCCGGGATGGGAGAGTGCTCCCGTCCCGGCACACCGGGATCGGATCCTGACTCCACCGGAAACACCCTCACCCGGGGCCGCAGTTCGCGTGATTCGCTGACTCAACGGTAGACGCTCAGGCGTCAATGAACGGACTCCGTCCGAGATCACGGTCGATCACCGCGCTGCCCTGAGTGGACGGGCGGTCTCCTACGCTGTGATCAAGTAGTTGTGGCAATCGGCCGGCCCGGCAGCGTAGGCCTACCGCAGCGTGACCTCCGAGGAGCTACCGATGAACCTGGCCCCCACCGCGTCCCCCCGGCGCACTCTTGATGATCGCCACTGATAACACCTTTGCCCACCTGTATGACGACGTCGCCCAGATTTTGGAGGAGTCAGAGTACGGTGAAAAGTTCGGCGGTGCGGTTGAGTTCTTCGATCGTGATGGCCAGCGACTGGCCACCATGTTCGGGCCAGACTGGCGCCTGGAGGACCTTCAGCCCACCGGGGAACCGGCCGAGCTGGCCGCCATCCGGCAGCGGATGCAGGCGGTCCTCGACCATCTGGAGCAGTACCTGCGCAATCACCCGGAGCTCGCCGAGCAGTCCCGGCCTCAGCCTCGACGACGCGCTCGCCACCCTGCCCCGCCTCGATGCGCCATTGTCTCCAGGACGGCATCGATGCCATGCCATGGCATGCGAAACACCACGAGGGTAACTTCTTCCACAACGCGATGCATGCCGCAGGCTGGGGGCACTGAGCCCGGCCGACCATGCCGGAGGCCCGACCGTGTTCTCCGACACTCGGGATCCTGCACCGCCCGCCACCGGGTCGTGGCGGTGGCGGGGGTCGTCGTCGCGCTCGTACTGGTCGGCCAGTGGCTCCACCAGGAGACGGCAGCGGCCGGGCAGACCGCTCTGACCGCCGCCATCGCCGTCTCGTTCACTGCGCTGGGCGGCCTCGTGTTCGCCGGTGTGCCCGGTCACCTGGTCGGCCGGCTGATGGTGACCGCCGGGCTCATCGCCTCACTGGCGGTGCTGGCGTTGAGCTGGATGGACTGGCTGCCACTGGCCTGGCTCAGCCAGTGGCTGTGGTGGCCACCGTACGGCCTGATCTTCTTGGCGTTGCTGGTCTTCCCGGATGGCAACTGCCGGGCCGCGATGGCGGGTGATCGCGGTCGCTCTCGTCGCGACCACCGTGGCTCGCGGCTGCTGCCCTGGCGCTCGCCGCCATCGACGACCCGGAGACTCTGCTCCTCTCCGCCGAGCCGGCGTCGACCCAGCGGGCGCAATTCCTGGTCCGGGTCGCGCTGGTGGCGATCGCGGTGGGTACTGGGCCTGGTCGCGGTGCTGGTGTCGCTCTGGTCGCGGTGGCGCCGATCCGTGGGCGAGACACGTCAGCAACTGGCCTGTCTGCTGGCGGCCGGCGTGCTGTTCCTGCTCGGGTTGCTGCTGGACACCCTCAACCTGGCTGGCGCCTGGGTGTTGATGGTGATCGCGATTCCGGGTGCGATGACGCTAGCGGTGCTGCGCTACCGGCTGTACGGGCTGGAACAGGTGATCAACCGAAGCCTGGTGTGGTTGGTGATGAGCCTGCTGGTGATCGCCGGGTTCGTCGCGACCGTCGCTCTGCTGCGGGATGTGCTCCTGCGCGGTGACACCTCCAACGCCTCGCTGGTCGCCACCGGTCTCATCGCGGTGACCTTCGAGCCGGTCCGGCACCGGGTCCAACGTGGTGTCAACCGGCTGCTCTACGGAGAGCGGGACGATCCGTACGCGGTGATCGCCCGGCTCGGCGATCTGCTGGGTCGGACGGTCGAGCCGCAGGCGGTGCTGCCGTTACTCACCGGCACCATCGCGCGGTCCCTACGGGTCCCGTATGTCGCCGTGGAGCTCGACGGCAGCGACGGCCCGCAGTTGCACGCCGAGCACGGCCACGCGATTACCGGCGTCGAGCAGTTCGACATGATTACCCACGGCGAGCGGATCGGGCGGCTGATCGTGGCCAACCGCGCAGCGGGTAGCCGGTTCACTCCGCTCGAACGCCGACTACTCAGTGACATGGCGCTGCACGCTTCGGTGGCCGCGGCCACGACCCGACTCATCCGCGATCTGCGCGAGTCGCGGGAACGGCTGGTGATGGCCCGCGAGGAGGAGCGCCGCCGGCTGCGCCGTGACCTGCACGACGGGCTCGGTCCCACGTTTGCCGGGATGTCCATGCAGGTCCGCGCCGCCCGGAAGCTGTCCGCGCGGCAACCGAAGGTGAGTCAGATCCTCGACGGGCTCGCGGAGGATCTGCAGACCTGCACCGGTGAGGTGCGCCAACTGGTCGACCAGTTGCGGCCGCCGGCCCTGGACCGTGGACTGGAATCGGCGTTGCGCGCCGAGTGCCAACGCTTTGACAGCCCGAACCTGTCCGTGCGGCTACGGGTCACCGACGATCTGCAGGGGCTGCCGGCGGCCGTCGAGGTGGCCGCCTACCGCATCGTGGCCGAGGCGCTGGCCAACGTCGCCCGACATGCCGGCGCGGGTACCTGTCAGGTGGTGGTGCGGCGGGAGCGCGCGCTGATCGTCGAGGTGGTGGACGACGGGATCGGCGTCACCGCCCCCCGACCCGGCGGCGTCGGTCTGGAGTCGATGCGGGAACGCGCCACGGAACTCGGCGGGGACTGCGAGATCACCGACGTCGTTCCGCAGGGCACCCGGGTCCGGGTCCAGTTACCGTGCCAGCCCACAATGCCCGGTCCCGAACTGGCCGATCCGGCTGCGAAGATGGGCACCGGGTCGGCATGACGACGACAGGTACGGGAGTGGGGCGGCGACGATGGTCGAGCGGGCACGCGTTCTGATCGTGGATGACCATCCCGTGGTGCGCCGCGGACTTCGGACGATGCTCGAAGCGGAGTCCTGGGTGGACGATGTCCTCGAAGCGGCCAATTGCGCCGATGCGCTCGTCGCGGCGGCGACCCGGCAGGTACATGTCGTCGCGATGGACGTCGCGCTGCCGGACGGCAGTGGAGTGGAGGCCACCCGGCGGATCCTCCAGGGACGGCCGGAGATCCACGTACTCATGCTCACCATGGCCGACGACGAGGATGTGGTAGCCAGGTCGCTGCGGGCCGGTGCCCGTGGCTACGTGCTGAAGGACACCGATCCGGATGTGATCGTTGACGCCCTGCGTACCGTGGCCGGTGGTGGTCTCGTCCTCGGTCCGCGGATCGGCCCGAAGGTGCTGACCACGTTGCAGCGCCAGCCCGTCGAGCTGCCCGCGCCCTTCAACCAGCTAACCGCACGCGAGCGGGAGATCCTTCAGCAGCTTGCCGGCGGCGAGAGCAACGCCCGAATCGCGCGGCGGTTCGGCCTCAGCGAGAAGACCGTACGTAATCAGCTTTCCGTGGTCTTCGCCAAGCTCGGGGTGGCGGACCGGGTGCAGGCCGCCCTGCTGGCCCGTGACGCGGGGATCACCGCGTGACAGTGCGAACGTACGAGCCTTCCATGCCCGGCGATCAGCTGATGGTGCAGATCATCGCACCGGCGGTGATGACCGCGCCGATCTCGGCGGTGAGGCCGCTGACCACGCCGCCCTGCTGGGCGTGCAGCGGTTGCTCCATCTTCATCGCTTCGAGTACGACAACAGGTCCCCCTCGGCCACCGTGTCGCCGTCAGCAACCGCGATTTTGACGATCGTGCCCTGCATCGGCGCGGTGAGCGCGTCGCCGCTGGCCGTGGCGGCGCCCTTACCGCCGGCGGTCCGCCGGGCCGGACGGCGGGCGCCGGAGCCGGCGGCGCCCGCACCGGGGAACGTACCGGCGCCGAGGCCGGCGGGGAGGCTGACCTCCAACCGCTTGCCGGCCACCTCGACCACGACGGTCTCCCGCTGCGCCGGAATGGCGACGTCGACCGGCGTGGCGGTGAACGCCGGCACGGTGTTGTCGAATTCGGTCTCGATCCACCTGGTATGCACCCGGAACGGTTCGTCGGTGAAGGCCGGGTCGCGGACCACCAGCCGGTGGAACGGCAGCGCGGTGGCCATCCCTTCGACCACCATCTCGTCCAGCGCGCGACGGGCCCGCTCCAACGCCTCGGTACGGGTCTCACCCGTGATGATCACCTTGGCGAGCAGCGAGTCGAAGTTGCCCCCGATCACGTCGCCGGCCGAGATGCCGGTGTCCACCCGTACGCCCGGGCCGGACGGCAGCCGCAGCGCGGTGACCGTGCCCGGCGCCGGCAGGAAGTTGCGGCCCGGGTCCTCACCGTTGATCCGGAACTCGATCGAGTGGCCGCGCGGTGCCGGATCGGCAGCCAGGCGCAGCTTCCCGCCGGCGGCGATCCGGAACTGCTCGCGGACCAGGTCGATGCCGGCGGTCTCCTCGGTGACCGGGTGCTCCACCTGCAGCCGGGTGTTCACCTCCAGGAACGAGATGGTGCCGTCCGCGCCGACCAGGTACTCGACCGTGCCGGCGCCGTGATAGCCGGCCTCCCGGCAGATCGCCTTGGCGCTGTCGTGGATCTGGGCCCGCTGGGCATCGGTCAGGAACGGCGCGGGCGCCTCCTCGACCAGCTTCTGGTGCCGGCGTTGTAGCGAGCAGTCCCGGGTGCCGACCACCACCACGTTGCCGTGCTGGTCGGCCAGGATCTGCGCCTCGACGTGCCGGGGCCGGTCCAGGTAGCGCTCGACGAAGCACTCGCCCCGGCCGAACGCGGCGACCGCTTCCCGGGTGGCCGATTCGAAGAGCGCCGGGATCTCCTCCATGGTGCGGGCCACCTTGAGTCCCCGTCCGCCGCCGCCGAAGGCGGCCTTGATCGCCACCGGCAGGCCGTGGTCGACTGCGAAGGCCAGCACCTCGTCCGGGCCGCCGACCGGGTCCGGGGTGCCGGGCACCAGCGGCGCGCCGGCCCGCTGGGCGATGTGCCGCGCGGTGACCTTGTCGCCCAGGTCGCGGATCGCCTGCGGGGTCGGGCCGATCCAGGTCAGGCCGGCATCGATGACCGCCGCCGCGAAGTCCGCGTTCTCGGACGAGGAACCCGTAACCCGGGTGTACGGCGTCGGCGCCGGACCGGGCGGCGACGTCCAGCAGTTTGTCGATCCGCAGGTAGGTTTCGGCGGCGGTGTCGCCGCCCAGGGCGTACGCCTCGTCGGCGAGGGTGGCGTGCAGGGCGTCCCGGTCGGAGTCGGCGTAGACCGCGACGCTGCCCAGACCGGCGTCCCGGCAGGCGCGGACGACCCGGACGGCGATCTCGCCCCGGTTGGCGATGAGTACCTTGCGCACCTGGCGGCTCCCTCCCGGAGTAATACTGTCGGGGCAGTTTATCGGCCGTTTAGGTCAACAGGATCAGGGTGTGGCATGTGGCACTGTTGGCTGCTTAGTCAAGTTTGGTTATTACGCTTGTGGCCGTGTCAGCTACCCGGATGATGATTCTCGGCCTGGTCAACTGGATGCAGCCGGTGCACGGTTACGACGTACGGCGCGAGTTGCTGAGTTGGGGCGCGGACAAGTGGGCCAACATCCAGCCCGGTTCGATCTATCACGCGCTGCGCAAGTTGACCGACGAGGGGTTGCTCCGCGAGGTGGCAACCGAGCAGGTCGGCGGGCGGCCGGCCCGGACCACGTACGAGATCACGCCCAAGGGGATCGACGAGTTCGAGAGCCGGCTGCGCGACCTGTGGTGGCGGCTCACGGCGGCCCCGGACCCGTTCTCGGCGGCCTTCTCCTTCCTGCCGGCGCTGCCCCGCGAGGAGGCGGCGGCCGCGCTCCGGAACCGGGCGCAGTTGCTGCGGGCGAGCAACGAGTCGCTGCGGGCCTCCCTCGATCTGGACTGGATTCGCAGGTCGAAGCCGGTGCATGTGGGTTGGATGATGGAGCTCTGGATGGCCCGGGCGGAGGCGGACATCGCCTGGTGTGAGCGGATCGCCGAGCTGATCGACTCGGGATTGTCGTACCTGCCTGCTGAGCTGACCGAGGCGCCCGACCGGGAGCGGCTGCGTGCGGCCTCGCGTCGGTACGACGGAACGGGCAACGAGTAATAATCAAGCTTGACCAGACGAGCTATATCGCGTTACGTTTCGACGCGAAGCGTTGGGGTGGGCGCCTCTTGGCGTGGTCCCCGGGGGATTGCGGCCGGCGGATGCCGTCGGTCCGACCAACCAGGAGTAGGAAATGATCGAGACCAAAGGGCTGCGGAAGTCGTTCCGCTCCCGGCAGGGCAGGGAAAAGAAGGTCGTCGAAGCGGTCCGCGGCGTCGATCTTGTCGTTCGCCGAGGGGGAGATCTTCGGCTTCCTCGGCCCCAACGGCGCCGGCAAGACCACCACGCTGCGGATGCTCGCCACCCTTATCGAGCCGGACGGCGGCGAGGCCACCATCGCCGGCGCCGACCTGCGCCGCGATCCGGGCGAGGTGCGCCGGCGGATCGGCTACGTCGCCCAGGGCGGCAGCACCTGGGACGAGTCGACCGCCCGCGAGGAGCTGGTGCTGCACGCCCGGATGTACGGCATCGGCAAGGCCGAGGCGCAGCGCCGGGCGGTCCGCGCGCTGGAGGCGTTCCAACTCACCGAGTACGCCGACCGCAAGTGCAAGACGTACTCCGGGGGTCAGCGGCGCCGGGTGGATATCGCGCTCGGCATCATTCACCGAGCCGAAGGTGGTCTTTCTGGACGAGCCGACCACCGGCCTCGACCCGCAGAGCCGGGCACACATGTGGGACGAGATCCGCCGGCTGCGCGCCGAGGGCATGACCGTCTTCATCACCACGCACTACCTCGATGAGGCCGACGCGCTCTGCGACCGCATCGCGATCATGGATCACGGCCAGATCGTGGCCGAGGGCACCCCGGCTGAGCTGAAGCGGGAGATCTCCGGCGATGTGGTGCTGGTCGGCATCGACGGCTCGACGCCGCGGGCCGCCGAGGTGCTGGACACCGAGCCGTTCGTGACGAAGCTGGAGACCCCGGACGACGGCGGCCTGCGCCTCTACGTCGACGACGGGGCCACCGCCATCCCGCAGATCCTGCGGACCCTCGACAGCGTCGGCATCACGCTGCGACTCGATCGAGCTGCACCGGCCCAGCCTCGACGACGTGTTCCTCACCAAGACCGGCCGCTCGCTGCGCGAATCCTGAGCCCGTCCCGGATCCCGCGCCCACCCCGAAACTGGAGACTCTCCATGAAACTCGCCCGGGACACCTGGCTGATCTTCCAGCGGCAGGTCCTGCTGCTACTGCGTAACCCCGTCTGGATCTTCGTCGGCATCTTCCAACCGGTGATGTATCTGCTGCTCTTCGCCCCGCTGCTCAAACCGGCCCTGGCGCCACTCGGTGCCACCACCGACGCGGAGACCTACCGGATCTTCGTACCCGGCCTGCTGGTGTTGCTGGCCATCTTCGGCGGCCTCTTCCAGGGCTTCGGGCTGATTGCCGAGCTGCGCGCCGGGGTGATCGAACGGTCCCGGGTCACCCCGGTCAGCCGGCTCGCCCTGCTCCTCGGCCGGTCGCTGCGCGATGTCGTCTCGCTCCTGATGCAGGCGGTGATCATCACGTTGCTCGCGCTCGCCTTCGGACTGCGGGTGCAGATCGGCTACCTGCTCCTGGCGTACCTGCTGCTCGCCCTCATCGCGCTGATGACCTCGGCGCTGTCGTACGGCATCGCGCTGGTGGTCAAGAGTGAGGACGCCCTGGCGCCGCTGATGAACACCGTCGCGCAGCCGGTGCTGCTGCTCTCCGGCATCCTGCTTCCGCTTGCCTTCGCGCCGCTCTGGCTCCGGCGGGTCGCCGACTGGAACCCGTTTGCCTGGGCGGTGGACGGTGCCCGTGCCCTCTTCGCCGGCGAAATCGGTAACGACGTGGTCTGGCAGGGCATGAGCATCATGGCGGTGATCACCGCGTTGGCCGTCTTCTGGGCGGCCCGAAAGTTCGCCACCAGCGTCCGCTAACCCCACCCCGCCCACCGTCGATCAAGGACTTATCGTCGTACTTTGATCACTGATCTGCGACAACAAGTCCTTGATCGACGGGATTGTCCTTGATCGACGGGAGTGGTGGCGGGTGTCAGCGGCGACGGGCGAGGGTCAAGCCATCAGCGATCGGCAGCATCACCGCCTCTACCCGGTCGTCCCGGAGCACCTGCTCGTTGAAGGCGACAATGGCCTGATCCGCCTCATCCTGAGGCTCCAGCACCCGGCCATTCCGCAGCACGTTGTCGACCACGAGTAGTCCGCCGGGGCGTACTCTCGGCACCAGCTCGGCCCAGTAGATCGGATAATCGATCTTGTCGGCGTCGATGAAGACCAGGTCCAGATGAGGCTGTGCCGGCAGCGACCGCAATGTCTCCGCAGCCGGGCCGATACGCAACTCGATCCGGTCGCTGACCCCAGCCCGATCCCAGTAGCGGCGCGCCATCGAGGTGAACTCATCGGAGATGTCAAAGCAGGTCAGCCGGCCGTCAGTGGGCAGGCCACGAGCGATCGCCAGCGACGACATTCCGGTGAAGGTGCCGACTTCCACCGCTTGGCGGGCCTGCACCAGGCCGGTGAGCAGGGTGAGGAACGCGGCCTGTTCCGGAGCGATCTGCATCTGCGCGTCGGACGGCAGGACGGCCAGCGTCTCGTCAATCAGGTCGAGCGCGATCTGGTCTGGGGGAGAGCCATGCGCCACGAGGTACGCGTGCAACTCCTCGGTCATCGGCAGCGATGTGGTCGTCATAGCCAGACGCTAGACCACGGCTAGACCAGCGGCGCCGATCCCTGCGGCACCGTCTCGGCCGATGTCGCGACACCAGTCCACAAATCGGTGATCCGGAACCCGAGCTGGCCGAGCAGCGTACGCAGTAGTGGCAGGGAGAGTCCGACCACGGTGCCCGGGTCGCCCTCCACCCGCTCCACGAACGGCCCGCCCAGCCCGTCGATGGTGAAGGCCCCCGCGACCTGAAGCGGCTCTCCGGTCGCCACGTAGGCGGCGATCTCGGCATCATCGATCTCTGCGAAGTGTACGATGGTCGCGGCGACCGCTGCCGCCTCCCGACCGTCGGTCAGGTCGATCAGACAGTGTCCGGTGTGCAGAACCCCGCTCCGCCCGCGCATTCGCCGCCAGCGCATGGTCGCGTCGTCCGCGTCAGCCGGCTTGCCGAGAATCTCGCCGTCGAAGGCGAGCACGGAATCACACCCGAGTACGAGAGTGCTCCCCGCGCTGGTGTTGCAGAGCCGATCGGCCACCGCCCGCGCCTTGAGCCGGGCCAACGTGAGGCTTAATTCCTCGGCCGTCGGGCACTCCACGACCGACTCGTCCACCCCACTGACCAGCACCTCCGGCTCGATGCCGGCGGCCTGCAGGCTCTTGCGGCGGGCCGGGCTGGCCGAGGCGAGTACGAGGCGCGGCAGCTTTGTTGTGTGCACGACGGATTACGCTACCCGGCCCGGTCAGGCCCGCCCGCCAGCGGGCGCCTCCGGCCTGGCAGCGGACCAGCTCGGTGGGACCAGCCAATGTGTGCGTGGCCGACGCCGCCGCAGTGAACTACGGCGGTCAGCCGAGCGGCCGACGGCGACGGGTGAACACCACCACGAGGGTGATGACAAATCCGAGGATGACCAGTGCGGTGAGGGCGACGAACCAGGTTGTGGAGTTGGAACCGGTTTCGTTGCCGCTTGGGGGGAGGGCGGTGTCAGGTGTCGCTGGCTGGCTCTCGGTAGCGGTGGCGCTTGGGGGAGTGTCGCCGTCGAGCGGTGGTACGTCCGCGGTGAGGGCGGCAAGCAGGTTGAGCACCCCGTAGCCGTATTCGTCGTCCCGGCCGGGTGCGCCCTTGTCGGTGGCCGTGGCGGTAAGCCGGTGGATGACCTCCTTCGCGGACAGATCCGGATACTTACTCCGGATCAGCGCCACCGCCCCCGACACGATCGCCGTAGCGCCAGAAGTACCGGTTGCCTCGCGGTAGATGTCGTTTCTTCCGGTACTGAGAATATCGGTGCCAGGCGCTAGCAGCGTAAGTTGCTTTCCGGTTATCGAAATAGCTGCTCGGTTACCGTGGGCGTCACTCGCGCCGACTGCTACGACACCGTCCATAACGGCAGGGAAAGAAATTGAGCGGTTAGTGGGACTGTTGCCTGCAGCGGCTACTAAAACGACATCCGCTGCGATTGCGGCTTCAACGGCTACCTGAAGCTCACGCGAAGGCCCACCACCGTTGGATATGTTGATGACCTTGGCCCCGTGGGCGACAGCCCATTTTATGCCAGCAGCTAATTCGGTCGAGGTTCCGGTCGCGGTTTTGGTGAACAGACGGACGCTCATGATTCTTGCCCTTGGTGCGATACCCAAAGCACCGTTGCTTCCGTCGCCGCCGTGAGCCGCGATCAATCCAGCCATTGCGGTGCCGTGGCCGTTAGTGTCACCTCGGCCGTCGCCAGCGCCGCCCAAAACTACATCGGTTCCGGTCGTTAAGTTTTTGCGTAAGTCCGGATGCTGGTCTACGCCGTTGTCGATGACGGCGACGGTGATGCCTGCACCCTGGCTGATCTTGTGAGCATCTGCAACTTTCAGGAAGCGAAGATGCCACTGGTCCTCGCGGATCTGATCGGCGTGTGCTAGCCCGGCGGGTAGTACGGCGATGGCCGTGGCGCAGAGTAGAGCCACGGCCGCGGGGAGGGCGCGGGAGTTCACCGATTGAATCCGATCGCCGGTCCTGGGTCGATCCGGCCGGTCTCTCGAGCGGGCAGGACGACTGGGGCCACACCCTCGTCTGTCTCCCAGGGGTTGTCCGGATCCCACTGCTGTTCGCTCTCGTGCTCGTCGCGGCGCCTGACAGGACGGCCGCTCGTAGCCGCACCGTGTCCCGGCCCGGTGCCATGTCCACCGCCACCCATTAGGGTTCTGCCCGTCCCGGTACCCGGTCGCTGGCTGCCGCCGCTCAGCGGAGTTGCGCCCGTGCCGCTGCCGATCACACCGCCGATGGGATTGATCCGCCTCGGGGCTGCCATGCCCGCTCCGGGCTGCCCAAGTCCTCGCCCCGGGGTTCCGCCGATCATCCCGCCGGGTGGCATCGCGGTCCGTGGCATGCCAGCCGTGCCGCCGCCGACACCAGGTCTGGGGAGGCTGCCGGCGCCCCGGGGTAGGCCCGACTGGCCGGATGCTCCGCCGGTGCCGCCAGCGCCCGGCATCATCGGGATCGATGGCATGCCAGGGGAAAGTCCAGGGCCGAGCCCGGGAGGGGCCGGTGGCGTGATCATGCCCGGGGGCATCGGATTGACCGGAGCGGGCGGCGCTAATGGCCCGACGCCGCCGAGAACCGGCCCGAGTCCGGGCGGACTAGGTGTGGGCACCACGATCGGGGGCGGTTGGGTAACCGGCGGATAGGGGTTGACGGTCCTTTCAACCGGCACCGGTATGACCGGCGGAATGAATCGGTCGCCTATCATTGGCTGGTTGTAGGAGCCATTTCCGCTTCGGTCCTTCCCGCTTGGGTCATGGTCGTCACGCGCATGCTTTGTACGGCTCCACCGGTCGGAGTTTGGCCTTGGACTCGACCAGTGTCGAGCTGAGGCTGTACATCACCGAGCGGGCCTTGTAGTTGATCTGCTCCAGGTCGGCCTCGGTGACCTTCGGCGTGGGTGGCGCGCCCGGCGACGGGCTGGGCGTCGGAGACGGGCCGGGGGATGGAACGATCGCCCGGGCGGCCTGGTCGTAGGCGTCCTTCTGCCGTTTCTTGGCCAGGTACTCGTCGTAGATTTCTTTCAGTTTCTGCCGAGAGGTGGAGATGTCGGCGGTGGCGGTCGAAAAGATCGTGTAGTTCGCGCTCGCCACCTCGCTGACCGACTTCACATGCCTGATCAGATTGTCCAGGCGTTCGATGAAGGCCCTGGCGGCTTCGTTCTTTTCCGGCGGCCAGGCGGCGGCCAGGTTGTCGCGATATTCCTTGACTCGCCACCCGTGTTCCGAGGTCAGCTCGGAAATCTTCTTCCAGCCGGTGACCTGTTTCCAGTGGTTGTCGGTCTGCTGATTCTCGATCAGCCGCCACATTTGTTCGGTGTTGTAGGCGTACCAGTTGGTGATCCCGGCGTAGCCGCCTCCGCCGTCCGAGATGAGCATCAGGAGGCCTCCGATCCGGTTGGAGCCTCGGGTGTTGAGGTGGTGCCGGTGGGCGGTGTGTTAGCCACCGTGGTGTCCTTGAACGCGGCCTCAACGTCGCGCAGTCTGGCCTGAGCGAAGGCGTCGCTCTGCCGGTACTGCTCGCTGACCTTGGCGGCGGCGTCTGCGAACCCGCCGGTCGCGTTCGCGTAGTAGTGCACGTACGAGGTCGCGTCAACGACCACCTTGTTGTGTTCGACGAGGAAATCCGCTAGCTCGGCGAACTCCTGTGCGGGTGCCGGCAGCTCTGTCCCCATGTAGTCCCACACGTAGTCGGCATGTGGGACGTAGTTGTCGCGTACCTCCGCGTCGAGCTTGGTGGCGAACTCCTCCATTTTGGAGATGTCGGCTTCGATGCCGCCGTAGTCGCGCAACCAGGCCGGGCCGCGATCCTCTTCAGGTATCGCCATGGTTGTTTCTCCCCAGGTGTACAGCATGCTTCCCCACATTGAGGTTAGTGGGTGCGGTCCGCCGTCGGCAGCCCCGCTACATGCGACTCAGCGGGGGAGGCCGGAGAGTCGCCAGGCATCAACCGTGGGCCGAGCCGGCATGCCGGACGGGGAGACCGTACCGGGGCGGGCCTGACGTACCCAGGCTGACACCGCGGGCGGCGGGGCCGCCGGGGCGGGCCGGGTACGAAGCAGGAGCGTGCCGACCAGCGCGGCCAGTTCCTCGGCGGTGGGCGCGCCGCGGATGACGCGGAAGGTCGGCTCTTGCTCAGACATGTTTCGAGGGTACGGCTTCAGGAGTGTGGTGAAGGGTACGCCGTTGTTGACTGATGGACGTCTCACATGCGCGTGCCGCGAGTGTCATCGTTCTCGCCGCCGGGTACCGTCCATGGGTGTCCAACGCACCCCCCCAGCTGATCGCTGACCGCTACCGGCTCGTGACGCCGTTAGGCCAGGGCGGCATGGGGCGGGTCTGGAAGGCCCGCGACGAGGTGCTGCACCGCGACGTGGCGATCAAGGAGCTCGTCCCGCCGCCCGGGCTGACCGAGGATGAGCGTCGGGAGATGCGCGAACGGTCATTGCGCGAGGCGCGGGCGATCGCCCGGCTCAACCATGCCAATGTGGTCCGTGTCTTCGACGTGCTGCGCACCGACGGTGATCCGTGGATCGTCATGGAGTACGTCCCGTCGCGGTCGCTGCAGGATGTTCTGGCCAGCGACGGTCCGGTGTCGCCGACCAGAGCGGCCGAGATCGGGCTAGGTGTTCTCGGTGCGTTGAAGGCGGCGCACCGGGCCGGGGTGATGCACCGGGATGTGAAGCCCGGCAATGTGCTGCTCGGTGATGAGGGCCGGGTGGTGCTGACTGACTTCGGGCTGGCCACTGTGCCCGGCGATCCGAACGTGACGCGTACCGGTCTGGTGCTGGGCTCGCCGGCCTACATCGCGCCCGAACGGGCGAAGGACGGCACCGCCGGTCCCGAGGGGGACCTCTGGTCGCTGGGCGCGACGCTCTACGCGGCGGTGGAGGGACAGTCGCCGTACGCGCGTTCGTCGGCGATCGCGACGTTGGCCGCGCTGGCGACGGAACCGCCACCGCAGGCGAAGCGGGCCGGTTCGTTGAAGGCCGTGCTGAACGGGCTGTTGCGTAAGGATCCGACGAACCGGATCAACGCGGAGGTGGCGGAGCGGTTGCTGCGCCGCGCGGCCGGGCGCCGTACGCGTCCGGGGATGTCACTGCTTGATGGGGTACGCCGGCCGAGTCCGCTGGGTGGTACGCGGGAGCCGCGAGCGAAGTTCGGCGCGTTGCCGGCGCCTCGGGCATCGCAGGAGCAGAGCGCAGCGACGCCAACCCCGACCCCGACCCCGACTCCGGCCACGCCGCCACGGTGGCGGCCGAGACGGCGAAGATCACACCTCCGGCATCGGCGGCCGAGACGGCGAAGATCACTCCTCCGGTGCCAGCGGACCAGGGCGCGAGGGTTGAGCAGCCAGCCGGTCGTCGAGGCCGGGCAGGCTGTCGTACCGGAGGTGGCGGCCGCAACTTCGGGTGAGGCGCGGGGATCGGCCAAGGTCCGGGCCGGCGTCGGCCCCGGAGCGGGCGGTGGCCTCGGCGCCGATCCCGGTCGCGCCGGCCGCCGCGGTTGCCGGCGGTGGCAGGTTCGGCTTCGGTCGGATGTTGGACAGCGTCCCCCGGGAGCGGCGCGGCTGGCTGATCGGTGGGCTGGTCGGGTTGCTCCTGGTCGCGCTCGTGGTGATCGTGCCGTTGGTCAACCGCGAGCCGGACGGCAACTCCACCGCGCAGCAGACTGCGGGCAAGCCGACCGGTTCGGCCGGTCCGGCGCCCACTCCGTCAGTGGCGGCCAGCACCCCATCGGTGGCGCCCACCACCGCGTCGCCGACCGCCGCGCCGACCACCGAGACCGACAGCTCAACCAACGCCCACACCGACGCCCGGCGGCCACCCGGCGCCGGTGGTCCCTGAGGGCTGGTATCTGCACAAGGACAGCACTGGTTTCTCGATACCGCTGCCAGTGGGGATGGTCGAGACGGGACGGGGAGATGGCCACATCTTTTTCCAGCAGGGTGATCGGAAGCTGATTATCGGCCAGACGGATACGCCGAAGCCGGATCCGGAGGCTGACTGGTGGTCCCAGGAGCCGAATCGCCGGAATTATGTGAATAACTATAAATTGATGTCGATTGTCAAGGTGGATTACTGGCTCAAGGCAGCCGACTGGGAGTGGACTCAGACGGACGAGCGAGGAGCGGTCCACGTGCGTAACCGTGGTTTCATTACCGCCAAGGACAAGGCGTACGCGATTCGTTGGGAAGTTCCGGCGAAGGACTGGGCTGCCGAGTTGGCCAACTTCGACATTCTCGCGGCGGGTTTCCGGCCGGTACGCGGCTGAGCCGATCGCGTTCGCCGGTCAGCTCGGGTAGCCGATGAACCGCACGTCGCGCTGGTCGCCGTGCACCACCACCCGCTGGTACGTCTCGACGAACAGGGCCGTCCGGGTCACCTCCTCGAGGACCGTTGCCAGGCTTGGGACCGCTGTCAGCGCCGTACGGTAGGCCATGGCTTCCAGTTCGCGGGCGTCGAGCTGGCTGCGTTCGCAGGGTGGACCGCATTTGTAGGTCCGTGGGCCGCCCGGTCGCTGCGCGGCGTACATCGGTTGTTCGCAGTATCCGCAGTGGACCAGTCCGCGCAGTGGCCAGTGCTGGCTGTTGGTCGGCGGTTTCATCGCGGTGACCAGCGGCTGTTTCGTTGCCGGGCCAGCGCGGCGACATCGGCCCGGTCGTGGTTGAGCAGGCTGGTCCGGGCGTCGTGGTAGGGCAGGCAGGGCCAGCGGTGTCGGCAGTTGGCGCACCGGCGGATGCGGAGTAATCGCCACAGCGGCGCTGGTTGATGTTGTTCGATGATCAGCATTGCGCGGTCGCGTTCCACGTGGCACCTCCCGGAGCTGGTGGACGCGCGGCGGCCCGCTGGGCTGCGGGGGACGAGCCGCCGCGCGAGGAACCGATTCCGCCGGCTGCGGACCAGGAGGATCGGCCATTTCAACCTAGGGCATCTAGATGCCCCATGCAAGCCCTGATGCATCCTTATGCATCCTTAGGCTTGTGCCTGGAAGATGTCGCGTGATCGAATACCCCTGCGGACCAGGGAGTATCGGTGACAACCTCGAAGACCCAGAAGATCATTGATGACATCACTCGCAAGATCGCCTCGGGTGAGTTGAAACCCGGCGATCAAATTCCAAGTGCCGCCGAGTTGCGGGCGCAATATGGCGTCTCCATCACCGTTGTTCGTGGCGCGATCAACTGGCTGAAGGCAACGGGCGCCATCAAGGGCGTACCTGGAGTTGGCGTGTTCGTGGCCGAGGGGCGTGACTGACGGGCCTGCCCGGCCGACTGCAGGCCTGCACCGAAGGCGCGGTAGGTGCCGCTGGCAATCAAGATCCTGAGTACCATGGGCATCGGGCGCCAGGTTGCTCATAGGAGGTCCGGACGGTTCGTACGTTCACGCGGCCGGCATCAGGCAGATGACTGGTACGTCGCACGCTCCTGCGAGTTGGACGTGGCCAGCCAGGCGACTCCTGGAAGTCCGCCCTGGAAAATCTGCGGGAGGCGGTTGAGGTGTACCTGGAAGAGGTTTCCCAGTCGCGTGAGCGGGTGGGCTAGGCTCGCTCGCTGTGTCGATCGACGGGCTGACTGACCTCTGGGACCGCCTCCTCGGCGCGCAGCCGGAACCGCCACCGCTGCTGGTGCTGATCACCGGACTGGTCGCGCTCGCCGTGGTGCTGACCCGGCTGCCCTGGCGGATCGGCCGCAACGCCATCACCATCGCCCACGAGGGCGGACACGCGTTGGCCGCCCTGCTGACCGGGCGCAAACTGCGCGGCATCCGACTGCACTCGGACACCTCGGGCCTGACGCTCTCGGCCGGTCGGCCGACCGGCCCCGGTATGGCGCTCACCCTGCTGGCCGGCTACCTCGCGCCGTCGCTGGTCGGGCTGGCCGGCGCCGGGCTGCTCGGCGGCAACCGGATCACCCTGCTGCTCTGGGTGGCGGTCGTACTGCTGCTGGCCATGCTGGTGATGATCCGCAACGTCTTCGGCGTCATCTCCATCGTGGCCACCACCGGTGTTGTGCTCGGCGTTTCCTGGTACACCTCGCCGGAGGTGCAGGCCGCGTTCGCGTACACCGGGGTGTGGTTCCTGCTCATCGGCGGCGTCCGGCCGGTCGGTGAGTTGCAGGCGCTCCGCCGGGGTGGGCGGATGCCGCACTCCGACGCCGACCAGCTCGCCGGGCTGACCGGGCTCCCGGGGATTTTCTGGGTCGGCCTCTTCGGCGTGGTGAACCTGCTCGTCCTGCTCGCCGGCGCGGCCCTGCTCGCCGCCCCGGCGCTCGACAAGGTCGAACTGCCGATCTGATCATCGCCGACGGCGGAACCATCGGCGATAACAAGGGCACCTCACACCGCTACAGCGGGATGTTGCCGTGCTTCTTCGGCGGCAGGGTCTCCCGCTTGGTGCGCAGGGTCCGCAGCGCCCGGACGATCTGCCCCCGGGTCTCGCGACGGCCGGATCACCGAGTCGACGTAGCCGCGCTCGGCGGCCACGTACGGGTTGGCCAGGGTGTCCTCGTACTCGGCGATTTTCTCGGCCCGGAGCGCGGCCGGGTCCTCGGCGGCGGCCAGCTCGGCGCGGTACAGGATGTTCACCGCGCCCTGCGCGCCCATCACCGCGATCTGCGCGGTCGGCCAGGCGAAGTTCAGGTCCGCGCCGAGGTGCTTGGAGCCCATCACGTCGTACGCCCCGCCGTACGCCTTCCGGGTGATCACGGTGACCTTCGGTACGGTGGCCTCGGCGTACGCGTAGATCAGCTTGGCGCCCCGGCGGATGATGCCGTCCCACTCCTGACCGGTGCCGGGCAGGAAGCCGGGTACGTCCACGAAGGTCAGCACCGGGATGTTGAACGCGTCGCAGGTGCGGACGAACCGGGCGGCCTTCTCCGAGGCGGCGATGTCCAGGCAGCCGGCGAAGTGCATCGGCTGGTTGGCCACCACCCCGACCGGTCGACCCTCGACCCGGCCGAAGCCGACCACGATGTTCTGCGCGTAGAGCGCCTGGACCTCCAGGAACTCGCCGTCGTCGAGCACGTGTCTCGACTACCCGGTGCATGTCGTACGGCTGGTTGGCCGAGTCGGGGATCAGGGTGTCCAGCTCCAGATCGGTCTCGTTGACCTCCAGGTCGGACTCGGCGGCGAAGGCCGGCGGCTCGTCCAGGTTGTTCGCCGGCAGGTAGGCCAGCAGCGCCTTGACGTAGTCGACCGCGTCGGTCTCGTCGCTGGCCAGGTAGTGCGCGTTGCCGCTGCGGGTGTTGTGCGTCCGCGCCCCGCCCAGCTCCTCCATCGCCGACGTCCTCGCCGGTCACCGTCTTGATCACGTCCGGGCCGGTGATGAACATGTGTGAGGTCTGGTCGACCATCACGGTGAAGTCGGTGACCGCCGGGGAGTAGACCGCGCCGCCCGCGCACGGCCCCATCACCAGGGAGATCTGCGGGATCACCCCGCTGGCCCGGACGTTGCGGAAGAAGATCTCCCCGTACAGGCCGAGGCTGACCACGCCCTCCTGGATCCGGGCGCCACCGGAGTCGTTGATGCCGACCACCGGGCAGCCGATCTTCATCGCCAGGTCCATCACCTTGACGATCTTCTCGCCGAAGACCTCGCCGAGGGAGCCGCCGAAGACGGTGAAGTCCTGCGCGAAGACGCAGACCTGCCGGCCGTCGACCGTGCCGTAGCCGGTGACCACCCCGTCACCGTACGGCCGGTTGCGCTCCAGCCCGAAGTTGGTGGACCGGTGCCGGGCGAACTCGTCCAGCTCGACGAAGGAACCGGGGTCGAGCAGCAGGTCGATCCGCTCCCGGGCGGTCTTCTTGCCCCGCGCGTGCTGTTTCTCCACGGCCCGCGCCGAGCCGGCGTTCACCGCCTCGTCGACCCGCCGCTCCAGGTCCGCCAGCTTGCCGGCGGTGCTGTGGATGTCGGTCCCGGCCGGATCCAGCTCGCTGCTCGCAGTCACGTCCGCGATCGTAACGACGCTTCAGGGGTCGGGCGCCCCTCGGTGCCCGACTGTCCGCCCCCGCGGTTGGCGACTGCCGGTGGGGCGGGAGGACGGTTGGCGACTGCCGGTGGGGCGGCAGGACGGTTGGCGACTGCCGGTGGGGCGGGATCGGACGGGCCGTAGGCTGACCGGATGCCAGGGTCGCCGTACACCGATCTGGAGCGCCCGCCGCTGGATGCCCGGCGGCTGCGCCCGGCCCTGATCACCCCGGACGGCCTCTGGACCCGGCTGGAGCTGCGGGTGGAGACCGGTTCCACCAACGCCGATGTGGTCGAGGCCGCCCGATCCGGTGAGCCGGAGGGCCTGGTGGTGGTCGCGGAGCGGCAGAGCGCCGGACGCGGGCGCCGTGACCGGTCCTGGGAGTCGCCACCGCGGGCCGGTATCGCGTTGAGCGTGCTGCTCCGGCCCGGGGTGGCCGATCCGGGCCGGGGCTGGCCGGCCGCACCCCCGGCCGGGTACGGCTGGCTGCCGCTGCTCGCCGGCGTCGCGCTGGTGGAGGCGGTGTCCCGGCTCGCCGAGTTGCCGGCCCGGTTGAAATGGCCGAACGACCTGCTGGTGCCGGTCGCCGATCCGGACCGGGGGATGCCGGTCAGTCCACGTCCCGCGCTCCGGTCGAGCCGTCGGCCGCGCTGGCGAAGTGTGCCGGCATCCTGGCCGAGGCGGTGCCGGATGCGGCTGGAGCGCCACCGGCCATCGTGCTCGGTCATCGGGCTGAACGTGACGCTGCGCGCCGACGAACTGCCGGTCAACCCGACCGGCCTGCCGGCCACCTCGCTGCGCCTGGCCGGTGCGGCGACCACTGACCGTGATCCGTTGCTCCGGGCCGTGCTGCGTCAGCTTGCGCGCTGGTACCAGCGCTGGCGGGCGACCGGCGGCGATCCGGTGGCCTGCTGGCCTGCTGGCGGCGTACCTGGAGCACTGCGCGACGATCGGTCGTGAGGTCCGGGTGCTGTTGCCGGGTGGTGACGAGCTTCTCGGTCGGGCGAGCACGGTCGACTCCGACGGCCGACTGGTGCTGCGGACCGTGGACGGTGAACATCGGGTGGCCGCAGGGGATGTGCTGCACCTTCGCGAACCGGTGGCCCGGCGCGTCGAAGACCCGACGTCCGGTTGACCCGCGGCGGTGGCGCGGTACCGCTACGGTCAGCCCGGAGATGCTCGAAAATCGAGGAGGTTGCGGTGGCGTTCCCGGAGGATGTGCTCACCAAGGATGAGCACGTCGTGCTGCACCTGCACCCGCACTGGAAAGGCCTGGTCCGGCCGGTCCTGCTGCTGGTGTTCGCCGCAGCCGCGGTGGTGGCCGGATTCCTTTTCCTGCCCGCCGGTGGGGCCGGCACGATCGGTCTCTACACGATCGCGGCGTTCTGCCTGGCGCTGGCCGTCCGGTTCAGTTTCTGGCCGTTCCTGGTCTGGCGCACCACGCATTACCTCTTCACCAACGAGCGGGTTCTCCTGCAACACGGGGTCTTCTCCCGTGAGCGTCGGGACATCCCGTTGGGGCGGATCAACGACCATTCGATGAGCCAGCACTTCATCGAGCGCCTGCTCGGCTGCGGCACGCTGGTCATCGAGTCGGCCGGCGAGCGTGGACAGTCCGTCCTCGTTGACATCCCCGGTGTGGCGCGGGTGCAAACCACCCTGTACGAGTTGGTCGAGGAGAACCACGACAAGCATTCGCTCGGTGACGGTGAGATGCGGGAAATTCTCCAGGACATGCGGGACGGCAAGCCGCTGCGCGAGCAGCCGCGCTGATCGCCCCGGTGCGGGAGGCGGCGAGCCGTTACGGACGCGCTGTCTCCCGCAGGGCGAACCAGCCGCGGAACCGGGTCCGCAGCACCTCGCGCTCCGGTTGGTCCGCCGAGCACAGTCGCACCATGCTGCCGAGCAGGGTGACGGTGCCGAGGCCGGGCCGGGCCACGGATGGTTTGCTCCCCATCACGTCGAGTCGGATCGCCAGCCGGTCGCCCGCGTACACCGGTGCCAACCAGCGCAGTTCCTCCAGTCCGGGCGAGGCGTCAGCGGCGGCGCGGGACAGTACATGGTCGACGTAGGCGCGCATGAACAGACTTACCGTGAAGAAACCGCTGGCGATGAGCCCGCCGTGATGGCTCTGTCGGGCCATTTCCTCGTCGAGGTGGTACCACTGTGGGTCGAAGCGGGCCGCGAACTCGCGCATCTCCACCGGGTCGATGGTGATGACGCCCAGGTCGAAGGTGCGACCCGGGTTCAGATCCTCGAAGAAGAGTTCGGCCGGGACGCCGGTGCCGGATCGCATGGCCGGGTTTCAGCTTGCCGGCGAACGACGACCGGCGGCGTTCAGTTGAGTGGCGAGTTCGGTTCCCAGTTTGGGGCCGGGCAGCTCGGGCGGGGTGTTGGCCGGTTCGGCGACCGGTCGGGGCTCGGGCAGGGCCGCCGGGTCCGGGTCTTCGGTGCTGGTCAGAGCGCCGGCAGCGGCCGTGCCGGCCCGGAAGACGAAGGTGCGGTAGGACCAGAACCGGAACACGGTGGCCAGCACGATCCCGCCGCTCTTGGCGATGTTCAGCGCGAGCAGACCGGTGAGGCCCAGTCCGTATTTGGTCAGGGCCAGTACGCCCAGCTCAATGGCGAGGCCGGTGGCGTTGAAAAGGAAAAATAGGACGTATTCCCGATGCATCGCTGATTTCGGTCGGTCCCGGTACGTCCAGTGCCGATTCATCAGATAGGACGAACAGGTGGCGATGAAGGTCGCGATGACGTTGGCCTTCAACTGTCCGTTCGCGAATACGGTGAGTATCAGCGCGTTGAACACTCCGAAGTTGACCGCCGCGTTGATGCCGCCGACGGCACCGAACTTGAGTGCCTCGTGGATGAACTTCTGCCATCGCTCAGGCAGCAGGCGGGCCAAACGCATTGAATCACCTTAAGGCAGTCGGGCGGCCGACAGGGCGCCGACCGATGAAGGTCGCTACCGGTCGTGCCTCGAGTGACTCTTTGTGATCACATCCGGGGCGTCCTCGGCCGCCGAGCCGACAAAGACGAAACGGCGGTAGGACCAGAACCGGAAGAGCGTGCCGAGCGCGGCGCCCACCAGGTTGGCGGCGATGTTGTCGGCGAGCAGTGACTTGAACGGGCTCGGCCAGATGCTGCCCAACCCGTAGTGGCTCACCGCCAGGCAGGAGAGCGCGATGCCGAGGCCCACGGCGTTGAAGAAGAAGTAGAGCGAGTACTCGCGGGCCATCCCCGAGCGCTCGCGGTGCCGCCAGGTCCAGAACCGGTTACCGACGAAGGCCACGGTGGCGGCGACCACCGTGGAGAGTGTCTTCGCGGTCAACCGCTCCACGTCGTAGCTGTCCACAGCGACGTTGAACAGCGCCAGGTCCACCGCGAACGCGATAACGCCGACCACGCCGAATTTGCCCACCTCGTGCACCAGGTGGCCGAAGCGATCCAGCAGCCTGCGGAAGAAGCCGCGACTGGTGCCCGATGGGGTGGGCTGGTCGCCGGTGACGGTCGAGGACACGGCTTCAGCCTACCGGCTGGGATCGATTCGCACGGGCGGCTACCGCGACTGGGGGCCGGCGCCTCATCCCGGCTGTGCGCTGGTGTGACAGCGGAGTCTGGTGAAACCGTTGGCGACCATGAGGCAACTGTGACGCGATAGTTGCAGTTTGCGCTAGCTGCTCGAAACTGCGCGTAGGAGCGGGGAAAAACGCGCGTTACCTCAGCGCACTGCTCCTTGTGCATTTCTTCACAACCGGTCCCGCTGACGTGAACGGCGGTTCGGCTTAGGCTGGAGAAATCCCATAAGGATTTCGAGAGGCGTGGCGGTGTTCCGTACGCCAGCACCACGTACCCCTTATCGGTCAGCGTCGACCACGAGGAGAATTACATGTCTGCTCCGGCAACAATCCGGGGTCTCGACCAGGTGCCGACCACCCATCCCAAGCTGATTGCCTGGGTCAAGGAGGTCGCCGACCTGACCAGGCCCGAGCAGGTGGTCTGGGTGGACGGGTCGGAAGCCGAATGGCGGCGAGTCACCGACCAGCTCGTCGAGGCCGGTACTTTGGTTCGGTTGGATGACCAGCGCAAGCCGAACTCGTTCTGGGCCCGTACCGACCCCTCAGACGTCGCCCGGGTCGAGGAGCGTACCTTCATCTGCTCGGTCGATGAGGCCGACGCCGGACCCACCAACAACTGGATGGCCCCGGCCGAGATGAAGCGCACCATGACCGAGCTCTATCGCGGTTCGATGCGCGGTCGCACCATGTATGTCATCCCGTTCTGTATGGGCCCGCTCGAAGCGGACGCCCCGATGTTCGGGGTAGAAATCACCGATAGTGCCTACGTGGTCGCGTCTATGCGAATCATGACCCGGATGGGCACCAAGGTGCTGGACCGAATGGGCAACGACGCGGAATTCGTACACGCGCTGCATTCCATCGGTGCGCCGCTGGAGCCGGACCAGCAGGACGAGATCTGGCCGTGCAACCAGACCAAATACATCTCACATTTCCCGGAGACCCGGGAGATCTGGTCGTACGGCTCCGGTTACGGCGGCAACTCGCTGCTCGGGAAGAAGTGCTACTCGCTGCGGATCGCCAGCGTGATGGGGCGGGACGAGGGCTGGCTCGCCGAGCACATGCTGATCATGAAGCTCACCTCGCCCGAGGGGAAGGTGCACTACGTGGCCGGGGCCTTCCCGTCGGCCTGCGGCAAGACCAACCTCGCCATGTTGGAGCCCACCATCCCCGGCTGGAAGGTCGAAACCATCGGCGACGACATCGCCTGGTTGCGGTTCGGTGCCGATGGCCGGTTGTACGCGGTCAACCCGGAGTACGGACTCTTCGGCGTGGCGCCGGGCACCGACTGGAAGACCAACGCCAACGCGATGCGCACCCTGGACCGGGGCAACTCCATCTTCACCAACGTGGCGCTCACCGACGACCGGGACGTCTGGTGGGAGGGGATGGGCGAGCCGCCGGCCCACCTCACCGACTGGAAGGGCCGGGACTGGACGCCGGACAGTGGCGAGCTTTCCTCGCACGCCAACAGCCGGTTCTGCGCCCCGATCAAGCAGTGCCCGATCCTGGCCGACGAGTACGAGGACCCCAAGGGCGTACCGATCGACGCGATCCTCTTCGGTGGTCGGCGTAAGGACACCATCCCGCTGGTCACCGAGGCACGCGACTGGGTGCACGGGGTTTACCTGGGCGCGACGCTCTCCTCGGAGACCACCGCCGCGGCCTCCGGACAGGTCGGCGTGGTCCGGCGGGACCCGATGGCGATGTTGCCGTTCATCGGCTACCACGCCGGTGACTATTTCCGGCACTGGGTCGAGATGAGCAAGGGCGCCTCCGGCGACGAGTCCAAGCTACCCAAGGTCTACTACGTCAACTGGTTCCGGAAGAACGCTGACGGCAAGTTCCTCTGGCCCGGGTTCGGGGAGAACAGCCGGGTGCTCAAGTGGATCGTCGAGCGACTGGAGGGCCGCAGCGACGCGGTCGAGACCCCGATCGGGCTGGTACCGACCACCGACGCGCTCGACGTCGATGGGCTCGGACTCACCCGGGAGGACATCGAAATCGCGCTCAAGGTCGACATCGACGAGTGGCGCAACGAGCTGCCCAGGATCACCGAGTGGTTTGAGAAGTTCGGTGACAAGCTGCCCGGCGTGCTCTGGGCCGAACTGGACGCGTTGCGGGCCCGGTTGGACGCCGAGGCGCAGCCGGCCTGAGAACGGCGGTTCACCGGGTCCCGGACCCGGTAACATCATCGAAATGACGACGGCCGTCGCGACTGTGGTCCGGCGGCCGTCGTCTGCTACCCATCACCGGTTCGGGCGGCGCCCGGATGACCACGCCGTCGGTCGGTGAGCGTTGATGGAGCGTTTCGACGTTGTGGTGGTCGGTGCGGGGCCGGCCGGTGCCTGTGCCGCGTTGGCCGCCCGTCGGGCCGGCGCCAGTGTGTTGCTGCTGGACCGGGCGGACTTCCCCCGGGACAAGGCCTGCGGTGACGGAATCGCGGCGCACGCGCTGGACGTACTCGCTGAACTGGGGGTGCGGGACCCGGTGGCCGGTTTCGCGCCGGTGCCGGCGCTGCGCCTGGTCGCCCCGGCCGGCGGTCAGGTGGCGCGGCGGTTGCCCCGACCGGCGTACACCGTGCCCCGCCGGGTCTTCGATGCCCGGCTGGTGGCCGCAGCGGTGGCCGCCGGGGCCGAGCTGCGCCGCCACCCGGTCCGCCGGGTCGAGGCGCGGGATGGCCTGGTGGTGCTCGATGGCGGGGTGGCCGCCGCGCGGGCGGTGGTCGGCGCCGACGGCGCCGGTTCGGTGGTCCGCCGGGGGCTCGGCTTCGCCGGCAACCCGGACGGGCACCTGGCGCTGGCCATCCGAGGGTACGCGCCGGTCGCTGGCCCGCTTGAGCAACGGATCGTGACCTCGGCCGCGCACTGGCCGGCCTACGCCTGGTCCTTCCCGATTGGCGACGGCCGGGCCAATGTCGGGTACGGCGAGCTGCTGGTCGGTCATCCGATTACCCGGGCGCACCTGCTGGCGCGGCTGGCCGCCCTGCTGCCCGGGGTCGACCCGGCCGAGGTGACCGATCTGCGGGCCCATCAACTGCCCTTCTCTACCCGCCGGCCGCCACCGGGTCGGGGCCGGATCGTGCTGGCCGGTGACGCGCTGTCGCTGATCAACCCACTCACCGGCGAGGGCATCTTCTACGCCGTACTCTCCGGAGCGCTCGCCGGGTCGGCCGCCGCGCGCTCGCCCGCGACCGCGGCCGACCGGTACGCCGGGCTGCTGCGTCGGCGGCTCGGTGGGCATCTGCGGCACAGTTCGGCGGGTGCCTGGTTGAGCCGCCGCCGGGCCATCGTCGATGCGGCGGTCCAGGCCGCCGCCCGGGACGCCCAGGTCTTCGACACTCTGGTCGAGTTGGGGCTCGGAGACGGCCGGTTGGGCCCACGGGCATTGATCAAGATCGCGATGAGGTTCGCCACACCGGTTTGCTAGCCGGCGCCGCCAAGTGTGAATCCGGTCGGTACGCTGCAAGGGATGAATCTGCGGGACCTTGTCTATTCGGTGTATGAGCGGCGATTGAGGGCGAAGCTCGCCGGCAAGCCCGTGCCGAAGCATGTCGGAGTGATGTGTGACGGTAACCGGCGGTGGGCTCGGGAAATGGGATACGTCGATCCCAACGACGGCCATCGGGTCGGCGCCGCCAAAATCAAAGATGTCCTCGGCTGGTGTGACCAGGCCGGCGTCGGCCATGTCACGCTCTACCTGTTAGCCACCGACAACCTGCGTCGCCCGGCCAGTGAACTCGATCCGCTGTTGCAGATCATCGAGGATCTGGTTGTCGAGTTGGCTGAGGAGGGCAACCCCTGGCGGCTCCGGATGGTCGGCGCGCTCGATCTGTTGCCGGCGCAGACCGCGATGGCGCTCAAGTCGGCCGAGGAGCGGACCAACAACCGGCTCGGTGGGGCGCAGGTGAACATCGCGGTCGGTTACGGCGGTCGGCGGGAGATCGCCGACGCGGTACGGTCGCTGCTGCAGGAGCACGCGGCGGCCGGCGGCACCATCGAGGAGTTGGCTGAGGTGCTCGATGTTGAGCACATCGCCGAGCATCTCTACACCCGCGGCCAGCCCGACCCCGATCTGGTCATTCGGACCAGCGGAGAGCAGCGGCTCTCCGGTTTCCTGCTCTGGCAGTCGGCCCACTCGGAGTTCTACTTCTGCGAGTTGAACTGGCCGGACTTCCGGCACGTCGACTTCTTGCGCGCGTTGCGCTCGTACGCCAGCCGGCAGCGCCGGTACGGTGCCTGACCGCCCTTCGGGTACGGTGCCTGACCGCCCTTCGGGTACGGTGCCGGACCGACGCGGCTGGGGTGTCGCGGATCACGATCCGGCGGCTAGCCGAACCGGTGCGCCGCCTCGGTGAGGAAGTCGCCGAGCGCCTCTGGTGACGCGATGGTCAGGTCGGCGGCGTTGGAGACCTCGTCCCCGGTTTCCGGATTGGCCACCGCCACGCAGACGCCGAAGAAGTCCGGATCGGCCGCTGCTCGGGCCCGCAGCGCGGCGAAGGCCTTGATGTCGGAGACGTCGTCACCGAAATACCAGGCACCGCCGGCCGAGCGGACCACCTCGGTGATCACCATGCCCTTGTCCCGGTCGACCGGTGGCTTGAGTTCGAGCACCATGCGTCCGGCCTGTACCCGTAGACCCATCTGTTCGGCCCGGTCCCGCCCCCACGCCTCGACCGTCTCGGCCAGTTGTGGTGCGGTGCGGTAGTGCAGGGCAACGGAGAGCCGCTTGTATTCCACCAGCGCACCGTCGGGTAACTCGGCGCGGGCCTGGTCGGCCAATTCGGCCATGGTGGGGATCCAGGGCAACGCGGCGGCCTCGGTGACGGTCTCGCCGGAGCCGTGGCTGTGTTCCAACCCGTACAGGCCGTACAGGTCGACGTCGGCGAGCGAGCCGAAATGATCGCGCAGGAACTCCACCGGTCGGGCCGAGACGATGGCCACCCGCTGGACCACCGCGGCCAGGGCATTGATCGCAGCCAGCACCTTAGGTGCCGGTTGCACCGCGGTCGGGTCATCCAGCACCGGGGCCAGGGTGCCGTCGAAGTCGAAGAAGAGCACGCACTGCCCGGCCCGGTCGGCAGTGGTCTGCCACGCCTGTTCCAGGGTCAGGGGAGGGTTCGGGCGTTGACTTCCCGTGTTGATCGACCGCACGGGCGTCAGCGTACCCCGGTTACTCGCGATTCAGCGGTCGTGCGGGTGAACCTTGGCGGTCCGCTCGACGGTTCGTCCCCGGCCAGGGGGCTACTCCTCGGCGCCGAGCATGGCCCGTCGGCCGGGACCGCGCGCGCCGATCGGCACCACTGTGGCATCCTGTCCCCGGCTCAACAGATAGCCCTCGACGAATCCGGCGTTGCGGTCGCCGGCCTGGTTGTCCAGATCGTTCAGGCGCGCGATGAGGAACTCCGTGAGGGCGGTGATCCGTTCATTGAGCCGCTCGTGCAGGTCGGCGACGGCGGCCAGGACGGTGGCGCCGCCGGCGGCGGTGATGGCGAAAACATTCACCAGGGTCGGTACGTGTTCGCGGTAAACCGTGCCGACCACGACATTGGTGGTCACGCAGAGCGTTGTCGACACCGCCGCGACCAGGACTGCCACCCACTTCAGGGTCATGGTCGGACCCCTCCTTCTGTCCCGCAGGGCTGGGTTCGGCGTTGTCCCGCCCCCCGCCGATGACGAGCCCAAGCAGTTCGGAGAGGCACGTTAGCCGGTTGTTCCGGCTCTCGGCGCGGTACGGATGGGTAGCAAGCGGCTTTTAGCGCTATTTGCGAACTAGCCCGCCTGTCTACTGCTTTTTCGGGCATCTGAGGACAGAGCAGGGCGGTAAGCCAGGTACCGGACGGTTTCCCGGATATGGAACTTCTCCGACTCGGAAACGTTCGGGTCGACCAATCGGCGTAGCAGTGCCTCGACGTCCGGGTCCATCGGCGGCGCGCTGGGGGCGGGCCGGGCCGGGGTGGCCCGGTTCCAGCCGAGGACGCCGAAGGCGACGGTGGGATTGAGTCCGAGCCCCGCGCAGAACGCGACGACCCGCTCAGCCTCCGGGTCACTGGCCCACTCGCCGCGTACCCAGCGGTTGATGGTCTGTCGGGAGACACCGGTCCGACGGGAGACTTCGGTGCCGGTCCAGGCCCGGGTCGCGCGGGCGTCGTCGAGTGCCTTGCGCACGAAGGTGGCGAAGGCAATTTTCCGCCCAGGGGCGCTGTCCGGCACTTGATGACGGTACGACCGATCGCCTGCTTGTGGGGGTACTCGTCGACCTTTGTCCTGCGTGCGTGACACAGTCTCATATTCGCCGATAATCACGTTATTGCTTGTGGTGAGGGGTATCACCTGGTCACAATAGGTCTGCGTGATGATGGGGGTAATCAGACGAAAAGCTGATACCGTCACGCATGCGAGACGACTGCACCACGCCTCGTGACTTGCCATAGTTCTGCGTTCACGTGGGTGCTGCCCTCGTGACGGGAGGAGTTCGGTGGCCGAACTTGCGACCCGCGCCCAGGCATTCGGTCTGATCGCCGATGGGGTTGCCGCGGGACTCAGCGCGCCATGGCGGCTGTATCTGGCCCGTGGCTGCCGCTACCTCTCGCTCAACGTGGGCGATCGTGCGGAGTGGAACGCGTGGCGGATCCACCTTGGCTGTCCAGAGTTGAGTGTCCGGGTCTACGACGCCGGAGGTGAGATCCGGCGGGCATCCGTCGCCGAAGTCGTCCTCAACGGTTGCCGGATCAGTGTCGAACTGGTTGAGGAGGTGGGCACCGACGACCTCGACCGGCTGCTCATCTCCGACCCGACCTCGTTGGAGTCGGAGGAGCAATGAGCGAGTACGGCGAGCTAATCCGGCGGCTGACGGGGGGGCTGGTCGGATGAGCCCCTTCTTCGCGATTTTCCTCGTCCTGCTGCTGAGCTCGTCCTGCTACGCGGCCGGCCGCCTACATGGGCAGCTCAGCTACCGCAGCGGTTACCGGTTCGGCTATCGGCAGGGCTATTTCGACGGCGACCGGGGCGCCTGGAACCGGCGCCGCCGGGAGGCCCAGGCCGCAATCGCCTCGGTGATGGCGGTGCCCTCGCCGAGTAGGCCCGACAACGCCAGCCCGGTTGTCAGCCAGGGCACGACGTATCTGGGCGCTGCTTTCGTGGGGGCCGCGCCCAACGGTGGCCGGCACTCCACCGATGCCCTGGCCGGCCGGCACGGCTAGCCGACGACGGGGTGGAGGAGGCGGCCACCCAGGAGCACGGTGCGTCTGTCCGTGGCGGACGCGCGCACCGTCGGGACCACGTCAGACCGGTGATGGTGGTCCCACCGGCCGGGATGTGCGCAGGGGGCATGCATCCCGGCCGGTCCACCGGCTCAGCGGACCTCCCGGCCGATCCGTCGGACCGGCAGAAGATCCATGCTGATGCCCTAGCCCAAGTCGGCCTTCGGCGGCTAGCGTCTAGATATGGCGCGGGGTCATCCCGGGCCAGCCGGCCGGCCCGGACCTTGCGAGCGCACGACACAGGGCCCGCATCCGACCCTGTGTCTCCGGGCACCGGACGAGGCGGAACGCGGGTGGACCGGGTGCACGCCCGCCGGAGCAGGCCTGTGACGACTCGCCGTACCAAACCCCGGGTCGACCAAGACCCGACTGTCAGCGGACCGACCGGCCGGAGCCAGGATGGACTCCCAGCCACTTTGGCGCCAGAGGTGGGGTGGGCCGAACTCGACAGTTCCGCACCCACCGCCCGGGCCTATGTGCTGGACACCTCGGTCCTGCTCTCCGATCCAGCCGCGTTTCACCGGTTCGCAAGGCATGAAGTTGTCGTACCAATCGTGGTGATATCCGAACTGGAGGGCAAGCGGCACCACCCGGAACTGGGCTGGTTCGCCCGCGAGTCGCTGCGGATGCTCGACGATCTCCGGATCAAGCATGGCCGCCTCGACCAGCCGGTGCCGGCCAACGAGGATGGCGGCACGTTGCGGGTGGAACTCAACCATGCGGACAGTGGAGTGCTCCCGCCCGGATTCCGCAACGAGTCCAATGACACCCGGATCCTGTCGGTGGCGCTCAACCTTTCCGCGACGGGGCGGGCGGTCACCCTGGTCAGCAAGGACCTGCCGCTGCGGGTCAAGGCGGCGTCGGTCGGCCTGACCGCCGACGAGTACCGGCACGGTCAGGCCAGCGATCCGACCTGGACCGGCATGGCCGAGTTGGGGTTGGGAGCGGAGCAGGTCAACCAGTTGTACGCCGGGGAGGCGCTCGATCTCGACGAGGCGGCCGGGATGCCGTGCCACACCGGCCTGGTGCTGCACTCGCCACGCGGATCAGCGCTGGGGCGGGTGCTGCCGGATAAGACGGTTCGGCTGGTGCGTGGCGATCGGGAGGCCTTTGGGTTGCGTGGCCGCTCGGCCGAGCAGCGGATCGCCCTCGACCTGCTGCTCGACGAGTCGATCGGGATCGTCTCGCTCGGTGGTCGGGCGGGCACCGGCAAGTCGGCCCTGGCGCTCTGCGCCGGGCTGGAGGCGGTGATGGAACGCAACCGGCACAAGAAGGTCATCGTGTTCCGCCCGCTCTACGCGGTCGGCGGACAGGAGTTGGGTTACCTGCCGGGTTCCGAAGCCGAAAAAATGTCACCTTGGGCGCAGGCGGTCTTCGACACGCTCGGCGCGGTGGTGCACGAGAACGTTATGGACGAGGTGCTGGCCCGCGGGATGCTCGAGGTGCTGCCGCTGACCCATATCCGCGGTCGTAGTCTGCACGATGCCTTCGTCATCGTTGACGAGGCGCAGTCACTGGAGCGCGGGGTGCTGCTCACCGTGCTCTCCCGGATCGGCCAGGGCTCCCGGGTGGTGCTCACCCACGATGTCGCCCAACGCGACAACCTGCGGGTGGGGCGGCACGACGGGGTGACCGCGGTGGTCGAAGCGCTCCGGGGACATCCCCTCTTCGCACACGTGACCCTGACCCGTTCGGAGCGGTCGCCGATCGCCGAGGTGGTTACCGATCTGTTGGAGGGAATCCCGCTTTAGCTGACGTCAGGGGCATGATTAGTCCAGATTTACCATTCAAAATGGCGTGACGCAAATCACAATTACGCTCGTTGGTTTCCCAACAGCCACACCATGCGCGATGGTGTCAGTCGAGCGTCAGGGTGCCGGTAGCGGCAGTGGTGATCAGCTGCCGGGCCTTGCCGGCACCGGTGATCGCGAGTCGGTCTCCGGTTTCGGACGGCTGGGCCGAGGCTTTCGGACGGCTGGGCCGAGGCGCTCGTGGCGCGGAGTCGCGGGTGTGTGCGGCCCGACCGCGCCGTGTCCTTGCCCCCGACGAAGGGACCACTTCGTGAGTCGGCCGTGGAGCCGGTTCGGTGTCCGGGCACTCGCCGTCGCGCTGCTCCTCGTGGGCGTGATTGGCGGTTATTACCTGGGCGAAGACCGAAAAACCCAGCAGAACGGGATTGATGCCCAACTAGCCGCCGACGTTCAGCAGGCCGAGTTCGAGCTGCTGCGCGAGAACCATATCGCCTACCTGCGGGCCACCGCCGAGAAGCGGGCCGCCGAGCGGGACGCGGAACGCAAGGCGGCTGAGGCGGCCAAGGCGGCGGCGGAGCGGGCGAAGAAGGCGGAAGCGGCGGTCACCCGGAAGAAGGAGCGCGAGGCGGCGGCGAAGGCGGCCGCGGCCGCGGAGCCGAAGCCGTACATCGGACCGATTCCCGCCTCGTGCAACGTGTACAGCGGCAACCGGAAGATCGGTTGCGCGGTGCTACTCGACAGCGGCTTCAAACTCGACCAGATGCCGTGCCTGGACAAGCTCTGGACCAAGGAGAGTGGCTGGAACCACAAGGCCCAGAACCCCTCGTCCGGCGCGTACGGCATTCCGCAGGCCCTGCCGGGCAGCAAGATGGCCTCGGTCGGCGCCGATTGGCAGACCAGCCCGGCCACCCAGATCGAATGGGGTCTGGGCTACATCAAGGGCCGGTACGGCACGCCCTGCTCGGCCTGGGCACATTCGCAGAGCACCGGTTGGTACTGAACGGCCCGTTAGGTGCGGGGGCACGGACCGTGGTTCGTGCCCCCCGCATCGCGATACCACACCCGGCTGCTGACTCAGCGGCCACCGATAGTGGCGCTGGGCGGCGCGAAGCTGGTAGCTACTTGTAGGTGACGTTCGGCACGCAGCTGCGGAAAAACGACCCCTACCGGTTCGGCACCGAGGCCTTCTACGCCGCCCTCGGCCGTGCTTTTGTGGCAATGTGCGCGGTGGTGCCGGTGCTCTTCGTGATCGAGGCGCTCGATGTCGGGCTGGGCGCCGGGTTCGATGTGATGGGCGGCATCATCCCGCGACGCATCGACGGTCTTGATGGTGTCTTCTTTGGGCCCTTCCTGCACCACGGCTTCGACCACCTCTACAGCAACAGCGTTCCGTTGATCCTGCTCGGCACCTTCGTGCTCGCCGCCGGAGCCCGCCGGTTCCTCTACTCCACGCTGATGATCATGTTGGTCAGCGGCCTGGGTGTCTGGTTCACCGGCTCCCCGGACACGGTCGTGGTGGGGGCCAGTGGCGTCATCTTCGGCTATCTGGGACTGCTGTTCATGCGCGGCATCGTGGAACGAAGCTGGTGGAACTTCGCCGTGGTGCTGCTGGTCGGGTTGCTCTACGGCTCGCAGGTCTTCGGCGTGCTCCCCACCGACGAGCCGATCTCCTGGCAGGGACACCTGTTCGGATTGCTCGGCGGAGTGGTGGCAGCGGTGCTCTTCCGCCGCCGGCCACGCGCCGACGATCCGGGCCCGCCCTGACCCTGCCGTACCCACTGTGCGCCGCGGGCCGGCGGGTTCGATCGGCAATTGGGACATCTATTGCCCTGTGCCAGGTAGCCGGCCTACGGTCGGGATCAGCAGGCGTTGATCCGGGCGGAAAGCGGCGGTGTGCACATGCGTGAGGTCGATGTCGCCATTATCGGGGCCGGACCGACGGGACTCTTCGCCGCGTACTACGCGGGTTTCCGCGGGCTCTCGGTCGCCGTGATCGATGTGCTGCCCGAGCCCGGTGGCCAGGTGACCGCGATGTACCCGGAGAAGAACATCTACGACGTCGCGGGTTTCCCGTCCATCAAAGGCCGGGACCTGGTCGCCAACCTGGTCAGCCAGGCGGCCGCGTTCGGGCCGGAATACCTGCTCGGCACCCGGGCCGAGAAGCTCTCATATCTGGCCGGGAAGCCGGTGCTCAGCCTCGCCAACGGCGAGGAGTTGCAGTGCGGTTCGATCCTGATCACCGCCGGGCTGGGCAGCTTCAAGCCCCGCCCGCTGCCGGCGGCGGAGAGTTTCCCCGGCAGCGGCATCGTCTTCTTCGTACCGAGGTTGGCCGACCTCGCCGGCCACGACGTGCTCATCGTCGGCGGCGGTGACTCGGCCTTCGACTGGTCCCTGGCGCTGCAACCGTTGGCCAGATCGGTCACCCTGGTGCACCGGCGCGAGAAGTTCCGGGCCCACGCGGCCACGGTGGCCCGGGTGCGGGACCTGCCGGTGCGGATCGTGGTCAACGCCGAGGTCGCGAAGCTGCGCGGGGACGGCGTGGTGACCGGCGCCGACATCATGCTCAAGGATGGCGCCACCGAAAGCATCCCGGTCGATACCGTGGTCGCCGCGCTGGGTTTCACCGCCGACCTCGGGCCGCTGACCGAGTGGGGGTTGGCGCTCGACAAGCGGCACATCCTGGTGGACAGCACCATGGCGACCAACCTGCCGAGGGTCTTCGCCGCCGGTGACATCACCGAATACCGGGGCAAGGTACGGCTGATCGCCACCGGATTCGGCGAGGCGGCCACGGCGGTCAACAACGCCGCCGTGGTGATCAACCCGGCCGCCCATCTCTTCCCCGGTCACTCCTCCGACGAAAGTTAGCCACCGGGGTTGGCAGCCGACCCCGCCTTGCCGGGCCGGGGTCCTCGGCGTCGCAGCCGGCCGGAACTCGCCGTCACGGCCACGGCCACCAGGGTCAGCGCCGCACCGAGGGCGGGAAACAAGCCACCGGTTCCGGGGGCGCCGGGCAGGAACAGGTCGATCAGGACCGCGCCGCTGACCTGCCCGGCGATGGTTGCCGCACCGAGCAGCAGCACCCCGGTGAAGCGCACCACCGCGGCGGCGACCGCGATGAAGGACACGCCGATCAACCCACCCAGGTAGAGCCACGGCTCGCCGGGCAGTGTCCCGGAGACCGGTCCCCGGACCGCGACCTGTAGACCGAACGCCATCAGCAGCGCGATGGTGCCGGCGACGAAGTTGACCAGAGCCGCGGTGAGCGCGCTGCCGGCGGCGCCGCGGACCAGGCCGTTGGCCGCCTGCTGCCAGGCGATGCCGAACCCGGCGAGCGCGGGTAGCGCGGCGAGCGCCAGCGTGGCCGGAGCGCCGATCCGGTCGCCGACCGCGAGCCCGACCGCCAGTACGGTGAGGATCGCCCCGGTGAGCCGGGGCGCGGTGATCGGCTGTGGTCCGGTGGGTCCGAAGCCGGCGCGGTCGACCGCGAGGCTGCTCGCCGTCTGGCCGGCGACCACCGCCACGGTGAACATCGCCACGCCGAGCGTGCCCACGGTCAATCCCTGGGAGGCGACCAACAGTGCCCCGGCCACGCCGCCCAGGCAATGCCACGGCCGGAGGGTCCCGGTGCGTAGCGCGGTGCGTAGCGCGCCCAACCCCCGGCGCCCGGCGGGTGTCGCCGGCACCAGTACGGCGAGGAGCAGCAGGCCTACGCCGAACGAGAGGGCCGCGGCGGCGATGCCGTCTTCGAGTCGTACGCCCAGTTCGCCGTTGATCCGGGACTGGGCCGCCACGGCGACGCCCGAGACGGCGCCGAACCCGATGCCCGTCGCCCGCCGCGACAACCGGGTCGTGCCCGGCGGAGCCGGTGTCGGACGGTAGGTGGTGGCCGTGTTCAATCCTGTTCGGCGATGGGTCGACCGTCGTAGTCGACCGCCGAGTAGAGCGCGAGCTTCTCCAGCCGGTGGTACGAGTCGATCACCCGGATGGTGCCGCTCTTGGAGCGCATCACGATCGACTGGGTGTACGCCCCACCAGCTCGGTAGCGCACGCCGCGGAGCAGGTCGCCGGAGGTGACACCGGTGGCGACGAAGAAGCAGTTGTCCCCGGTGACCAGATCGTCGGTGCCCAGCACCCGGTCGAGGTCGTGCCCGGCGGCCAGCGCCTTTTCCCGCTCCTCGGCGTCGCGGGGCCAGAGCCTCGCCTGCATCGCCCCGCCCATGCACTTGAGGGCGCAGGCCGAAATGATCCCCTCGGGTGTGCCACCGATTCCCATCAGCACGTCCACGCCGGATTCACCTCGGGCCGCCGCGATCGAACCCGCGATGTCGCCGTCGGAGATGAACCGGATCGACGCGCCGGCCTGACGGAGTTCCTGGACCAGATCCTTGTGTCGCGGCCGGTCGAGAACGCAGACCGTGACGTCGGAGACGTCGGTCTTCTTCACCTTGGCGATCCGCCGTAGGTTGTCGGTCACGCCGGCGTTGATGTCGATGACGTCGGCGTAGACCGGGCCGACCGCGAGTTTCTCCATGTAGAAGACTGCGCTGGGGTCGAACATCGCGCCGCGCTCGGCGACCGCGAGGACGGCGAGGGCGTTCGGCATCCCCTTGCTCATCAGCGTGGTGCCGTCGACCGGGTCGACCGCCACGTCAACCTCGGGGCCGCTGCCGTCACCGACCTGCTCGCCGTTGTACAGCATCGGGGCGTTGTCCTTCTCGCCCTCGCCGATCACCACGACCCCGCGCATCGGGATCGAGTTGATGAGTTTGCGCATCGCGTCGACGGCGGCGCCGTCGCCGCCCTCCTTGTCGCCCCGGCCGACCCAGCGGCCAGCGGCCATGGCTGCCGCCTCGGTCACCCGGACCAGGTCCAGGGCAAGGTTGCGGTCCAGATCCTGTGGGGTACGGGCTTCGTTGTTGGTCATGACGGCTCCTCCTCGCGACGTTGCGGGGTAGCCCGACTAAGGGCGGCGTCCGCCGCCCGCTCTGTCTGCGATCCTGACACGCTGGTCAACTTAACGCCGGTTCGGGGGTCGGTGGTCCGGATCGCGGTAACCGGTGGGGCTGCCAAGATGGGTACGTGGAGCCCACTCAACCTACCGACCGCGCTTCGGACGCCCTGACCTTCGATGACCATACCGCCACCGGCGCCGAGGCCGCCGGAGTCGCCGGGACAGCCGAGGTGCCGACCTCCGGTGACCGGCAGGTCCCGGTCGAGCAGCCGACCCCGACAGCGGAGCTACGCCCGGTCGCCGATCCGGAGCCGGAGGAGGACGGGGTGGCCGTCGAACGCGCCCGGTCCGAGCGGTCGCCGAAAGACATGGCCATTTCGCTGCTGGTGCTGCTCGTACCGATCGCGTTGGTGCTCGGCTTTTACCGGATCTTTCTCGGCGGGGACGACGCACCGGTGGTCGACCCCGCCCCGGCCGTCGCCCAGGCGCGGGCGGCCGGCGCCTTCCCGATCAGCGAGCCGGCCAAACTGGCGCCCGGATGGCGTACGGTCCGGGCCAGTTTCCAGCGCGCCGACGACGGTGCGACGCTGCGGATCGGCTACCTCAGCCCCGAGGGCGGGGGTGTGCAACTGGTGCAGAGCAGCCTGCCGGCCGATCAGCTCCTGCCGACCGAGTTGACTGACCGGGGCCGGCCGCAGGGGCCGACCGAGCTGGCCGGGCGCAGTTGGCAGCGCTATACCGCCCGGATCGGCGAGAACGCCCTCGTCCTGCTTGAGCCGGAGCGGACGGTGATCGTGGTCGGGTCGGTTCCGGAGAACGACCTGCGCGCCCTGGCGCACGCCCTGGGGTGACCATCGGACTTAGCTGGATCGCCGCCCCGGCCTGAGGCCTGCTGCTCGACTCCGCCAACACGGAACATTCGGATGTGCCGGTCCGTGCCGAGGCGGAATGCCGGCTAGGAGGCCGGGGGGTGCTCCCGGGCCCGGCGGGCGGCGTCGATCCGTTCCCGAGCGCCGTCGAGCCAGCCCTGGCAGATTTCGGCCAGCCGCTCGCCCCGCTCCCACAGGGCCAGCGCCTCCTCCAGTGAGGTCCCGCCGGCCTCCAGTCGCTCGACCACCGACGCCAGTTCGGCTCGGGCCTGCTCATAGCTGGGCCGCTCGTCCGGCCCACTCACCCGCTTCTGCTCATCAGTCATCGTGCGCCTATTTCAGCACACACCGCCGGCTCCGGTCCGCTGCGCACAGTTGCGGCCAGCTCGCCGTCGGCGAGGCGTACCCGCAGTGGATCGCCCGGGTTCACCTCGCTGGCCGCCCGCACCACCTGGCCGTCGGCGCGCTGCACGATGGCGTACCCACGGTTCAGGGTGGCGGCCGGCGACAGCGCGCGTAGCCGGGCCAGGGTGTGACGCAGCTCGGCAGCGGCGTTACCGAGCCGGTGTTCGACGCAGCGTTCCGCGCGGTCGCGCAGCGCTACCAGTTCGCTGGCCCGCTGATCGAGCATCACCTGCGGGCGGGCGAGCGCCGGGCGGCTGCGCAGCGCCTCGATCCGGTGCGATTCGCGGTCGAGCAGGCCGCTGACCGCCCGGTCCAGCCGGTGCCGGGCCAGCCGGATCAGCCGTACCTCCTCGGCCAGGTCGGGCACGATCCGCTTGGCCGCGTCGGTCGGGGTGGAGGCACGCAGGTCGGCGACGTAGTCGACCAGCGGGGTGTCGGTCTCATGCCCGATCGCGCTGACCACCGGGGTACGGCAGGCGAAGACGGCCCGGCAGAGTGCCTCGTCGGAGAAGGGCAGCAGGTCCTCCACCCCGCCCCCGCCCCGGGCCAGCACGATCACGTCAACGCGTTCGTCGGCGTCGAGCACCTTCAGCGCGTCGATGATCTGTGGCACCGCGGTCGGCCCCTGCACCGCCACGTTGATTGTCCGGAATTCCACCGCAGGCCAGCGGCGTGCGGCGTTGGTCAGGACGTCCCGCTCAGCTGCCGAGGCCCGACCGGTGATCAGGCCGACGCGGTTGGGTAGGAACGGCGGGCGGCGCTTGCGGGCCCGGTCGAAGAGCCCTTCAGCGGCGAGCAGCTTCTTCAGCTTCTCCAACCGGGCCAGCAGCTCTCCGAGGCCGACCTGGCGGATCTCGTCGGCGCGCAGGCTGAGCGTGCCCCGGGCGGCGTAGAACTCCGGTTTCGCGTGCAGCACCACCCGGGCGCCCTCGGCGAGTTCGGGGGCGCCGGCGTCCAGCACATCCCGGTTGGTGGTGATAGTCAGGCTGAGGTCGGCCGACGGGTCGCGCAGGGTGAGGAAGACGGTGCTGGCGCCGGGCCGACGGCTGATCTGGGCCACCTGTCCGTCGATCCAGACCCAGCCGAGCTTGGCGATCCAGGCACTCACCTTCTGGCTGACCACCCGGACCGGCCAGGGCTCTTCGGAACTGCTGCGTGGGACGCCGGCCTCAGTCACCCGCTCAGCCTACGACCCCCACCCCACCCCACCCCCCGCCCCGCTCCCGCTCCCGCCCCCGCCCCTCAAGTTGATCACGAGGTTATCGTCGATTTCTTGGCGAAAATTCGCGATAACCTCATGATCAACTGGCTGGGGGAAGGGGAGGTCGTGTGCCGTCGGCTCGCGTCCCGAGTCGGGCCACTTCCTGACACGTAGACTGGCCGGGTGACCGAGAAGCAGGCGACACCCCAGACCGGCAAGCGTGTCCTGCTGGCCGCGCCCCGCGGCTACTGTGCCGGCGTTGATCGGGCCGTGCAGACCGTGGAGGAGGCGCTCAAGCTCTACGGCGCGCCGATCTACGTACGTAAGCAGATCGTGCACAACAAGCACGTGGTATCGACGCTGGAGCGCCGGGGCGCCATCTTTGTCGAAGAGAACGAAGAGGTGCCCGAGGGCGCCACCGTGATCTTCTCCGCGCACGGCGTGGCACCGGAGGTCTACGAGCAGGCGAAGGCCCGCTCGTTGCGGGCGATCGACGCGACCTGCCCGTTGGTGACCAAGGTGCACCACGAGGCACGACGGTTCGCGGCGGCTGACTACGACATTCTGCTTATCGGGCACGAGGGCCATGAAGAGGTGATCGGTACCGCCGGTGAGGCGCCCGCGCACATCCAGCTCGTCGATGGTCCGGAGGACGCCGACAAGGTCACTGTCCGGGATCCGGAGAAGGTGGTTTGGCTCTCCCAGACCACCCTCTCGGTTGACGAGACGATGGAGACGGTGGCCCGACTCAAGCAGCGGTTGCCGTTGCTCCAGTCGCCACCGAGCGATGACATCTGCTACGCCACCCAGAACCGGCAGCATGTGGTCAAGGAGATCGCCGCTGACTGCGATGTGGTGATCGTGGTCGGCTCGCGCAACTCCTCCAATTCGGTACGCCTGGTTGAGGTGGCCGTTGACGCAGGGGCACGCGCCGGATACCTGGTCGACTACGCCTCGGAGATCTCCGACGACTGGCTGGCCGGGGCCGGCACGGTCGGGGTGACCTCGGGCGCGAGCGTTCCCGACGATCTGGTGATGGAGGTGCTCGATCACCTGGCCGCTCGTGGCTTCACCGATGTGACCGAGGTGACCACCGCCGAGGAGCGGATCACCTTCGCGCTGCCCCAGGAACTCCGGCGGGACATGAAGGCCGCAGCGCGGGCAGAGCAGAGCCCTGCGCTCGCCGGCAACGGGGCCAACGGCTGACCAACTGTGGGAACGGGCATCCTGCTGCTCGCGTCGGAGCTGACATGAGGACGTCGCGGTCTGTCGTTTCTGCCATAGGTGCGGTTTTGGCCCTCGGTGTCACCCTGGGGCTGGGCGCCTGCGCCCAGAACGGGGCGACCCCGCCCGCCGAGCAGCCTGGAGGACCTACGGTGACCACACCCGCCGCACCCGACCCCAGTACCCCGAGCGCCGGAACCGGCCCGACCGGTACGCCGACCGGCTCGCCGAGCCGGTCGAAAACACCTCGGCAACCGACCCCGTCCCAGCCGGCCGGTACGACGACGCTGACCGGGATGATCGAGGAAGGTGTCGAGCCCGGCTGCCTGCTGCTCGACGACTATCTGTTGGTTGGTGGGCCACGGGACCTGATCCGAGCTGGCGCCCGGGTGTCGGTGACCGGTCGGGTCGAGCCGGGCCTGATGACCACCTGCCAGCAGGGCACCCCGTTCCTGGTGGCAAGCGCCAGAGCGGCCTGAGACAGGCGGACGTCAGCCGCTCGATTTGCGGTAGCGAGGGTTGCGGCGGATCGGTGCCGCGGTGTCGGTCTGCGGCGGGTAGGACCATGCCCGTGCTCAGCGCAGCGGGGCCACCGTGGGCTGATCGACCAGTTCGGGTGCCTGCGGCTGGCGGGGTGCCGTCTCCACCTGCGGTGGCGCCGGAAGCTCGTCGCCGGCAACGCCGAGATCGGCGAGCTTGCGGGCGCTGACCAGCACGCGCGCCTCCAGCGAGCCGACCGCCCGGTTGTAGGCGGTCACCGCGCTGCCCAATGCCGAGCCGAGCTTGGTCACATGGTCGCCGAGTGTGGAGAGTCGCCCGTACAGTTCGCGGGCCAGTGAGTGTACGGCCAGTGCGTTGCGGGCCAGCGCCTCCTGCCGCCAGGCATAGGCGACGGTACGCAGCAGGGCGACCAGGGTGGCCGGTGTGGCCAGCACCACGTTACGGGTGAACGCATGTTCCAGCAGGGTCGGGTCGCGCTGCAATGCGACGTCGAGGAACGGGTCGGCCGGTACGAAGAGCACCACGAACTCCGGCGTCTGATCGAACGCGGCCCAGTACGACTTGGCGGCCAACGCGTCCACATGGGAGCGCAGAGCCCGGGCGTGCGCGTCGAGGTTGCTGTTCCGTGCCCGCTCGTCCCGCGCCTCCATCGCGGTCAGGTACGCGTCGAAGGGGGCCTTGGCATCCACCACCACCGACCGGCCGCCGTGCAGCCGGACCACCAGGTCGGGGCGTACCCCCTGGTGGTCGGTGACGGCGGTGACCTGTTCGGCGAAGTCGCAGTGCTCCAGCAGGCCGGCGGCCTCGACGATCCGGCGGAGTTGATGCTCGCCCCACCGGCCGCGCACCTGTGGCGCGCGCAGGGCGGCGACCAACTGCTTGGTCTCGGTGCGCAACTCGCCGGAGACCGTGTTCATCGCGCGTACCTGCTCGCGTAGCTCGGCGTAGGCGTCCACCCGGTCGTGTTCCAACTGCGCCACCCGCTGCTCGTAGCGGCGCAGGGTCTCGTGTAGCGGCGCGACCGCCCGGGCCACCGCCTCTTGGGACTGCGCGGTCGCTTCATAGGAGAGCGCGCGCAGGGACTGCTCCAACCGGCCTTCGCCCTCGCGGGTGGCGTGCAGCGTCGCGTCGAGCCGGGCGATCTCGGCTGCGGACCGGACCCGGGCAGCCAGCCAGCCGACCGCCCCACCGGTCATCAGACAGACGACCACCACGGCCACCGTTGCAGCATCCATGCCCCGAAGCATGCCAAACGGGTACGACCGGGTCGCGGGCCGGCGCCCGACGTGCAGTAGGGGCGGGGTCAGCCCGGCTTGACAAAGCTAACGCCGTTAGCCAAGGTTATGGCTAACGGCGTTAGCCATAACCTTCGGAGGAGCCCGGATGACCACCATCACCAGCACCCGCACACCGGCAATCGCGACGACACCGGCTCGAGTGGGTCGCGAGCGGATCGCGCGGAGCCTGTTGTGGCTCGCCGCTGCTGGCGCCGCCGCCTCCGCGTTCTCGGCGATCGGCGCGGTGCTGGAGGCCGACAGTGCGACGAAGGTCGTCGAAACCTGGCGGGCGTACGGTTTTGTCGTCTTCGCGGGCCTGTTCGCGCTGCTCGCGCTCCGGCCACGTGGCTACCGAGGGGTGTGGGAGCTGGTGATTTTCCACAAGGTCGCGCTCACTGTCACCGCCGTGGGCTACGCCGCCAGCGGTGGCATCGCCGACACCGGGATGATCGTGAGTTGGGACGGCGGGATCTCGGTTCTGCTGGTCGCCGCGTACGTGCTGAGCCGGGGCTGGACGACCTGGCGCCGTACCGCCGAGGGGCCGGTGCGCGGGTGAGCCGCCGCGACGAAATCATCGACGTAGCCGAACGGATACTGGAACGTGAGGGCCCGGACGCGGTGACCATGCGCCGGCTGGCCGAAGAGCTCCGCATCCAGGCGCCCTCGCTCTACAAACACGTCACCAGCAAGGCCGAGATCCAAGTCGCGCTACAGCAGCGCGCGCTGGAACGGCTCGGTGCCGTGCTCGCCGCGGCCGGAGACGACCTTGCCGAACTCGCCGCCGCATACCGGCGTTGGGCACTGCGACATCCTCGCCTCTACGAACTCAGCGCCCGACATCCACTGGACCGCGAACGCCTCGCACCCGAGGTCGAAGCCGCCGCGGCCGCCCCGCTGCTCCGGGCAACCGGCGGCGACATCGCCGCCGCGCGTGCATTGTGGGGACTCGCACACGGCCTCGTCGACCTGGAACTGACCAACCGATTCCCACCCGGCGCCGACATTGAGGCGGCCTGGGCGTACGCGATCCACGCCTTCGCCAGTGCGAGAGAAAGCGCCCGTGGCATCCCCGGCGCCAGTTAGCCGCCCGGACCGCCGCCAAATTTGTCGCGTCGCATGCTAAACCAGCACGCCAGGGCCGTGCCCGGATCCTCGAAGCGGTCGGCCTTGAGTGGCAGAGCTAGGGTCGTACCGTGACTTGGTTCTGGTTCTTGCTGCTCGCGGCCATGCTGGTCGGTGGTTCGCTCTGGTGGCGGCGGGAGAGCGCGGCCCGACAGGCCCGCGAGTTGGCCGATGCCCGCGCCGAGGCCCAACGGTGGTACGAGCGGCTGGGCGGCCAGGTGATGAACCTGCATGGCGACGAGCCGGCGGTCCGGCAGGCGCTGGTTGACGCGGGGGAGCGGTACAACGCCGCCGGCAGCCAGCTTGAGCAGGCCCGGACCGCGAAGCAGTTCGAGTTGTCTCGGGAAACCGCATTGGAGGGGCTGGCGTACATCCGAGCCGCCCGGACCGCGCTCGGCATCGACCCCGGACCCGAGTTGCCGGCCCTGGCCGCCGCCCGGGGCGTCGGTGCGATCACCGTGCCGCGCGAGGTCAACGTCCAAGGGCAGACCTTCGCGGCCGGACCGCAGCCCGGCGCGGGTACGCCGTACTACTATCCGGGCGGCCGGATGCAGGGTCGCCCGGTGCCGTCGGGCTGGTACTCGACGCCCTGGTGGAAGACCGGTCTGGCCGCCGGTGCCGGCGTGATCGGCGGCATGCTGATCGCCGACGCGCTCTTCTCGCCCGCCTTCGCCGACCCCGGATATGGCGCTGGCTATCAGGAGGGCTTCGCGGACGGCGCTGGCCTCGACGGTGCGGGCGATGTCGGCGCCGCCACGGATAGCGCCGCTGCCGACTTCGGCGCCGGTGGTGGCGATGGTGGTGGCGGATTCGGTGGACTCGGCGATTTTGGCGGCGGGTTCAGCGGTGGCGACTTTGGGGGCGGCGATTTTGGCGGCGGGGACTTCTGACCTCAGCCGCCGCTGATCGATCGCAAGTACTTTCCAACTCGGAAAGTGCTTGCTAGTCTGGCAAAATGATGCCGGACAACTTCTCCCTACCCGCCGGTGACCAGGCGCGGGAGCACCTGGTCACCGCCCGCCAACTCGCCGCCGGAACCGCCCGTCGGGGAGCCGTCGTAGGCTCGATCACCACGGCCGGAGTGGGTCTTCTGGTGGCGGGCGCACTGGCCGCGGCGTTTTACTTCACGCCGCATCGCCCGGGCGCCTTCGCCGTGTCGTTCGCGGTCTACGGAGTCCTGCTGGGGGTGCTGATGCTGTGGCATCGCCGCGCACAGGTGGTGTCCCAACGCGGGTTCGGCCGGGCGTACGTCCGCGCCTTCGTCATCACCATGGTGCTGTACAGCGTCGGGGTGGCGGTGCTCCGTCAGCGACTGTCGTGGCCGTTGATGGCCGCCTACTGTGCCTTGGTCGCCCTACCGATGGTGCTTGCCGGAGCCCGCATGGCAGCGGGTGCCCGCCGATGAGCGGTGCCGAGGCCACGCACCCCCGGCACCGGCTCAACGAAACCATCCACGCGCCGGTGCGTTTCAGCATCATGGCGGCACTGGTGCCGGCAGACGAGGCCGAATTCGCCTTCATCCGGGACGCGGTTCAGGTGTCGGATTCGGTGCTGTCCAAGCAGGTCACCGTCCTGGAGGCGGCGAGCTACGTCAAGGTACGTAAGGGGCACGTCGGCAAGCGCCCGCGTACCTGGTTGTCGTTGACGGCGGCCGGCCGGAACGCGTTCACCGACCACATCGCCGCCCTACGGGACATCGCCGACGGCGTCTGAGCGGGGCCCTTCGATGATCTTGTTGGGCGTGCTTCATGACGCGGCAGATGATTGGCTCCCTGGAGGCGGCCCGGCGCCACTTTAGGGATAGCCGGTAGGCGCTTGGTAGGGCTGGCCGGATGGTCTGGACCTGCCCGGTGGTGCAGGCTCAGAGGGTGACTTCAGACATCCGGACCGCAGCTCAGGACAACCGTAGGACGTCGGTGAGTTGGCTGGCCAGCGCGGGTATCACGGCGCTGTCCGTGGCGGCGGTGACCATCGTGGCGCAGTCGATCGGCCGGTTTCACTGGTGGGCCGGCTTCATCGTCGTACCTGGGGCGTTGCTCGCGGCGTCCGGCGGTCCGCTGCTGGTCCGCGGTGGCGGCCGGGCCTTCGGCGGGTACGTGATGGCCTGTGTGGGTGGCCTGGTCTTCGGCGTTGGCGCGATCCTGATGCTCGGCGCGATGGGTCGAGGGTGGCCCCTCATGATCACGTTGCCGTCGCTGGCTGTGGCCGGCACCTACGCCTGGCGGCCGGCGCATCCGCTCGCGCGTGGGCTGCATCGGACGGTCGCCACACTGGCGCTGGGCGGTGCCGTGCTGGGGGTGACGTTCCTGCTGCTGCAGGCCGGCGTGATCGACTTCGGCGGGACGGACTGGTGGGGTGGGTTCATGATGTTGGCCGGCGTGATCGTCCTGGCCAACGCGCTGGAGTTGATGCGGCACAGAATTGCCTACCGGCTGCAGGCGATCACCTTGCTGCTCGCGCCCGCGATCGTCACCTTCCTGCTCGGCTTGCGCTTCCTGCGCGGCTGGCCGTACTGATCCCGCCGGCCCCGCCTCGCCCCTCCCCACATCTCCCTCCACGCGATCCCCTCCCCGTCGATCAAGGACTTATCGCTGTGTCTTGATCTCTGATCCGCCGCGATAAGTCCTTGATCGATGGGGAAGTCCTTGATCGACGTGGCTTAGAAGTCGAATTCGCCGTCCTTGGCGCCGGCCAGGAAGGCGTCCCACTCGGCTCGGGTGTAGACGATCACTGGACCGTTCGGATTCTTGCTGTGGCGTACCGCGATCTGGCCGGAGCCGTCGACCAGCGGCCCGGCCTCGACGCAGTTGTTGCCTCCGAAGTCGCTCTTCGAGCTGATGTGCCAGGCGGCCTTGACCTCGCTCATGACCACTCCTTCGCGACCGCCGCGATCAGCTCCGCCGACTCCTTCGGGGGCAGGGCGGCCTTCCGCAACCGATCGTAAGCCGAGACGAAACGCTTGCTCGTCGGCGCTTCGAAGTAGAACCGGCCGGCGATGTTCTCGTAGTAGCCAACCGAGCGGTACGGCTTCGGGAACCGGAGGAGGGTGAACTGACCCCACGAGCCTTCCGGACGGAATGCGGCCGGGGGCATCACCCGGATCTCGATGTTCGGGTTTTTTCCGGCGGTGACGAGGTGGAGCAACTGGTCCCGCATCATCGCCGGATCGCCGACCTGGTGCCGGAGCGCGGTCTCCTCGATGATCGCCGACAGTTTGGTCGGCTTAGGGCCGGTGAGCACCTGCTGCCGGGCCATCCGGCGTCGCACCCCTTCGGCGACCGCGTGCTCCGGATAGTCGTAGTACCGCATCACCGCACCGGCGTACTCGGGAGTCTGGAGCAGCCCCGGCAACACCATCGTGGCGTAGACGCAGATCAGCTCGGCTCGACCCTCCAACCAGGTCAGGTTGACCCGCTCCTGATCGTGGATCGATGCCGGTCACCTCGGTGTCGTGGATGTCGACCCGCCACTGCTCCTCCTGCTGCTGCACCATCCGCGACCGGAACGCGGGATCCCGGATGTCGTAGCAGTCGAGCAGCGCCAGCACGTACTCCCGCCGGAACGGCCACTCGGCGCGTTCGAACCGGGCCAGGCCGGATGAGTCGATCTCCAGATACTGCGCTGCCTGGTCGAGGCTGATTCCGCGCTCGTTGCGCAACTTGCGCAGCTGGGCGCCGAGCCACTGGGCGCGCAGGGTTGGTCCGCTCGGTTCGATGATCTTTCTGGGCATGCTCCACCTCATGAGGAGATTCCGCTGGAACCGTTGCTCCAAGTCGACGGCCTGGCGATCCTTGGCCGAGGAGAGAGCCTTAGGTAGTGACGACGGGCTCTATCCCGACGTGGGCCTCAAAGGGTGGTGGAACCCGTAACCGGCTTGTGAATAGGTCTATCACGGAGGACGGAGGTTGCGCGACCCCGGTGCGGAACAAATGGAAATCGCTGCTACAAGACGCGACAGTTGACCGCTCTTCCTTACTGTATAAAGCGGAGAGTCGAGCCAATGCCGCGTATTCATGATCGCGTAAAATTTGGCCGGCGTGGAAACCTGTTGCGCTTTTCGGGCCGCCCCAATGCCGGAACCACCGATTCCGGTGACCCCGCGTCACCGGCGCCCGCCAAACCGAGATAGCGCGGAAGAAACCCTGTCAGTCCCGACGGGTTTCTTGCCGCGCTATCGCAGAGCACCGGATCGCCGGTCACCTGCTGCGACGGTCGGCTGGGGCCGGCCCGCCCCGACCCCGAAAAGCAACAGGCTGAACTCTTTGTGAAATGGGAAGGGGCTGAGATGGGTCAGCCTGCCGACGACTGTCGTTCGTGATTGAGAAGCCACTTCTTTACCGGCAGCCCCCATCGGTAGCCGCCGAGCCCACCGTCGAGACGCAGCACCCGGTGACACGGCACGAAGAGTGCGGCGGCGTTGCGAGCACAGGCCGCCGCGGCGGCACGCACCGCCAGGGGCCGACCGGAAAGCTCGGCGAACCCGCTGTACGTCACCGGCTGGCCCGGTTTCACCTGCCGTAATGTCTGCCAGGAGTGCGCCATGAACGCCCCGCCGGTGTGCTGCTCGACCAGCACCTCGTCGATCGCCGTGAGTTCACCGGCCAGGTAGGAGGTTACGGCGACGCTGATCGGCCCCAGCTCCGACCGTGACCGTATTTCGCCGCGCAGGCTCGGGTGGATCAGGGGCAGCAACGCCTCGGTGTCCGGGGTGAAACCGGCGGCCCGGACCGCTCCGTCCGAGCCGGTCAGGACGGTCAGCGGACCGATCGGGGTGTCAATGGTGGTGCCGTCCAGGCTGGTCATGCCGCTCTCCACAATCTGATCACCGCGTACGAGCGCCAGGGGCACCAGCGGGTTGCGTACGCGTCAAGGGCTTTCGGGTTCTCGGGGAGGCCGAGTGCCGCGGCGCCGCGGCGTACCCCGAGGTCGGTGGCGAGGAAAGTGTCCGGGTCGCCGCTGCCCCGGATTGCGACATAGTTGGCGGTCCACGGCCCGATCCCGGGCAGTTCGGTCAGCAGGTGGACCATCTCCTCCCGATCCGCGCCCGGGTCGAGATCGAGTCTGCCGTCGGCCACCGCTCGGGCCACTGTCCGGATGGTCTGGCGGCGGGCGGCCGGCATGCCGAACGCCGTATCCGGTAGCGCGAGCACCTCCACCGCCGACGGGAACGCCGCCAGTTGACCAGCACCGCCACCCCCTACCCCTTGTTGATCATGAGGTTGTCGTTCGAGAAAGCGCTCTCCGGGAGCGATAACCTCATGATCAACCGGGTGGATGGTGGGGTGGGTGGCGTCGACGAGGCGGGCGAGCGTGGACCGGGCGCTGGCGACGGAGACCTGCTGACCGACGATGGCCCGGACCGCCATCTCGAAGCCATCCACCGCGCGTGGCACCCGTACCCCGGGCTCCTTGGCGACCACGGCGGTGAGCGCCGGATCCTCGGCGAGCGCCGCGTCGACGGCCTCCGGATCGGCATCCAGGTCGAGCAACCGACGGCACCGGGCCACCGCCGGCGCCAGATCCCGCACATCGGCCAGGCGCAGGGTCGCCGCCACATGCCCGAGCGCCGGAGTCAGCGTGACCTCCGCCGGCCCGTGCGGTAGCCGCAAACCCCGGCGGTACGACCCGAGGCCGCCCTCCTCCACCCCAGCGATCGCGCGTCGGGCGAGAAAGTCGAGTAGCGCGTCAGCGTGCAGCGGCGGGCGGTGGGCCAGCCGGAGCGAGATGGTGCCGGCCCCGGATCCGGGGGCCGTCGCGAGCCCGATGGTCGTCGTGGCCCCGGCGGTGCCGGTTCGGCGGCGAGCCGAGGTACGCAGTTCCGACGGCGCCGCCGCATAGATCTCCCGGATCGTGTCGTTGAACTGACGTACGCTGCCGAAGCCGGCGGCGAACCCGATCTCCGCCAGCCCGAGGTCGGTCGTCTCCACCAGGATCCGGGCGGTCTGCGCCCGCTGCGCCCGGGCCAGCGCGAGCGGACCGGCACCCACCTCAGCGGTCAGTATCCGGTGCAGGTGCCGTTCGGTGTAGCCCAGCCGGGCGGCCAGGCCGGGAACGCCCTCCCGGTCCACCACCCCGTCGCTGATCAGCCGCATCGCCCGACCGACCAGATCGGCGCGGGCGTCCCATTCCGGCGAGCCGGGCGCCGCGTCGGGTCGGCACCGGCGGCAGGCGCGCAGTCCGGTCCGCTGGGCGGCGGCGGCCGACGAATAAAATCGGACGTTCTCCCGTTTCGGCGTCATCGCCGGGCAGGACGGGCGGCAGTAGATCCCGGTCGAGGTCACGCCGGTGTAGAACCACCCGTCGAAACGCTGGTCACGGCTGTCGACCGCCCGGTAGCACCGCTCGAAGTCCAACTCCACGTCATCGATAGTGCCGCGCCGACGCCCCGCTGACTCGCGGGAATCGGACCTGACCGCCACGAAGGCTGTCGGAGATCGACGGTACGGCCCGGCCCAGTTGATGGCAGTAGCCTGGAGCGGGATTTGATCGAGGAGGAACTATGCGGTTGAACCTGTCCCATGTCAACTGATTCCACCGAGTCGACCCCGCTGTCCGCGGCGGGTGCCGGAATGCCTGCCGCATCGGCAGAACCTGCTCGGACTGATGTACAAAGGCCAGGCAAGCGTGGATCCGCCGGGGTGGAGCAGACCCGGGTAGCGGTCGCCATCGCCTTCGGCACCATCGGCCTCACCTTCGCGTCCTGGGTGTCCCGGACCCCGGCGATCCGGGACGGCCTGCACCTCAGCGCGGCGCAGTTCGGGTTGCTGCTGCTCTGCCTCTCCGCCGGGGCGGTAGCCGCATTGCCGCTCTCCGGGCCGCTCGTGCATCGCGTCGGTCCGGCCCGTGCGGTGCTGGCCGGCAGCATCTCGGTCACCACCGGCCTGCTCGTCCTGGCTGTGAGCATGAACTTCGCTATCGCACCCATGGCCGGGCTGGGCCTCTTCGTCGCCGGCATGGGCACCAGCGTCTGGGACGTCGCGATCAACGTCGAAGGGGCTGACGTTGAGCGGCGGCTCGGTCGTACCCTGATGCCCCGCTTCCACGCCGGCTTCAGCCTCGGTACGGTGGCCGGCGCGCTACTCGGCGCCGGTACGGCGGCGCTGCGCATCCCGGTCACCGCCCAGCTCGCGGTCACCGCCCTGCTGGCCCTCGCCGTGGTAGCGGTCGTGACCCGTCGCTTCCTGCCGGTACCGGCCCGACCGGCCGGCGTCGAGCAGTCCCGGTCCGGCGCGCTACTCGCCTGGCGGGAGCCGCGGACCCTGCTGGTCGGCCTGCTGGTGCTCGCCTTCGCCTTCACCGAGGGCGCCGCCAACGACTGGCTGACCCTCGCGCTGGTGGATGGCTACCGCACCAGCGACGCGCTCGGCGCGGTCGGGTTCGGCGTCTTCGTCGCCGCGATGACCGCGACCCGCATGGTCGGCGGCAATGCGCTCGAACGGTGGGGCCGGGTGGCGGTGCTGCGGGCCACCGCGTTCCTGGCGCTCGCCGGCCTGCTGGTGGTGGTGTTCAGTTCCGCCCTGCCCTGGGCCATCGTCGGCGCGTTGCTCTGGGGTGCCGGCGCGTCGCTCGGCTTCCCGGTCGGGATGAGCGCGGCCGCCGACGAACCGCACCGGGCGGCGGTCCGGGTCTCGGTGGTCGGCTCGATCGGCTACACCGCGTTCCTGGCCGGTCCGCCGCTGATCGGGTTCCTCGCCGAGCAGGTCGGGGTGCTCCGGGCCCTGCTGGTGGTGCTGGCGGCCCTGGCCATCGGGCTGCTCGTGGCCGGGGCCACGCGGCCGCCCGCCGCACCGTCAACCGGCCGCACCGGCGAGGCGGTCCGGGACGGCGCGTAGACTGGCCGCCCGTGAGTCTCAGCATTGGTATCGTCGGCCTGCCCAACGTCGGCAAGAGCACCCTGTTCAATGCGTTGACCAAGAACGACGTGCTCGCCGCGAACTACCCGTTCGCCACGATTGAGCCCAACGTCGGCGTGGTCGGCCTGCCGGACGAGCGGCTGAATAAGCTCGCCGAGATCCATGGTTCGCAGAAGCTCGTCCCGGCACCGGTGTCGTTCGTTGACATCGCCGGCCTGGTCCGGGGCGCGTCGAAGGGGCAGGGGCGGGGTAACGCCTTCCTGGCGAACATCCGGGACGCCTCGGCGATCTGCCAGGTGGTGCGGGCCTTCTCCGACCCGAACGTGGTGCACGTCGACGGCAAGGTCTCGCCGGCCGACGACATCGAGACGATCAACACCGAGCTGATCCTGGCCGACCTGCAGACACTGGAGAAGGCGCTGCCCCGGCTGGAGAAGGAAGCCAAGCTCCGCAAGGACCGGGCGGCGGCCGTCGCGGCGGCCAAGAAGGCCGTCGAACTGCTCAACACCGGGGTCACCCTCTATTCGGGGGCGGCCAAGGCCGGCATCGACGTGGCCGAGCTGCGCGAGCTGCACCTGCTCACCACCAAGCCGTTCCTGTACGTCTTCAACGTCGACGAGGCCGAGCTGAGCAACCCGGACTTCCTCGACGAGCTGCGCCTGCTGGTCGCCCCAGCCGAGGCGGTCTTCATGGACGCCAAGGTCGAGTCGGAACTGATCGACCTGCCTGAGGAGGAGGCCCGTGAGCTGCTGGAGTCGATCGGCCAGTCCGAGCCGGGACTCAACCAGCTCATCCGGGTCGGCTTCCGTACCCTCGGGCTGCAGACGTACCTCACCGCCGGGCCGAAGGAGGCGCGGGCCTGGACCATTCCGGTCGGGGCGACCGCGCCGGAAGCCGCCGGTGTGATCCACTCCGACTTCCAGCGCGGCTTCATCAAGGCTGAGGTGGTCTCCTTCGAGGACCTGGTGACCGCCGGCGCAATGGCGGCGGCCAAGGCCGCCGGCCGGGTCCGGATCGAGGGCAAGGAGTACGTCATGCAGGACGGCGACGTGGTGGAGTTCCGCTTCAACGTCTGAATCCGGCCCGTTCGCCCTGGTCAGCGGGTTGGGCTCTCGTCGTGGGGCACATCGGGGGCACAGCCCCACGCGTCATCGACCGCGCGGCGGGTGCGTTCCTCCGAGTCGGGCATCAGATGCCCGTACGTCGACAGGACGAGGGACGCGTTTTCGTGTCCCAGCCGTTCGGCGACCACGATGACCGACTCGCCCTGCATCAGCAGCACCGAGGCGTAATGGTGCCGCAGGTCGTGACTGGTCGTGCTCTCCGGTAGATCGGCCTTTCCGACCGCTTCCCCGAAGATGCGGGAACCGTAGTAGTCGTGCCGGTACGGCCCGGCGAAGCGGGTGGTGAAGATGGTTCCGTCCAGCGCGGCCGGGAAGTCAGCCAGGTGCTCCCGGATTGCGGTGGCGACGACTTGGGGGAGCGGAACGACCCGGCGTGATCGTGGCGTCTTTGGCACCGTACGTATCTTTGATTGTGGCGCGAACTGCCATTCAATCCGGGCCACCCGCGCATCGAGGTCGACATCCTGGACCCGCAGCGCCAGTAGTTCGCCGAGCCGGAGTCCGAGCCCGGCCTGAACGATGACCATTGCCCGGTTCCGATCTGGCATTGCCGCAGCAAGTGCCCGTACCTGCTCGACGGTGAGCGGCACGATGCGCTCCCGGTGTGCCGACGGCAGGCTGAGCCGGACCACAGGCGATCGACCGACGAGCCGATCCAGTACCGCCGCTGCGTAGATCGACCGAAGCAGGCTAACCAGATTCCGCAGTGTGCTTGGAGCGAGCACCTTCGCCCGGTCAGCGGCCCATGCCTGAACTTCCGACGGGACAACAGCGGCGAGACGACGAGCGCCGAGCGGAGTTCCGGCGATGTGAGTTTTGATCAGTCAAGGCGGCCCTGAACGGGCCGCACGCGCCGCCGCCTGGGCGCGCGCCCGTCGCTCCGCTGGCGCTCCACTCCGGTCACGCAACACGCCCGGCGGCTGGCGCGGAAAGCGGAAGCCCACTGGGCCGCCGGAGACGACAGCGCCGAAAAGTGGATGAGGTTGGTGGGCCGGCAGCCGGCCGGACGTGGCAAGACCGCGCGGCGTGGCGAAGCGCACGCCGCGCCCGTAGGCGAGCCGGGGCATCGTGCGGGGTGGCGGTTACCGCGCCTCCGGCGGGGGCCGCTCCGGCTCCGGGATGGCCGGGGGTCCGTCGGCGGGCGCCTGGTTCATGGGTGGTTACGCGAGCCATCCCGCCAGCCATCGACCCGGGCAAGCCGAGCAGACCACCACCCGAGGCGCCAGCGTCCGTACGAGCCGTCACGGTTCGCCCGTAGTGGCGCCCCGGGCGCCGGCCCGCTCCCCAGAGGGCGGGTCGACGGCAGACGGGATGGCGGGCAGGAGGTTGAGGAGTGTGATTCTGGCAGGCAATACTAGCGTCATGCCTGACTGGAGCGATTACCAAGATGACGTGGCGGATTTCTTCCGGAGTCTTGGATTGCAGGCTGAAACAAACTTAACGCTTCAGGGAGTTCGCACATCCCATGACATCGACGTTGTTGCTCGTTCTGAGCATGTTGGTTTTAGTCTTTTATGGGTTATTGAGTGCAAGAGTTGGCGGCGGCGTGTTTCCAAGGTTCACGTGTTGGCCCTAAGGGAAATCGTTGCCGACCTTGGCGCTGATCGAGGACTTTTGATGTCTGAATCTGGACATCAGCGAGGGGCGCTCGAAGCTGCCAAGCTAACGAATGTCCAAGTCACCTCCCTTAAGCAGTTGAAGGAGTCTAGCTCCAATGCGTTAGGGGTGGCTGCGCTAAGGGCGATCCAGGGCCGCATAGATGAATGCAATAATCGTTACTGGGATTTGGATAAGTTTAGTCGGATACGCACTGGATTGCGGCCTAGTGTTTACGAAACCGGATATTCGGGGTATGTGGTCCTTAGGGCTGTAGATGTTGCTTTAAATACGGCTTTTCGTGGGGATTTTCCAGTGGTTTATTGCGAGGTAGGCGGTGCTCTTCTATCGATGACGAGAGGTCGTATGACTTATGAAGGTTCCGGCGCACTCCGGCACGGAGCCTTGCTGGCAAAGAACCCTAGTGAACTCGCTGCTATTCTCGACCCTATAGTCTCGGCCTTGGAGAAGAGGCTAGACGACGCGTATAGGGCGCTAGCTGAGACCCCGGAACCCGCTGAGTGACTAAGTGAGTGACAATCAAGGCGGACGCGGCTGGACGCTGCTGGATGACGGCAGAAGCTGAACACAAGGTGCAGCGAGGATCGAGGCAGGTGGGGACGGCTCGATTGTTGCCCTAGGGGTTAAGGAGTCTTCCGGGGGCACACACGGGGCACGAGACAGCGTGAAACATCGGCAACCAGCAACCAATGACGTGACCCGAAGGCGGGGCGTGACCAGCATGCCGGCCAGGTCGCAGCAGGTCAGGGGAGAGCCGATCTTAGTTCCGCTTCAACGTCTGACTCTCGGGCTGGGTGACCAACTGGGTGACGACTGGGACGACCGACGCCGGACGCCCACGGGCGATGGTGGACTGTTCCGGCAGCTCACCCCGTCTACTTGCCCAGCTCATTGACGGATGATCATTCCTTGACACGAAAGGGGTCACTGGGGGCGAAGCTGGGCCGGCGAACGCGGCTGCCGTGACTACGGGTAGACATCGTGGGACGGCGGCAGCCAGTACGGCCACCAGGGTGGCTCTCCGGTGGGGCATAGAGAGTTCTGTAGGGGTAACCCGGCATTAGCGAAGTACGCCCAGAAGATGGCCGCCACGATGACAACAGTGGTCAACACTCCGACGGCACTCCGCATGACTGGGGAAACATTCCACCGTCTGATGACCATGTATGCGACGGCGAGGGCGACACCATGGGCGACGACCAGCACCGGAAGCAGCGCGACGATCCCGAAAGCGTTCGCAGTTGCGTTGACTCCGACATCACAGTTATTGAATGCGCGCATCACCACGGAGCTTCCCGCGCATGAGGCAACTACGGCCAGGAGCAGAGCAGCGACAAGGTAGCGGCCCCGGAACCATCCCTGACGCGTGCCCTCCCGACTCACGTTGGTCTCCCTTGCTGTCTCCCCGGTCGTACGGATTCGATCACAAGGGACTGTCGACAGCAACCGGGGACGATGAGGAGGACCAGGGCCACGGCCCGGCGGACGAGCGCCAGACGCCAGCGAGGCGCACGGACGACGCCGGATGGGGTGCGCAGAGCTTACAAGCGAGGGGTCGGGCGGTGCATCAATCCTTCGGCTTCCACCAGGCGGCGAGGAGCCCTACGGCGGCAACCAGGAATAGGCAGCTGAGTCCCGCGCAGAGCAGCAGGCCGAATCCGGCGAAGGTTCCGTAGTCCACCGGCCGACCGTAAAAGACTCAATCTCAATCCACAAGATCGGAAGGCCGGCGGATGTGGGGCACACTGGGGGCACAAGACACAGTCAAACGTTGTGGACCCCTGATCAGCCATGGCAACCTCGGGTGCCGTGTGATCAGCTGTCGAGAGTCGTTCCTGCTGGTGGGCTGATCGCGGCTCTAAGTTCCGCTTCAACGTCTGACCCGATTCTCAAGCTGGGGATCGGCACCGTCAGCCTTGGGCTTTCCCCCGAGCCACGAGGAGCCCTACATCGGCCTCAACGGTGGTCATGGCGCAGCAGGTCGCGGGCGGCCTCGACCTCGTCGCGGGTGAGTTCGTCGTTGTCGGTCTCGAAGTCGGCGACGATCTCGCGGAGCTTGTCCATGGCGACGCGCTGTTCGAGGGCTTCAGAGACGTAGGCGGAGAAACCGCCAGGTCCGACCTGGGCGTGTACGGATTCAGCGAGCTCCTCGGGCAGGCTGATTGAGTATTTCTTGCTGCCACTCATGGTGCCAATGCTGCCATTGGTAGGGAGGCTTCGAATCGTGCAACGAAGTCTCTACGGGCTGTTTCCGGATCAGGTGGCGGAGGCTTCGGTCGGGGAGCTCACCCAGCTCGTTAGCGGTAGCTGCCGTTGCGAGCGGGGAGGGGGATGAGGGCGTCGATCAATTCGCCGAGCCAGGACATGATCGTGTCGGCCTGAGCCCGCTGGAAGGACCGTAGGGTGGGGAGGCCGGTCGGCGTCGGTGGCTGCTGCGCACCGGTCCAGCAGCGCGGTCGTGTCGTGACCGCCGAAGAGCCGGACGTTGATCAGGAGCAGCAGGGTGTCCAGCCATGCCGGACCGCGGCACGCCCAGGGCCAGTCGACCACAACCACTGTGCCATCCGGGGTGAGCAGGAGATTGTCGGCCCGGATGTCGGTGTGTACGAGGGCGTCGCCGGTGAGGGCGGCGAGTCCGCGATCGGCGAGGGCGCAGAGGTCGTCGAGGTGCGGTCAGGTCGGCGAGCGCGGCGAGGACGCGTTCCAGCTCGTCGTACGCCCAGGGGGTGGCGGGGTGGCGACCCTCGACGTCCTGCAAGACCAGCGCCACCCAGGTGCCGTCGTCGTAACTGCCGAGTACGCGCGGCGCCGGTACGGAGGCGGGCAACGCGGCCGTCACTTGGGTCTCCTGGCGCAGTAGGTTCGGACTGTCCTGGTTCTGCGCCGGGCTTACCGCTTTGACGAAGGCCCGTCGCCCGTTGCTGGTCCGGACCCGGTCGGCGGTGCCCGGGGAGAAACCGCCGGGTTGCGAGACCGCTTCCTGGACCGGGCCACCGATGATGGTTTCGATGGCACGGCGTACCTGTTCCGGTAGATCCGCCCACCCGAAAGGTAATCACCCACGTGATGTTCGCACCTCAAGTCCGCAGTGCGCAGCTTGTTATGCTGCCGACCATGCGGAGATTGACGCTTCTCGTCCTGGTCCTGGCGGTCGTCGGTCTTGGTGCCTGTACGTCCGATGCATTGGATGAGACGCAGAAGGTTCCCGATATCTCGGTGTACCTCAAGGACGATTTGAGCGGGCCTCAGAAAAAGGACATCGAGGCGATGTTACGTGCCATGCCGGGTGCCGCCACGGTCACCTTCATATCCAGAGATGTGACCTACCGAGAAATCGAGGAGCGGTTGAAGGACGACCCTACGCTGCTCAAGCGAATCAGTAGGGAAGATCTCCCGGAGTCATTTCGGATCACGATGAAGGATCGGGCGGCGTTCGACCGTGCCAAGATCGGCTCCTTCGAAGCTGATCTGCGTCAGCTGCCGGGCGTCGAGGACGTCCACTTCCCTTGCGCGTCGGTGGAAGAGTGTGAACGCCGGGCCGAGGCCGACGGGCTGTTGACGACGGGCACCCCTCGCTGACTGTGACGCGAACGCGAAGGTAAGGCTGGTTGTGATAACTGCTCAGGGTGACGAACGGCTCAGTGGCCCGAAGATCCGGGTGAGGGACAATCGGATGGCTGGCTGCCGTGGCGCGGTGTGCCGGGTACCTGTGGGTTGAAGACGGGAACGGTGCGTACGTTCCGCCGCGTGCGGATTCGACTTGATCCGTCATGATCATTCTGGACCGGGGTTTGGTGGCCGTGGGGTATTTGTTTCTGTTGGCCGCGATCGCCTCTGAGGTGGTGGGGACGAGCCTGCTCAAGGCCACGGAGGGCTTCACCCGGCTCTGGCCGACGGTTGGCTGCCTCACCGGGTACGCGCTCTCGTTCGTCCTGCTGTCGCTGGCCGTGCGGGATGTGCCGGTCGGGGTGGCGTACGCGATGTGGTCCGGGTTGGGCACGGTGGCGATCGTGGCGATCGGCGCGGTCTTCCTCGGCGAGCCGTTGAGCCTGACCAAGGTCATCGGGGCCGGTCTGATTATTGCCGGTGTGGCGTTCCTCAACCTGGGCGGCGCGCACTGACCAGCAGTCGATGCTTAGGTAGCAACCGCAGACCTCGTCATCGTCCGCTCAGGTCCGCGTCAGAAGCGCGGTGGGCGACACGGGTTCGGGGCTTTCTGTCGGTGACCCGTGTGGGGTCGTTTTCTTCGAGTCTTTCCTGGCGTGCCGTCGGAGCATGACATTCAGTTCATCGACTTCTTCCCGCGAGAGCAGGGTTTCCTGATCGTGTCCATCGATATCGTGCTGCTTCAGCCACTCGTTCACGCTTGGCCAGTCCCAGACCCTAATGCCGCCGCCAATCAAGGCCAGTGCGGAAGGGAATCCGCCTGGTCCTCGGGTGCCGATGACCCAGGCGCGGATTGATTCGCGTGGCCGACCGAGTCGGCTTGCGATGTCGCTGACGGAGACCAGGTCTGGCTCGATCCGGCGGGCCACAGCGTCGGAGAGGAGGGACTGCAAATGTCCGACGGCGTCGAGCACCGCGTCGTAACTGTTCTCGGCGAACAGGCGATATGTCAGCAGGGATTTGCCATCTATGACGGCCGGATACACTTCGAAGTCGCCCGAGATGAGCGCCTCAACTACCTCCTCACTGCTCAGGTCAACGGCGTCCACGGCGAGCGTGAACATGTAGAGCCTTCTCGCGTCAGATAGCTCGCGGGTCAATTACGCTCCCTCCTCGCGTCGATCTGGTTGACAGTACCGGCTGTACTCACCTGAGTACAGAACCAGATTAGCTTTCGGTAAGCCCACCGGCGTCGTTATGCGGACATTTAGCCAGGTTCCGGCGAAGGATCCGGCTCTGGGGGTCCCCTCTTGGCGTGCTCAGTACCCAGATTGGCTGACAGCCGCCTTCCGGGCAGAGCAGCTTGCCGAAGACGTGGGCGGCGCGCCCGGTAGCTGGCTCGAAGCGCCAACCAAGTTGCTCCGCGTCCTTGAGCGCGACGCGTACTGCGGGATCGGGATGACGCCTTAGGCGTCATGTCGGGACAATAGAGGTGGTTTGTCCTGCGTGCACCGATAAGTGAGATTTGCCTCAACGCAAAGGGTGCTCCGGCTCGGAGTCCACAGAGGGCAACGATCGAGTCGGACTCTGGTTGCGGGTTCAACGTGGGGGCGCAGGTTAGATCGTCACTCCAAAGAAGATGGTCGGACGATCGGCCAGGTGTGCCGGGTTAGCCGCGTACGCGGGCGGTCCAGTAGGTCAGGTCGGAGTGGTGTTCGACCAGCACGACGGCTTCGCCGCAGGCTTCTTCGATGAGTTCGGCTGCCTCGTCCAGGTCGGCCGGGTTGTGGTCCCAGTAGGTCTCCCGGTACAGCCGCAGGCCGGCGTCAAAGCGGGGCGCGCCAAGTTGCTCGGCCGCCTCGGGGGAGACCAGCAGCACGGTGTAGCGGGCGGCCTCCTGCTCGGCGTCGCTCGGCTGCGGCTCCTCAATCCGGCCACGCCGGAACCGGTCGATCACCGACGGGATCGGGCCGGGGGAGTCCGCTGGGTCGTACGGCTGAAAACGGAGTGACTCTCGGGTTGTTCGCTCGTTGGTCTGCATGATGGTGCGCCTCCTGTGGAGTGACAGCATGTCTTGCTTCCAACCGCAATTTGCGACTACATTGACGGCTTAGCGTGATCAAGTCAATACCCAAATCGTGGAGATGGTGTGTCGAAGCAGAATCCGCCCACGGTGGTGGCCCGTGGGCTCGGCGGCGAACTGCGACAACTGCGCAAGGCCAAGGGGATGTCCGCGATCGCGGTGGCCCGGCAGCTCGGCTGGCAACCATCCCGACTGTCCCGAATGGAGACCGGCCAGCAGGGCATCCTGCCGGAGGATGTCGCCTCGCTGCTGGTGGTCTACGGCGTGATAGGGGAGGAGCGGAAGCGGCTGCTCGGGATGGCCGAACGCTCGAAGGATCGCGGCTGGTGGGAGACCTACGGGACCAGCCTCACGCCGTGGTCACGCACCTTCATCCGACTGGAGGCGGCGGCGACCCGGATCGTCAACTGGCAGCCGTTGCTGGTGCCCGGCCTGCTGCAGATCGCGGAGTACACCCAGGCGGTGATGCGGGCCTGCGACATCACCGACGGCAGTGCCCGGACCCGGACGGCCGCCCGGCTCGCCCGTCAGGCGATCCTGGCCCGCGACGAGCCGCCGGAGCTGCACGTCATCGTGGACGAGGCGGCACTGCGCCGGCCACTCGGCGGGCCCCGGGTGATGGCTCGGCAACTACGGCATCTGATCCAGGTGGTCGAGAGCCCGGCGGTGACCATCTCGGTGCTGCCCGCTGGCATCGGCGGGCACACCGGGCTCGACGGGCCCTTCGTCCTGCTCGAATTCGCCCGTGACCCGGCGGTGGTGCATCTGGAGCACAAGCTCTCCAGCGTCTTCCTGGAGGCGCCGGATCAGGTGACCGCGTTTCGGCAGGCGGCGGATAGACTCGGGAGAATGGCGCTGACTCCAGCAAGCTCGATGGAGCTGATCGCCCGGATTGCGGCCGACCACGAGCGAGAGTGAGGCCCACCATGCTCATCCCGGACCTGACCGAGGCGGTGTGGCGCAAGTCCAGCCGCAGCGGCTCCGACACCGACTGTGTCGAGGTGGCCGAGCTGGCGCGGGCCGTCGCGGTCCGGGACTCCAAGGACCCCAACGGGCCGGTGCTCGCCTTCAGCCGGGACGCCTGGGCCGGCTTCGTCGCGGTCGTACCTACCCGGCTGCGCTGACCCGCCGACGTCCGCCAGCGAAAGGCCACCGGTTACCCACATCCGACGCAGCGGCCGGGGCGCTACCGGATTGCGGGCCAGTGCTCCGCTCTTCAGGGCGGGGGTGAAGGCCCGCGCGGGGAGGGCCGCCAAGGCCCGAGTTCGTGCTCTAACCCGGCTGGTTTTGTTGCTCGATGTACTGATGTAGGGCGGTCAGGGGCGCATCCCCGACGGAGCCTGCGAAGTACGAGCCCGACCACAGCTTGTTGGCCCTGTAGTAGTGCCGGCGTAGGTCGGGGAACTCTTGCCGCGTCCGCCGGCTGGATACGCCCTTGAGTGAGTTGACCAGCTTCGACAGGGCGACCTTGGGCGGAAAGTTGACGAGCAGGTGTACGTGGTTGGTTTCGCCGTTGAACTCGATCAGCTCGGTTTCGAAATCAGAGCACACGACGCGCATGATTTCTTCCAGGCGGGTCAGATGCCGATCGGTGAACACCTTGTGCCGGAACTTGGTTACGAAAACCAAGTGGGCGTGTAGGGCGGAAACACAATGCCTACCAGCGCGTACGGGAAAGCCGGTGGCCATAAACCAATGGTAGAATGTGAATGTGCGGCTTCGGTACAACTACCGGCTCTACCCAACGCTGAGTCAGCGGCAGTCGTTGTCCCGGGCGTTCGGGTGCGCGCGGGTGGTGTTCAACGATGGGCTGCGCGCACGGCAACAGGCCCGCGAGCAAGAGCTGCCGTACATCACGGACGGGGAGCTGTCCAGGCAGGTCATCACCGAGGCGAAGAAGACCACCGGCCGGGCCTGGTTGGGTGACGTGTCGTCGGTCGTGCTCCAGCAGGCCCTCGCTGATTTGAACACCGCGTACCGGAACTTTTTCTCGTCCCTGTCGGGGAAGCGGAAAGGCCCGAGGGTCGCGGCGCCACGGTTTCGGTCCCGCAAGGACAACCGGCAGGCGGTCCGGTTCACCGCCAACTCACGGTTCAGGGTGTTGGACAACGGCCGGCTCAGGTTGCCGAAGGTCGGCGACGTGCGGGTTTTCTGGTCACGGCAGTTGCCGTCGGACCCGACTTCCGTGACGGTGATCCGGGATGCGGCGGGCCGTTACTTCGCGTCGTTTGTCGTCACGACGACCGGGGACGAGACGTTGCCGGAGGTCGACTCGGAGGTGGGTATCGACCTCGGGTTGACGCATTTCGCGGTCCTGTCCGACGGGACGAAAATCGCGGCGCCGAAGTTCCTACGACGGGCGGCCCGGAAACTCCGCCGGCTGCGACAGGACCTCGCCCGCAAGCAGAAAGGCTCCAACAACCGGCAGAAGGCCGTCGTCAAGGTGGCGAAGGCCCACGCGAAGGTCGGCGACACCCGCCGGGACTGGTTGCACAAACTCTCGACCACGATGGTTCGCGACAACCAAGCGATCTACGTCGAGGATTTGAGCGTGGCCGGTTTGGGGCGGACCCGGCTTGCGAAGTCGGTTCACGACGCCGGCTGGGCGACCTTCACAGCAATGTTGGAATACAAGGCCGTCCGGTACGGGCGCACCTTCGGCAAGGTGGACCGCTGGTTCCCCTCCACTCGTATGTGTTCGGTGTGCGGGGCGGTCGGGGACAAACTTCCGTTGAACGTCCGGGAGTGGACCTGCCCCTGCGGGTCGGCCCACGACCGGGATGTGAACGCCGCCAGGAACATCAGGGCCGCCGGACGGGCGGACCTCAACGACCGTGGAGCGCGGGTAAGACCGGAAGCGATTCCGGCACCGCGCGGCGAAGCGGTAATCCACCCGGACGCCGCGTGTTCCACGCGCAGCGTGGAGGGAATCTCCGTCCTTTAGGACGGAGAGAACGTCAAGAGATGTAGTGCAGGACCACGTTGTGTACGTGGTGGGCTTTCTGTTCGCCGCGGAACTCGACCTCGTAGGTCTGTGAGCCGACGTGGATCGCGATCGCGCCGGTGGAGAAGAACGACCCGGCCCAGGACTTGTTGCTCACCACGCTGATGCTGGTGATCTTCGAGTACGGGATGCTGGTGATGGCCACCTTCTTGCCGACGAACGACTTGTCCTGGACGATCACCCGTCGGTTGGTCAGGCCGATGAAACCGGTGCCCACGCCGACCGCGTCATAGACCGCGATCACCTGTTCGCCGTCGAGCAGGCCGCTCTGGATCTGCTGATACTGGTCGCGCCGGTCAACGGGGATGTTAGCCATGCCCGCGAGCCTACGGTCAGTGCGCCAGCCGCACCGATCGACGTACCCGCCCCGATGATCATGCTGGTCCGGCGGGCGGGCGATGCGTCGGCCCGCCGGTTAGGCTTCCCCTCTCAACGACGAGGAGCGGATGCCGGCATGACGGTCAGATTCCTTACCAGGCGGGCGCGGACGACCGCTGCCGCGGTCACCGTCGCGCTACTGGCCACGGCACTGGCCGCCGGCTGCGGGTCGGCGGTGGACGGGTCGACGCGGGGTAGCAACGAAGCGGCGATTCCGGAGGTTGCCGCCGACGTCGATCGACCGGAGTGGGCCCGCCGTCCGGCGCTGTCGGTGGACGATAACCCGCTCGCCGGGGTGCGCTTCTACGTCGAGCCGGACACCCTGGCGATGGCGGAGGTGATCCGGGCGCGCGACGAGGGGCGGGAGGACGACGCGCGGCTGCTGGACAGGATTGCCGGCCAACCGGTCGCGCACTGGTTGACCGATGCCGACCCCGCCGTCGTACGCGCCGACGCCGAGACGGTGGTCCGGCGGGCCGCGGCCGCTGACCGGATGCCGGTCCTGGTGGCGTACGCGATTCCGGGTCGGGATTGCGGCGGCTATTCCGCGGGCGGTACGTCGAGTGCGGACGCCTACCGGGAGTGGATCCGGGCGGTGGCGGCCGGCATTGGTGCCCGGCCCGCTGTGGTCATCCTGGAGCCGGATGCGGTGGCGGACACCCTGAAGGGGTGCGCCAAGGGCGATAACGACCGGTACGACCTGCTGAGCGACGCGGTGACCGTGTTGCGCGGACTGACCGGGACGTACGTCTACCTGGATGCCGGCAACCCGGTGTGGGTGCCGGACATCTCGGCCCTGGCCGGCGCGCTGCGCCGGTCAGGGGTGCGGGAGGCTGACGGGCTCGCGTTGAACGTGGCCAACTTCGTCACCATCAAGGACAACCTCCGCTACGGCAACCGGCTCTCGGATGCGCTCGACAACGCCCATTTCGTAATCGACACCAGCCGTAACGGGAACGGCCCGTGGCCCGGGGGCGGGACGGTCAACGGCGCTCCGGCCTGGTGCAACCCGCCGGGGCGGATGTTGGGTGCCGTACCGTCGGCCGATGCCGGCCTGCCCCGCGTCGACGCGCTGCTCTGGGTGAAGCGCCCGGGTGAGTCGGACGGCGCCTGCCGGGCCGGTGAGCCGACGGCCGGTACGTGGTGGCCGGAGTACGCCTTGGACCTGGCCCGCCAGTCGTCCTGACCGGTTCGACGTCAACCGGCGCTGGTTACCGCTCGGAAGACATCCTCGATACGAGCGGCAAGAGTAACCTCACTCTCGGTGATTTTGTCACCGCTGGTTGAGCCGACCTTGATCTGGGTGTGTCCGTCCAGTCGGCGGATTTCCGGTCGGAGGCGCAGCGCGTCCGACACGACTTTGATCCGCTCGGTGAGCGCCGCGTGCTGCGTGTCGTCGAGCACCAGAGTGCGCTTGATCTGCTGGCCCTCGCGGGTCCAGTCGGCGAGCAAGGTGAGTGCGTCGCTCAGGTAATCGCGTTCTGATCGTCCGCGCCAGAGAGCGCGCATCGCCACACCTCCCAGGCGTCGTTGCCGGCTTGTGGCCAAATCGTCGCCATCCCGTGTCGTGGTCAACGCCCCCTAGTCTGTCGGTGTCGGGCTGGTGTGTCCATGTCCACATTTCCGTGTTCTATTGTCCTAGCGGGCGACCCAAGGCACCCGAACCGCCGATTGATTTACCACCCGGGACGCCCGGACAAGCTGGATGGGCGAGCGGGGTTGCTTGCCGCAAGCAGGTCGGCGAGGCTGCTGACCGGGGGTTGGTGACAGGCGGGGGGCTGCGAAGGTGAAGGTCATCGTAGGGGCGGCGATCATCGCGGACGGGCGGGTGCTGGCCTGCGCCCGGTCAGGCCCACCCGAGGTGGCCGGCAGGTGGGAGTTTCCGGGCGGGAAGGTGGAACCCGGTGAGACCGAGGTCGTCGCGCTGGCCCGCGAATGCGCTGAGGAACTGGCCGTACGGGTCGAGGTTGGCGATCGGGTCGGGCAGGACGTCGCGATTGGCCATGGTTGGGCGGTGCTTCGGATCTACACGGCCAGGCTCATCGGTGACGACCGACCGCAGGCGCTTGAGCATTCAGAGCTGCGCTGGCTCGCCGCCGATGAACTGGAGAGTGTGCCCTGGCTACCGGCGGATGCTCCCATCGTGGCCGCACTCGCCCCCGTACTCCACTCCTGCGCCGACCCGGTCCGGGCGGAGTGAGGAGCGCCAGCGCTCGGTCGGCGAGTGGCGGGAGGGCACGGCGCGGCACGACACGGGACGGCGCGACACGACACGACACGGCGCGGCCGGGGTCGCGGCGGAGCGGTAAGGGCCGCCGACGGCATGCCGCCGACGGCCCTTGCGTCGAGCTGAAGGCCCTAACGCGGTTAGTCAGCCCCTACTGATCCGGATGGTGGTAGTTCAGGCCCTCGCTGGGCAGCGGGAACGTCACATCGTCGCCGAAGGGTGACGGAGCGGCTGCCTGCTCGGAAGCGAACTCGCTGATCGCCAGCCGACCGCGCTTATCCACCGCAGCGCCCATCGGCTGCGCCACCTCCCGGTGCCAGTTGACCCCGCGCTCTGCCTCAATCTCGGACTTCGGGTCGCCCGAGGCGCCAGCATGCGCGTGGATATGACCGAGGGCGCCCCGGTCCGGCCCGGAAGTCGAGCCGCTCTCGGACTGACCCCGACGGAAGATCTTGCTACCAAGCCACACAAGAGGATCGTACCTGCGGTCGGCGACGCGTTCCTTCATCGGGATGATCGCATTGTCGGTGATCTTGATGTGTTCCGGGCAAACCTCGGTGCAGCACTTGGTGATGTTGCAGTAACCGAGGCCCTGCGACGCCTGGGCGTACTCCTTGCGGTCGGTCCGGGCATCCAGCGGGTGCATGTCCAGTTCAGCGGCGCGGATGAAGTAGCGCGGACCGGAGAACGCCGTCTTGTTCTCCTCGTGGTCGCGGACCACATGGCAGACGTTCTGGCACAGGAAGCACTCGATGCACTTGCGGAACTCCTGCGAGCGCTCGACGTCGACCTGCTGCATCCGGTACTCCCCGGGGGCCAGGTCGGCGGGGGGAGCGAAGGCCGGGGTCTCCCGGGCCTTCTCGTAGTTGAACGAGACGTCGGTGACCAGGTCCCGGATGATCGGGAAGGTCCGCAGCGGGGTGATGGTGACCGTCTCGTTCTCGTCGAACGTCGACATCCGGGTCATGCAGCCCAGTCGCGGCTTGCCGTTGATCTCCATCGAGCAGGAACCGCACTTGCCGGCCTTGCAGTTCCACCGGCAGGCCAGATCGGGCGCTTCGGTGGCCTGCAGCCGGTGGATGACGTCGAGGACCACCTCGCCCTCGTTCACCTCGACCTGGTAGTCCTGCAGATCGCCGCCGGACTCGTCGCCCCGCCAGACCTTGAAGTGCCGCTTCGGTGCGTTGGCCTTGCCGGCCCCGCCCGGAGAGCTCTGCGTGCCCATTACTTGCCCGCCTCCTCAGCGTGCGCGCCCGGCGTGACGGCGGTCTCGGCGGGGGCGTCCCCGGCGAGCGCGTCGAAGTCCGCCAACTCGGCATCGGTCAGGTACTTGGCCAGCTCGGCACGGTCGAAGAGCTTGATCAGCTCGGGGCGGAGCTTCGGCAGCGGCTTGTGCTCCAGCCGTACCTTCTCCCCGTCGAGCGAGCAGACCAGGTTGACCGTGCGCCACTGCGGCGCCATCGTCGGGAAGTCCTCCCGGGTGTGCCCGCCGCGCGACTCCTCGCGCTCCAGCGCCGCCAGCGCGGTGCACTCCGAGACGACCAGCATGTTGCGCAGGTCCAACGCCAGGTGCCAACCGGGGTTGTAGCGTCGCCCGCCGGTGGCGCCCACCTGCTTGACCCGCTCGCGCAGCTCGGCCAGCGCGGACCAGCGCGTCGGCCAGTTCGCCCTTGCGCCGGATGATGCCGACCAGGTCACCCATCACCGCCTGCAGGTCCTGCTGCAGGGTGTACGGGTTCTCCCCGCCGTTCCGGTTCAGCGGAGCCAACGCCCGGTCCACCGCGGCCTCGACGTCGCTGGTCTCCACCTTCGGCCGGGCGGGCAGCTTGTCGGCGTACGCCGCCGCGTGCCCACCGGCCCGCTTGCCGAAGACCAGCAGGTCGGAGAGGGAGTTGCCGCCGAGCCGGTTGGAGCCGTGCATACCGCCGGAGACCTCACCGGCGGCGAACAGGCCCTCGACGTGCCCGGCCGCGGCCGCGCTGTCCGGGTCGACCTCGATGCCACCCATCACGTAGTGGCAGGTCGGCCCGACCTCCATCGGCTCGGCGGTGATGTCGACGTCGGCCAGCTCCTTGAACTGGTGGTACATCGACGGCAACCGGCGCTTGATCTCCTCGGCCGGCAGCCGGCTGGCGATGTCCAGGTAGACCCCGCCGGCCGGCGTACCGCGACCGGCCTTGACCTCGCTGTTGATCGCTCGGGCGACCTCGTCGCGGGGGAGCAGCTCCGGCGGGCGCCGGTTGTTGTCCGGGTCGGTGTACCAGCGGTCCGCCTCCTCCTCGGTCTCCGCGTACTGCTTGCGGAAGACGTCGGGGACGTAGTCGAACATGAACCGCTTGCCCTCGGAGTTCTTCAGCACCCCGCCGTCACCGCGCACCGACTCGGTGACCAGGATGCCCTTCACCGACACCGGCCAGACCATGCCGGTCGGGTGGAACTGGAGGAACTCCATGTTGATCAGCGTCGCGCCGGCCCGCAGGGCCAACGCGTGGCCGTCACCGGTGTACTCCCAGGAGTTCGAGGTGACCTTGTACGACCGCCCGACCCCGCCGGTGGCGAGCACCACGGCCGGCGCCTCGAAGAGGACGAACTCGCCGGACTCCCGGTAGTAGCCGAAGGCGCCGGCGATCCGATCCCCGTCCAGCAGCAGTTCGGTGATCGTGGTCTCCGCGAAGACCTGGATCCGCGCGTCGTAACTGCCGTACTTCTCCTTGTCCTCCTGCTGCAGCGAGACGATCTTCTGCTGCAGGGTGCGGATCATCTCCAGGCCGGTACGGTCACCGACGTGCGCCAGGCGGGGGTACTCGTGGCCACCGAAGTTGCGCTGCGAGATCTTCCCGTCCTTGGTGCGGTCGAAGAGCGCACCGTAGGTCTCCAGCTCCCAGATCCGCTGCGGCGCCTCCTTGGCGTGCAGCTCGGCCATCCGGTAGTTGTTGAGGAACTTGCCACCCCGCATGGTGTCGCGGAAGTGGACCTGCCAGTTGTCCCGGCTGTTGACGTTCCCCAGGGCGGCGGCCGCGCCACCCTCGGCCATCACCGTGTGGGCCTTGCCGAAGAGCGACTTGGAGATGATGGCGGTCCGCTTGCCGGCCAGCCGGGCCTCGATCGCCGCCCGCAGGCCGGCGCCGCCGGCGCCGATCACCACGACGTCGTAGTGGTGCCGTTCGATTCGCGTAGTCATGTCAGGGCCTTCAGTTGATGAACCGCAGGTCGGAGAACCAGCCGGCGGAAAGCGCCATGATGTAGAAGTCGGTGAACGCCAGCGTGCCCAGCGTGATCCAGGCGAGCTGCATGTGCCGGACGTTCAGCTTGGAGACGAAGGTCCAGAACCGGTACCGCACCGGGTGCTTGGAGAAGTGCTTCAGTCGACCGCCGGCGATGTGCCGGCAGGAGTGGCAGGACACTGTGTACGCCCAGAGCATGACCACGTTGCCCAGCAGGATGAGGTTGCCGAGCCCGAAGCCGAAGCCCTTCGGGGTCTGGAAGGCGAGAACCGCGTCCCAGCTGTTGATCAGCGAGATCACCACGGCGGCGTAGAACGCGTACCGGTGCAGGTTCTGACCGAGCAGCGGGAAGCGGGTCTCGCCGGTGTAGGTCTTGTGCCCGTCCGGCACCGCACAGGCCGGCGGCGAGAGCCAGAACGAGCGGTAGTAGGCCTTGCGGTAGTAGTAGCAGGTCAGCCGGAACAGCAGCAGGAAGGGCAGGGTCAGCGCGGCGTCCGGGATGATCCACCAGCCGGGCAGCACCGCGCCGAAGTGCGCCGCCTCCGGCAGACAGCGGTCGGTGACGCAGGGGGAGTAGAACGGGGTCAGGTAGTGGAACTCCTCGACCCAGTACCACTTGTGCATGAAGACCCGGACGGTAGCGTAGATGACCCATGCGCTGAGCCCGACCACCGTGATCAGCGGGGGGAACCACCAGCGGTCGGTACGCAACGTCTTTGCCGCGATGGCGGCGCGCTCGCGGACGCCGCCCGGCTGTCGGGCCGATAGTGAGGCCGACCTCGTTGTCATTCCCTATGTCTCCCTGACAGGGCCCGGTCTGGCTGACGGGCACGGATGGTGTTCCGGCCGGGCGCGGGCACGAGAAGACCCGCGCTCGCAGCCCTACGCGTGCCATCATCACGCCGATGTCTCCCGGCACAATTTGGTGCACACGTTACGCTGCACAGCAGCGGCCACCTGCGCAAGGGAGTCTCGCTTGTGTCCCGCCGGTATGAAAGCCCCGTCGGCGGTTCTTGCCGTGGATGTGTACAACCTCACTCACCCGATCCTCGCTTACCGACTGCGCGTACTCGCTCACCGACTGCCGGTGCCTTGCTCGCCGTAGCCGGCGTGTCTCAGCCGCACCGGCGTGCTCAGCCGCCGCGCCGCCGGTGAACTGCCAGGAGGCGAGCCGTACCGGTGGGGCCGACCACCAGTTGCCGCTCCAACTGTCCGGCTGCGGTGCGGCGTGTCGGCCGACGCCGAGCACCGCGCCGGGCGCGAGGGCCTGCGGGTAGGACTGGGTGAAGCGGAGGTTCCGCACCGCGGTGGTCACCTCGCCGTCCTCGATCAGCCATACCCCGTTGCGGGTCAGCCCGGTCACCACCAGGCTTTTCGGATCGAGCACCCGGGTGTACCAGAGGTCGGTCACCAGTAACCCGCGGGCCACCCCGGCCACCAGCGCGGCGGTGTCCGAGTCCACGATGGGGCCGGGCACCTCGTCGGCCGGGCCGGGCCGTTCGGGGAGCCGGCCGGCGCGAGCCCGAGGTTGACCGGAATCGCTCCGGCGGCGGCCCCGCCGGGTAGGGCGTGGCCGGTGGAGACGGTGCCCGCCTCGGCAGCCGTCCGCCGGTCATGGACAACCGCTCGGGTCATCCCGCGTTCGACCAGCGGAGTCCGGTGCCGGGGCGTACCTTCGGCGTCGAAGGGCAGGGTCGGAGCGCCCGTCGGATCGTCGATCAGGGTGATTGCCCGGTCGAACTGCTCAGCGCCGGGCTCGGCGAATGACTGGTGCTCGTTGTACGACTTGCCGTTGAACCCGTACCAGGCGAAATTCTGCAGCAGATCGGCGACCGCGGCCGGCTCCAGCACCACCTCGTAGCGGCCGGGCGGCAGGTCGACCGGCGTGACGCCGGACCGGGCCTTGACCGCGGCCCGGGCGCCCAGCACGCCGCCGTCCAGGTCGGCCAGCCGGGCCGAGGCCAGCCGGGCCACGCCGTCAGCGCCGCCGGCACGGGCGATGCCGTCCAGCGCCGCGTCGGCGCTGCGGCCACTGACCGCCTGCCCGGCGGTGTTGACGAACGCGCCGGACCGGTAGGTGGTCCGGCAGTATCCGGCGCTCTCCAGCCCGCCGGCCGCGTCGACGAACGCCCGTACCCGATCGGCCCGGTCGCCCGGCGATGCCTCGGCGGTGGCCTCGTCCCAGCTTCCGGTGCTCGTCGACCGGTGCCGGTGGGGCGAGCCCCGGCCAGGCCGGATCGGGTGGACAGAGCCGGGCCGCCGCCACGGTCCGCTCCACCAGGCGACGCAATCCCTCGGCGTCGACCACCGTGGTCGACCCGGTGGTGGTCCGTCCATCAAGGTGCAGCCGCATCCGGACCGTGGTGGTCGCGTCGGCCACGTTCTGGTGGATGAACGAGTTGGCGAACCGGGTCAGGGCCAGCGTCCGGTGATCGGCGGTGACCTCGGCCTGCGCGTGCGGCCCGGCGGCCCGCTGGACCAGCTCCACAACCTGGGCGGCGAGATCGAGTTCAGTTGTCAACGGTGTCACCTTCCGCGTGCTCAACCGCGTACCCCTACCCGTACGTTGGTGAACCGGGCCGGTGCGGCCGGGTGCCCGGTATGGCCGACCTGCCCCGGCTGGCCCTTGCCGCAATTGGGGGTGCCCCAGGCGACGGTCTCCGCGGAGAGCATGTCCATCGACTGCCAGAACTGCGGACCGATCCCGGTGTAGGTCGGGTTGCGTAGCATCCGACCCCGCCGACCGTTCTTGATTTCCCAACCGATCTCGCAGCCGAACTGGAAGTTGAGCCGCTTGTCGTCGATCGACCAGGAGCGGTTGATATCCATCAGGACACCGTCGTCAGTGGCCGCGATCATCTCGTCCAGGGTGTGCGGGCCGGGCTCCAGGCCGACATTGGTCATCCGGACCATCGGCAGCCGGGACCAGCCGTCGCCACGTACGCTGCCGGCGTAGTCCAGGCCGGCCACGGCGGCCGAGTCCCGACCGGCCAACACGCCCACCCACCGCCCGTCGCGCACCGCATCCCGCTTCGCCGCCGGAGTGCCCTCGTCATCGAAGCCGAAACTGCCCAACGCGCCGGGGATCGTCGGGTCGATGGTGATGTTCATCAGCTCGGAGCCGAACCGCAAGGTGCCGAGCTGGGCCAGGTCCAACCAGGAGGTGCCGGCGAAAGCCGCCTCCCAGCCGAGGATGCGGTCCAGTTCGATCGCATGCCCGACCGACTCGTGGATCTGCAACGCGAGTTGCTCACCTCCGAGGATCAGGGTGGTCTCGCCGGCCGGACACGCAGGCGCGGTGAGCAGCTCGCGGGCCTCCTCGGCGATCCGGGCGGCGTGCGCACCCAGGTCGAGCTCATTGACCAACTCCCAGCCGCGGGTGCCGTACTGGCCCCGGTAGCTCGGATAGGAACGGCGCTGCGTCTCACCGTCGCCGATCGCCGTCGCGGAGATTCCGGCACCGCACTCCCGGATGTGCTGGTCGATCCGGTGGCCCTCGCTGGAGACGAACCACTTGCTGGTGTCCCAGATCTGGTAGATCCCCTCCGCCACGTCGGCGCCGTGCTCGCGGCTGGTCCCGGTGGCCCGGACCAGCAGGTCGCCCTTGTCGGTCAGGGCCACCGACAGTGGGTCGATGGCGCACGCCGAGGCCCAGGAGCCGCTGGCGACCGGGACCGGAACCAGGCCGGTGTTGCCGGGGCGGCCCGGTCGGGGCGCGACCCGGGCGCTGGCGGTGGCGATCTCCGTGGCCCGGGCGCCGGCCGCGCGGGCGGCCGGATCGGAAAGCTCCGGTACGGCGTAGTAGCCCCAGCTCGAGCCGACCAGCGCACGTACCCCGATGCCGGCGTCCTCGTCCTGGGTCAGTTCCTCAATCTCGCCGTTGCGGGCGGACATCGCTTCGTACCGGCGGTGCATCACCCGCGCGTCCGCGTAATGCGCCCCAGCGTCGAGCGCGGCCTGTACCGCGATAGTGGCCACGTCGAACTGCGCCATGCCGTCTCCTCGCCCGTGTCCGGTCGTGGCCCTGACCCTATGCGAGGTTGACAAGCCCAGCGCACCTGATCGACGGTCAGCGGCGGGTCGGCCTGGTCAGCGGCGGGGCAGCAACTCCGCCGGAATGATCTCGGCGACCACCGGATCGGTGAGCCGCAGCGTCCCGTCCGGTTTGGTCAGCGAGTGTTCGACGTGGTGGTTGCCGTTCGGAGGTGGTACAGGTGCAGGGCGCAGGGAGTTCGACGCGTTCCGGGGTTTCATCGAGCGCGAGGTACTCCGCTTCGGTCCACGGTCCGCCGTGCCCGAACAGCGCCACGGACATCGCCACCTGCTTCCGACTCATCTCGCCTCGGCACTCATTTTGGCATGTCGGCCCGGGTTGGCGTCGCACCTGCGGTCCGTCGCTTCGGGCGGGTGCGTCGACGGTCGGGCTACGTAGCTTATTTTCAGCCGCTGAGGTTTGCTGTAGGTTCTCTCCGATCGACGGATGCCGGTCGAAGGTACGCGACCGGCGCGGATCCAGGCAGCGGACCGGGGGAGGGAAGCGGTCGTGGACTCATCGGCGCCGGCGCCCCCCGGTGATCAGCCCTATCTGCGGGTGCGCGACCTGCGGGTGCGCTTCGACACCGAGGACGGTGTGGTCCGGGCGGTCGATGGCGTGTCGTTCGCGGTCGATCGCGGCCGGACCCTGGGCATCGTCGGTGAGTCGGGCTCGGGCAAGAGCGTGACCAGCCTGGCCGTGCTCGGGCTGCACGATCCCGGGCGGACCGAGATCAGCGGTGAGATCCTGCTCGACGGCCGGAACATCGTCGGGCTCGCCGAGGCCGAAATTCGTGCCCTGCGCGGCCGGGCCGTCGCGATGATCTTCCAGGATCCGCTCTCCGCGCTGCATCCGTACTATCCGGTCGGTCGGCAGATCGCCGAGGCGTACCGGGTGCATCATCCCGAGGCGGGGCGACGGGTGGCCCGGCGGCGGGCGGTCGAGATGCTCGGCCGGGTCGGCATCCCGCAGCCGGCGCAGCGGGTCGACCAGTATCCGCACGAGTTCTCCGGCGGCATGCGGCAGCGGGTGATGATCGCGATGGCCCTGGTCAACGACCCCGACCTGCTGATCGCCGACGAGCCGACCACCGCGCTGGACGTCACCGTGCAGGCGCAGATCCTGGACCTGCTCGCTGACCTGCAGGCCGAGTTCAACTCCGCGATCATTCTGATCACCCATGATCTGGGCGTGGTCAGCCAGGTGGCCGACGAGGTGCTGGTCATGTACGGCGGGCGGGGCGTCGAGCACGGCAGCGTCGAGCAGGTGCTGCGCCGGCCGCAGCACCCGTACACCTGGGGGTTGCTCGCCAGCGTGCCGTCGTTGCACGGCGCACGCGGACGCGGACCTGGTGCCGATCCCGGGCAACCCACCGAGCCTGATCAACCTGCCGACCGGCTGCGCGTTCCACCCCCGCTGCCGGATACGCCGAGCGCACCGACGGCCGGTCGGTGGCCGAGGTGCCGGACCTGCGGCCGGTACGCGAGCGGGGCCATCTGGTCGCCTGCCACCTGCCGGAGGACGAGCGTCTGCGGATCCATGCCGAGCGGGAGGTGGCCCGGTGAGTGAACCGTTGTTGACCGTGACCGGGCTGACCAAGCACTTCCCGGTGCGCGGCGGGTTCCGCGCCAGCCGGGTGGTGCGGGCGGTCGACGGGCTGGATTTCGAGGTACGGGCCGGGCGAGACGCTCGGCCTGGTCGGCGAGTCCGGCTGCGGCAAGACCACCACCGGGCGGATGCTGGTCCGCCTCCTGGAACCGACCGCCGGCCGGATCACCTTCGCCGGGCGGGACATCACCCACGCGCGGCGCGCCGCGCTGCGCCTGCTGCGGCCGGAGCTGCAGATCATCTTCCAGGATCCGTACGCGTCGTTGAACCCCCGGCACACCGTCGGCGAGATCGTGGCGATGCCGCTGCGGGTCAACCGGATCAATCCGGCCGGCGGGGTGCAACGGCGGGTCCGGGAACTGCTGGAGCTGGTCGGGCTCAATCCGGAGCACTACAACCGCTACCCGCACGAGTTCTCCGGCGGACAGCGGCAGCGGGTGGGGATCGCCCGTGCGCTGGCGCTGCGGCCGAAGCTGATCGTGGCCGACGAGCCGGTCTCCGCGCTGGACGTCTCGATCCAGGCGCAGGTGATCAACCTGCTCCGGGATCTGCAGCGGGAGTTGGGCCTGGCGTTCGTCTTCATCGCCCACGACCTGGCCGTGGTGCGGCATTTCTGCCAACGGGTCGCGGTGATGTACCTCGGCAAGATCGTGGAGATCGGCGACCGGGCCGACATCTATCAGCGGCCGCAGCACCCGTACACCCGGGCGTTGCTGTCGGCGATCCCGGACGTGGCCCGGCTCGGCCCGGCCGGTCGGATCCGGCTGACCGGCGATGTGCCGACCCCGCTGAACCCGCCGTCCGGGTGTCGGTTCCGGACCCGCTGCTGGCAGGCCCGGGAGATCTGCGCGACCACCGAGCCGGCGCTGATGCGCCGGGACGGCGGCGCCCAGGCCGTCGCCTGCCACTTCCCGGAAGCCGGGCCGATCCGGTGAAGTCGGGTGAGCGCCGTCGAGTCCGCGCGGGCGCCGGTGGAGCCGGCTGGATTCGTCGGGCCGGTCACCGGGGCAACTCGCCCGGGCCCGGTTGCGGCGGGACCGGACCGCGATGATCAGCGGCGGTATGTTGGTGGCGTTCTTCGTCATCGCGCTCGCCGCGCCGCTGATCGAGCGGCTGTACGGGATCGGGCCCGGTGAGCAGTTCCAGGCCGGGTTGGACGGCTTCGGGATGCCGCTCGGTTACGCCGGTGGGGTCTCCGGTGAGCACTGGTTCGGCCTCGAACCGGGGCTCGGCCGGGACATCTTCATCCGGATGATCTACGGGATGCGGACCTCGCTCTTCATCGCGTTCGCCGCGGCGGTGGTCACCTCGGCGATCGGCATCGTCGCCGGGGTGCTCGCCGGCTACCTGGGGGGCTGGGTGGACGCGGTGATCAACTGGATCACCGATTTCGCGCTGGCGCTGCCGTTCCTGATTTTCGCGCTGGCCGTGGTGCCCACCATGGAACTGCGCTTCTACGGGCCGCGGGACGAGGTGCCGGCGGCGTTCCGGGTGGCCGTGCTGATCGTCGCCTTCGCCGTCGTTCGGCTGGACGAGCACCGCCCGGCTGGTGCGCGGGCAGGTGATCGCGCTGCGCGAGCGGGAGTTCGTCGAGGCGGCCCGGGCCAGCGGCGCCGGCCTCGGGCACATGCTCTTCCGCCAGTTGCTGCCGAACATCTGGGCGCCGATCCTGGTCTCCTTCTCGCTGGCCGTACCGGCCTATGTCACCGGTGAGGCGGCGCTCTCCTTCTTGAACATCGGGGTCGCCGAACCGACCGCCGAGTTTCGGCCGCATGATCTTCCGCAGCCTCGACTACCTGCAGACCGACCCGGCGTACGTCTTCTTCCCCGGGATCACCATCTTCGCGCTCGTGTTCGCTTTCAACCTCTTCGGTGACGCACTGCGCGACGCGCTCGACCCGAAGTCGTCCCGGTAGGGGGTGCCATGGCGCGCTTTTTGATCAAGCGGCTGCTCTCCGCGGTGCTGACCCTGTTCGCGGTGAGCGTGCTTCACCTTCCTGATGTTCTTCGCGTTGCCCAAGGATCCGGTCAACGGGATGTGCCCGAAGAACTGCAACCCGGAGCGGCTGGAACGGGTCCGGCAGGAGTTGGGGCTGCGTGATCCGCTGATCAGCCAGTACGCCGGCTATGTCAAGGGGATCTTCGTCGGCCGGGACCTGGGTAGCGCGCAGGGCGGGCGGTGCGACGCCCCCTGCCTCGGCTACTCGTACGTCAACAGCGAGGCGGTCACCGACACGATGCTCCGGGTGCTGCCGGTGACGTTGAGCATCGTCATCCCGGCGGCGTTCCTCTGGCTGGCGCTCGGCATCGGCCTCGGCATGATCTCGGCGCTCTACCGGGGCACGCTGCTGGACCGGTTGGCCATCGGATTCTCCCTCACCGGCGCCTCGTTCCAGCTCTACTTCGTCGGGGCGGTACTGCTGCTGATCTTCACCTACCAGTTGAAGATCCTGCCGGTGCCGGGCTACACATCGATCTTCGAAGATCCGTTCCGCTGGGCGAGTGGGTTGGTGCTGGCCTGGTGCGCCCTGGCCTTCCTCTTCTCGGCCATCTACGCCCGGCTCTCCCGGGCGCAGATGTTGGAGACGCTCTCCGCGGACTTCGTCCGGACCGCGCGGGCGAAGGGCCTGCCCAGGTCGAAGGTGTACGGCCGGCACGCGCTCCGGGCGGCGCTCACCCCGTTGGTGACGATCGCCGGTCTCGACGTCGGTGGCGCGCTGGGTGGCACGGTGATCACCGAGACCACCTTCGGCATTCAGGGTCTCGGCCGCACCGCGGTGGACGCGGTCCGCAGTGGTGATCTGCCCACCATCATGGCGACCGTGCTGATCGCCGCGTTCTTCGTGGTCGCCGCGAACGTGATTGTCGACCTGCTCTACGCGGTGATCGATCCCCGGGTGCGGTTGGCCTGATCGACTCCCCGGGTGGGCGGTTGGCCGATCGGGAACCGGCTGTGGCGAAATTTATCATCAACCGTTATCTGAACCGTAGGTTTCCTTCACTAAGATCCTCGGGACGTCGGCGCTCGTGCCCCGGCGTTTCGCACAGCACTCTCGGTGGAGGAGGAACGACATGCGACCACGGGTGGCGGCCGCCGCGGGCAGCGCCTTCGCGTTGCTGGTGGCCCTGGGGGCGTGCTCGGAGAACACGGGGAGCGGTGCCGGGGTGGACACCAACCGCACCCAGACGGGGGTGATCGCCACCGACCCGAAGGACTCGCTCGGGCCGGCGCCGGAGGTGGCCGGGGCGACCAGGGGTGGCACCTTCACCGTCATCCGGGAAACCCGGATCTCGCACCTGGACCCGCAGCGGACGTACTCGTTCGCCGGTCTGATGGCCGGCCCGCTCTACAGCCGCTACCTGACCACCTGGCGCGACGACGGCAACGGCAAGCTGGTCCTGGTCGGCGACCTCGCCGAGACCCCGGGCAAGAACGTCAACAACGACTGCAAGGTCTGGGAATTCAAGATCAAGGACGGGGTCAAGTTCGAGGACGGTAGCCCGATCACCGCGAAGGAGATCGCGTACGGCATCGCCCGTTCCTTCGACCCGGATCTGACCGGCGGCCCGACCTACCTGCAGGAGTGGCTCGCCGACACCGCGCAGTACGACACCAAGTGGGACTTCAAGGCCAACCGGACGTCGCTGCCGCCGGGCCTGAGCACGCCGGACGAGAAGACGCTGCGGTTCGAGTTCGCCAAGCCGCACTGCGACCTGCCGTTCGCGGTGTCGCTGCCGACCACGGCGCCGATGCCGCCGGGCAAGGACACCGGCGTCAACTATGACAACCAGCCGTTCTCGTCCGGACCGTACAAGATCACCAAGCACCACCTCGGGCGTCGAGTTGGTGCTGGAGCGCAACGAGCACTGGGACCCGGCCACCGACCCGGTGCGGCACCAGTACCCGGACCGGTTCGTCTGGGCCTTCGGGCCGGACCACGGCGGCCGGCGCAACCGGATGATCGCCGACAACGGGCCGGACGCCGAGCGCGCTCGCCTGGAACGGCGTACCGGCCTCGCTGGTCGCCAAGGTCGCCGGTGATCCGGCGCTGAAGAGCCGGACGGTGCTCTCCCCGACGCCCAGCACCAACAGTTTGGTGATCAACAACCAGCGGGTCACCGATCTGGCCATCCGGCAGGCGCTCAACTACGCCATCGACCGGGAGGGTCTGATCAAGACCCTCGGCGGCGAGACCGTCGCCAGCCCGCTGACCACCCTGATGCCACCGGCCACCATGGGGTTCAAGGCGTACGACGCCTACCCGGCCGGGCGCAACGGCGACCTCGACAAGGCCAAGGAACTGCTCGCCGGGCGTACGCCGGAACTGGTGCTCGGCACCGCCGACGACGCGGTCGGCCAGGAGAAGGCCACCCAGCTGAAGAACAACCTGGAGAAGGCCGGCTTCAAGATCACCGTGAAGATCATTCCGACCGATGCCCGGCTGGACGAGGTCAAGAAGAAGGACAACCCCTGGGACCTCTACTTCGGCGAGTGGGCGTCCGACTGGCCGAGCGGCGCGTCGATCCTGCCGGTGCTCTACGACGGCCGGTCGATCAAGGCCGAGGGGAACAGCAACTCGTCGTACTTCAACAACGACGCGGTCAACGCCGAGTTCGACCGGGTCCTCGCGCTCGACCCGGCCGCCCAGGCGCCGGAGTGGGCCAAACTGGACGAGCGGATCATGAAGGAGTTCGCGCCGGTGGTGCCGCTCTACGTCGACGTGGCCTACTTCCTGCACGGCTCGAAGGCCGGCGGGATCTTCATCTCCGGCGTCTTCGGTTACCCCTCCTTCGTGAACGCCCACGTCAAGCAGTGAGCTGTCAGGCCGGGCCCCTTCCGATCCGCGTGAACGACAAGAAGGGGCCCGGCCTCACAGGTGCTGGGTGAGGAAATCGAGTTCCAGCCGGAGCAGTCGCTCGGCGGTGCCGCCCGCGGCCATGTGGGTGGCACCGGTCAGCGGGATGACCGCGTGCGGTCGGCCGGTGGCCAGCAGCGCGGCGGAGAGTCGTAACGTGTGCGCGGCCACCACATTGTCGTCGGCCATCCCGTGCACCAGCAGGATCGGCCGGACATCATCCGGGCTGACGATCGGTTCGCTGGCCAACTCCACCAGGTTGTGGTGCGCGTAGACCTCCGGACCGTCGACGGGCAGGCCCAGGTAGCGCTCGGTATAGGCGGTGTCGTAAAGGCTCCAGTCGGTCACCGGAGCACCGGCGATCGCACAGCGGAACAGGTCGGGCCGGCGCAGCGCGGCGAGCGCGGCCAGCCAGCCGCCGAACGACCAGCCCCGGATCGCGGTACGAGCCAGCTCGAGGTCCGGATGTTTGCCGGCGAGGGCGGTGAGCGCGTCGATCTGATCGGCCAGGATCACATCGGCCACCCGGCGGTGGATCACCTTCTCGTGCGACGGGGCCACGCCTGGCGTACCCCGGTTGTCGATGGTGACCACGGCGAACCCGGCATCGGCCCACCACTGCCGTTCCAGCCAGACCGACCGGGCGGCCAGCACCTCCTGATGACCCGGCCCGCCATAGATGTCGAGCAGCACCGGCAGCCGTCGCCCGGCGACGTGGCCGCGCGGGTAGAGCACCGCGGCCGGCAGCCGACGGTCGGTGACCCGATCGAGCAACGGCCGGGGCGCGTACGGCGGCGTCGCGGCAAGCGAGCGGAGGGTGGCCACCTCGCGATCGCCGCGCCAGACGGTCCACCGGGTGCCCGGGTGGTCAAGTGAGGCGGTACCCACCACCAGCACGTCCCCGCCCACCACACCGGTGTGCCAGCCCGGGTCGGCGGTCAGCCGTCGGGAGTCGATGCCGGTCGCGCCGATCGTGGTCCGGATCCGGTACAGGTGCTGCTGGCTCGGTTCGCCGTCGCTTCCCTCGATCAGCAGGTTCGGCGGGCCGAGGCCGTTCGGCAACTGGCCCACCACCCGGCGTACGTAGAGCGACGGCGGGGTGAGCAGGGTGCCGTCGGCGAAGAGACAACGCGCGTCGTATCCGTCGTGGGCCAACTCGCCGCCGACCAGAACCCGACCGTCGGGTAGGTGGCGGGGGGTGCCGGCGACCGGTTCCACCCAGCGCGGATCGGCGAGTTCCGCGTGCACCTGCGTCTCGCCGGTACGCGGGTCGACGGCCAGCACCAGGCCATGCTGCTGAAGTCGACGCAGCACCGTGATCAACGGCCCGGCGTCGAGCCACTGCACCGAGACCAGGTACGGATAGGTCTCCCGGTCCCAGTGCACGTCGACCCACCCGCCGTCCAGGTCGAGCAGATGCAGGCTGACCTCGGCGTTCGGGCCGCCGGACTGCGGGTACGCGACGCTGCGCGGGGCTACGGCCGGCTCACCGGGATCGTGCAGGTGCCAGCGGGGCAGCCGGGACTCGTCGACCCGCGCGGCCAGGATGGAGCCGCCATCCGGCGCCCACCAGTAGCCCCGGACCCGGCCGAACTCCTCGGCCGCGACGAACTCGGCCAGCCCCCAGGTGACCCCGGCGTCCTCGCCGGCCAGCAGGTTGTCGGTGCCGTCCGGGTCGATCACCCGCAACTGGCCGGCGCCGCCGCGACCGGTGGCACCCGGGGCGGGGGCGTCGGTGACGTAGGCCAATCGTTGCCCGGCCGGGTCCGGCTGCGGATCGACCACCGGGCCGACGGTCGCCACCTCGACCACGCCGCCCTGGATCAGGTCGGCTCGGAAGAGCCGGCCGGCCAGCGTGAAGACCGCCACCCGCGCCGCCGGGTCGGTCGCGTAGCCGCCGATCCCCGAACCGCTGAATCGCAGCCGCTCGCGTAGCGCCCGCTCGGTCGGTGCGAGCGACCCGTCGTCCGGCGGGGTGCCCTCGGCGCCGAGCAGTACGGCCGGGTCAGCCACCAGGCGTTCGGTGCCCGAGGCGAGGTCGAGCAGCCAGAGCGAGTCCACCGGATCCTCCGGACCGGCGGACCTCAGGAAGAGCACCCGCGAGCCGTCGCTGGCGGCAGTCACCATCCGCGGTGCGCCGCGGCTGAAGCGGCGGGTACGGGCGGCCAGCTCCGGATAGTCCACACCGCGATCGTAGAGCCGTGCGTAGCAGGATGTGGCCGAGCCGGTGATCGGGTATCCGTCCGGTAACTCCTGGGCATCTGCCGGGTCTGAGCCGCGTAGAGTGACCGGCGTGACGAACGCAGCGGAGAGCGACGCGGCGCAGCAGCGCCGGTCGGCATGGGTGGCCCCGGCGCTCCGGCCGGGAATCCCGGCGGTCGCCGACTGCTGCTGGTGCACGCCCACCCCGACGATGAGGCGATCGGGACGGGGGCGACGATGGCCCACTACGTGGCCGCGGGCGCCCAGGTCACGCTGGTCACCTGCACGCTCGGCGAAGAGGGCGAAATTCACGTACCCGAACTGGCGCGGCTGGTCGCGGCCGAGGCCGACCAGCTCGGCGGCTACCGGATCGCCGAGCTGGCCGCCGCCTGCGGGGCGCTGGGCGTGACCGATCACCGCTTCCTCGGCGGGGCCGGGCGTTACCGTGACTCCGGCATGATGGGCCTGCCCACCAATGATCACCCGCGGGCCTTCTGGCAGGCCGATCTCGATGAGGCCGCCGGACATCTGCTCGAGATCCTGCGGGAGCTGCGGCCCCAGGTGGTGATCACGTACGACCCGAACGGCTTCTACGGCCACCCGGATCACATCCAGGCCCACCGGGTGACGATGCGCGCGGCCGAACTGGCCGCGGCCGAGGGGTACGGGCCAGCCAGGATCTACTGGACGGCGATGCCGAAGAGCGTGCTGAAGGTGGGCATGACCGCCTTCGAGCACTCCGCGGACAATCCGTTCGCCGGCGTTGAAGATGTCGACGACCTGCCGTTCGGCACTCCGGACGAGGAGATCGCGGCCCGGATCGACGCCAGCGACCAGCATGCCGCCAAGGAGGCGGCGATGTGCGCGCATGCCACCCAGATTCCGGCGGACTCCTGGCTCTACTCGATCGCCGGCAATTTCGGCGGCGAGTCCATGGGGGTGGAGTACTACACCCTCGCGGTCGGGACGCGGGGGACCGGCTCGGGACCGTACGGCTGGGAGGATGATCTCTTCGCCGGCCTGACGTCGGCGCCTGAGCCGAGGCCGAAGCCGATGTCCGCGCCGGTCGTCGCGGAGACCGGCGCACGGTGACCCTGCCCAGTCCGCTCATGCCCAGGCCAGTCGAGTTGGCGCCCGATCTGTCCCCGCCGCCCCGGTCACCGCTGGTCGCCCTCTTCGACGTGGTGTTGCGGGTGATCGGCGGGCTGATCGCGGTGGTCGCCGCGGTGCTGAGCGGGGTGCTGGAACTGCTGCTCGCCACAGCCCGGGTCGGTGGGTATCTGATCGGGATTTCGGTGCTGATCGCGGTGCTGGCGAACGTGACGCTCAGTTGGTTCGCCTATCGGGCGGTGGGCCGGAAGTGGGCGGTGGCGCTGCCGGCCGTGATGTGGTTCGCGCTGATGGTGGTGGCCGCCGGGAGGACCGCCGAGGGCGACATTCTGCTCGCTGGCAACAACTGGGTCGGTCTCGCGATGATTGTCGCCGGCTCGATGGCCTTCGCGGTCATGGGCTTCCGGTTGCTGCTCGCCCCACGACGTTGACCCCTCCCGCGCTTCGGGCTCTGGATTCCCCCGGTGTCGGATGATAAGAATCTCTGGCAGGACCCGGGAACTGCTGGGTGGATCTGCGGGAGGACGTGTGATGAAGGACCGTTGGCAGCCGGTCGGTGTGCTGGCAGGGGTGCTGTTCGCGGTCAACGTGGTGGCCCGGTTGGTCGCCAGGTTCGGCTTCGACGGTGATCCGCAGGCGCAGGATCGGCTCTCGCTCGGCATGTTCATCGTGCTCGGGTTGATCCTCGCCGGCCTGGCTGCCGTCTGGGGGCGGCGCCATCCGGTCGCCCGTTGGGGCGGGGACATCGCCGTCGCGGTGCTGGTCGCGATGGCGCTGACCGTCTTTGTCGGGCCGTTCCTCAGCGGAAGTCGCCCCTTCGCCAACGGCGCCGGGGAGTTCTTCGCGCAGATCTGGTTCTACGCCGGGTTCACCGGAGGCGGTGCCCTGATCGGGTTCCTGGTAGTGACCGCGCTCGGTCTGGATCACCGCTCGCAGTCCCTGAAGCGCTACGCCGAACTCAGGCAGGCGAAGCCCCGCCGGGTGGTCCGCCGCTGATCAGGCGGGGCCGGTGTCCGGTTGAACCCGGGTGCGGTAGGTGTGGTGCGTGACGAAGCCGAGCCGCTGGTAGAGCGAGACGGCGCTCAGATTCGTCTCCTCGACCTGTAGGAACGCGTCGGTAGCGCCCTCTTCGACGGCCCACTGTGCGAGCGCCCGGATCAACTGTCGGGCGAGCCCTTTCCGGCGGGCCGCGGGCACCACCTCGACCAGGGTCAGCCCCAGCCAGCGCCCCCGACCGGTGACCGTGCCCCGGGCCACCGCCACCAGGTCTCCGCCACCCGGTTGGGCGGCCGTGCCGGCCGCGTACACGTGCGCGAAGCGGACCTGCTCCACCGCGGTGAGGAGTTGCCGGGCGGCGGCCGGCAGAGCACCCTTGCGGCCGGCGGCCAACGCGAGCCAGTCGGCCGACGGTTCGGCCGCCAGCACCACCGGCGACAACCCCGGCGCGGCGGGGGCGGCGGCCAGGATGGTGGCCAGCGACGCGGTCTGCACCAGGACCGGCGGTCGGAGGCTCCAGCCGCGTTCGTCCAGTGCCGTGTCGACCGGCCCGGCCAGCGGTAGCGGAACGTTGATCAACGCGGGCTGGTGCCGCTCGGCGTACCACTCCCGGATCGCCTCGATCGCCTCGTCGATCGGGCAGCCCGGATCACCGATGGGTAGTGCGGAGTTGCCCCGGCCGGTCCAACCGTCGGCGGCCCGTAGCCGCCAGTCGCCCAGCCGGTCCTGCGCCGGAGCCGGCCAGGCTTCGTTCGCTGCCAACTCAAGCTCGATGACGGCCGCGGCGGTCGCCCGCCGCGCGGGAGGCACCCGCTTGCCGCGGTGCACCTCCGCCAGGGGTACGCATAGCGGACCCTTCGGGGTACGTAGCGTGAGATGGGTCTCGGTCAGCTCGACCAGTTCGCCCAGCGCGTCGGAAAAGAGGGTGCGACCCTCGCGAATGCCGACAATTCGGCGGATCACGATCCGGTATCCCACATCCTGCTGTCCGAGCACGATCGACCTCCTCCAAGGCGAGATACTAGGCTTCTATCGTCGCGGTTGATCGCGGCGTCGCCTGCGGAGGAGAAGATCGGTGACCTACATCATCGCCGAGCCGTGCGTGGATGTGCTCGACAAGGCCTGCATTGAGGAGTGCCCGGTCGACTGCATCTACGAGGGTAACCGGATGCTTTACATCCATCCCGATGAGTGCGTCGACTGTGGGGCATGTGAGCCGGTCTGCCCGGTGGAAGCCATCTTCTACGAGGACGACGTGCCCGAGCAGTGGAAGGACTACACCACGGCGAACTACGAGTTCTTCGAGGACCTCGGCTCACCGGGCGGTGCTTCCAAGATCGGCAAGGTAGCGAAGGACACCCCGTTCGTCGCCGCCCAGGCGCCACGTGGCGAGGGGCACTGACCGGCGCGGGAGCAGGCCCGGCGGACCAGCCGGGCCGGGCCGCACGGGAGCTGCCTGATTTTCCGTGGGACCTGCTCGAACCGGCGAAGGTGGTTGCCGCGCGGCATTCGGACGGGATCGTCGACCTCTCGGTCGGCACCCCGGTGGATCCGGTGCCCCCGCTGATCCGGGAGGCTCTCGCTGCGCGCTTCCGACGCGCCCGGCTACCCGCTCACCGCGGGCACCCCGGCGTTGCGGGCCGCGCTGACCGAGTGGGCGGGCCGGGTCTGCGGAGCCGATCCGGAACGGCTCGGGGTGCTGCCGACGATCGGCTCCAAGGAGCTGGTCGCCTGGCTGCCGACCCTGCTCGGCGTGGGCCCCGGAGACGTGGTGGTCATCCCGCGGGTCTGCTACCCGACGTACGAGGTCGGGGTGCGATTGGCCGGTGCCACCGTGGTGCGTGCCGACTCGTTGACCTCGGTCGGCCCGACCGGCCGGGTCCGGTTGGTCTGGGTGAACTCGCCCGCCAACCCGACCGGTCGGGTCCTGCCCGCCGCGCACCTGCGCAAGGTGGTGGACTGGGCCCGCGAGCGGGGTGCGGTGGTCGCCAGCGATGAGTGTTACCTCTCGCTGGGCTGGGAGACCTCGCCGGTTTCGGTGCTGGCGCCCGAGGTCTGCGCGGGCGACTACACCGGTGTGCTCGCCGTGCACTCGCTCTCCAAACAGTCCAATCTGGCCGGCTATCGAGCCGGATTCGTCGCGGGTGATCCGGCGCTGGTTGGTGAACTGCTGGCGGTTCGCAAACACGCCGGGATGATCGTGCCGGCACCGGTGCAGGCGGCCATGGTCGCCGCGCTCGGCGACGACGCGCACGTGCGGGGCCAGCGGTCCCGGTATGCCGACCGCCGGGAGCTGCTGCGCACCGCGCTGGTCAAGGCGGGCTTCGCGATCGAACATTCCGAGGCGGGGCTCTATCTGTGGGTCAGCCGGGACGAGAGTTGCTGGTCCACCGTTGACTGGTTCGCCGAACGGGGCATTCTGGTCGCGCCGGGTGCCTTCTACGGATCAGCCGGTGACCGGCATGTGCGGGTCGCGCTGACCGCGACGGACGAACGGGTGGCGGCGGCGGTGGAGCGGCTGAACCCCTGACCGACCAGAGCGGTCCACGCCGGCCGGGCGGATCAGTGATCAATCCGTACCGATGGACCTCCGGTCGGCGGGGGCGGCTAAGCTGGGCCCATGGCCGATGCTCCGATTCGTGACCGTGCGCGGCGAGGCGTTCCGTGAGGTGCCGCCGGAGATCGCGCGGTTCTCGGTGACGGTGGCGGCCCGGGACCGGGACCGCCAGACGACCCTGGCCCGGCTCGCCGAGCGGGCCGACGCGGTCCGAGGGTTGATCGATGGGTACGGCACCGCGATCGACCACCGGCAGAGCGGTGACCTTCGGATCCGCCCCGAGCTGAAGCGGTCCGGCGAACGGGTGGCGGCATACCAGGGCAGTGTGACCACGACCGTGACGGTGGTCGACTTCACCGTGCTCGGCGAGCTGATGTTGCGGCTAGCCGACCGGGAGCAGACCACTGTGGCTGGACCATGGTGGGAGTTACGGCCGGACAGTGCGGTGCACCGGGAGACCCGGCGGGCCGCGGTCGGCGCGGCCGTCAACCGGGCCCGGGAGTACGCCGAGGCACTCGGTGCGTCCATAGTCGCACTGTTGGAACTCGCCGACAGCGGGATGACGCATCAACCGATGATGGCCAGGGCCGCGCACATGTTCGCCGAACGGGGTGCCGGCGCCCTGCCCGAGTTGGAGCTCGATCCGGCTCCGCAGACCGTGCAGGCCAGTGTCGAGGCGCGGTTCACCATCAGTGCGCCGGTGCTGGATCCGCCACCCGGTACTCCCGCCACTCGAGGGTCGGATCGGGGCGGGTGTCTGATTCGGATTTGCGACAGACCAACCTGAGGGCCTGCGTTCCGCGCAGTTCGGCGCTAACCTGATCGCCACCAACACGACCGTCGGGTGAATTTTTCACGGCCACCTCTTCGGCGCGCGACGGTGAATCGTATCGAGAAACTGGTAGCCCGATCGGCGCAGCGACACCCGGAGCGATTTCCACCGGCACTGACGATGATGGGTAGGAGACCCGTGTCAGCTCGGACCGTGACGACCTGTTACGCGGTGACCATGAGCGGGTTGGTGATCTGCTACTTCGTGGTCCCGGCGGTGCGCCCCGGGTCGGGCCTGCTGGTGGGGCTGGTCAGTGCCACCGCTGTCGCGTTCGGGGTACGCCGTCACCGGCCGCGTCGCGGCTATTCCTGGTGGCTGCTCGCTACCGGTCTGGTCGTCTTCGCTGCCGGCGACACGGTCTATCTCTTCGCCGGGTTCCGGCCCGCCGGTCTGCCGGATGCCGTCTCGGAGTTTCTCTACCTGCTGATGCTGCCGCTGGTCGGAGCGGGCCTGCTCGGCCTGACCCGGTCGAGCACCGGCGCCCGGGACCGCTCCGGACTACTCGACTTTCTGATCTTCAGTACCGCTGCTGTCTTCCTGTTCTGGGTTTTCCTGATCCACCCGTACCTGGTCGGCAGCGGATTTGGCAATGCCGGGCAGTCGGCGACGGCCGCCTACCTGTTGGCTGACGCGTTGCTGCTGGCCACCGTGGCGAGGTTGCTGGCCACCACCCGATGCAACGCCGCGTCGGTGCTGCTGCTCATCGGTGCCACCGGCTTGCTGATCGCCGACCTGTCATATGCGGCGGAGTCGTTGCACGGGGTCTGGCGTCCCGGCGCGCCGGACGAACTCGGTTGGTTCGCGCTCTACGGCGCCTGGGGTGCGGCGGCCCTGCATCCCTCGATGGCTGCCCTGACCGAGCCGGCCGAGCCGCGATCGACCGGGGTCGGCAAGTTGCGGTTGGTGCTGCTCGGCGCGGCAGCGCTGCTCGCTCCCGGGGTGCTGCTGCTACAGGTGATAAGCGGCCAGCCGCGGGACGCCACGGTCATCGCGGTGGTCTCCGGCGTGACGTTCGTCCTGGTGGTCAGCCGGCTGGCCGACGTGGCGGACGCCCACCGATCGGCGGTCGCCCGGGAGCGCAGTCTGCGGCAGGCCGGTGCCGCGCTGGTCACCGCAGTGGATGCCAAGGAGGTGGACCGGGCGGTCCGGGCGGCGGTGGCCCGGCTTGTGCCGCGTAATTCGTCGTACCGGATCGTGTTCGCGGTCAACAGCGCGGACGGGGTGCCGGCGACGGCGATGAGCATCTGGGGTCCGGCGGTCGCGGCACCCTCATCGTTCTATCCGGCGCCCACCGCGGCGGTCGCCCGGCGCAGCCGGGTGCTCCGGGTGCAGACGCTGCATCCGGCCCTGGCCGAGCAGTTGCGTGGCTTTGAAGCGGTGGTGCTCTGCCCGCTGGTTGGCGACGAACGGGCGGCCGGGGTACCCCGGGTAGGTGCGCTGCTGGTGGCGGCCGACGCCAAGGTGCTCCCGGAGCTGCGGGACTCGCTTGAGGTGCTTGCCGCGCAGGTGGCGCTGGTTCTGGAGCGGATCAGCCTCGGCCAGGAGATCGGCCGCCGGAACAGTGAGGAGTACTTCCGCAGTCTGGTGCAGAACGCCGCCGACATTATTTTGATCATGGATGGTGATCAGCGGATCCGGTATGCCAGTCCGTCACTCGCGACGGTGCTCGGGGTCGATCCGGCGGAGTGCACCGATCTGCGGGCGGTAGTGCACCCCGATGACCAGACGCGGGTATCGGCGCTGCTGGAGTCGACCAGGCCGACCCCGGAGGGGACGGGGCGCTGGGTCGACTGGAGCATCCATCGACCTGATGGGCAGTTGGTGCACCTTGAGGTGAGCTGTCGGGACCTGCGTCGTGACCGCGCGGTACGCGGTCTTGTGCTGACCATGCGTGACGTTTCCGAACGCCAGCGGTTGGAACAGGAGCTGCTGCACCGGTCCATCCACGACACGTTGACCGGTCTGGCCAACCGGGCCTCCTTCCAGGACCAGGTGCACGACGCGGTGGAAAAGGCCCGGGAGGGGAACCGTACGGTCGGCACCCTCTCGATCGATCTGGACGAATTCACCGCGGTCAACGACACCCACGGGCAGGCGATCGGCGACGGCCTGCTGGTCGCCGCCGGTCAGCGACTGCGCGCCGAAGTGGGGGACGCGGGCATGGTGGCGCGGCTCGGCGGTGACGAGTTCGCGGTGATGGTGCGGGACGCTGACGACCCGGCGCAGGTGGAGCGGATCGCCGATCATCTGGTCCGGGCGCTGACCGAGCCGATCGCGGTCGCCGGCACGGTGGTCAGTGGGTCGGCCAGCATCGGAGTGGCGACCACCGCCGAGGCCAACGACGCGGGGGAGCTGTTGCAACGCGCGGACCTGGCCCTGTACGTCGCGAAGCGGGCCGGTAAGAGCAGGTGGTGCCGATACCAGTCGGAACTGCATACCGCGATCGTCGAGCGTCTCGAGCTGCGTACCGCGTTGGCGGAGGCGGTCGAGAAGCGCGGTTTCTCGGTCGAGTACCAGCCGATTGTCGCGATGGACAGTGGACGGTCGCTCGGCTTCGAGGCGCTGGCCCGCTGGCACCATCCGTCCCGGGGTGCGGTGCCTCCCGCGCAGTTCATCGCCCTGGCTGAGGAGACCGGCCTGATCGAGCCGATCGGCGAATGGGTGTTACGGCAGGCGATCGCGGCCGTGGCCCGCTGGTACGCCGAGGCGGCGGGGGAGAACACACCGTACGTCAGCATCAATGTGTCAGCCCGGCAGTTGCGTACCGATGGGTTCGCCGCGATGGTCCGTTCGGCGCTGGCGACCGCCGATGTGCCGCCCGCCCGGGTGATGTTGGAGATCACCGAGAGCCTGCTGCTGCGGGATGAGGAACCGGTCTGGGCGGAACTGTCCGAGCTGCGCGCGCTGGGTCTGCGGGTGGCGATCGACGACTTCGGCACCGGCTTCTCGTCGCTCAGCTATCTGCAGCAGATGCCCGCTGATGTGCTCAAGTTGGATCGGTCCTTCACCGGGACCGTCGCCTCGTCCCGCCGGCAGCGGCTGCTGGTCGAGGGCATCGTACGGCTGGCCAGCACCCTGGGCTTGGAGATCATCGCCGAGGGGGTGGAGACCGAGGCGGTGCGGACCACCCTGCTGGACATGGGTTGCTCATCCGGACAGGGTTTTCTGTTCTCTCGGCCGCTGAGCGACACCGACACTGCCCAGTGGCTGCGCGGGGAGCGGTAGTCCGTTTCCCGGAGGGCACCGCACCAACCGGAGCTGGCCGGAGCGCTGATTCTGACCATTTTGATCAACTAATCGGTACTTGAGTAGATCAATAGTTAATTGATGGATAAAGAGTTACCTGAGGGCTTCCCAATACATACTGCGTATGCAATGCTGACTCTCGTCCATACACGACCCGACGTTATTGACAACGTCGATCGGGGAGGTTGCGTTGCAGACAACAAGAAAATTGTTCGCCGCCGTCCTGGCAGCCGGGCTGGTGCTCGGCACCGGCCAGGCCAGCGGGGCCAGCCCGGGTAAGCCGGGAAACCCGTCGGGTCCGGCACCAGCTCCGCGAACCCAGGCCCAACCGGTGACCGTCACCCTGTTGACCGGTGACCGGGTGACGGTCACCGGGTCCGGTGCGGAGCACTATGCGGTGCGTCCCGGCCGGGGGCGGGAGCACATTCAGTTCCTGGCCAACCGGGAGCGCGGCGCGCTGTATGTCATTCCGCAGGATGCCCAGCGCCTGCTGCGGACCGGGAAGTTGGATCGCCGGTTGTTCGATGTGACCGCGCTGGTCCGGTACGGCTACCACGATGAGGTCCGGGACAACCTGCCGTTGATCGTGACCTATCAGTCCGATGCCGGCCGTCGGACCGCTGGCCCCTCCGAAGTCAGCGGTGCGCGGGTCACTCGGGAGCTGCCGGCGATCAACGGTGCGGCGGTGGCCGCGGAGAAGGATGAGGCGGCCGCGTTCTGGGCGTCGATCGCCGGTGCGGGGCAGGGTTTACGGGCCAGTGCTGGGGGTGGGTTCGACAAGATCTGGTTGGACGGCAAACGTCAGCCCGCTCTGGACCAGAGTGTGGCGCAGATCGGGGCGCCCGCCGCTCACCAGGCGGGTTTCACCGGTCGTGGGGTGACCGTCGCGGTGCTGGACACCGGGGTCGACAGCCAGCATCCCGACCTGGTCGGCAAGGTAGCCGAGGCGCGAAACTTCACCGAGGAGCCGGAGGCGGCCGACCTCGTCGGTCACGGCACCCACGTGGCCTCGACCATCGCCGGCAGCGGAGCCGCCTCCGGCGGTAAATACCGGGGCGTGGCCCCGGACGCGACCTTGGTCTCCGGCAAGGTCTGCGAGGTGTACGGCTGTACCGAGTCGGCGATCCTGGCCGGGATGCAGTGGGCCGCCGTCGACAAGCGGGCGCATGTGATCAACCTCAGCCTCGGTGGCACGGACGGTCCGGAGATCGACCCGCTGGAGGAGGCGGTCAACACGCTGACCGCGCAGACCGGCACCCTCTTCGTGATCGCCGCCGGTAACGAAGGCGACGATCGTACGGTCGGCTCGCCCGGGAGTGCGGAGGCGGCGTTGACCGTCGGTGCGGTGGACCGTAACGACGATCTGGCCTATTTCTCGAGTCGGGGTCCACGGGTCGGTGATGATGGGATCAAGCCGGACCTGACCGCCCCCGGGGTGGGGATTGTCGCTGCCCGAGCCGCTGGCACCGACATGGCCGAGCCGGTTGGCGACCACTATATGAGTGCCTCCGGTACGTCGATGGCCACCCCGCATGTAGTCGGGGCGGCGGCGTTGCTCGCCCAGCAGCATCCGGGCTGGACAGCCGAACAACTCAAGGCGACGCTGATCGCGTCGGCGAAGCCGAACCCGACGTTGACCGCGTACCAGCAGGGGGCTGGTCGGGTTGATGTGGCCCGTGCGATCACCCAGATGCGTGACCACCGATCCGGTCGCGGTCTCCTTCGGTCGGACGGTCTGGCCGCACGCCGACGACGAGCCGATCACCCGCACGGTCACCTACCGCAACAGCGGGGACGCCGCGGTCACCCTCAATCTGGCTCTGCAGGTCACCGGCCCGAACAACGCCCCGGCGCCGGCCGGGATGTTCCAGGCCAGCGCGGCCACGGTCACCGTGCCGGCCGGCGGTACGGCGCAGGTCAGCGTCACCGCCGACACCAGCGTGGAAAGCGCCGACGGCTACTGGACCGGCCGACTGCTCGCCACCGCCGGATCGACCTCGGTGATCACCGCGTTGGCCGTGTACAAGGAGGCGGAGAGCTACGACCTCACCCTGACCCACAAGGACGCGACCGGAGCCGCCGCCAACGACTACTTGGCGTTCGCGGTGGGGCTGGACGAGTGGCACCCCGTCATGGCGTACGACGAAACCGGCACGGCGACGGTGCGGCTACCCAAGGGACGCTACGGCCTGACCAGTTGGGTGTGGACCGTGCGTGGTGAGTCGGCGACCACTGCCGCGCTGGCGCAGCCGGAACTGCGGTTGACCCGGGACACCACGGTCACCCTGGACGCACGCCAGACCAGCCCGGTAGTCATGACCGTGCCCGACAAGTCGGCGGTACCGGCCCTTGTTGATGTCGGGCACACCTTCTACACAGCAGACGGCATATCAGTCTTCGACGTCTTGGCCGACAGCTTCGCCGAGGTAACCGTCGGTCAGTTAGGCCCAGCGGTGCCGGCCAGCCAGTTCAGTTCGATGGTGGCCAGCCAGTGGGGCAAGCCGGACGCCGAGGGGCGATTCGGCAACAGCCCCTACCTGTATGCGCTCAGTGAAGTTGTGCCCGGTCGGATGCCGATCGGGTTCGCCCGGCACTACCGCAACCGCGATCTGGCCACCGTCCGGCATGACTTCCGGGGCGTCGCACCCGGTGGGTCAGCCCTACGGCTCGCCTTCGCTGAGCACGACCTCGACGTCGGCGGGTGGTCGATAGGGTTGCCGATCGCCATGCCGGGCCAACGGGTCGAGTACTACAACACCAACGGCGTGCGGTGGCGGACCGAACTCTGGATGGGCAGCCCGGATGAGGATGGCTGGCTGGAGTTGCAGGCCGGGCTCGTGTCCCCGGGAAACCGGTACCAGGCCGGCCGACAGTATCGCGACGTTTGGAACGAGGCGCCACTTGGCCCGGCGTTCCCGGACTTCGGACGGGCTTCGGTGCGTGGATCATCCGAAACGGCGACCTGCTGCTGGCCAATGCGTTGATGTTCACTGATGGCGCCGGTCACGCCGGCTTTTCCCTTACCGATACCGGACGCACCGCGCTGTATCGGAACGGTGAGCTGGTTGACGAGACCGACTACGACGGTTATGGCGAGTTCACCGTCCCGTCGGGTTCGGCCAGCTATCGGTTGGAGACCTCGGCCACCCGGAGCAACAGTGACCTGAGCACCCGGGTCGAGGCGGCGTGGACGTTCCAGTCCGGGCATGTCAACGGGGATAACTGGGTCAGCCTGCCGGTGGCGGCGGTCCGGTTCGCCCCCAAGCTGGACAGCGGGAACGCCGCAGCGGCCAACCGGTCGTTCGATATTCCGGTGACCGTCGAATACCAGCAGGGGGTGTCCGGGCTGCGGGTCAAGCAGTTGACCGTGGAGGTCTCCTATGACGACGGCCAGACCTGGCGGGCGGCGAGCGTACGTGCCGGCAAGCAGGGTTGGGTTGCCACGGTGAAGCATCCCAAGGGAGCCGGGTACGTGTCGCTGCGGGCCAAGGCCACCGACACGGCCGGTAACACGGTGACCCAGAGCATCATCCACGCGTACAAGTTGAAGTAACCGACGCTGAGTGACCGACCCGGTCGTCCGGGGCCCGGTGGTGCTGTTGAAGCGGCATCGCCAGGCCCCGGGCGACCGGAGTGTTTTCAGGCGTTGTGGATGCATACCCGGTATGCAATGCTGGCTTCCGTCCATACACGACCCGACGTCACCCATGACGTCGATCGGGGAGGTTGCGTTGCAGACAACGAGAAGATGGTTCGCCGCTGTCCTGGCGGCCGGGCTGGTGCTCGGCGCCGGTCAGGCCGGCTGGGCCAGCCCGGAGAGCCGAGCCAACTCGGATGGTCCCCTCGGCCGGCCGGTCGCGGCCCGGCCGGCCGGACCGCAGGCCGGATCGGTGACCGTCACCCTGTTGACCGGTGACCGGGTGACGGTCACCGGGACCGGTGCGGAGCACTATGCGGTGCGTCCCGGCCCGGGGCGGCAACACATTCGGTTCCTTACCCACCGGGAACGTGACGCGTTGTATGTCATCCCGCAGGACGCGCAGCGGCTGGTGCAGACCGGGAAGTTGGATCGCCGATTGTTCGATGTGGCCGGGTTGGTCCGGTACGGCTACCACGATGCGGCTCGGGACAGTCTGCCGTTGATCGTGTCGTATCAGGCTGGTGCTGCCCGGCGGGCCGCTGCCGGCACCATGGGCGCCACCGGTGTTCGGGTGATCCGGGAGCTGCCGGCGATCAACGGTGCGGCGGTGGTCGCGGAGAAGGATGAGGCGGCCGCGTTCTGGACGTCGATCGCCGGTGCGGGGCAGGGTGCGCGGGCCGATGCTGGTGGTGGGTTCGACAAGATCTGGTTGGACGGTAAGCGGCAGATTTCGCTGGACAGCAGTGTGCCGCAGATCGGGGCGCCCGCAGCTCATCAGGCGGGTTTCACCGGTCGTGGGGTGACTGTCGCAGTGCTGGACAGCGGGGTGGACGAGTCAGCATCCCGACCTGGTCGGCAAGGTGGCCGAGGCGCGAAACTTCTCCGAGGAGCCGGAGGCGGCCGACCTCGTCGGTCACGGCACCCACGTGGCCTCGACCATCGCCGGCAGCGGTGCCGCCTCCGGCGGGAAGTACCGGGGGGTCGCCCCGGATGCCACGTTGCTCTCCGGCAAGGTCTGCGAGGTGTACGGCTGTACCGAGTCGGCGATCCTGGCCGGGATGCAGTGGGCCGCCGTCGACAAGCGGGCGCATCGTGATCAACCTCAGCCTCGGTGGCACGGACGGTCCGGAGATCGATCCGCTGGAGGAGGCGGTCAACACGCTGACCGCGCAGACCGGCACCCTGTTCGTGATCGCCGCCGGAAACGAGGGTGACGATGACCATTCGGTCGGTTCACCGGGTAGTGCGGATGCCGCGTTGACCGTCGGTGCGGTGGACCGCAACGACGAACTCGCTGGCTTTTCCAGTCGTGGGCCACGGGTCGGCGATGATGGGATCAAGCCGGATCTGACCGCGCCGGGGGTGGAGATTGTCGCGGCTCGGGCCGCCGGTACTTATATGGGCGAGCCGGTTGGTGACCACTATGTGAGTGCCTCCGGTACGTCGATGGCGACTCCGCATGTGGCCGGTGCGGCGGCGTTGCTCGCTCAGCAGCATCCGGACTGGACGGCCGAGCGACTCAAGGCGACCCTGATCGCTTCGGCGAAGCCGAATCCGGCGTTGACCGCGTACCAGCAGGGGGCCGGTCGGGTTGATGTGGCCCGTGCGATCACCCAGAGCGTGACCACCGATCCGGTCGCGGTCTCCTTCGGTCGGACGATCTGGCCGCATACCAATGATGAGCCGATCACCCGTACCGTCACCTACCGCAATAGCGGCACCACCCCGGTCACTCTCAGTCTGGCTCTGCAGGTCACCGGCCCGAACAACGCCCCGGCGCTGGCCGGGATGTTCCAGCTCAGCTCGGCCACGGTCACCGTGCCGGCCGGCGGGCAGGCGCAGGTCAGCGTTACCGCCGACACCAGCGTGGAAAGCGTGGACGGTTACTGGACCGGCCGGCTGCTCGCCACCGCCGGTTCGGCCTCGGTGATCACCGCGTTGGCCGTGTACAAGGAGGCGGAGAGCTACGACCTCACCCTGATCCATAAGGACGCGACCGGGACCGTCACCAACGACTACGGGACGTACGTGGTTGGGCTGGACGAGACGTTGGACGGTTGGGCGTATGACGAAACCGGCACGGTGACGTTACGGCTCCCCACGGGCCGATACGGCCTGACCAGCCGACTGTTCACCCCGACCGACGACGACTGGGCCCTGGCAGTCCTGGCCCAACCGGAACTTCGACTCACCCGGGACATGACGCTCACTCTGGACGCGCGTACCGCAAGGCCGGTCCAGATGAGCGTGCCGGAGCGGTCAGCGGAGTCGGTCCTCGCCGTCGTGCAGTACGGGTTCCGAACCGCGGACGGCTCAACAGTAGGCTTCGGCACGTTGGTCGATACCTTCGACCGCCTGAGCACAGGCAACATCGGACCCGCAGTGGCGGGCAGCGACTTCACCGCGTCGGTGTCCTCCCAGTGGGCGAAACGGAACGCCGACGGCGAGTCGTTCGGCGACAGTCCGTACCTCTATGCGGTCACCGAGGTCGTTCCTGGTCGACTCCCCACCGGCCTGGTCCGGCACTTCCAGAACCGGGAGCTGGCCACCGTACGGCAGGAGTTTCGGGGCAGTGCGTTCACTTCATGGACGGTAGCGTTGCTGTTCCCGCTCTACGAATTCAGCCCGGACAGCGCCGCAGCGGACCTGCCGATCTCGATGCCCGGCCATCGGACCGTGTACGTCGGCGGCCAGGATGTGCGGTGGAAGACGGCGCTCAGGTTCGAGACCTCGGAAGGTGTGGATGCGGAGCTCCGGTCCGCGCCGGCCCAGTATCGGGCCGGTCGGCAGTATCGTGACGACTGGAACGGCGCGCCGTTCGGGCCGGCGTTTCCGCCCGCTGATTGGTCGGGCAGTTGGATCACTCGGCAGGGCGGTGATATTTTCGTCCTTGTTCCGACATTCAGCGATGCTGCCGGGCACGCTGGCTTCTCCTATGCCGATACAGCAGGGCGCACGGCGCTTTACCGGAACGGCAAGCTGGTCGACGAGACCGAGTACCCCGGTTATGGAGAGTTCATCGTGCCGCCGGGGTCGGCCAACTATCGGCTGGAGACTTCGGCGACTCGGAGCAACAGTGACCTGAGCACCCGGGTTGACGCGGCGTGGACGTTCCAGTCCGGGCACGTCAATGGGGATGACTGGGTCAGCCTGCCGGTGGCGGCGGTCCGGTTCACCCCCAAGCTGAGCGGGGGCAGCAGCGCCCCGGCCAATCGGTTGTTCGAGATCCCGGTGACCGTCGAATACCAGCGGGGAGTCTCCGGGCTGCGGGTCAAGCAGTTGACCGTGGAGGTCTCCTACGACGACGGCCGCACCTGGCAGGCGGCGAGCGTACGCGCCGGCAAGCAGGGTTGGATCGCTAGGGTGAAGCATCCCAAGGGATCCGGTTACGTGTCGTTGCGGGCCAAGGCCACCGACACGGCAGGTAACACGGTGACCCAGAGCATCATCCACGCGTACCAGTTGAAGTGATCGACCCGGTCGTCCGGGGCTCTTCGTCAGTGTTGTCGAGCCCCGGGCGACCGCTCGGTCCGGTTACCGGTCAGTCGTTGGCGTGCAGGGCGGCGTTCAACACGATGCCCTGGCCGGTGCGGGGCCGGGCCTCCAAGGCGCCGGTCACCGAATTGCGCCAGAAGAGCAACCCGTTGACCCCGGAGAGCTCGCGGGCCTTGACCACCCGCCCGTCCGGCAGGGTGATCTTCGAGGCGGCGGTGATGTAGCAGCCCGCCTCGACCATGCAGTCGTCGCCGATCGAGATGCCGACGCCGGAGTTCGCGCCGAGCAGGCTCCGCTCGCCGATCCGGACCTTCTCCGTACCGCCGCCGGAGAGGGTGCCCATGATCGACGCGCCGCCGCCGATGTCCGAGCCGTCCCCGACCACCACGCCGGCCACGATCCGACCCTCGACCATCGAGGCGCCGAGCGTACCGGCGTTGAAGTTGCAGAAGCCCTCGTGCATGACGGTGGTGCCGGCGGCCAGGTGCGCGCCGAGCCGGACCCGGTCCGCGTCGGCGATCCGCACCCCGGACGGCACCACGTAGTCGGTCATCCGGGGGAACTTGTCCACCCCGTAGACGGCCAGGTGCCGGCCGGCGGCCCGCTCGATGACCCGCAGCTCGTCCACCCGTTCCGGCGGGCACGGGCCCGCCGAGGTCCAGGCCACGTTCGCCAACATGCCGAAGATGCCGTCGAGGTTGAGCCCGTTCGGCTGGACCAGGCGGTGGGAGAGCAGGTGCAGACGCAGGTACGCGTCGGCCGCGTCCTTGATCGGCTCGGCCAGTGACCCGATCTCGGTGACCACCTCGACCGTACGCAGGCCGGGCAGGGCCCGCTCACCGACCGCGCCGGGCGGCAGGTCGAGTACGTCCGACTGGTCCTCGCCGGCCACCAGCGGCAGCGGGCCGAGACCCAGCTTGCCGGTCGGGTACCAGACATCGAGGACCTGGTCCGCGCTGGTGACGGTGGCCAGGCCGATGCCCCAGGCGGGCTGCTCACTGGTCACGGGGACACCTCTCGTTCGTGAACTGTGGGGCTGGTCGTTCGTGAACTATGGGCTTGCTGGCTGGCTCTTCGCCGCCATGTTCAAGAAGGTACCGTCTCCCACCATGGAGAACCCGCTGACCCCAGAGGTGCTGGCAGACCCGGTCGCGTTGACCCGCGCCCTGGTCGACATCGAATCCGTCTCGCTCAATGAGAAGGAGATCGCGGACTGGGTCGAAGCGGTCCTGCGCTCCGCCGGCCACCTGTCGGTACAGCGGCACAGCAACACCGTGATGGCCCGTACCGAGCTGGGCCGGCCGCAGCGGGTGGTGCTGGCGGGACACCTGGACACCGTGCCGCACAACAACAACTTCCCGTCCAGCCTGCGTGGGGACCTGATCTACGGTTGCGGCACCTCGGACATGAAGTCGGGCGTGGCGTACGCGCTGCACCTGGCGGTGAGCGTGCCCGAGCCCCGGTACGACGTGACCTACCTCTTCTACGAGGCGGAGGAGATCGACTCCCGGTACAACGGGCTCACCCTGGTGTCGCAGGCGCATCCGGAGTGGTTGACGGCCGACTTCGCGCTGCTGCTCGAACCGACCTACGGCGTGGTCGAGGCGGGCTGCCAGGGCACCCTGCGGGCGATCGTGAGCACGACCGGACGCCGGGCCCACTCGGCCCGCTCCTGGCGTGGGATCAACGCCATCCACGCGGTGGGCGAGGCGCTGCGCCGGCTGGAGGCGTACCAGGCGCGGACCGTGACCATCGACGGCTGCACGTACCGGGAGGGGTTGAACGCGGTCGGCATCCACGGTGGGGTCGCCGGGAACGTGGTGCCGGACCGCTGCGAGCTGGAGGTCAACTACCGGTTCGCGCCGGACCGCTCGGCAGCGGAGGCGGAAGCACACGTACGCGAGGTCTTCGACGGTTTCGAGGTCACCCTGGCTGACCTGGCCCCCGGCGCGCTACCCGGGCTGACCGCCGCGCCGGCCCGGGAGTTCCTGGCCGCGGTCGGCGAGGCGCCGGTGGCCAAGCTCGGCTGGACCGATGTCGCCCGGTTCGCCGCGCTCGGCATCCCGGCGCTGAACTTCGGACCCGGTGACCCGAATCTGGCGCACGCCCAGGACGAGCACGTCGAGATCGGCAAGATCCGGGACGGCGCGGCGACCCTGCACCGCTGGCTCGCCGCCACCGATTCCTAGCCGACCCTTTCTAGCCGCCAGCCGCCCTAGCCGCCAGCCGCCCTAGCCGCCGATCAAGGAGTTATCGCTGTGGTATGGGGGTGAATCCGCGACGATTCGTCCTTGATCGGCGCGGTCGTCCTTGATCGGCGCGTGCTGCCGGGCCAGCCGGCGCTCAGTTACCACATCGTGGATCCGCTGTTGAATCTGTCGTCGGATCCGGCTCAGCTCCTGATGCGTCAACACAGTGGCTCCTCCCCCCAAAGGTGCGCGACGCGCCTGCCGGGCGTCGTGCATACCCAGTATGCGAATACTAGGACGCCGGTGGGAGTCCTCCGGTTCCATCCCACCTGGTAGTTCTTTCCAATCGGCCGCTCGGCGTTGTGCGGTCGACCGGACGGCCCCCGATACGGTGGACCGCATGAACCACAACATGGACCGAAGCGGCAGCCGCGATCCAGGTCCCGAGCGGCGCCGCGGCGCGGTAACCCTACGTCGTGAGGCAATCCCGAAGAGTACGGCGGACCAGCGGCTGCTCGATTCCCGGAGCCGGGGGGACTGGAAGACCAAGGATGCCTGGCGGGCGCTGCGCATACTGTCGGAATTTGTCGAAGGCTTCGATACCCTGGCCGATCTGCCGCCTGCGGTCAGTGTCTTCGGCTCCGCGCGGAGCAAACCGGACAGTCCGGAGTGTCAGCTCGCCGAGGAGTTGGGGGCCGCTCTCGCCCGTGCCGGCTACGCGGTCATCACCGGTGGTGGACCCGGCGTGATGGAGGCGGCGAACCGGGGGGCGACCGATGCGGGCGGCCTCTCGGTCGGGCTCGGCATCGAATTGCCGTTCGAACAGGGCATCAACGACTGGGTCGATCTGGCGATCAACTTCCGCTACTTCTTCGCCCGTAAGACCATGTTCGTCAAGTACGCCCAGGGTTTTGTGGTGCTGCCCGGTGGCTTCGGCACACTGGACGAACTCTTCGAGGCGCTGACCCTGGTGCAGACCGGCAAGGTCACCCGGTTTCCGGTGGTGCTGATGGGCACGACCTACTGGCAGGGCCTGCTCGACTGGCTGCGGGACACCCTCGCCGCCGAGGGCAAGATCGGAACGGTCGACCTGGAGCTGCTCTGCATCACCGACGATGTCACGGCAGCCGTCCGGCACATCGTCGACGCCGACGCGGAACTCGCCGCGGAGCAGGAGGCGTTGCGGGAAACGGCGGTCGCGCAGACTGAGGCCGGAAACGCGGCCCCCCGTCGCGGTCGGGACTGAGCCGGTGGCCGCCATCTGTGTCTTCTGCGCCTCATCGAACACGCTGGACCAGCGCTGGCTCGACCTCGCCACCGAAACCGGTGCCGCACTCGCCCACCGGGGGCACACCCTGGTCTCCGGGGGCGGCTGCGTGGGCATGATGGGGGCGGTCGCCGACGGCGCGCGGGCCGGCGGCGGCCACACCATCGGAGTCATTCCGCAGGCGCTGGTCGCCCTGGAGGTTGCCGACCTCGACGCCGACGAACTCCTCGTCACCGACGACATGGCCAGCCGGAAGACTGCCATGATCGACAAGTCGGACGCGTTCCTTGCCCTCCCCGGAGGGCTCGGCACCCTCGACGAACTTTTCGAGGTATGGACCACGGCCACCCTGGCGATGCACCGCAAACCGGTGGTGCTGGTCGACTCCGACGGGTTCTATCAGGGGCTGGTCAACTGGCTCGACGGGCTGGTCGGCACAGCGTTCGTCCGACGGAGCGCGCTGGACCTGCTGCAGGTGGTCGACTCGGTGCCCGCCGCGTTGGACGCGATCGAGCGGCGGCTCGGTTAGGCAGGGGCCCTGCCTGAGAGCATCCGGTAATACTAAGGTCGCGGAGCCTGATCCGGAGCGCGGCGGCGACCTCGCACAGGGTTTGGTGGTTGCGGTGCGCGTAGGACAGGTCCAGCGGCCCGTCGGTGGGTTGGCGAACACCAGCCCGAGATCCCTCCGAGAGTCGCCGGCGTCGCGCCACCCAAGCCGCAGGCCAGACCACCGACACTACCAAGCAGCCGCCTGACGAAGAACACACCGATACGCGCCCGCCGCAGCCCGAGAGAAATAGGCGCCCACGCGCAAGGGTTCCACCTCGATTTTAATCCGTGGATCGAGGCTCAGGTAGCTTCGCTTGGCCAAATATTCCGTCCAACATCCCATAGGTGCTCAACATGGGCGGCGTAGCGGCTATACATGCCGCCATCCTGCCTGCGGCGGAGATGGATGGTTGGCGAGTCGTGGCCCATTTGATCAGCCAAGTGGGTGCAGACAAGCATGTCCGAATCAAACTGAAACACCGACAGGGCGATGTGCCGGTCGGAGTACCGGCCCTGCACCTGCGGTGCCACCGTTCGCAGCTTGCCCAACTCGTCCAGCGTGACCTGAATCCTGGTCGACACGGTTAGCGGTACTGCCTCGATCCGCTCCCGCTCTCGGGTTACCTCCGACTCCGGATCACCCACCAGGAACCGCACGGTCGCGCCGGACTCGGTGCGGCGCCGCAAGACGTTGCGGAGTCCGGGGAGATCGAACCATAAGAAGTAGTTGGTGTACCCGGCGAACATGATCTGCTGCTCCGCACTGGTGATCAGGTCTCGCCAGAGTGTCCTCGGGATGAGGCTTCGGTGCGGATAGACAGCAACGATCTCCCGGTCATGACCGGTCTTAAGCGCCGTTCGGACAGCGTCTGGCCAGAGCATCTCCTCGTCAACCTCCAATGCGGCGGCTGCTGCCCACCGGTGTCTTGGGTGCGGAGTCCGTCCAAGATTCGCAACCCACCTGGACACCGTCTTCTCGTCTACACCGACACGCTGCGCAAGGTCGGCTTCCGTCATCTTTGCATCGACTAAGGCTGATCGGAGTGCGTCGTTCGGCACAGGGAACCTCACCAAGGACGTTCAGGACGTTTTCGAGAGTCTATCTGTCTCCGTCCACTCTGTCCTCGGAACGACGTTCGTTCGTCGCATACGTCTGATTACTTTCGACTACAAGGACGCGATTAGCAGGGGCTACACCGGCATCTCGTGGCACTGCCGTCGTGCCCTTGACAAGGGCTGGCAGTGCACAGCTACCCCATAGCCGCCGGACGCCAAGCCATCAGATCGCGCGAACGGCCGAGTAGTTCACCGCCGACTGGCCGCCCGCATAGAGGCAGGAGGTGACGCATTGGGTAGGTGGAAGTGGTTCATGGGGCCCCCGGAAGGTGAGCCGGACGAGCCGCAGCCGGCACACGAACCGGAACCGGGTTCGGTTCTGCGCTTCGGGCATTGCGATTGGACGGACGAGCCGGCCGCCGACTCGGATCCGGATGACCCGCTGAGGATCGAGCCGTGGTGGGTGGACTCGCCGACCGACGAGCAGCCGGTCATCCCGCCGCAGCGAAACGGAGCGGCGCCGCCGCAGTGACGTCCTGCCGCACCCGAATCAACGACGATCAGGGAGCGTTCATGTTCAACAACAGTTCACCGCACTGGAAAGATCCCCGAGCACGCCGGGCTGAGCAGCCGAAACCGAATGCGGAGTTGCTCACCGCTCTGGAGCAGCAGGCTGACATCTCCGAGCCGATGCGCGCCGCCCTCAGCCACGCCCTCGATACCCCGCCACCTACACCGCCACCGGCCCGGACCCCGGTCAACGATCCGCGGGACCGGTACACCCTGCACCTGACCTTCCCCGCCGGGAGCCTCGACACCGCCCGCGCGAAAGCCATCGCCTACGCCGAAGGGCTCGCCGCGCTGCGGCCCGAAGTCGGCGCCAGCACCCCGCTGCTCTCCCCCGCCGACACCTGGCAGCAGCCCGAACCGCTCTTCTGCGGTGACCTCAGCCCCGGCGGCAAGGTCTGCATCGCCACCACCGGACACACCGGCCCACATCACACCGCCGGTGTCCGCGCCCACCACTGGGGACACGACGCATGACCCAACCGGCCCACCCGTCCGTACCGCCGCCGTACCCCCGGGTCGCCGGCTGCCGGCACTGCGGCCTCGCCGTACTCCGCGACAACGACGGCAACTGGATCCACGCCAGCCTCTCCTACGTCTGCCGCGACCGGTGGGGCGGCATCCGCGAAACCACCGCCGAACCCACCCCACCAACACCACCCACGACCCGCAACCTCCCCGACCCACCGCCACCACAACCCTGGAGCAGCCGACCATGACCGACACCTACCAGGTCGTACGAGCGGCCTGGAGCCAGATCGACGGCATCGCCGAATTCATCGCCGACGCCTACCACGACCTACCCCTGCTCGACTGGCTCATCCCCGACCCACACCGACGCGGCCCAGTCCTCGCCAACTACGCCCGCATCTGGGTCGAACACGCACTCTTCCACGGCGAAGTCGACATCCTCACCGACCAAACAGCCGCAGCGGTCTGGATCCACCGACCCCGACTGATCCCACCACCAGCCAGCTACCACCAACGACGCGGGAGCGCCTGCGGAGAAAACGCCACCCGGTTTGAAGAACTGGACAACCTCCTCGAAGACGCCCAACCGACCGAGGCGCACGAACACCTCGCCTTCCTCGCCGTCGTACCCGAACTGCGCCGCACCGGCCGCGCCACCGACCTGCTCGACTGGCACCACACCCGACTCGACACCACCCGCACCGCCGCCTTCGTCCACGCCCCCACCCCGGCCGCCCGCAAGCTCTACACCCGGCACGGATACACCGAACGCGACACCCTGCACCTACCCGACGGCAACACCACGGTCGGCATGTGGCGACCAGCTCAACACTGACCGTCGACTCCGGTCCATCGGATGGACCTCCATGAGGATCTGCTCACCGGCCTTGATCACCACATCAGGAAGTTTGTGGTCTCCTGAACCTTTTTGGCCTTATCCGCCTCGTCTTGGCTCGGCGGAGTGGTCGGTGGAATGTCGCCTCCTAGTCACGAGCTGGGGCAGGGCGCGTCGGGGGGTCGAGGCGACGTGATGTGATGGGCGACGTGCAGGCGTACCGGCTGGTCCGCCGGCCGGCTGACGCCGTGCCGGCGCGAATCGCCGACCCCCGGCAACGGCAGGTCGTCGAGCACACCGACGGGCCGCTGCTGGTCCTCGGCGGGCCGGGCACCGGCAAGACCAGCACCCTGGTCGAGGCGGTCGCGGCGCGGGTCGCCGAGGGCGTCGACCCGGAGCGGATCCTGGTGCTGACCTTCGGCCGGCGGACCGCCACCGCGCTCCGGCACCGGATCGAGTCGCGGGTCGCCACCGGTAGCCGTCGGGTCGTGTACGAGCCGCTGGTCCGCACCTTCCCGGCGTACGCCTTCGGGTTGCTGCGCCGGGCCGCCGCCGAGCGTGGTGAGCCGTCCCCGCGGCTGCTCACCGGCCCGGAACAGGACCTGATCATCCGTGAGCTGCTCGACCTGGCCGGCGAGGACGGCGCGGACGATCCGATCGGTTGGCCCGAGGAGCTGCGTCCCGCGCTGCGTACCCGGGCCTTCGCCGCGCAACTGCGTGACCTGCTGTTGCGGGCGGCCGAGCGCGGGGTCGGCCCGGTCGAGCTGGCCAAGCTGGGCGAGCGGCTGGGCCGGGCCGACTGGCCGGCCGCCGCCCGCTTCCTGCGGGAGTACGTGGCGGTGCTCGCGCTGCGTGACGCGACCACCCGGGGCTCGGTCGCCTACGACAACGCCGAGTTGGTCCGGGCCGCGGCCGGCCTGCTCACCGATGAACCCGAACTGCTCGACGCTGAACGGCGCCGGTTCAGCCACGTGTACGTCGACGAGCTCGCCGACACCGATCCGGCCCAGCTCGACCTGCTCGCCCTGATCGCGGGGGGTGGGAAGTCGCTGGTGGCCTTCGCCGACCCGGACTCCTCGACGTACGCCTTCCGGGGCGCCGACCCGGCCGGTGTCGCCGGGTTCCCGGACCGGTTCCGGACCGTGTCCGGCGCGGCCGCCCGGACCGTTGTGTTGACCACCTCCTACCGGGCCGGTGCCGGACTGCTGGCGGCCACCGGGCGGGTGGCCCGACGGTTGCGCGGGCCGGTCGCGCAGCGCGAGCTGCACCCGCTGCCGGAGGCTGAGCCGGGCACGGTGCAGGTACGCACCTTCCGCTCCGGCACCAGCGAGGCGGCGTACCTGGCGCATGAGCTGCGCGTCGCCCACCTCATTGACGGCGTGCCCTGGTCGCGGATGGCGGTGGTGGTCCGCTCCACGGCGGTGCAGTTGCCGTCCCTGCAGCGGGCCCTGCACGCCACCGGGGTGCCGACCGTGGTGCACGCCGAAGACCTGCCATTGCATCTGCACCCGGCGGTCGCGCCGCTCTTGCTGTTGCTGCGCTGCGCGCTGGATCCGGACCGGCTGGACGAGGAGGCGGCGGTCGCGTTGCTGCACTCGCCGCTGGGCGGCGCCGATCCGCTGGCCGAGCGGCGGCTGCGGCAGGGACTGCGAGCTCGGGCGCTGGCCGTCGGGGACCGGCGCCCGTCGGGTGAGTTGCTCGTCAACGCGCTCCGCGATCCCGCCGAGCTGGTCGCGATCGAGCGGAGCTGGGCCGCCCCGGCCCAGGCGGTCGCGGGCCTGCTGGCCACCGCGCGCGAAGCGGCTGCCGCGCCGGGCGCCACCGCCGAGCAGGTGCTCTGGGCGGTCTGGCAGGCCAGTGGGCTGGCCGAGCAGTGGACCGATGCGATCATCGCGGGCCGGGCCGGTGCGGGGGAGAGCGGCGCACGGTGGCGGGCCGCTGCGGCCGACCGGGACCTGGACGCGGTGACGGTGCTCTTCGACGCGGCGGCCCGGTTCGTCGACCGGCTGCCCGGCGCCCGTACCGAGGTCTTCCTCGAACATGTGCTCGGCCAGCAGTTGCCCGCCGACACGCTGGCCCCGAGCGCGGACCGGGGCGAGGCGGTACGTCTGCTGACCGCGCACGCCGCGAAGGGGCTGGAGTGGGACCTGGTCGCCATCGTGGGCGTACAGGAGGGAAGCTGGCCGGACCTGCGGCTGCGCGGCAGCCTGCTCGGCTCGGAACGGCTGGTGGATGTGCTCACCGGCCGGGCGGATGGCGCGGGTACGGCGGCGACCCTGGTCGGCCAGGCCTCCGCACTGCTGGACGAGGAGCGGCGGCTCTTCTACGTGGCGGCCACCCGGGCCCGGCGTCGTTTGCTGGTCAGCGCGGTGGCCTCGGCGGCGGTCGGCGGGCTCGACTACGAGGAGCAGCCGAGCCGGTTCCTGTATGAACTGGGCGGCGCGCCCCGCTCCGGGCCGGGCCAGACCGGCCCGGGGCAGGCTGGACCGGATGAGGCCGGCCCGGGGCAGACCGGCCCGGATGAGACCGGCCCGGATCGGCTTGGCCCGGATGCGCTCTTGGAGTCGGTGGAGCTGCCGGTCGGCCGGCCGCCTCGCGCGCTCGCCCTGTCCGGGCTGGTGGCCGAGTTGCGTGCCTCGGTCGCTGATCCGGACGGGCCACCGCATCGGCGGCGGGCGGCGGCGGCCGAGCTGGCCCGGCTGGCCACCGCCGGGGTGCCCGGCGCGCACCCGGACGACTGGTGGGGCCTACGTGCGCTCTCCGACGACCGGCCGCTGGTCGACGGGGGCGAACCGGTCAAGGTGACCCCCTCCAGCATGGAGAGCGCGCTGCGGTGCGGTCTGCGCTGGCTGCTGGAGAAGCATGGCGGCAGAACCCCGGCCAGCCCGGCCCAGGGCTTGGGCAACCTGGTGCACGCCGCGGCGATGCTCGCCGAGGACGCCAGCGTCGACCGGGAGAAGCTGATCGAGTACGTCTCAGCCCGGTTCGACGCGATCGACCAGGCGGCCCGCTGGATGGCCGGACCGGAGTTGAACCGGGCCGAGGCGATGGTGGACAAGCTGTTGCGCTGGTTGGCGGTGAATCCGCGTCGGCTGCTCGCCATCGAGCACGAGTTCGCGGTCCGACTCGACGATCCGGACCGCCCGATCGACCTGACCGGGCGGGTGGACCGGCTTGAGGTGGACGAGCAGGGGCGGCTCGTCGTGGTTGACCTGAAGACCGGCAAGACCACCTCGGCGACCGCCGCTGACCTCGCCGAGCATCCGCAGCTCGGGGCCTATCAGGCTGCCGTCGAGGCGGGCGCTTTCGCCGAACACGGCGTGGAGTCCGGCGGCGCCGCCCTGGTGCAGCTCGGCACGTCGAGCCGGGAGGCCAGGGAGCAGACCCAGGTCGCGGTCGGTGACGGTGAGCAGGCGGGTTGGGCGCGGGCGATGGTACGGCGGACCGCCGACACCATGGCCGCTTCCACCTTCTCGGCGGTGGCCAACGCGAAGTGCCGGATCTGCCCGGTGCGTACCAGTTGCCCGGTCTCCGGCAAGGGTCGCCAGGTGGTCGAACCACCCACAACGCGAACGGGTGCCGAGCCGCCGGCCCAACGCCGCAGCGAGGAGACATCGTGACCCGGCCAGCGCTGTTCGCCTCGGCCCCGCCGCAGCGGGCGGCCGACGCCGGTCCCCGCTACACGCCGACCGAGTTGGCCAAACTGCTGCGCCTGCCCGCCCCGACGGTGGAGCAGGCGGCGATCGTGGCCGCACCGGTCGAACCACTGCTGGTGGTGGCCGGCGCTGGCTCCGGCAAGACCGAGACGATGGCCGCCCGGGTGGTCTGGCTGGTCGCCAACTCGTACGTCCGACCCGAACAGATCCTCGGTCTCACCTTCACCCGCAAGGCGGCCGGCGAACTGGGCCACCGGATCCGTACCCGGCTGGGCCAGTTGCAGCGCCGGCTGGGCCGGGAGGGTCGGGACCCCACCGATGACCGGTTCGGCGGTGAGCCGACGGTGGCCACCTATCACTCGTACGCGGCGCGGATCGTCACCGAGCACGGCCTGCGGGCCGGCTACGAGCCGTCCACCCGGCTGCTCACCGAAGCGTCCCGGTGGCAGATCGTCGATTCGCTGGTCCGCAACTACGATGGCGATATGTCCGATGTGGACAAGATGCCGAGCACCATCACCGACGCGGTGCTGGCACTCGCCGGCGAACTCGCCGAGCACCTGGTAAGCCCGGACGAACTGGCCGGCTGGACCGGCCGGTTCTTCGCCGAACTGCAGTCCCAACCGGGCCGGATCTACGCCGACGTACGCAAGGTGCTCGGCGTACAGCGGACCCGGCTGAAGCTGCTGCCGCTGGTCCGCGCGTACGACGCCCGAAAGCAGGACTTCGAGGCGCTGGACTTCGGCGACCAGCTCTCCCGGGCGGCGCGGGTGGCCCGCGACCACCCGGAGGTCGGCGCGATCGAACGCGAGCGCTACCGGGTGGTGCTGCTCGACGAATACCAGGACACCAGCCACGCCCAGGTGGTGCTGCTCCGCTCGCTCTACGGCAACGGTCACCCGGTCACCGCGGTCGGCGACCCGTGCCAGTCCATCTACGGCTGGCGGGGCGCCAGCGCCGGCACCCTGGACCGCTTCCCGGCCGAGTTCACGCACCGCGACGGCCGGCCGGCGCGGGCGTTGACCCTGACCACGAGCTGGCGCAACCGGCCGGAGATCCTCGGCGTGGCCAACGGACTCTCCACCCCGCTGCGGGCAGCCGGCGCCCAGGTGGCCGAGTTGGCCGCCGCGTTCCGGGTCGCCGAGCCGATCACCGCCCGGACGCCGGGCGGCGCGGCCGGCGGCACCGTGCACTGCGCGCTGCTGCCCACGTACGCCGACGAAGCGGCCTGGATCGCCGACAGCCTGCTCGCCGCCTGGCGGGGGGCGGCCCGGATGCCGGCGGCACTGCCCGAGCAGATCCCGGTGGACCGGCGGCCGACCAGCGCGGTACTGGTCCGGCAACGCAGCCAGATCCCGGCCATCGAAGCCGCGCTACGTGACCGGGGCCTGCCAGTCGAGGTGGTCGGCCTCGGAGGTCTGCTCGACACCCCGGAGGTACGCGACGTGGTCTGCACCCTGCGGGTGCTGGCCGACCCGACCGACGGTCCCGCGCTGCTCCGGTTGCTCACCGGGGCCCGCTGGCGGATCGGCCCCCGCGATCTGGTGGTGCTGCATCGCCGGGCCAGCGCGCTCGCCGCCGCCCGGCGCGAACGGCCCCGCCCCGACGACCTACCGGACGTGGTCACCGACCACCTTGACGAGGCGACCCTGGTCGAGGCGTTGGCTGATCTCGGACCGGCGTCAACGTACTCGACGGAGGGCTACGCCCGGCTGCGCGCGTACGGACACGAGCTGGTGCTGCTGCGCCAGCGGATCGACCAACCGCTACCCGACCTGATCGCCGACGTCGAGCGGACCATCGGTCTGGACGTGGAGGTCGCGGTCCGAGCCGGCAGCGACGGACGCGGCGACGCCGGGCTGGCCCGTGGACACCTCGACGCGCTCGGCGATGTGGCGGCCCGGTTCGCCGGCGACACCGGCGGCGCTCCGCTCGCAGCCTTCCTGGCCTTCCTCGCCGCCGCCGAGGAGGAGGAGCGCGGACTGCCGCCGGGCGAGGTGGAGGTGGTGACCGGCGCGGTGCAGATCCTCACCGCCCATGCCGCCAAAGGGCTGGAGTGGGATGTGGTCGCGGTGGCCGGGCTGACCCGGGGCGTCTGGCCGGGGCCGACCCGTAACTCCGACCACTACCTGCTCGGGCTCGGCGTGCTGCCGTTCCCGCTGCGCGGCGACGCGGACGGCCTACCCCGGCTGGAGCTCGACGACGTCGAGGACCAGAAGGGGGTGGCCCGGACGTTGGCCACCTTCACCGAACAGTGGTGGGCGCACGACGAGCGGGAGGAACGGCGACTGGCCTACGTTGCCGTCACCCGGCCGCGCCGGTTGCTGCTCTGCTCCGGCTACTGGTGGGGCGAGGGATCGAAGAAGCCGCGTGGCCCGTCGGTCTTTCTGCGGGAAATCCAGGACCGCTCTCTGGCCGGCGCCGGTGCCGGACCGGACCGCGGGTACGTGATCGACGCCTGGACGCCGGAGCCGGCCGGCGACGCGGTCAATCCCACCACCCAGGTGGTGCCGAGGGCGGAATGGCCGGCCGATCCGCTCGGCGCACGACGGCCGGCGTTGGCCGAAGCCGCGGCACTGGTGCGCCGGTTCATCTCCGAACCACCCGAGGATCCGACCAGCGCCAGGTCGGATGAGCCGGCCGGTGCGCTGCCGGCCGACCCGGTTGGCGCCGTTGCGGGTGACCCGGCTGGTGCGTCGCCGGCCGACCCGGTTGGCGCTGTGCCGGATGATCCGGTTATCGCCCGTTGGCGGCAGGAGACCGAGCTGCTCCTCGCCGAGCGGGCCCGACTGGCCCACCGGGACGGGCCGGTCGAGGTCGCGCTCCCCGAACACCTGTCGGTGTCGCAGTTGGTGACGCTGCGGCGGGACCCACAGGCGCTGGCCCGATCGTTGCGCCGGCCGATGCCGAACCGTCCGGATCCGCAGGCCCGTCGGGGCACCGCCTTTCACGCCTGGCTCGAGCAGCGGTACGGCGGCGGCCGACTGATCGACATAGACGAGTTGCCCGGTGCCGCCGACGAGGATGCCGCCCCGGACGACGCGCTCGTCGTACTGCAGGAACGCTTCCTGGCCAGCGAGTGGGCCGACCGTACTCCGATCGAGGTGGAGGTGCCGTTCGCCACCATCGTCGGTGGCGTGCTGGTCCGGGGCCGGATGGACGCGGTCTTCGGCGGACCCGGCGGCTGCTTTGACGTGGTGGACTGGAAGACCGGGCGCCGACCGGATGGACCGGCGGCGGCCGCAGCGGCCGTCCAGCTCGCCGCGTACCGCCTGGCCTGGGCGGAGTTGGCCGACGTTCCGGTGGAGCGGGTCCGGGCCGCGTTCCACTACGTCCGCGAGGGAGTCACCGTACGCCCGGCGGACCTGCTCGACGCGGACGGCCTGGCCGCCCTGGTCGCCGAGCTGCCCGAGCGGTAATCAGCGCTCGGCGGGTGACCAGCAGGTGCGGCTCAGCCATTGGCGGTTCAGCGGGTGACGGCCATCAGGATCCCGAGCAGGGCCAGGGTGAACGCGGCGATCGCGAACAGGACCAACAGGTCCCGGCGCCCGCGACCGTCGGCGGCGAGCGGGGTGGCCGTCGTCGGTAGGTCTTGGGTAATGGCGGCCAGGTCACCGAGGGTACGAGCCGCGTAGGCGGCGTCAACCCGCTCTGCGTACTCGTCGAGACTGAGCCGACCAACCTCGGTGTGCCGTTGCAACTCCGCGATCACCCGCTGACGGTCGCCGTCGGAGGCCCGCATCTCCAGGTCCACACCGGACAGGGTACGCACTTCGACGGCGCGACTGCGCCCGGTCGTCGATCGAGGACCTCCGCGTCGATCAAGGACCTCCGCGTCGATCAAGGACTCCCGCGTCGATCAAGGACCTGTTGCTGTGGTTTGGAGATCAAATCACGACGATATGTCCTTGATCGACGGGGCAGGGGGGATCGACGGGGCAGGGGGGATCGACGGGGCAGGGGGGATCGACGGGGCAGGGGGGATCGACGGGGGTCAGGTGGCGTCGAGCGGATCGGCGAGCAGATGCTCGAATGCCAACTCGGCGGCGCCGATCAACGCCGCGTCCGCGCCGAGTTGTGGCGTACGCAGCCGTACCTGTTCCCGGGCGGCAGGCAGCGCGATCGAGTTGAGTCTGCTGCGTACCCGGGCTGCTGCGGCCAGGTACACGTCCCGGAGCGTGCCACCGAAGATGACCACCCCGGGATTGAAGATGTTGACCAGGTTGGCCACCCCGAAGCCGAGCCAGTCGCCGACCTGTCGTACCGCCGCCTGCGCGCTGGCATCCCCTCGGGCCGCCGCGTCGAGTACGGCGAGCGTCGCGTCCCGGCCAGGTCCGCCGGCTGGAACGGTCCCGCCGCGCCGGTCGCCGGTAACGGGCCGGTCGCCGGTAACCCGGGCCGGTCTGGCGGCGTGGAGCAGGGCGTACTCGCCGATCTCGGTTTCCCAGCAGCCGCGCGAGCCGCAGCCACACGGACGCCCGCCGGGATGCACCACCATGTGGCCGACCTTGCCGCCGTAGCCGCCCTGCCCGGTTAGCCGCCGGCCGCCGACGATGATCCCGGCGTCCACCTCGACATCGCGGTGCAGGTAGATCACATTGTCGTAGCCGGCTGCCGCGCCCCGGGTGTGCTCAGCGAACGCGCAGAGGTCGGCCGCGTTGCCAACCAGCACCGGTCGGCCGAGGCCCAGTTCCGCCGGGAGCGCCAGGCCCGGCGGTTCCGGCACCCGGCCGAGCTCCGAACAGTGCCGCACCGTCGGGTCGTCGCCGCACAGCAGGTCGCAGCCGGCGACCCCGCTGCCCACGTAGACCGAGTCGGACGGCACCGACCGCTGCATTTCCCGGACGAGGTCGGCCAAGAACGGCCAGGTCCGCTCGGTCGGTAGGTCGCGCGGTCGGTCGGTCGTCCGTCGGTCCAGCACCATGCCGCCGAGCCCGACGCGCGCCGCCCGCAGCCGGTCCGTCTCAATGCTGAGCGCGTACGCGTAGACCCGGGCCGATTCGGGCCGGACGACCAGCGACGGCCGGCCGGCCCGCCCGGTCTCCCGCGGTGCCTCCTCGCTGACCAGCCCGGCGGCGGTGAGGTCGGCGGTCAGCGCACCGATGGTGCTTCGGTTCAGCCCGAGTGCGGTGGTCAGCTCCGCCCGCGAGGTCGCGCCATTCAGGTGTACGTACCGCAAGCAGCGCACCGAGGTTCTGCCGGCGAATTTCCTCCTGGCTCGGTCCCGCCCGCATCAGTGCGCTCAGCGATTGCCCGTGGCGGCGGCTCGACGCCGCGACAGCGCGTCCACCCCGGCGGCCAGTAGCAACACAAGTCCGGTGAAGACGTACTTGACGCCGGAACTGGCGTCCATCAGACCCATGCCGTTGTCGATCACCGCGACCACCGCGCCGCCGAGCACGGCATCGAGCACCCGGCCCTTGCCGCCGAAGAGGCTGGTGCCGCCGATGACCGCGGCGCCGACCGCGTAGAGCAGCACCCGGCTGCCCCCGGTGTTGGGATCCACCGAGCTGAACCGGCTGGCCGCCACGATGCCGCCGATCGAGGCCATGGCGGAGCAGATCACGAAGACCGAGATGCGGATCCGATCCACGTTGATGCCGGCCCGACGGGCGGCCTCTTTGTTGCCGCCGACCGCGTAGACGTGCCGGCCGTAGGCGGTGCGGCCGAGCACGAAGGTCCAGAGGATCATCAGCGCGGCGATCAACGGGATGACGATCGGCATGCCCCGGTTCGACGTGATGAGCGTGTTGACGCTGCGTTCCAGGTTGAGGATGTAGACGGCGACAACGAGGAGCCCGCCGAGGCTGCCGACCCGGATCAGCACCACCGCCAGCGGATCGGTGGCCAGCCCGCGGGCCGACCGGTTGCGGTAGCGCAGCAGTTGCACCGTGGCGTAGCCGCCGAACGCGACGGCGGTCAGCAACCAGCCGATCAGTGGCGTCACGAGGTTGTTCTCGATCGCCACGATCACCTTGTCGTTGACCGACACGTTGGTGCCGCCTTTGATCAGCAACAGCAGGATGCCCTGAAAAGCGAGGAACCCGGCGAGGGTGACCACGAACGACGGGATGCCGACCTTGGCCACCAGGAAGCCGAGGACCAGTCCGATCAGCACGCCGGTGCCGATCGCGGCGGCTGACGGCCACGTACCAGGGGTAGCCCTGGATGGTGATCAGGTTGGCCAGCACCGCCGCGCACACCCCGCTGGCGAACCCGGCGGAGAGGTCGATCTCGCCGAGCAGCAGGACGAAGACCAACCCCATCGCGATCAGCGTGACGGCGGCGCCCTGGGTGAACAGGTTGGCGAAGTTTCCGGCGGTCAGGAAGCTGGGCCGCAGGATGGAGAAGAACGCACAGAGCACGACCAACCCGAGTACGGCTGGCAGGGAACCCATGTCTCCGCCGCGTACCCGGGCGAGGTAGCCCTTGAGGTGGCTGCCGACGGTGGGTGTTGGCGCGGTCACCGGCTTCGGGTCCAACGCTGTCGTGGTGGGGGTGCTCATTCGTCGGCTCCCGGGATGATCGTTTCCGCGTACTCGCTGCCGTTGTCGGTGACCAGGCCGAGCTCGCCGCTGCGTCCCGCGGTGATCAGCTCGACCACCTGGGCGTGGGTGACGTCGCTGGTGCGTACCTGGGCGACCATCTGACCGAGGTAGAGCGTCGCGATCCGGTCCGAGACGGCGAAGACGTCGTTCATGTTGTGCGAGATGAGTACGACGGCGAGCCCGTTGTCGGCGAGCCGGCGGACCAGCTCGAGCACCTGTGCGGTCTGCGCGACGCCCAGCGCGGCGGTCGGCTCGTCGAGGATGACCAGCCGGCTGTTCCAGAGCACCGCCTTGGCGATGGCCACGGTCTGACGTTGCCCGCCGGAGAGGCTGGCGACGTGCTGGCGCAGTGACTTGACGGTGCGAACCGAGAGGCCGGCCAGGGTCTCGGCGGCCAACTGCTCCATGGTCGGCTCGTCGAGCACGATGCCGCTGCGTTTCTCTCGCCCCAGGAACATGTTCTGCACGATGTCGAGGTTGTCGCAGAGCGCGAGGTCCTGGTAGACCACCTCGATACCGAGGTCGGCGGCATCGCGTGGGCCACTGATGCCCACCCGCTGGCCGTTGAAATAGAATTCGCCGCTGTCGGCGGAATAGATGCCGCTGATGCATTTGACGAGGGTGGATTTACCGGCACCATTGTCGCCGACCAGCGCGGTCACCTCGCCGGAGTGTGCGGAGAAGGCAACGTTGCGGAGAACCTGCACGGGGCCGAAGCTCTTATCGATTCCGCGTAGTTCGAGCAGTGGTGTTTCGGACACGGGAGGGGTCTCCTTTGCGCGGGTGTCCGATCAAATGGAACCGATCGATTCGTAACGTGATCGTGGGGCGCGGTTCCGGGGGGCGCGGTTCCGGGGGGCGCGGTTGGCGGGACCGCCGCCCGGCACGGTTTCCGTGCCGGGCGGCGGTAGCGTCAGCGGCTACCCCGGAAACCAGCCGTACGGCCAGCCCGGCTCAGCTCACGCCGACCTCGGCGCAGAGTGCGGCGAAGTCGCCGGCGCACAGTTCTTCCTTGGTGACGAAGCCGTCCGCGACCACGTCCTTGACGTTATCCTTGAAGATCGCCTTGGGGGTGAGCAGGACCGACGGCACGTCCCGACCGCCTTCGGGGTCCTTGACCACCTGGCCGGTGTCCTTCTTCTCCCCCTTGGCCAGCGCGATCGCCAGCTCGGCGGCGGCATCGGCCTCCTGCTTGATCGCCTTGTAGACGGTCATGCACTGGTCACCGGCGAGGATGTTCTGCAGCCCCTGGACGGTGGCGTCCTGGCCGGTGACCGGCACCCGGCCGTTGAGCTTGTTCTTCTTCAGCACCGAGATGACCGCGTTGCCCAGGCCGTCATTGGCGGCGAGGACGCCATCGATCTTGCCGCCCTGTTGGGTCATCATCTGCTCGAAGATCGTGCCGCCCTGGGCGTTGTCCCACTCGGGCACCCACTGGTCCGGGCCCTTGGTGTACTCCTTGGCGTCGTACTTGGCCTTGAGTACGCCGTCGTAGCCGTTTTTGAACAGCGTGGCGTTGTTGTCGGTCTCCGCGCCGTTGAGGGTGGCGATGACCGGGTTCTGCACGCCCTTGTCGGTCAGGCACTTGACCAGGCCCTCGCCCTGCAGTTTTCCGACCATTTCGTTGTCGAAGCTGACGTAGTACTGCGCGGAGCCGCCCAGGGTCAGCCGGTCGTAGTCGATGGTCGCTACGCCCTTCTTCAGGGCCTTGTCCAGTACGGCCTTGCCGGTCCCGGAGTCCAAGTTGACGATCATCAGGGCGGTGACCCCGTCGGTGAGCATCTGATCGGCGATGGTGACGAACGCGCTCTTGTCGTTCTGGGCGTTCTGAATTGTGGCCTCGACGCCAGCGGCCTTGAACGCGGCCTCCAGGTACTTGCGGTCGGCGGTTTCCCACCGGTCCGATGAGGCGCTGTCCGGCAGGATCACGCCGATCTTCGGAGCCTTGGTGCCGCCACTGTCACCGGTGGACTGCTCGCCGCAGGCGGTGAGGCTGCCCGTGGTCGAGTATGCCCACGGCGGCGATGGTGAGGATCCCTCTGCGCATTGCACGGGTCCTTTCGGATGGAGTGCGGTTCTCGGATCGGGGTGGTGCGGTGGTGGGGCCGGACGGTTCCGGGCCGTCCGGGCACAGATGAGACCGGTCATCGTACGTTTGTTGTGTCCGGCAACGTATTGCCCTACGGGACAGTGGCACAACCCCGCTGAGGCGGGGAGTTTGTTGTCGGCCATAACAATTCGGCAACGTGACGAAAAAGTCCCTGGTCACTGCCTTGCATCGACGTACGTCACCCAAAAGACTCGCCGATCCACCGCAACGACTCGCCGATCAAGGAGAAGTTGTCGTCAAATGGAGATCAAAGAGCAACGATTAGTCCTTGATCGACGCGCAAGTCCTTGATCGACGTGGCGGGCGGCGGGGGCGGGGCGGCGGGGGCGGGGCGGGGCGGCTCAGCGGACCTGGCAACCGGTGGCGATCGGGGCGGTGGTCGCAGTGGTCAGCCGGATCAGGTCCGCCGGTGCGAGCTCCAGTTGCAGGCCGCGACGACCGGCCGAGACGTACACCGTGGGAAAGCCTTCGGCGGAGTTATCAACGACCGTAGCCAGCCGTTTGCGCTGACCCAGCGGGCTGATCCCACCCCGGACGTACCCGGTGGTGCGCTCGGCCAGCGTTCGATCGGCGAGCGCCGCGCGCTTGCCGCCGAGCGCCGCCGCCAGCGCCTTGAGGTCGAGCTCCCCGGTAACCGGGACCACAGCCACGGCCAGCACGCCGTCGACGTCGGTGACCAACGACTTGAAAACGCGTTCCGCCGGCACCCCGAGGACCGCCGCCACCTCGGCGCCGTAGTTCGGCGTGTCCGCGGAGACCGCGTACGGGTGCAGCGTGTGCGCGACCTTCTGCCGGGTCAACAGCGCCGTCGCGGGGGTGCCCTTGCTCGCCACGGCAACGCACCTTACCGGTCCGTCGACACCGGACGGCAGATCAGCACGGTGGGCGCGCCGGCCACCCGGGTGAGCACGATGCTGGCCGGCTCGGTTCCGGACAGTCGCAGATCCCGGCGTAACCGGTCCGGCTCCAGCGCCGAACCGCGCTTGAGGATCTCCACCCGGCCGACGTTTCGTTCGCGCAGTAGGGCGCGGAGCCGCTTCAACGAGAACGGCAGTACCGCAAGAATCTCCAGGCAGCGGGCGAACGGGGTGGCGGTGGCGGCCTCCGCGTAGACGTACGCGATGCTCGGATCGGCCAGCGTGCCAGCCACGGTGGCGGCGAACTCGGCGACCAGGTGGGCCCGGACCACAGCGCTGTCCGGGTCGTACAGATAGCGGCGGACCGGCCCGACCGGTGCCTCAAGGTCGCCGCTCCCGGTGAGTTGCCGACTGCCGGGGGTGAGGCGATCGGCGGTCTCGGGAGCGATGAACGAACGGCCGGTCAGCAGGGTGGCGCGACGTGGGGTTTCCGCGAGCGGGCCGCACCAGATGGTGGCTTCCACCAGGTCACCGGTCACGCTGACCCACTCGGCTTCGGCGCCGGTCGGAATCAACGCGTGTTCGAAGCCCGGCGCGACCTTGAGCACGGTACGGGGTACCCGCTCGGTCAGTCCGACCACGAAGTCCCAGGGTGGGGAGTAGCTCGCCGGGTCGAATATCCGTCGGCCGGTGCCGGCCCGCCGACGGGCCGGATCGCAGAACACCGCGTCCACCGGGGCGCCGTCGGCCACCCGGGTCACGTCGAAGGCGGTCGCGTCACCGCAGGTAACGCTGATCAGCTCGGTCAGCCCGGCGACTTCGGCGTTCGCGGCGGCCAGCGCGGCGGTGACCGGGTCGGCTTCCACGGCGTACACCCGGATGCCGGCCCGGGCGGCGGCGAGGGCGTCCGAGCCGAGGCCGCAGCCGAGGTCGGCCAGGGTGCGTACCCCGGCGGCGCGTAACCGGGCGGCCCGGCGGTCGGCGACGATGGCCCGGGTGGCCTGCTCCAGCCCGGCCCGGGTGAAGAACATGCCGGCTGCGGCCGGGCCGAACTTGGGCACTGCCCGGCGGCGCAGTTCGGCCTGGGTGAGCGCGGCGGCGGCGAGGTCGCCGGGCACCCCGGTGGCGCGCAGCGCGGCGGCCGCGCTCAGCGGATCCCCGCCCGCGAGCTCGGCCGCGGTGGCGAGCGCGGTCGCTCCGGAGGGGGTACGCAGCGCGGCCAGCTGGTCGAGATCCATCGGCCCATTGTGGCGGCCCAGGTAGGTTGCCAGCGTGTCGGGTTGGCACTCTCCTTGACGGAGTGCTAGCCGTCGGCATAACCTGCGGTTAGCACTCTCGGACCGAGGGTGCCAGCTTCCGGGCTTGCGCCCGACAGCTGAACGCCAGGCGGACCGGCACCCGCGACGACGGACCCGCCCGGTGGACATGAGGCAGATAACGCTGGTCAGCCTGCTGGCCAGCGCGGAAACCAAGTACCCCAGGAGGGTATGCCCGTGACTACCGCGACCAAGGTTGCGATCAAGCCGCTCGAGGACCGGATCCTGGTCCAGGCGAATGAGGCTGAGACGACCACGGCGTCGGGCATCGTGATCCCCGACACCGCCAAGGAGAAGCCGCAGGAGGGCACCGTCCTCGCTGTCGGCCCAGGCCGCGTTGACGACTCCGGCAACCGGATTCCGGTTGACGTGCAGGTCGGCGACACGGTCATCTACTCGAAGTACGGCGGCACCGAGGTTAAGTACGCCGGCGAGGAGTACCTGGTGCTCTCCGCCCGCGACGTCCTCGCAGTCATCGAGAAGTGATCTGATCGATTTCAGTGACACTGCCCCGGACCGGCCCATTGCCGGGCCGGGGCAGTGCTACGTGAAGGGACCAAGTTAGACATGGCGAAGATTCTGAGTTTCTCGGATGACGCCCGGCATCTGCTCGAGCACGGTGTCAACGCGCTCGCCGACACGGTCAAGGTCACCCTCGGGCCGCGCGGGCGCAACGTCGTCCTCGACAAGAAGTTCGGCGCTCCGACGATCACCAACGATGGCGTGACCATCGCCAAGGAGATCGAGCTCACCAACCCGTACGAGAACCTCGGCGCGCAGCTGGTCAAGGAGGTGGCGACGAAGACCAACGACGTCGCTGGCGACGGGACCACCACCGCGACCGTACTGGCTCAGGCACTGGTCCGCGAGGGTCTGCGGAACGTGGCCGCCGGCGCCAACCCGGCCGGCCTCAAGCGGGGCATCGACGCGGCCGCCGCGAAGGTCTCCGAGGCGCTGCTGGCCAAGGCCGTCGCGGTGGGCGGCAAGGAGTCGGTCGCGCACGTGGCGACCATCTCCGCGCAGGACGCCGCCATCGGTGACCTGATCGCCGAGGCGATGGAGAAGGTCGGCCGGGACGGTGTGATCACCGTCGAGGAGGGCTCCACCCTCGCCACCGAGCTGGAGGTCACCGAGGGCCTGCAGTTCGACAAGGGCTTCATTTCACCGAACTTCGTGACTGACGTCGAGGCGCAGGAGGCGGTGCTCGACGAGCCGCACATCCTGATCACCTCGCAGAAGATCTCCTCGATCGAGGAGCTGCTGCCGCTGCTGGAGAAGGTCCTGCAGACCGGCAAGCCGCTGCTGATCGTGGCGGAGGATGTCGAGGGTCAGGCGCTCTCCACCCTGGTGGTCAACTCGATCCGGAAGACCGTCAAGGTCTGCGCGGTGAAGGCGCCCGGCTTCGGTGACCGCCGTAAGGCGATGCTGCAGGACATGGCGATCCTCACCGGCGGCGAGGTGGTCGCCCCCGAGGTCGGCTACAAGCTCGACGCGGTCGGCCTGGAGGTGCTGGGCAGCGCCCGGCGCGTCGTGGTCGACAAGGAGAGCACCACGGTGATCGACGGTCGTGGCCGGAGCACCGAGGTGGCCGACCGGATCGGTCAGATCCGCAAGGAGATCGAGGCTTCGGACTCCGACTGGGACCGGGAGAAGCTGGCCGAGCGGCTGGCCAAGCTCTCCGGCGGGATCGCCGTGATCAAGGCAGGCGCGGCGACCGAGGTCGAGATGAAGGAGCGCAAGCACCGCATCGAGGACGCCATCGCCGCCACCAAGGCCGCGGTCGAGGAGGGCACTGTGCCGGGCGGCGGCGCCGCACTGGCGCAGATCGCCACGGTGCTCGACGATGGCCTGGGGCTGACCGGCGATGACAAGGTCGGTGTGTCGATCGTCCGCAAGGCGCTGGTTGAGCCGCTGCGGTGGATCGCGCAGAACGCCGGCCACGACGGGTACGTGGTGGTGGAGAAGGTTGCCGGGGGTAACTGGGGCCACGGTCTCGACGCCGCCCGCGGTGAGTACGTCGACCTGGCCAAGGCCGGCATCATCGACCCGGTGAAGGTGACCCGTAACGCGGTCAGCAACGCGGCGTCGATCGCCGGTCTGCTGCTCACCACGGAGAGCCTGATCGTGGAGAAGCCGGTGAAGGCCGCGCCGGCCCCCGCCGGTGGTCACGGTCACGGCCACCAGCACGGTCCGGGCTTCTAGCCCATTCTCAAAGATCCGCGTGTGGTCGCAGGATCCGCGTGATCAGGGAGTAACTCCGGCGCGTCGTATCGGCGCGTCGAGTGCGACAATCCCTGATCACGCGGATCTCTGGGGTCGGCGCTGGGCGGGGATGGCCGATCGGTGTGGCCGCCCGAGCCGTGCCTCCAGCCGGGCGATGTCGACCCGGCTGGACCGACGGTCGGCCAGGTCGGCCCAGCCCAGGGCGAGCAGCCGGAGCCGCTCGGACTCACTGAAACCGCCCCATACGCCGTACGGTTCCCGGACGGCGAGGGCGTGAGCGGCGCATTCGGCCCGCACCGGGCAGGTTGCGCAGACCGCTTTCGCCTGGGCCTCCCGGCGGTAGCGGGATGATCCCCGCTCTCCGTCCGGATGGAAGAACTGTGCGCTGTCGCGTCCTCGACAGGCACCGAGACGCTGCCAGTCCCAAAGCTCGACGATAGGTCCGGGCAGCCTGCGTACGTTCGACATCAGCACCCTCCCGCCACGCGGCACCGCGGTGAATCGGTCATCCGGCTCGGATCCCGGCGCCGGACCGCGTAGGCACGCCGGTGTGACCTGACTTCAGCGGTACCCTCCGCGCGCCCGGCTCACACCTGCCGGCCCGGGTTGTTGCCGGCTGGTCGGCGTCGCCCGTGCCCGATCAAGTGGCGGATCAGCCAGAAAAGTTTGTTTCATCCACCGGAAACTCATCATGATCAGTGCCTGCCGTGGTCTCCTCTTGGACGGAGAGGAGACGACTGTGCGTACCGTCCTGGTCTGTGTCCGGACGCCGCTCGCCGCGCAGAGCGTCGCGGCTGCCGCCGCCCGGCTCGGGTTGGCCGCGGCCGTCCGGACCGCGGTGTCCGACCCTGAGGTGATGCTCCGGCTGGCTGAACGGCCGGCTGACGTGGTGCTGGCGGACACCGCGCTGACCCGGCCCGACAGTGTCGGCTTCACCCGGCGGGTGCTGGCCCGGGCCCCGGGCGCGGCGCTCCTGCTTTTTGGGGCGGAGGAACCCGGCGTGGCGGCGGCGACGATCGCCGCTGGCGCCCGCGGCCTGCTTCAGGGTGGGGACCGGGACCTGGTCAGCGTGGTAGCCAAGGCAATGTTGCTGCTCGGCGCCGGCGGACGCGTCGGTCGGGGCGGCGGGCTGGTCGAGACCGGCGCGGCGGTCCGGCGGGCGCTACCGCCCGAGGCCAATGCCGGGCCCGGGCAGCCGTCGCGGGGACCGCAACCGGGTGGCCGGGTACGGGTGGCCCGCTCGAAGACCGGCGGAGCGGGTACGGACCCGGAAGTGGGTTCGACCGCGCAAGATCCGACCGCCGGGGAGCCGGACGGGGCCGGGTCGCGGCAGCCAACCGGGGTGGGGCAGCCGGACGGCCCGGAGCCGGCTACCGGGTCAGCGGTGGTGCCGGTGCAGCGGGGCGACGACATCGCCGGTGTTGAGCCGGGCTCCCCGGTGGAGCCGCAGGTCACCCCGGGGTCCAGCCCGGCCAGCCCGGGGTCCAGCCCGGCCAGCCCGGGGTCCAGCCCGGGGTTGGAGGCCCGGTTCAGCGGATCGGGCCGTGGCGGACCGGCCGATCGCGGCGGATCCGGGCGGCCGATGCTGACCGAGCGCGAGACGCAGGTGCTGGTCGGTATGGCCGAAGGTAAGAGCAACGCCGAGATCGGCCGGGACCTCTTCGTCTCCGAGGACACCGTGAAGACCCATGCCCGCCGGCTGTTCCGCAAGCTCGGGGCGCGGGACCGGGCGCACGCGGTGGCCGCCGGGTTCCGGGCCGGCCTGGTCGCCTGACCTCACGCCAGGTCCGGCGTTCCGCACCCGGGTCGGTTATCCGTCGTCGTCCGGACCCTCGGCCAGGGTGTCGTGCACGCCGTCGGCGTAACCACGGGCGTATTCCCAGGTGACGTAATGGTCCGGGTCGGGATTGTAGGCCGGCTCGTGTACCCGGGGTCGGCTGGAGTTCAGCAGGTGGCGCAGATTGCCACGCAGCAGGTCCCAGTCAAAGTAGTGCGGCTCATGGCAGTCCTCACACTCGATCACCAGGCCGCGGATCCCGGTCGGGCCGAGCAGCGCCTGGTAGATCTCCAGGTCGGCGAGATCCTCCAGCACGTCCTGGCGTTCGACCTCGTTCAGCGGGTCGAGCTCAACTTCATCATCCGGGGTGCCCAGGCTGGCTGAGGGATCGGCGGGATCGCCGTTGAACGGATCGATGGGCTCCTCGTGCACCCCTCCACCGTAGTGGTAACCCCGGCCAGCGTGGTTACCCGTGGTCGTCGTCGGTCTCCGAGACCTCCCGGCCGTGGCCGGTTTGCGGATCACCGGGCACTCGGCAGCCGGGGTACGGGCCTGGCGTCAGCGGGTGTACCGCCCGCGCCTGCCAGGGTCCCGCAGCTCACTGGGTACGATGAAACATCGCGTCGCCTGCTGGCGGTGCCGGTGCGGCGTATAGCGCCCCAGGTGAAGCCCGTTCGACCAACTCAGGGGAGAAATCGTGGACAATTCACCCGCCAACGGACTTCCGGTCGGCGCGGTGGGCACCGATCCATACGGCGCGCACCTGCCTGAGCTGCCGGCCGGCGTGGCCCGGTCCGTCCCGCTCGGGTTGACCTTCGACGACGTGCTGCTACAGCCGGCCGAGTCGGACATCGTGCCCAGTAAGGTCAATACGGTCAGCCGGCTGACCCGCAACGTCAGCATCTCCATCCCGCTGCTCTCCAGCGCGATGGACACGGTGACCGAGGCCCGGATGGCGATCGCGATGGCCCGGCAGGGTGGCATCGGGGTGCTGCACCGCAACCTGTCGCTGGAGGACCAGGCGATGCAGGTTGACCTGGTCAAACGGTCCGAATCCGGCATGATCACCAACCCGGTCACCTGTAGCCCGGGGGACACCCTGCGCGAGGTCGACGGACTCTGCGCGCGTTACCGGATCTCCGGGGTGCCGGTGGTCGACGCCGACGGCTTCCTGGTCGGCATCGTCAGCAACCGGGACATGCGGTTCGTCACTGACGCGGCCACCCCGGTACGCGAGATCATGACCCCGATGCCACTGGTCACCGCGTCGGTCGGGGTCTCCAAGCAGGAGGCGCTGGCGCTGCTGCGCCAGCACAAGGTGGAGAAGTTGCCCCTGGTCGACTCGTCGAACCGGTTGCGGGGCCTGATCACCGTCAAGGATTTCACCAAGAGCGAGCAGTTCCCCAACGCGACCAAGGACGACGCGGGCCGGCTGCGGGTCGCGGCGGCCGTCGGGGTGGGCGACGACGCGTACAAGCGGGCCCGGACGCTGGTTGATGCCGGGGTCGACGTGCTGATCGTGGATACCGCGCACGGTCACCAGCGGGCGGTACTCGACATGGTGCGTACCCTCAAGCGCGACACCTCGATCGACATCGTGGGCGGCAACGTGGCCACGTACGCCGGCGCGAAGGCCCTGGTCGACGCGGGCGCGGACGGGGTCAAGGTCGGGGTGGGACCGGGCGCGATCTGCACCACCCGGATCGTCGCCGGGGTCGGCGTGCCGCAGGTCACCGCGATCATGGAAGCCGCCCGGGCCTGTCGTCCGGCCGGTGTGCCGGTGATCGGCGATGGCGGGGTCCAGTACTCCGGCGACATCGCCAAGGCCCTGGTCGCCGGAGCCGACGCGGTCATGCTCGGCAGCCTCCTCGCCGGCTGCGAGGAGAGCCCGGGTGAGCTGCTCGTCATCAACGGCAAGCAGTACAAGTCCTACCGGGGAATGGGGTCGCTGGGCGCGATGCAGTCGCGCGGGGAGGCCCGCTCCTACTCCAAGGACCGCTACTTCCAGGCAGACGTCAGCAGCGAGGACAAGCTGGTCCCCGAGGGTGTCGAAGGGCAGGTTCCCTACCGGGGGCCGCTCGCCTCGGTCGCCCACCAGTTGGTCGGCGGGCTGCGGGCCGCGATGGGGTACGTCGGCGCGGAGAACATCCCCGAGCTGCACCGCCGTGGCCAGCTCATCCGGATCACCGCGGCGGGGCTCAAGGAGAGCCACCCGCACGACATCCAGATGACCGTCGAGGCGCCCAACTACCACACCCGCTGAGCGCTGCCGCCCGTTCCGCCAACCCCTACTCTGGAGTGACTCATGCGTGACGTGGTCGAGATCGGGCTGGGTAAAACCGCGCAGCGCGGTTATCACCTGGACGACATCGCGATCGTGCCGAGCCGTCGTACCCGGGATGTCGATGACGTCTCGACGACCTGGCAGCTCGATGCCTACCAGTTCCAGATCCCCTGCGTAGGGCATCCGTCCGACGCGACCATGAGTCCGGAGTCCGCGGCCACCCTGGGCCGGCTCGGCGGGTTGGGCGTGCTCAACGTCGAGGGGCTGTGGACCCGGTACGAGGACCCGACCAAGGTCCTGGCGGAGCTGGCCCGGCTCGACGAGGAGGCGGCGGCCACCCGGCGGTTGCAGGAGGTTTACGCGGCGCCGATCCGCCCGGAGCTGATCAGCGAGCGGGTCCGGCAGATGCGCGAGAGCGGCGGAACGGTCGCGGTCCGGGTCTCCCCGCAACACACCCTCGCGCTGGCGCCGGTGATTCTCGACGCCGGCGTCGACATCCTGGTCATCCAGGGCACGCTGGTCTCCGCCGAGCACGTCTCGGCCACCGACGAGCCGCTCAACCTCAAGGAGTTCATCGCCGATCTCGACCTGCCGGTGGTGGCCGGCGGTTGCACCGACTACAAGACCGCACTACACCTGATGCGGACCGGGGCGGCCGGGGTGATCGTGGGTCTGGGCGGCGATGAGTGGTCGACCACCGAGTCCGTGCTCGGTATCCGGGTGCCGATGGCGACCGCGATCGCCGACGCCGCCGCGGCCCGGCGGGACTACCTTGATGAGACCGGCGGTCGGTACGTACACCTGATCGCCGACGGCGACATCCAGACCTCCGGTGACATCGCCAAGGCGCTTGGTTGTGGCGCCGACGCGGTGATGCTCGGTCAGCCGCTGTCGCTCTGCGCGGAGGCGCCGGCCTCGGGTGCCTGGTGGCATCCGGCGGCCAGTCATCCGAAGCTGCCCCGGGGTGCGTTCGGCGTGGCCGGTGAGCCGCTCGGCTCGATGGAGAAGCTGCTCCATGGTCCGGCCGACGACCCGGAGGGGCAGCTCAACCTCTTCGGCGGGTTGCGTCGGGCGATGGCCAAGTGCGGTTACCGCGATCTGAAGGAGTTCCAGAGGGTAGGACTCGTGCTGGACCGCTGACCGATTGGTCCGGAACCGGTGGCCCGCTGCGTGATCCCCGGTTTCCGGACCGGTCGGCAGACCGGACCGCCTAGGCTCGGCGCGTGGTCACACGGAAGCGGTCGATGATCAGGTCAGGACGTACGGCGGTCGCGGCCGCGTTGGTCGTGGTGCTCGCCACGGGTGGTTGCACGGGCGGTTGGGGGAGCAGGTCCGCCGGCGGTGGTTTCCAACCGGGGGCGGTGGGCATCGGCGACCCCTACTTCCCGACCTACGGCAACGGCGGCTACGACGTGTCGAACTACCACCTGCGGGTGCGTTACGACCCGGCGACGAACGAGCTGACCGGCGTCGCGGTCATCACCGCCACCGCGACGGCGAACCTGTCCCGGTTCAACCTGGACCTCGCCGGGCTGACCGTCTCCTCGGTCAAGGTCAACGGGATCCGGGCGGAGGAGGCCCACGACGGTGACGAACTCGTCATCACCCCGGTCGGTGGGCTGGCCAGTGGTGGCGAGTTCACCGTCGAGGTCGCGTACGGCGGGGTGCCCGCTCCGATCATCAGCCCCGACCTGGGGACCGGGGGGTTCCTCGACACCTCGGATGGGGCGATCGCCCTCGGCGAGCCCGAGTCGGCGAGCACCTGGTTCCCGGTCAACGACCATCCGCTGGACAAGGCCACCTACGACATCGAAATCACCGTGCCCGAGGGGCTGAGCGCGCTCAGCAACGGGGCGCCCGGCGGCACCGAGACCAGCGAGGGCTGGACCACCTGGAAGTGGTCCGAGCGGGCGCCGATGGCCAGCTACCTGAGCACTGTGGTGATCGGCGACTACCGGGTGCGTACCGACACCCACCAAGGTAAGCCGCTGGTCGTGGCGGTCGCGTCCAGCCTGCCGGAGGGGGGCGCCGCCGAACGGTCGCTGGCCCGCACCGGCGAGATCGCCGATTTCCTGGCCACCCGGTTCGGACCGTACCCGTTCGACGCGTACGGCGGCATCGCGGTCAACGACGGCCGGATCCGGTACGCCCTGGAGACCCAGTCCCGACCGGTCTACGGGCCGGCGTTCTTCACCGACGGCCCGGACCTGGGCGTGGTCGCGCATGAGCTGGCCCACCAGTGGTTCGGCGACAGTGTCTCGATCCGCCGGTGGAGTGATCTCTGGCTGAACGAGGGGTTCGCCAGTTATGCCGAGTGGCTCTGGGCGGAGCACGACGGCGGCCGGTCGGTGCAGTCCGTCTTTGAAGCGGAGTACGCGGTCACCGACTGGTCGCAACCGGCCCTCGATCCGGGGCGGTCGGGCATCTTCGGCCGGGCGGTCTACAAACGAGGGGCGCTGACCGTGCACGCGTTGCGGCGTACCGTCGGGGACGACCTGTTCTTCCAGATTCTGCGGACCTGGACCGCGGAGAAGCGCAACGGCAACGCCACCACGGCGGACCTGGTCAAGGTGGCCGAGCGGGTGTCGGGCCGCTCGCTGGGACGGTTCTTCGATGCCTGGCTCTCCGGCACCACCGCGCCACCGATCCCCATGACCTGACCGCTGGTCAGCGTTTGATGACCAGTTTCGGGTTGGCGGTCAGGAAGGCGTCGACCCGGCCGGCCCGCAGTTCGGTGATGAACTGGGTGCCGAGCGGATCGAGTTGCTCGCCCTGGTAGCCGCCGTTCTCCACCGCACTGCCGGGTAGTGCGACCAGGGTGATCGCGGCGGGCTCGAGCCGGCTGAGCGCGAACGCGAAGTCGAGCACCCGTTGGCCCTGGCCCTGGAAGGTCAGCGTGTCGCCCAGGGCCTGTACCACCTGATCCATCCGGTCCGGGTCGCGGGCCAGTTCCTGGCTGCGTACCTGCCCGACGATGGCTTTGATCAACTGCTGCTGGTGACGTTGGCGCGAGTAGGCGCCACCGTCGATGTAGCGCTGCCGGGCGTAGTCCAGCGCCTGCCAGCCGGTCAGGTGGCGCTGTCCCGGCTCATAGACCATCTGTGGTCCGACGTAGCCGCCGTCGCCCGGGTCGCGGTGCTTGCCGTTGGGCTGTCGGTGCAGGGAGACCACCCGCTGGTCGATGTAGAGGTCAACGCCGCCGAGGGCGTTGACCAGCCGGGTGAAGCCAACGAAGGTGAGCACCGCGCCCGCGTCGAACCGTTTGATTCCGGTGTACCGGCTGACCGTCTTCTCCACCAGGGCGAAGCCCTGGGCGGTGTTCGGCGAGTTCCGCTTGCCGGGCACCCGGCTGCCGTAACTCATCGCGTGGGTCAGCTTGGTGCGCTGGCCACCGAAACCAGCTTTCGGGAAGGCCGGGATGTCGACCACGAGATCGCGGGGGAGCGCGAAGAGGTAAGCGCGGTCCAGTTCCTTTGTGACGTGCAGGATGAGCACCGCGTCGGCGTGCGGCTCCCAGTCCGGCACGCTGACCCGGGTGTCGACCCCGACCAGCAGTACGTTGAGTGGGCCGGTGACCTCCGCGCCGGGCTCCGGGGTCGGACTCGGCGTTGGGCTGGGCGTGGGAGTCGGCGTGGCCGGCGGGGTCGCCGGCTCGGCCGGTCCGGCGACGGATCCAGGTCTGCCGCCGCCGGCGAACCGGCTGGTCGCGAAGGCGGCGGCGCTGAGCAGGACGATCGCCGTGGTGACCCCCGCGACCCACCAGATCCACCGGGTCCGGCGTTGGTTCGGCGCCTGGTCCTGGCCGCTCTCCGTCATGCGTTGACTCCTCCCGGCAGCGGGCCGCCCGCACGGTCGGCTCGTCTGCTAGAAACGCATTCCCTGTTGGAACGCGGCTCCGACCCGCGACGTTGCGCTGCCATTCCCGGCCGGCCAACACCGCGCCACAGGAATGATGGCGCAATCTTTTCCTAGCGCAATAGCTACCTGCCGGTAATGATGGTTCGCATGGTCTACGACGTGGTCGTGATCGGGTCCGGATTCGGCGGCAGCGTAGCCGCGCTACGGCTGGCCGAGAAGGGCTATTCCGTGCTCGTCCTGGAAGCGGGCCGCCGGTTCGCCGACGAAGAGTTGCCGGAGACCTCGTGGCGGCTGCGCCGGTTCCTCTGGGCGCCCAGGCTCGGCTGCTACGGGCTGCAGCGGATCACCCTGCTCCGCGCGGCCAGCCGGCGTCCGGGCCGTGCGGGCGAGGTTGGGAGTCAGGCCGGGGCCAGCGTGCTGGTGCTTTCCGGGGCCGGTGTCGGCGGCGGTTCCCTCGTCTACGCCAACACCCTCTACGAGCCACTCGTCCGGCTTCTACGACGATCCGCAGTGGCGGGAGATCACCGACTGGCGGGCCGAACTGGCCCCCCACTATGACCAGGCCAAGCGGATGCTCGGCGTCACCACGTACCCGGTGTCAACCGCCGCGGACCGGGCGATGCGGGCGGTGGCCGACCGGATGGGGGTCGGGCACACCTTCCGCGCCACCCCGGTCGGTGTGCACATCGGTCGCCCGGGGGAGCGGGTCGCCGACCCGTATTTCGGCGGCGTCGGGCCGGACCGGACCGGCTGTCTGCACTGCGGTGGGTGCATGACCGGCTGCCGGTACGGGGCAAAGAACAGCCTGGTGAAGAACTACCTGTGGCTGGCCGAGCGGCACGGTGCCGAAGTCCGGCCGCTGACCACGGTGACCGCGGTTCGGCCCGCGTCCTCCGGCGCCGGCTATGAGGTCGAGACGGTACGCACCGGTGCCTGGTTCGCCCGACGGCGAGAGCGTGTCCAGGCGGACCAGGTGATCTTCGCGGCCGGTGCGCTCGGCACCCAGCAACTGCTGCATGCGATGCGCGCCACCGGTGACCTGCCCGGGCTCTCCGCCCGGGTCGGCGCACTGACCCGGACCAACTCCGAGGCGATCCTCGGAGTCACCGTTCCCCGACCCGCGGCCAGCCGACGTGGTCTGGATTTCACCGACGGAGTGGCGATCACCAGCTCATTTCATCCGGATCCGCGGACCCACATCGAGCCGGTCCGGTACGGGCGGGGGGCCAACGCGATGGGCCTGCTCCAATCCGCGCTGGTCGACGGCGGGCCGCGGCGGTTCCGGCGCTGGCTGGGCACCATGGCCCGGCAACCGCTGACCTATCTGCGGATGCTCTCGGTGCGGGACTGGTCGGAGCGCACCGTCATCGCGTTGGTCATGCAGTCCCTGGACAACTCGCTGACCACCCACTACCGCCGGAGCTGGCTTGGCCGGCGTCGGCTGACCGCCACCGAAGGGCACGGGGCCGCCAACCCCACCTGGATTCCGGCGGGCAACCAGGCCGCCCGACTACTCGCCGAGGAGATCGGCGGTATCCCGGGCGGGACGCTGCTCGAGCCGTTCAACGTGCCGATGACCGCACACCTCCTGGGCGGGGCGGTGATCGGCGGTTCCCCGGCCGACGGGGTGATCGACGCGTACCACCGGGTTTTCGGGCATCCCGGGCTGCATGTGCTCGATGGCGCGGCGGTCTCGGCGAACCTGGGGGTCAACCCGTCGCTGACCATCACGGCGCAGGCCGAGCGGGCGCTTTCCTGCTGGCCCAACCGGGGTGACGCCGATCCCCGCCCGCCGCTCGGGGAGCCGTACCGGCGGATCGCCCCGGTGCCGCCGCGCGACCCGGCGGTGCCGTCCCACGCCCCCGCCGCGCTCCGCTGGTAGCGGTGTAAGGAAGAGCACCTGCCCGACACGTGTGATCTATCGCCCACCACCACCGGCCCGGCCGAGGCTCGGTAGGCCGGTGACGGTGGGTAGGCTTCGTGGACATGAACACGCCGCGCCCGGTCCTGGTGGTGGACTTCGGAGCCCAGTACGCCCAGCTCATCGCCCGTCGGGTGCGGGAGGCCCGGGTCTATTCGGAGATCGTGCCGCACACGATGCCGGTGGCCGAGATGCTGGCCCGTAACCCCGCCGCGATCATCCTGTCCGGTGGCCCGGCCAGTGTCTACGCGCCGGACGCCCCGCAGGTCGACGTGGCGCTCTTCGAAGCCGGGGTGCCGGTTTTCGGCATCTGTTACGGATTCCAGGCGATGGCCCGCGCACTCGGCGGCACGGTGGCGCAGACCGGCGGCCGGGAGTATGGCGCTGCCCAGCTACTGCCTCGGCCTGAGGCCGGGGTGCTGCTGAAGGGCCTTCCCGCCGAGCTGCCGGTCTGGATGAGCCACGGTGACTGCGTGACCGAGGCGCCCAGCGGGTTCACCGTGACCGCCGAGTCCGCCGGGGCGCCGGTGGCGGCCTTCGAGGACCTGGCCGGACGCCGGGCCGGGGTGCAGTTCCACCCGGAGGTGGGGCACACCGCGTACGGCCAGCAGATGCTGACCCGGTTCCTCTACGAGATCGCCGGCATCGAGCCGACCTGGACGTCGGAGAACATCATCGACGAGCAGGTCGCCGAGATCCGGGCCCGGGTCGGCGACAAGGAGGTCATCTGTGGCCTCTCCGGCGGGGTCGACTCGGCGGTGGCCGCGGCGCTGGTGCACCGGGCGGTCGGTGACCAGCTCACCTGCGTCTTCGTCGACCACGGTCTGCTGCGGGCCGGCGAGGCCGAGCAGGTGGAGAAGGACTACGTGGCGGCCACCGGGATCAAACTGAAGGTGGTTGACGCCGCCGACCGGTTCCTCGGCGCGTTGGCCGGGGTGACCGACCCGGAGCAGAAGCGGAAGATCATCGGCCGGGAGTTCATCCGGGTCTTCGAGGCCGCCGCCCGTGAGGTCGCCGCCGCCGGTGACGTGGAGTTCCTGGTCCAGGGCACGCTCTACCCGGATGTGGTGGAGTCCGGTGGCGGGACCGGAACAGCCAACATCAAGTCGCACCACAATGTCGGCGGCCTCCCTGATGACCTGAAATTCTCGCTGATCGAGCCGCTGCGTGCGCTCTTCAAGGATGAGGTGCGCGCGCTCGGGGCGGCGCTCGGCCTGCCCGAGGCGATGGTCTGGCGGCACCCCTTCCCGGGGCCCGGTCTGGCCATCCGGATCGTTGGCGCGGTCAACCGGGAGCGGCTCGAGCTGCTCCGGGCCGCCGACCTGATCGCCCGGGAGGAGCTGACCGCCGCCGGGCTGGACCGGGACGTGTGGCAGTTCCCGGTGGTGCTGCTCGCCGACGTACGCAGCGTGGGTGTGCAGGGCGATGGCCGCACCTACGGTCATCCCGTGGTGCTGCGCCCGGTCTCCAGTGAGGACGCCATGACCGCCGACTGGTCGCGGCTGCCGTATGAGCTGATCGGCCGGATCTCCACCCGGATCACCAACGAGGTGCCCGAGGTGAACCGGGTGGTGCTGGATGTGACCAGCAAGCCCCCGGGCACCATCGAGTGGGAGTGACCGCACTCACACCGACGGTGGTGGCGTCGGCGGCATACCGCCGTACAGCGGTTCCGGGGTGCCGCCCGACGTGGTCGGCCCGTACTGTTGGGTCGGCCCGTACTGTTGGGTCGGCCCGTACTGTTGGGTCGGCCCGTACTGTTGGGTCGGCCCGTACTGTTGGGTCGGCCCGTACTGTGTCGCGGCGCCCGTCGGATACGGCCAGGGCGGCGCGCTCGTCGGCTCCTCGGGCATCAGGAACCACATGATCGGGTACGTCAGCAGTGCGAGGCCGCCGGTCAGTACGCCGACCACGGCGAAGACCACCCGGATCAGCGTCGGGTCGAGGTTGAAGTAGCGGCCGAGGCCGCTGGCCACTCCGGCGATCATCCGGTCCGTGGTCGGCCGGCGGAGCTGCTTGTACGGTGCCTGGTGAGGCGGTATCCCTGTCATGCCCCCACAGTCCACGAACAACCGGGCGGTGACCTCGGTGACCGCCCGGAGGAAAACCCTGACCGTCCCCTGATCCCCCGGAATCTGTCAGGAATCTGACTCTCTCCGCGGACGAGTCAGCCGATCAAGGGAGAATTCTTCCCCGTGACCCAAGCGCTCGAACCGCTCCGCAGGATCGCCGCCTACGCTGTCTGCACCGATTCGGAGGACCGTGTCCTCCTGGTCCGTGCCTCGCCACGTTCCGGTACGCCCGGCGTCTGGTCGTTGCCGGGCGGTGCGGTGGACCATGGTGAGGATCCGAACCACACCGTGGTCCGGGAGACCGCTGCCGAGACCGGACTGTCAGTCACCGTCACCGGCCTGCGCGACGTGCTCGCCGACATGCGGGCGTTGCCGCATCGGGGGGTCACCATCCACACCGACCGGTTGCTCTATGACGTCTCGGTACGCGGTGGGACGTTGGCTGACCGGACCGACCAACCCACCGACCTCGCCCGCTGGCACACCGTCGCCGAGGCGGAGCAGTTGCCGCTGCGCCCGTTCACCGCCCGCGCACTGGGGCTGCCCGCTGGTCCGACCGATCTGCGGCCGGAGGAGGTGCCCGACTTCCCGTCCTTCTACGCGGTGCCCGGTCCGGACGGCCTGCACCGGGCCCAGCGGTTCGCGGCGTACGCGGTGGCCACTGACCCGGCTGGTCGGGTGCTGCTCACCCGGGTCGCGGACGGCTACCCGGGGGCTGGCTGCTGGCACCTGCCCGGCGGCGGCACCGATTACGGCGAACAACCCGGCGCGGCTCTCATCCGTGAGCTGGTGGAGGAGACCGGGCAGGCCGGACGGCTGGTGGAGCTGCTCGGCGTGGCCAGTCACCGGGATGCGGCGTCGCTCGGTCCCGAGGGTTACCCGATCGACTGGCACGGCGTCCGGGCCTTCTACCGGGTGGCGGTGGACACCCCGGCGCAGCCGACCGTCGGCGATATCGGCGGCTCCACCTCTGAGGCGCGGTGGTTCTGCCCGGAGGAGTTGGGCGCGTTGCCCGTGGAGCGGTTGACGGAGGTGACCGCCGAGGCGGTGCAGGCCGCCCGGCTCGCCTGACCCGACCGCGGCTACCGTCTGCCCACCCGCCTTTCCCTGGGACCGATCATGAGATTGGCGGCGCGACACGCCGAGCGGGTCGCGACTAATCTCGTGATCGAGGCAGGTAGGGGAAGGGCACGGTGGGATGCGGCAACGGCGACGGATCGGAGCGTACGGGCTCTGTCGGAGCGGGGATCGGGTGTTGTTGACCCGGGCCTCCGCGGTCGCCGATTTTCCCGGGGTGTGGCAGTTACCCGGTGGCGGGCTGCGGCATGGCGAACATCCCGTCACGGCGGTGGCGCGCGAATTCGCCGAGGAGACCGGGCTGACCGTCGAGGTGACCGGAATTCATCAGGTGCTGGCCGATGTGATCCGGCTACCGGATCTGGATGTGGCGGTGCACACCGATCGGGTCATTTACGCGGTGACGCCGATCGGTGGAGCGTTACGAGATGAATCGGACGGTACGACCGATCTGGTCGATTGGCTGTCCCCAACCGAGTTCACCGGGCTGCGGATGATGCCGTTCACCGCGGAGTTGCTGGGTCAGCCGGTGTTTCCGCTGCCCGAGGAGACTCCACACCCGCTCGGCCGCCAGCCACTTGAACCGGTGCCGTTGGATCGCGGCCAGCGTTTCGCGGCGTACGCGTTGGTCACCGATCCGGCTGGCCGGGTGCTGCTGTCGATGATCGCGCCCAACTTTCCTGGAGCCGGGCGCTGGCATCTGCCCGGTGGTGGGACGGACCACGGCGAGCAGCCGGTCACCGGTTTACTTCGTGAGATGATGGAGGAGACCGGTCAACTCGGTCGGGTTACCGGTCTGCTTGATGTCTCGCATCGGCACAATCCGGCGGAGTTCGGCCCGGAGGGCCGTCCAATGGACTGGCATGCGGTACGCGCGGTCTACCGGGTGGAGGTGGATCTACCCACTGGGGCCAGGGTGATCGAGGCGGCCGGTGGGTCGACTGCGAGCGCTGGATGGTTCGCGCCGCAAGAGGCGGCTTCGCTTCCACTAACTGGCGTCGCTGAGCTCGCCTTAACGCACCTGAACTGCTGAAACGCTGCGCAAATGACCGATGTGGATAGTTCGGGTAGAATCCCGAAGACGTGGACACGTGGAGAGAAGGACGTTAATTTCCTGGAATGGGAATCTTCGCGTAGTTTCAGTGGTTTTAGGGAGAAGGATTCCTCGGCAACCCGGCTATCGCCAATCCGCGCCGGTCTGTGCGATGGTGTAGGCCGCGAACAGGTTGCCGGTCACAATTTAGACCCGCCACGAGATAGCCGGGCGCCCGCCGAGGTGGCGGAAAGTCGATCCGGTGATGGAGGAAACGTGCCGAGAGCCCCATGGCGTCGGCGTCGTACGACGGACAATCCGCGCCCGGCAGGGCGCCACTGGGCTGGTCGGCTGCGCCGTAGTGGCGCATTCGCCCGGCAGGTGCTGCTGGTCCGGGTAGGGCGCCGTGACCACGAGTCGGGCGACGCTGCCGAAGTCGTGCTGCCCGAGCGATTTCCCGCCGATCGTCCGGAGCCAACCGGGCCGTACGTTATTGACCGGATGACCGCGATGGAGCTTGATTCGGTCATTCCGGTCAGTCCCGCACTCGCCCCCGCGGACGTGCTGGATGAGAGCCCGGCGATGGCTATCCCGTTGCTACCCGGCGAGCACACCGTCGCGCGCCGGATCAAGTTCGCGGTGGTCAACGCCTGCACACTGGCCAGTCTGACCCTCGGGTTGCTGGCCATCTTCCAGGCCATGCACGGCGGTGTCCGGCTTGCGGCCGTCTGCCTGATCGCCTGCGTGCTCTTCGACGGTCTTGACGGGGCACTCGCCCGCAAGCTCGGCGTGGCCAGCCCGTTCGGCGCTCAGATGGATTCGCTGGCCGACATGTGCTCGTTCGGTCTGGCCGCCCCGGTGGTGGTCTACGCCTCGTTGGCCGGTTCGGTATCGGCTGCGGCTGCCACCGTCGCCTGTGCGTTGGTGGCCGCCTGTGCGGCGATCCGGCTGGCCCGGTTCAACGTTTCGCCCAAGGACGGCCGATTCTTCTGTGGCGTGCCGACCACGATGGCCGCTGCGGTGCTCGCCCTGGCGGTCCTGATCGGCCTGCCGGTCTCCGGCACGGTGCAGGTCGCTGGCGTCGGTCTGCTGGCCTTCGCGATGGTGAGCAGCTTCCCGTACGCCAAACTGGCTCGGCTGATCAAGTTGCCGCCGTGGGTCTGGCTGGCGCCGGTGGTGGGGGCCCTGATCGACATCCGACTCACCTTCGCGGTGGTGGTGGTCGGTTACCTGATCAGTGGTCCGCTGCTCTGGTTGCGCCAGCGCCGAGCCGTCTGATCCCGCTTACCGCCGAAGAGGGCGCTCCCACTGTCCTGGGAAGCGCCCTCTTCGCCGTCGATCAAGGATTTCCTCGTCGATCAAGGAGTTGTTGCGGCGGTTTGGAGATCGAAGTACCGCAACAAGTCCTTGATCGACGGGGCTGGGGCGGGGCTGGGTCGGGTGGGGGGAGTTAGCGCCAGCGGGCGATTACCGAGGCGGCACCCACCACCCGATCACCCGGCCCAACCAGCGGGTCGGCGGCCTCGGCGGGCAGGTAGACGTCGGTGCGCGAGCCGAACCGGATCAGGCCGAAACGTTCGCCCCGGGCCAGTAGCGACCCGACCGGAGCGCGCTGCACGATCCGTCGGGCGATCAGCCCGGTGCGCTGCGCCACCACCACCGTTCCGCGCTCGGTGTCGAGCACGGTGTACGCGGCCACGTTGTGCTCCGCGTCGGGCTTCATCGCCGCGGCGAACCCGCCGTCGGTGACAAAGTAGTCGACCACCTTGCCGGCTACCGGAGCCCGGTTGACGTGGACATCCAGGACCGAGAGGAAAACCGCGATCCGGAGGAACTCGCCCTCACCGAAGCGCTCATCGTGCAGTCGCTGCACGGACAGCACCTCGCCGTCGGCAGCCGAGACGATCGCCGATTCATCCTCGGGGACCTCCCGCTGCGGATCGCGGAAGAACGCGGCTACCGGTACGGCGGCCAGGGCCGGCAGCAGCCACAGTTTGGACTTCGGGCGGGTGACCCGGGTCAGCGCGGCCAGCCCCAGTGCGATGCCGGCCGCAGCCACCCCGTTGGAGTCGATATGCATGGTCCGGGTCAAGGGCACGCTGGAGGTGCGATAGGCGGGGGAGAGTTTGGCCGCCGTGCTGGCCGCGGCGGCGGTGAACCGCAAGCGGTGCACCCGTACCGGTGGAGCGTTGCGCAGCACCAGATCGTTACCCACGCCGAAGAGGGCGGCCTGCCGGTCGAGTTCGGCTGTGGCACCCGAGGTCCGGCTCGGGAGCGCAGGCACCGCGACCGTGATCACGCCACCGTCGGTCAGGTACTTCGCCAACTCGTCGAGGACCACCCGGGCGTCGTCGGCGGTGCCGGTGAACGGCTCGGCGACCACCATGACCTCCGCCGGGTCCACCTCCGTCAGGGTGCCGACAACCCGTACCCGGTCGGCAACCCAGCGTCCCTGGGCGGCGATGTGATCCCGAAGCGTGCCCACGGCGGTCGGGTCGGTCGGTACGACGGTGAGCGTGTCGCCGGGCAGCAGTGCGTCGATTGCCGCAGTGAGTACGGCGAAGTCGGCGTCGGCCCCGATCAGCAGGGCGGTTTTCGGACCGTGGTGGCGGGCCAGCTCGGCGGTCAGGGCACGGGCGGCGCGCTCGCCGATGCGGACCGGACTACTAGCACCGGTGGGGCGCATGGCGGAGGACTCGGTCATGTCGGGCGGGCTCCTCGCGAGGTCTGGTTGGTGCGTCGCCGCGACCGGCGGCGGTACGGCGGCTTCCGGTCACACAACGTGAACCGGCCGGCGGAGGCAGATTCTCCACCGGCCAGTTTAGGCGCCTGGTGCGAACCGCACCGACGAGCGTCAGTCCCGATCGTCCAGCGAGTCCGTGATGGCGGCGCCACCGTGCGGTCCGGCTGGCGATCCGGGCAGCGGATCGGGTAGTAACGGATTGTGCGGTGACGGGTTGAAGAGTTGCTGGGGTCCGCCGGCTCGACAGGGTCGATGCTCCCGCTGGCCGGTGCCGGTCCGGCAGGTTCGCCGGCATGCCGTCCCGAGCGCAGCGCGCCGAGCAGGCCCAGGATGCCGACCAGAATCAACGCACCGGCCAGGAACCAGCCGACAGCGGGGAGCGCGAGGTCGACCAACCGGGCAATCAACCACCAGGCCGCGATGGCCAGGAAGATCAGCGCGAACACGAGGGATACCCCGTCGGTGCGATGCCTTTTCATCGGTGAACCTCCGCCTTGCCGGCGTTGACGTTGATATGTAGCAGCAGCTTGCCGCCGCCGAGCCCGTCTGGGCCAAGGTCGGTGACCTCGCGATGCGGCAGGTCCACGCCGCTCCAGGCGCTGTCGAAGATCTGGGCGTCGCCCGCATTGATGCGCGCGGTGGTGGTTACGTCAACGTTCGGCGGCACGATCACCTCGACCGACCCGAAATCCACCTGTACGGTCACTTCTACGTCCAGTCCGGTGAAATCGACCTGACGCAGATCGAGGAGGGCGTCGCCGAACGGGTTCGAGTAGCGCTCGGCCATCGCCTGTGAGCTGCTCGGGGCCCAGACGACGGTCTTACCAAAGGCCGAATTGGGCAGTTGGGATTCGGCGATCGTGGAGATACCGAGGGCGATCACCGCCGGGAGACCGAGCGCGATCAGCCAACGGGCCCGACCGAACCAGGCACCCACCAGCAGACCGAGTGCGATGGTGACCAGGATTGCCGCGAAGTAGGCGGAAGGAGTCACGGTGATCAGGTTCAGCAGGTCGAGAATCGCGACCATGCCGATGGCTATGAAGATCATCGAGAAGGTGGCGGCGCCGAGCGACGATCGCTCCCGCGGGCGTTTCACCGGTTGGACCGGTGGCGGCGGCGGTGGCGGTGGCGGTGGCGGTGACTGGTAGCGGTCGCTCCTGGCGTAGGGACCGTGTGGCGCGAACGCCGGCCGGTAGCCGGTGCCGACCGATGACGGGTACCATCCCCCGCCGCTTGACGCTGGCGGCGGACCGGGGGGCGGGTATCCCAGCCCGGGCTGGGATAGCGCACCGCTGGCTGACCTGGCCGGTGCGGTCGGTGGCTTTACCAGCGATACGGCCGGCTCCGCGGCGCCGGTCCGGTCCGGTGGCCCGGCAGGGCCGGGGTAGCCGCCAGCGAAGGTTGCTGGCGGCCCGGACCATTGGCCCGGGCGGCGACGGATAGGGGTAGCCGGCTGGTGGGTACGGCGGCAGCGGGTAGCCCGCCCCCGGTACGAAAGCTGGTGCCGGGCCGTGCGCGGCGGGCGGCGGGCCGAAGCCCCAGCCAGCGGCCTGTCCCGGCCCGGTACCGCTCGGCCAGCTCGGCGGCGGCCCGGTCGGGGCGGCGCCGCCCGGGGGCCCGGCGGCGACCTGCGCGGACTGCCGATTGATCAGCACCGCACCGGCGATCAGGATGGCCACGCCGAGCACCACGGCACGGAACGCGTCGGTCACGATGAAGCCGAACAGGACCGCGACCAGGACGCTGAGGATGATCACCGTGGTCGGCGACATGCTCGAGCGACCCCGCCCCAGCATGGACTCCATCGGGGAGGCGGTGTCGCCCTCGGCCGGGATGATCAGCCAGGCCGCGACGTAGACCAGGATGCCGATACCACCGAGGAAACCGAGTACCGCGAGTAGCACCCGCCAGAGCACCGGATCGGTGTTGGTGGCTCGGCCGATGGCGGCGCAGACACCGGCGAGGTAACGGCCCTGATGGGGTCGGACGAGGCCGTAGCGCGAGGTGAATCCCGCGCCGGCCGGCGGTGGGGCCGGCTGATCGTACGACCAGCCGGGCGGGGGCCCACCTGATCCGCTACCCGGCGGTACGGGCGGCGGCTCGTCCGACCCGTCCGGACCGGGCGGCGATGCCGTACTGATGGACGGCGCAGGATCCGGCCCGGCGGTCTCCGCGTTCGGCCCGGCGGTCTCCAGGCTCGGCTGGCCGCCCTGCGGAGGCTCGGGCGAACGGCGGTGGGCAGCTTCCTCGGTCATGCTTCTGATCCTTCTTCGTCAGCGACCCGAGCGGCCTCAGGAGCTGACCCTGAACCCACCCTGAGATCTGTCCGGGGTAATGTCCGGGCCTTTCCCGTGGTCAGAGCGGCGCGTGGCGTGTGACCATCGAACAAGCCGGTTGACAGGGTGCGGGCCACTCCAGGTTTGACCCGCCGGCTCGGATACCTCTCCGTTCCTGGCTACTGCAAGGAGTAATCGATCAGCGCCGCGCCGGAATCACCCCGCCTCTACCGCGCCCGGGATCAGCGGATGGTCGCCGGTGTGGCCGCCGGCATCGCCCATCATCTGGGTATTCCGACGGTCCGGATCCGGGTCGCGTTCGTCCTGCTGCTGGGGCTGAGCGGGCTGGGCCTGCTGCTCTACGCGGCGTTCTGGGCGGTGCTGCCACCCTGGTCGGGCAGTGCCGAGCCGCCACCTCGGCGGGATGTCTTTCAACTCCTGCCGTTCGTGGCGATCGGCCTCGGCGTGATGCTGATCCAGGCGCTGGTCTTCGGATCCACCGGTGTCGCCGGCACCGCCGGTTGGTTGGTGGCCATCATCGCCGTCGGTGCCGGGATCATCTGGCACCAGTCCGCGCCGGAGCGCCGGTGGCAGTGGAGCGACTCCATGCCGCTGCCCTGGCTGGGCGCGGTGGTGGCGGAGAGCGACCGGCGAGCCTTTCTGCTGCGCTTCATCGGCGGCGGGGTGCTGGTCGCGGTCGGCATCATCGGGGTGGTCGCCGTCTACTCCCCGCAGGAGAACTTCGACGCGGTGGTCAACGGGGTGATCTTCGCGTTGGTCGCGTTGGCCGGCGTCGCCGTCGTGGCCGCACCGGTGCTGTGGCGGACGTACAATCAGTTGCGGACCGAGCGGGAGGGGCGCATCCGCGAGCAGGAGCGGGCCGAACTGGCGGCGATGGTGCATGACCAGGTGCTGCACACGCTCGCGCTGATCCAGCGCAACGCATCCGATGTCAAGACCGTGCAGCGCTTGGCCCGTGGCCAGGAACGTTCGCTGCGTAACTGGCTCTACAAGCCCACCGCGTCGCCAACCGAACGGTTCGGCGCCGCATTGGAACAGGCCGCCGCCGAGGTCGAAGACACCTTCGCGATCACCGTCGAGACGGTGGTCGTCGGTGATCGGGAGACCGACGAGCACCTCGCCGCACTGGTCGCCGCCGCGCGGGAGGCGCTGGTCAACGCCGCCCGGCACGCCGGGGTGCAGACCATCTCGCTCTACGCTGAGGTCGAGCCGGAGCAGGTGAGCGTCTTTGTCCGGGATCGGGGCGCCGGCTTTGATCCGGCTACGGTGGAGAACCATCGACACGGCGTACGGGGTTCGATCATCGGACGGATGCGGCGGCACGGTGGGCGGGCGGAGATCATCAGTGCACCGGGTGAGGGTACGGAAGTTCGGCTGATCCTGCCGCTCGGCCGGGACGGCGCCACGGCAGGGAAGGACAGGTAGTGATGACCCAGACGGTAGGTCCGACCGAGGGCGGCGCGGACGAGAGTCGGCGCCTGCGGGTGTTTCTGGTTGACGATCACGCGATGTTCCGTGCCGGGGTGCGGGCCGAGTTGGGCGTGCACGTGGAGGTGGTCGGCGAGGCGAGCACCGTGGCTGAGGCGATCAGCCGGATCGCCGCCACCGGGCCGGACGTGGTGCTGCTCGACGTACACATGCCTGATGGCGGCGGGCGGGCGGTGCTGGAGGCGATGCGCCGTACCCATCCCCAGGTCCGGTTCCTGGCGCTGAGCGTGTCGGATGCGGCGGAGGATGTGATCGGGCTGATCCGGGCCGGTGCCCGTGGGTACGTCACCAAGACGATCTCGCCGGACGAACTGGCTGCCGCGGTCCGCCGGGTCGCCGACGGGGACGCCGTGTTCAGCCCCCGGCTGGCCGGATTCGTGCTGGACGCGTTCGCGGCCCGGCCGGATACCCCGGTGACTGACCCCGAGCTGGACCAGCTCACCAACCGGGAGCGGGAGGTGCTGCGGCTGCTCGCCCGGGGATACGCCTACAAGGAGATCGCCAAGGAGCTCTTCATCTCCATCAAGACGGTGGAGACGCACGTGTCCAACGTGCTCCGGAAACTGCAGATGTCGAACCGGTATGAACTGTCCCGGTGGGCGGCGGACCGGCGGCTGGTCTGATTGATCCGGGTCGGCGACCCGGGTCGGGCGCTCCTATTCGGTGCGCAGCACGGTGAATGCCTCGGCGAGCCGGCCTTCCGGTAGGCCGGCGGCGTCGGCCACCGAGCTGAGCCAGTCCCGCAGCCAGGTGGCAAGGTCCAGCTGCGCGGTCTGCGAGCGGTGTGCGCGTAGCGCGGCGACCTTCTGGTCGAACCGTTCGGTGATATCGACCGCGTGGTCCGGAGCGGGACCGCCGGCGTACCAGACCTCCCGTACCGTCCACGGGGCCAGCCCTTCCTGGAGCAACTCGGGGAAGGCGAAACGGTTGCGCGAATCAGGGTAGATCGCGCAGGTGGTGGCCTCGCCCACGGCGAGGTGGTCGGGGTGACTCGGCCCGGTCAGGTGTTCCCAGCGGCGCAGGGGCGAGCTGGTCAGCACCCGGTCGGGGCGGAACCGGCGAATCGCCGCGGTGAGGTCGCGGCGTAGGGCCAGGGTGGGGGCCAGCATGCCATCGGCGTATCCGTCGAGGTAGTTCACCCGCTCGACTCCGACGGCCGCCGCTGCCGCCCGCTGCTCATTTTCCCGTATATTGGGAAGCTCTTCTGGTGACAGGTTGTCGGCGCCCCCGGCGTCACCCCGGGTGACGAGCAGGTACGCCACCTCGATGCCGTCGGCGACCCAGCCGGCGACCGTCCCGGCGGCACCGAAGTCCACATCGTCCGGATGGGCGAATACGGCCAGTGCTCGTTCGACGTCTGATAGTGCTGGTGCCGACGCGGGAAAGGTCACAGTCGCTGATGGTACGCGGCGTTTGTGGGGGTGGTTGGAGCCGAGGCGGTGCTGGTCCGGCGCCCGCCATACCCGGCGAAACATGATCTTTGCCAGTATCGGTGGCGCACCGGGCAACTAACGGCTTGATAACGGCATCTTCACGGAATGGGCAGGTTGGTGTCACAGTGTCAGCACCTCACAACCCCCTCGTGAGCGCCCTGAGGAGGCACTCCCATGCGTGGGACAACCCTAAAAATGGCGGTCGGAGCGACCGCCATTGCGCTGTTGGCGACAGGCTGTGGCAGCGGGTCGGACGATAACGGCTCGAGCACCAGCGACGCGGTGGTCTCGATTGAGATCGCCGAACCCAAGCATCTGATCCCGACGAACACCGGCGAGACCAGTGGCTCGCAGGTGTTGGCTGCCCTGTTCAGCCCGTTGGTCGATTTCGACAAGGACAACAAACCGTACGAGGACGCTGCGGAGTCGGTGACGTCCACCGACAACAAGCTCTGGACGATCAAGCTGAAGGCCGGCTACACCTTCCACAACGGTGAGAAGGTCACGTCGGACAACTACATCAACGCCTGGAACTACGGCGCCTACTCGCCGAACGCCCAGGACAACGGTTACTTCTTCGACAAGTTCGAGGGCTTCGAGGACCTGCAGGCGGACGAGGGTGCGACGCCGAAGGCGAAGACCCTCACCGGTCTGCAGAAGGTCGACGACCTGACCTTCACCGTCACCCTCGCGCAGCCGTTCAGTGAGTTCAAGGCGCTGCTCGGTTACACCGCGTTCTACCCGCTGCCGGCTGCGGCCTGGGCCTCCGAGGGCGTGCTCAAGGACGGCTTCGAGGACGCGATCATCGGTCAGGGTCCGTTCAAGGTCAAGGGCACCTGGCAGCACGACGCCAAGATCGTGGTGGAGAAGTTCGACGCCTTCACCGGCAAGAAGCCGAAGATCGGCGGCGTGGAGTTCCGGATCTACCAGACCATGGACGCGGCCTACGCCGACATCCAGGCCAACAACCTCGACGTGATCAAGACGATCCCGACGTCGAGCCTCGCCAACGTCGCCAGCGACCTGGGTGACCGGTTCAAGCAGTCCCCGGCCTCGACCTTCCAGTTCGTCGCGTTCCCGACGTTCCAGCCGGAGTTCAGCAAGCCCGAGGTCCGCAAGGCGATCTCGATGGCGATCAACCGGGACGAGATCATCGACCTGGTCTTCAAGAAGTCCCAGTCGCCGGCCCGCTCGTTCGTCTCGCCGGTGGTCGCCGGGTACCGGGACAACACCTGTGGCGAGTTCTGCGAGTTCAACGCCGCGAAGGCCAAGGAGCTCTACACCGCCAACGGTGGCCCGGCCAAGCTGCAGATCTCGTACAACAACGACGGCGGGCACAAGGAGTGGGTGGACGCCACCTGCAACCAGCTCAAGGCCAACCTGGGCGTGGACTGCGTCGGCACCGCTGAGCCGAAGTTCGCCGACCTGCTGACCAAGGTGAAGGCCAAGACGCCGGTTGGCATGTTCCGGATGGGCTGGGTGATGGACTACCCGTCGATGGAGAACTACCTCGGCCCGCTGTACACCACCGGTGGTTCGTCGAACTACTACGGCTACAGCAACCCGGCCTTCGACACCCTGGTCAAGGAGGGTGCCGCCGCGCCGAGCGCGGACGAGGCCGTGAAGAAGTACCAGGCCGCCGAGGACATCCTCGTCCAGGAAATGCCGGTGATCCCGCTGCGGTACGGCCAGAACAACTTCGGCCACTCGACCAAGGTCAAGAACGTCGAGATCGACCTGTTCAACCGGGTCGACCTGCTGAAGATCGAAGCGGCCAGCTAAGACCGACGGCATAGGCGAATGGCCGGCCCGCCCGCAAGGCCGGGCGGGTTGGCCAACCGTCCGGTGGCGTCACCGCTCAATCGAGCCGGTGGCGCCGCCGCCGTGTCCATATTGCAGCATCTGCCCACAAGGCAATCACGGACGCATGTCTTCGGAGAGGCCTGAGAAATGTTCCGCTATCTCGTGCGGCGCCTGCTCCAGATGGTCCTGACCTTCTTCGGGGCCACCTTGATCGTTTACGCGCTGATGTTCGCCAACCAGAACGACCCGATTCAGGCGTTGGCGGGTGAGAAGCCGGTGTCGGACGCCCTCCGGGCGGCTCTCACCGAGAGGTACCACCTCAATGAACCGTTCTTCGTGCAGTACGGCTATTACATGCGGGGTCTGCTTCAACTTGACTTCGGCACCTCGCTGACCGGCCGATCCATCTCGGAGATGATGGCCCAGGCCTGGCCGGTGACCATCAAGCTCGGCTTGATGGCGCTCGCCTTCTCGGTGCTGGTCGGAGTGACCGCCGGAGTCATCTCAGGTATCCGCCGCAGTGGCGTCTTCGACAACACCACGTTGATCCTCACGTTGATTCTGTTGTCGCTGCCGATCGTCGTACTGGCTCCGATCTCGCAGTACCTGTTCGGCGTCAACCTCAAATGGTTCCCGGCCACCGCGGGCGCCGAACCCACGTTCTACGCGCTGCTGTTGCCCGCCATGATTCTCGGCAGTATCAGTCTGGCAACTGAGTTGCGGGTGACCCGTGCCTCCGTGGCCGAGAATCTGCGTGCCGACTACGTGCGTACCGCGAAGGCCAAGGGCTTGAAGCGGAGCCGGGTGATCGGGGTGCACCTGCTGCGCAACTCGCTGATTCCGGTCGTGACGCTGATCGGCGTCGATCTCGGGCTGCTGATGGCTGGCGCGATCGTGACCGAAGGCGTGTTCAACGTCCCCGGGGTGGGATTCAACCTGTTCCGAGGCATCCGGACCGAGGACGGTCCGCTCGTGGTCGGGTTCGTCAGTGTCCTGGTGATCGTCTTCCTGGTTGCCAATCTGGTCGTCGATCTGCTGTATGCCGTGCTCGATCCGAGGATCCGCTATGAGTGAGCCAAGCGAACGAAGCATCTGGATCAGTGGACGGGGGGAATCGCGATGAGCAATCTCGATTCGGCAACCGCTGCGGAGACGTCGAGCACTCCCGCTCCGACCAGGTCTGCGGCCAAGCGGAAGGCGGCCAGGCCGCGCAGTCTGGCTGGCGACGCGTGGCGGGACCTGAGCCGTAGCTGGATCTTCTGGATCGCCGCCGTGCTGGTCGTGGGAGTGGTGCTGATGGCGCTGTTCCCGACCCTGTTCACCACCGCCGACCCGAAGAGTTGCGCCCTTTCCCGGCAGCACGCTGGGCCGACCGGGCCCGCGTTGTTCGGTTTCGATTTCCAGGGCTGCGATGTCTACGCCAGAACCATCTACGGCGCCCGGGCATCGGTGACGGTCGGCGTGCTCGCCACCACGATATCCGGGTTGATCGGGCTGGTCGTCGGGATGCTCTCCGGCTATTTCGGCGGCCTGATTGACGCGCTGCTCTCCCGGGTCATCGACGTCGTGCTGGGCATCCCCACCCTGCTCGCGGCGATCGTGCTCGCCAAGCGACTCTCGGCGGATCGGCAGGGCTCCGGTATCGCGGCAGTGGTATTCACGCTCGGTATCCTCGGCTGGACCACGGGTGCTCGGATCATGCGTTCGTCGGTGATCTCCGCGAAGAGTCAGGACTTCGTGTCGGCGGCCCGCATGCTCGGTGCCAGTTCGGGCCGGATCATGTTGCGACACATCCTGCCCAACTCGGTCGCCCCGTTCATCGTGGTGCTCACGATCCTGCTCGGCGGCAACATCGCGGCGGAGGCGACGCTGACCTTCCTCGGCGTTGGGCTCAACCCGGCGGAGGTGTCCTGGGGTATCGACATCGCCACCGGCGCGACCCACATGCGGGAGGCGGTCACCCCGCTCGTCGTCCCGTCGGTCTTCCTGGCGCTGACGGTGTTGTCGTTCATCATGCTCGGCGACGCGATCCGCGACGCCTTCGACCCGAGGCTGCGGTGACTGCGCCATGACCGACATTCAGGCACACATCGACGTGCTTCCCGACGTGGACCACACTGCCGCGTTGCTGGAGGTGCGGGACCTGCACGTGGAGTTCCGCACCCTGTCCGGGGTGGCGAAGGCGGTGAACGGAGCCAACTTCGTCCTACAGCCGGGGGAGACCCTGGCGATTCTCGGTGAGTCCGGCTGCGGTAAGTCGGTGACCGCCCAGGCGATCATGGGCATCCTCGATACGCCGCCGGGGTTCGTGACCCGAGGCGAGGTGCGATACCGGGGCGTCGACCTGCTGAAGTTGCCGGAGGAGCGGCGGCGCAAGGTCCGGGCCAACAAGATCGCGATGATTTTCCAGGACGCGCTCAGTGCGCTCAACCCGGTTTTCTCGGTGGGCTTCCAGCTCGGCGAGACCTATCGGATGCACCGGGGAATGTCCCGACAGGACGCCCGTCGCCGGGCGATCGAACTGCTCGACCTGGTGAAGATCCCGGCGGCCCGGCAGCGGATCAACGATTATCCGCACCAGTTTTCCGGTGGTATGCGCCAGCGGGTCATGATCGCTATGGCGCTCGCCCTCGATCCCGAGATCCTTATCGCGGACGAGCCGACCACCGCACTGGACGTCACCGTGCAGGCCCAGATCATGAACCTGCTGGCGGAGTTGCAGCGGGAACGGAACATGGGACTGATCCTGATCACCCACGACATGGGCGTGGTCGCCGATGTCGCCGACCGGATCTCGGTGATGTACGCCGGCAAGGTGGTGGAGGAGGCGCCGGTGTCCGACATCTACGCCCGGCCGGCGCACCCGTACACGAAGGCACTGCTGGAGTCGATTCCGCGGCTGGACCTCAAAGGCCAGAAGCTCAACGTGATCAAGGGCCTGCCGCCGAACCTGACAGATATCCCGGCAGGATGTGCCTTCAACCCGAGGTGCCGATACACCCAGGACGTGTGCCGGGTCGACCCGTCGCCGTCCGCCTACCAGGTGGCCGGAAACCGGACCGCGCGCTGCCATTTCTGGAAGGACGTGTTGGGTGATGAGTGACGTCGTGCTGCAGACCCAGCAACTGGTCAAGCACTTCCCGATCACCCGGGGCATCGTGTTCCAGACCAAGGTCGGCGCGGTCCGCGCGGTCGACGGCATCGACCTGGAGTTGCGCCGGGGCGAGACGCTGGGTGTCGTCGGTGAGTCCGGCTGTGGCAAGTCGACGTTGGCGAAGCTGCTGGTCGGACTGGAACAGGCGAGCTCCGGGTCGATCAGGGTGCGGGGCCAGGACATGACCCGGCTCTCCGGCGGCGCGATGCGCCGGGCCCGTCGCAACATCCAGATGGTGATGCAGGACCCGTACACGTCGCTGAACCCTCGGATGACCGTTGGTGACATCATCGGCGAACCGTTCGAGATCCACCCCGAGGTGGTGCCGCGCGGGAACCGGCAGCAGGCCGTGCAGGAGCTGCTGGACCTGGTCGGGCTCAACCCGGACCACATCAACCGGTATCCGCACCAGTTCTCCGGTGGGCAGCGGCAGCGGATCGGTATCGCCCGGGCGCTCGCGCTCAAGCCGGAGATCATCGTGTGTGATGAGCCGGTGTCGGCGCTGGACGTGTCGATCCAGGCCCAGGTGATCAACCTGCTCGAGGGGCTCCAGGATGAGCTGGGCCTGTCGTACATCTTCATCGCCCATGACCTGTCGGTGGTCCGGCACATCGCCGACCGGGTGGCGGTGATGTACCTGGGTAAGATCGTGGAAATCGGCGTCGAGGACGAGATCTACGAGCGGCCCACCCACCCGTACACCCAGGCCCTGCTCTCCGCGGTGCCGGTCCCCGACCCGAGCCTGCGCGGACTGCGGGACCAGATTGTCCTGGAGGGTGACGTGCCGTCACCGGCCAACCCGCCGTCCGGCTGCCGGTTCCGTACCCGCTGCTGGAAGGCCCAGGAGATCTGCGCCGAGCAGGAGCCGCAACTGACGATCCGGGAGCACTCCGGTCATCCGAGCGCATGCCACTTCGCCGAAGAACGGGACGTGGTGAACGCGGTCGAGTAGACCACCTCAGACGCCGATGGTCGGGCCCTCACCAGAGCCCGTACCACCGGTGAAGTAGAACGCCTCCTCAGTGTGTCCGGGGCGTCGGTCGCCAAACGCGGCCGGCGCCCCGGACCATGCCGGGAGTCAGAGCGGTCCGCGGCCAGCCCGCAGGAGTAGCAGCGCGAGTTGCGGGCCGTCCGCACCCAGCGCCTCCCGGAACCGGTCGAGGATCTCCCGCTCCCGGGACAGGACCAGACGGGTGCCGCCGGAGGCGAGCCGGGTCTGGCCGACCTGCTTGGAGAGGGCCGCCCGTTCCTGCCAGAGTGCGATCAGCGCCCGGTCGATCTCATCGATCCGCTCGCGCATACCAAGAATGCGTTCTGCGGCCTCTGGCGCCTCAGTGCCAGTCTGGTCATCATTGGCTGGACCGGCCTGCTGCTCGGCGAGTTCTGTGGTCATCGGATGCTCCCTGCGGTGTTGGTTCCCCGGTGCCCGAATCCCCGAAGCGAAAACCCCGGGCTTCTCAAGCCCGGGGTTTTCGTAGGTCATCGATCAGGGGCGACCCACGGCTGCCGGACTTCCGGAGCCGTAGTAAAAGTAGAAGTACGCCTGACTGATCACAGATCGAGTATGCCCACCTGGGTAACCCCTACGCAAGCGGATGGGATGTTCGGATCCGGTGGGTCGACGTTGGCTGACCGGGTGGAGCGAGGATGTCGGCCTGGAGGCATAGACTCGCCAGGCGATGCATGCTCTCTTCGAAATCCCGCCGCCTGTCCCGGCCGCCGCCCAGCCCTCGACCGCCGGGCCGATGGCCGCCCAGCCCTCGACCGCCGGGCCGATGGCCGCCCAGCCCTCGACCGCCGGGCCGATGGCCGCCCAGCCCTCGCCCCGGCACCGGCCGCCGTCCGTTGCGCTCGATCCACAAAAACTGCTGTCCGGACTGAACGGGCCGCAGCGTGACGCGGTGACCCACGCCGGTTCCCCGCTGCTCATCGTCGCCGGTGCGGGTTCAGGCAAGACCCGGGTGCTCACCCACCGGATCGCCTACCTGCTCGCCGCCCGGGATGTCCATCCGGGCGAGATCATCGCGATCACCTTCACCAACAAGGCCGCCGGTGAGATGAAGGAGCGGGTGGAAGCCCTGGTCGGACCCCGGGCCCGACTGATGTGGGTGTCAACGTTCCATTCGGCCTGTGTCCGGATTCTGCGGGCCGAGCACGAGCACGCCGGCCTGAAATCAACCTTCTCCATCTACGACGCCGACGACTCGCGACGGTTGATGCAGATGGTCGGCCGGGAGCTTGACCTGGACCCGAAGCGCTATCCCGCGCGGGGTCTGGCGGCCCAGGTCTCCAACCTGAAGAACGAGCTGGTTGACCCGGAGGAGTTCGCCGGTCGGGCGAGCGGGCCCAACGAGCGGGCGTTGGCCGAGGCGTACACCCTCTACCAGCGGCGGCTCGCTGAGGCACACGCCCTCGACTTCGATGACCTGATCATGACCACGGTGCACCTGCTGCAATCGCATCCACACATCGCGGAGAGCTACCGCCGCCGGTTCCGACACGTCCTGGTCGACGAGTATCAGGACACCAACCACGCCCAGTACACCCTGATCAAGGAGTTGGTCGGCGGCACCGAGGGCATCGACCCGGCCGAGCTCTGCGTGGTGGGTGATGCCGATCAGTCGATCTACGCGTTCCGTGGTGCCACGATCCGTAACATTCTCGAGTTCGAGCGCGACTTCACCGATGCCCGAACCATTCTGCTGGAGCAGAACTACCGCTCCACCCAGACGATCCTCAACGCGGCAAACGCGGTCATCTCCCACAACGCCTCCCGGAAGCCGAAACGGCTCTGGAGTGAGGAGACGGCAGGCGAGCAGATCGTCGGCTACGTCGCGGACACCGAGCACGCGGAGGCTGACTGGGTGGCCCGGGAGATCGACCGGCTCTGTGACGCGGATGTCGCCCGCCCCGCCGATGTGGCGATCTTCTACCGGACGAATGCCCAGTCCCGGGTCTTCGAGGAGGTTTTCATCCGGGTCGGGCTTCCGTACAAGGTCGTCGGTGGGGTCCGGTTCTACGAACGTAAGGAGGTCCGCGATGCGCTGGCCTACCTGCGGGCGGTGGTCAATGACGACGATACGGTGAGCCTGCGGCGGGTCCTGAACACCCCGCGCCGGGGGATCGGTGACCGGGCCGAGGCCTGCCTGGAGGCACTGGCGGTCCGGGATCGGATCTCCTTCGGCGCGGCGCTGCGTCGGGCCGCGGACGCGCCGGGGATCTCCACCCGGGCGGCCAACGCCATCGCCGACTTCGTCGCGTTGCTCGACGAGGCCCGGGAGTTGGCCACCACCGCCCCGCCGGAGGAGGTGTTGGAGGCGGTGCTGGCCCGCTCCGGTTATCTCAGCGAGTTGGAGGAGAGCCTCGATCCGCAGGACGCCGGACGGGTGGAGAACCTCCAGGAGTTGGTGAGCGTCGCCCGCGAGTACACCGAGCGGGCCGAGGCGCAGGCCGAGGAGGGCGGGCCCGGTGCCACCCTCGCCGAATTCCTGGAGCAGGTCGCGCTGGTAGCCGACGCCGACCAGATCCCGGACGCGGCTGGTGACACCGACGACCCTGAACAGCATCAGGGTGTGGTCACCCTGATGACCCTGCACACGGCCAAGGGGCTGGAGTTCCCGGTGGTCTTCCTGACCGGGCTGGAGGACGGGGTCTTCCCGCACCTGCGCTCGCTGGGGGACACCCGGGAGTTGGAGGAGGAGCGCCGGCTGGCCTACGTCGGCATCACCCGGGCCCGCCAGCGTCTCTACCTCTCCCGGGCGGTGACCAGGTCGGCCTGGGGTCAGCCGTCCTACAACCCGGAGTCGCGGTTCATGGCGGAGCTACCGGAGGATCTGGTGCGCTGGGAACGCACCGGGGGTACGTACACGTCCTGGTCCGGTACGGGCGGCGGCGTGGGTGGGCGGTCCGGCGCCGTGGATCGGGGGCCGGCTCCGCGTGCCGCCGGCTTCTCCGGCGGTACGCCAAGAGCCGCGCAGCTCGCGCAGCGGCTGGGGATCGACGGCAGTCGGCTCGCCACGGCCAGTGAGTTGCCGAGGGCGCCCAAGGTCGCGGTCGGCGATCGGGTCAATCATCAGCGGTACGGCCTGGGCCGGGTGCTGGCGGTCGAAGGTCACGGGCCCGGGGCTCGGGCGCAGATTGACTTCGGCGACCAGACGTTGTGGTTGGTGCTGCGACACGCACCGCTCGACAAGCTCTGAGCTGAGTGGTTCCGCCGCCCGGTTCGGTCGGGGTCCGGTCGTGGACCGGAGCCCGACCGAGGTGGCCTCGAACCGAACTCAGCAGCCGAGGTCGACGCCGCGCGCCCGCATCCAGGGCGCCGGGTCGATCTGGTTCCACAAACCGTTGTGCACTTCGAAGTGCAGGTGCGGCCCGGTGGAGTCACCCGTGGAGCCCTCGTATCCGATGACCTCGCCGGCGGAGACGTGTTGCCCGACGCTGACCGCCGTCCGGTTCTGGTGTGCATAGTGGGTCAGGTAGCCGTTGCCGTGATCGATCACCACGGAGATGCCGTACCCGCTGTAGGCCCAGCCCGCCTCCACCACGGTGCCGGCCGCGGCAGCGTGAATCGGCGTGTTCGCCGGCATGGCCAGATCGATGCCGGCGTGCATGGCCCCCCAGCGCATGCCGTAGCAGGAGGTGGTGCTGGCGCCCGGCATCGGATTCACCCAGCCGGTCGTCGCCTTCGCGGCGGTAGTCTTCGCGGCTGCGGCGGTGGTTGTCGGGGCCTTGCTGCTGACCGGCGCCTTGCTGCTGGCCGGTGGCCTGTGCTGGCTGGCCGGTGGCGCGGTGCTGGCCGTCGGTGCGGTGCCGGTGGCCGGTGCGGCGCCGGCGCTGGCTGGCGCGGTGCTGATCACAGCAGAGGTGCTGGCCGACGGGGTGGGGGCGGGCGCCGCCGATGACGGCGGGACCGGGATGGGCTCCCGTACGGAACGGTCGGCGCGCTGTGCCGCCTCAGCTCGGGCCGAGGCGTCCGCCGCCGCCGGTACGGTGCCGGTGGCCTGGCCGGCGTCGTCGCTGTCGGTGCCGATGACGGTTACCGCGACGAGGGCGATCCCGGCGATGCCGGCCACGGCTGCCGCGAGGTACGGGATTCGGCGACCGGCGACTCGGGCTGTGCCCGGTGGCGACCGCCGCTGCTGCCGAGAAGCTCGCCATGCCGGGGTTCGAGCGGTGCATCCGCTGATACCGGGCGGTGTTCCTGAACGGGTTCGTGTTCCTGAACGGGTCCTGTTCTTGCACGGGTTCGTGTTCCTGCACGGGAACCTCCGTGGTTGAGGGGCACGGACCCGGGAAATGTTTGTCGCTTCCGCCGGCGGTGCCGGCCAGTGGGTAGCCGGCAGGCCAGCGGGGCATAGCCGGAGACGCTGACTTATGGCCGGATATGAAGGGATAACTCCGGTAGCCGCAGCGATGTCGACGTGTGTTCCACTCACATCGGCTGCTGTGACGCGGATCGCTTCAACCGAGCGTGATCATGAAAAAACCGCCCGGATAGTTGATCCGGGCGGTCAACGAGACATCGCGAAGGGTCAGGACTCGGCTACCCCACCGTAAATTGCCTCGACTTGTAGCTTGATGTCCACTCCCCGGTCCCGCAGGTACGGGATCGGGTCGATCGGTGCCCCGTTGACATGCAGCTCCAGATGTAGGTGGGACCCGTAGGAGTGGCCGGTGTTGCCGACCAGGCCGAGCTCGTCGCCCGCCTGACCTTCTGCCCGACCTGCACCAGGAGCTTCGAGGCGTGCCCGTAGATGGACTCGGTGCCGTCGCCGTGCTGGACGATCACGCAGTTGCCGTAGCCGCCGCACCAGCCGGCCTTGGTGACGACGCCGGCGTGGATCGCGTTGTACGGGGTGCCCTCCGGTGCGGCCAGGTCGATGCCGGCATGCACCTTGTTCCAGCGCACGCCGTACGGCGTGGTGAAGTTGAAGCCGTGCAGCGGCAACAGCCAGACATCGGGGGCGGTGGCCAGCGTGCTTTCCAGGTTGGCCCGCTCGTTGTCCCGGTTGGCCCGGTTGGCGTCCTTGGCGCGGACGTCGACATCCCGGCTGGTGGCGGTCGGCGCTTTCCAGTTCGGCCAGCGCGGAAGGACTCACTGTCTTGGCGTCGGGCAGAGCACTGGCGCCCAGGGCGACGACTCCGGCTCCGACGACTGCAGTGGTTACGACCGCAGCGTAGCGGCTACGCGGAGGGGTGGGAACGCGGCGCCGCCCGCGATATCGGTCGGGCTCAGACGACAAGCGCTGGCGCACGCACATCCTCCGTAGTCGGATCAGTGTTGCGACCATGGCCAGCGCCCGTCGGATGAAGACCTTATGGGTGCTGGCTGACCGCGTCATCATCTGGCCGTGAACCTGATGACAACCGTGGTCACGGTAACCAACCCGTAGGCCCGCCACAAGTCGCCCCGCCAGATTGCCGACAGTCTGTGCGACTGTCCGTTTGAAATATCAGATTTCATCACCTTTTGCAGGCACTTTCGTTGGTCGCGTTCGGTTACCTAGCGTGCCACACATCGTTATCGATTGCTTGGCTGAGCGACTTTCGGGGATTTGTTTGTGAACGGGCCTCGGATTCGGTGTCCGAGATCCGGCCGGGACCGGGATACCCACCCGCCGGATTCCCGCACACCAGGGTCGACGGGTTACCGTTCGTTAAGGTGATTGCTGGAGATGCCGCGGAAAGGTGTTCTGCTGATGAGCTCTCGAACTCGGGTCGTCGTCGCGAAGCCCGGCCTGGATGGGCACGACCGCGGTGCCAAGGTGGTCGCGCGCGCGTTGCGGGACGCCGGTATGGAGGTCATCTACACCGGGCTGCACCAGACGCCCGAGCAGATCGTGGAGACCGTCATCCAGGAGGACGCCGACGCGGTGGGCCTCTCGGTGCTCTCCGGCGCGCACATGACGCTCTTCCGTCGGGTGCTGGAGCTGCTCACCGAGCGGGAGGCCCGGGACGTGATCGTCTTCGGTGGCGGCATCATCCCCGAGACGGATATCCCTGAGCTGGAGCGGCTCGGCGTGGCCAAGATCTTCACGCCGGGCGCGACCACCCAGTCGATCGTCGACTGGGTTCGGGGCAACGTCACCCAGCCGGTCGGCTGAACCATCAGCACCGTCCGGACCGGCAACGGATCCGGGCGGGACCGGGCGCGGGGCGCAGCGATCGGCAGGGGGAGAGGCCGGACGCACCCCTCACACGTCCGGCCTCTCTATGCACGATGCCCCGCCGCCACCCCTCGACCGACAGGGCATCGGCCGCTCCCGTCTTCGCGCTTCTCAGCGCTCTGACATCTGACTCAACGAGGTCCGCCACCCAGAGTTACGCGGCACCGGGATTCTTTTTCCGGTCACGCCGGGCCCGCGTGCCCGGTCGCCCGGGTCGCGCTGTGCATTACCGCACACCGCGCACCCACGCGGTCGCCAGCGGTGTCCACCTCGCTAGGCTGCGGGCCGGAGGCCTGTACGTATTGAAGGCAGGCGTCAACTCATTTCACGCTGGCGGCGGCGCGAAGGCGCGCCGCGGAGACGGGACGGGACGCGCAATCGTGGACCTGTACGAATACCAGGGGCGTGAGCTGTTCGAGCGGCATGGTTTGCCCGTGCTCGCCGGCGGCGTCGCGACAACCCCGGAGGAGGCCCGCGCGATCGCCGAGCGCCTCGGCGGCCGTGTGGTCGTCAAGGCCCAGGTGAAGGTCGGCGGCCGGGGTAAGGCCGGCGGGGTGAAGCTCGCCGAGGGCGCTGAGGAGGCGACGGCCCGGGCGGCCGACATCCTCGGCATGGACATCAAGGACCACACGGTCCACAAGGTCATGATCACGGTGACCGCGAGCATCGTCGAGGAGTACTACTTCTCCTACCTGCTCGACCGGGCGAACCGCACCTTCCTCTGCATCGCCAGCGTGGCCGGCGGCATGGACATCGAACAGGTCGCCGCCCAGTCGCCGGAGAAGGTGGCCAAGGTCGCGATCGACGCGAACGTCGGGGTTGACGAGGCGAAGGCACGGGAGATCGTCGCGGCGGCCGGCATTCCCCGCCGAAGTGGCCGACCAGATCACCGACATCGCGGTCAAACTGTGGCAGGCGTTCATCGCCGAGGACGCCACCCTGGTCGAGGTGAACCCGCTGGCCAAGACGGCGGACGGCAGCGTGCTCTGTCTGGACGCGAAGGTCTCGCTCGACGAGAACGCCGCCTTCCGGCAGCCCGACCACGAGGCCCTGGTCGACCAGAGCACGGTGGACCCGCTGGAGCAGCGGGCCAAGGAGAAGGACCTCAACTACGTCAAGCTTGACGGCCAGGTCGGGATCATCGGTAACGGTGCCGGTCTGGTCATGTCCACCCTCGATGTGGTCGCCTACGCGGGTGAGGGGCACGGCGGGGTGCGGCCGGCGAACTTCCTGGACATCGGCGGCGGCGCGAGTGCGGCCGTGATGGCCAACGGACTGGAGATCGTGCTCTCCGACCCGGCGGTGCGCAGCGTTTTCGTCAACGTCTTCGGTGGCATCACCGCCTGTGACGAGGTCGCCAACGGCATCGTTCAGGCGCTGGCCCTGCTGGAGCAGCGCGGCGAGAAGGTGGACAAGCCCCTCGTGGTCCGGCTCGACGGCAACAACGCCGAGGCCGGCCGGGCGATCCTGGACGCGCGCCGCGAACCCGCTCGTCGAGCGGGTGGACACGATGGATGGAGCGGCCGAGCGGGCCGCCGAACTCGCGGCTGCGGGGGTCTGAGATGGCAATCTGGTTGACCAAGGACTCGAAGGTCATCGTCCAGGGGATGACCGGCTCCGAGGGGTCCAAGCACACCCGGCGGATGCTCGCGGCCGGCACCAACATCGTCGGTGGGACCAACCCGCGCAAGGCCGGGCAGACCGTCGACTTCGACGGCACCGAGCTGCCGGTCTTCGCCACCGTCGCGGACGCCATGGCCAAGACGGGCGCGGACGCCACGGTCATCTTCGTACCGCCGCAGTTCACCAAGGCGGCGGTGATCGAAGCGATCGACGCGGGTATCGGCCTGGCCGTGGTGATCACCGAGGGGGTGCCGGTGCAGGACACCGCCGCCTTCTGGGCCTACAACGTGGCCAACGGTGAACGGACCCGGATCATCGGACCGAACTGCCCCGGCATCGCCTCCCCGGGCGCCTCCAACGCCGGCATCATTCCGGCCGACATCACCGGCGCCGGCCGGATCGGCCTGGTCAGCAAGAGCGGCACGCTGACCTATCAGATGATGTACGAGTTGCGGGACATCGGCTTCTCGACCTGCGTCGGAATCGGTGGTGACCCGGTCATCGGCACCACCCACATCGACGCGCTGGCGGCGTTCCAGGCCGACCCGGAGACCGACGCGATCGTGATGATCGGTGAGATCGGCGGCGACGCCGAGGAGCGGGCCGCCGAGTACATCAAGGCGAACGTGACCAAGCCGGTGGTCGGCTACATCGCCGGGTTCACCGCGCCGCCCGGCAAGACCATGGGGCATGCCGGCGCGATCATCTCCGGCTCGGCCGGCACCGCCGACGCGAAGAAGGCGGCGCTGGAGGCGGTCGGGGTCAAGGTCGGCAAGACGCCGAGTGAGACCGCCCGCCTGATGCGGGAGATCATGTCCGATCGGTGACCCGCAAGCGTGGGCAGAGGGCTGCCCCTCTGCCCACGCCTGCGCATCGCGGACATCGACCCGCAGCGAAGTCCCGAAAAGTTCGTCGGTGGTGTCGTCGGCAAGGCGTCGGTTGGCATGCCAGAGTAGGCGGCGATGTCACCTACCACCCCTGACCAGCCTCGCCGTCCCATTCATCCGGAGATAGATCCTTCGGGTGCTGATCAGGCCGACCCGAAGCGCTCCCCGGAGCCAGCTCTGGACCGGCTCCGGGCCGCCCCCCGCCGGACGACCGGTCCCCCCGTGGCGGACCAGCGACCGACCCGTCGAGTGCCGGCACAGCGCCCGGGCGCGCCGGAGCAGACCAACCGGGCCCCGTTGGTCGTAGCCGCCGTCGTGGCCACCTGCTGGGCGGCGCTCGTGTCGTACCTACCGGTCGCCGTCGTGCTGGGCGCGGCCCAACTCGCCGAGGACGCCGGCGGCATCGGCGGTGCCGCGCGGATCGGGTTCGCCGGCTGGCTGCTCGGGCACGGCGTACCGCTGGGCACCGCTGCCGGACCGCTCGGCCTGCCGCCCCTCGCCCTTGCCGGGTTCGCTGCCTGGCGGGTCGCTCGCGCCGGCGTGCACGTCAGCCGAGCCGTGGGTGCCCGACACCGGGGCACGCCACGGCAGGCGCTCACCGTCGCGACCGCGGTCGGCCTTGTTTACGGGATGCTCGGTACGAGCGCCGCGCTGATTGTCGGCACCGGCGAGTTGACCGTCTCGCCTCTGCGGGCCGGCCTCACCCTCGCCGCATTCGGTACGCTCGCCGCCCTGGTCGGCGCGATGCGTACCACCGGAGCCCTGGGAACGGTGGCCCGACAAACCCCGCCGGTACTGCGCAATGGTCTACGGACCGGGCTGGTCGCGGCCTTCCTGCTGCTGGGTGCGGGCGCCGGAGTGGCGGGGCTGGCGGTGGCGACCGGCGGCGCGGAGGCCAGCGACATGATTGGTGCCTACCGCACCGGAGTACTCGGGCAGGCCAATGTCACCCTGGTCAGCCTCGGGTACGCGCCGAACGCCGCGGTTTGGGCGGCCAGCTATCTACTCGGGCCGGGGTTCGCGGTCGGCACCGACACCGTCGTACGGAGCAGTGAGGTCACCCTCGGCGCGCTGCCCGCCGTACCGTTGCTCGCCGGCCTGCCGCACGGGCCCGTCGACGGAATCGGCACCCTGGTGCTGGCGGTGCCGCTCTTCGCTGGCATGACCGCGGGTTGGCTGCTCACCCGCCGGATCCGGCGGACCATCGGCGATGAGTACGGACCGGTGCCCCGAGACCGCCGGCCGCTGGCCACCCAGCGGCCGACGACGCGAGGGGGACCGCGAGCGGCCGGTGCCCGGACCCCACCGCCGGTCGGCTGGGCGCCACTGGTCGCGGCGGCCGCGATCGGCGGACCGGTGGCGGGACTGGTGCTGGGCGTCGCGGCACTGGTGTCCAGCGGGCCGCTCGGTGGCGGCCGGCTGGCGGAGATCGGTCCGGTCTACTGGCAGGTAGCGGTGGTGGCGGCTCTCGTGGTCGCGGTCGGCACGCTGATCGGGGCCACCGCCACCCGGTACTTCACCCGGCCGTGATCCACCCGGTGGTGACGGCTGCCAGCTAGGTCGACCACCGGCGTGACGCGTTGCCCGGACCGACCGGGTCGAGGGGCGTTCCGCAGGTGCCGGAACGCCCCTCGGTTCGAAGTGCTACGAGATCCGCCCGCGTCAGGGGGCGAACATGTTGGGTAGGTCGAGCGCCGCGGTCAGGATGACCCCGAGGATCGCCAATCCGATGCCGATGCCGCCGCAGATCAGGCCGGTCATGGCCTGACCACGGTTACTCGCCTGGCCCTGGTCGGCCTTGCTCTTGCCGAGGAAGCCCAGTACCAGCCCGGCGATGCCGAACGGGATGCCGAACAGGCCACAGCAGAGCCCCAGCGGAAGCGACGCGATGCCGACGATCATCGCGATCAGGCCGAGAGTGTTGTTCTGCCCCGGGCCCGGCTGGCCGTACGCCGGCGGATAACCCGGCGCCGCGGCGTACGGTTGACCGGAGGTGGGCTGCGCGTACGGGTCCTGGTACTGCGGTTGGCCGGAGGTGGGCTGCGCGTACGGGTCCTGGTACTGCGGTTGGCCGGAGGTGGGCTGCGCGTACGGGTCCTGGTACTGCGGTTGGCCGGAGGTGGGCTGCGCGTACGGGTCCTGGTACTGCGGTTGGCCGTAGGTCGGCGGGCCGGAGGTGTGCTGGGGCGGCTGCGCGTAGGGATCCTGGAACGGCGGCGTGGTCGGATCCTGCTGCGGGGGCTGCTGGCCGTACGGGTCCTGGCCTGGGTAGCCGGGTTGCATGGGTTACTCCTTAGTCCGCGTGGCTGCCTGAAACAGAACGTAGACGTAGTGGCCAACCCGACGACCTGCAGGACCCGGCGGAGGGTTCCGACGCTGGGGGGCGCGAGCCCGATGAGCGGCGCGAGCCACGCTCGCCGGGTGCGCCGGACTGCTCGCCCGCCTTGCATAGCAGGTAGTGGCTCTGCCGGCGCTGCCGGTCGATTGTCGGGGTGGGAACGCGGGGTGGCAGCGGCGAAGGGCCGGCACCGGACGATCTCGACGGTGGAGATCGTCATACGGTTGTTATCAACCTGCTGCGGCGGGGAGCCGGGCACCTCGCCCACGCGCCCGGACCAGCCCTCGGATGAACGCCGCTGACCTGCCCGATAGGGTGCTGACGTGACTGAGCCCGTGTCGGCCGCCCGCATTGTCGTTCTCGTTTCCGGCTCCGGGAGCAACCTGCAGGCGCTCCTCGACGCGTGCGCCACCCCCGGGTACGGCGCACGGGTGGTCGCCGTCGGCGCCGACCGGGATGGCATCGCCGGCCTGGATCGTGCGGTCGCAGCCGGCGTACCGGTCTTTGTCGACGCGGTGCGCTCCTATCCGTCCCGGGAAGACTGGGACCGGGCACTCACCGCGCATGTCGCCGAGCACAAACCAGACCTGGTGGTCTCCGCTGGTTTCCTCAAGCTGGTCGGGCCGCATTTCCTCGCCGCCTTCGGTGACCGGTACATCAACACGCACAATTCGCTGCTGCCCGCGTTTCCCGGCATGCAGGCGCCCCGCGACGCGCTCGCCTGTCAGGTGAAGCTCGCCGGCGCCACCCTCTTCTTCGTTGACGCCGGAGTGGACACCGGGCCGATCATCGCCCAGGTGGCGGTACCGGTGCTCGACGATGATGACGAGGCCACCCTCACTGAACGGATCAAGGTCGCCGAGCGACGCCAGCTCGTCGAGCAGGTCGGCCGCCTGGTGCGTGAAGGCTGGACGATTACCGGAAGAAAGGTCACCATTCCGTGAGCGAGAGCAGCTCCGCCGGGGACACCCGGCGCCCGATCAGGCGCGCGCTGGTCAGCGTGTACGACAAGACCGGGCTGGTCGAACTCGCCCAGGCGCTGCGGGCAGCCGGCGTCGAGATCGTCTCGACCGGCAGCACGGCCTCGACGATCGAGGCGGCCGGCATCCCGGTCACCGCGGTGGAGGCGGTGACCGGTTTCCCCGAGTGCCTGGATGGCCGGGTCAAGACGCTGCACCCGAAGGTGCACGCCGGGCTCCTGGCTGATCTGCGGCTGGAGCGTCATGTCACGCAGCTCGACGAGTTGGGCATCGCCCCGTTCGACCTGCTGGTGTCGAACCTGTACCCGTTCACCGAGACGGTCGCCTCAGGGGCGGACACCGATGCCTGCATCGAGCAGATTGACATCGGTGGGCCGGCGATGGTGCGGGCCGCGGCCAAGAATCACGCCTCGGTGGCGGTGGTGACGACGGTGACGGCGTACCCGCTGGTCCTGGCCGCGTTGACCGACGGCGGCTTCACCCTCGGCCAGCGGCGGGCGCTCGCGGCGCGGGCCTTCGCCGACATCGCCGAGTACGACGTGGCCGTGGCGAACTGGTGCGCGACGCAGATCGCGCCGGAGGTGGCCGAGTGGCCCGGGTTCGCCGGGCTGGCGCTGCGTCCGGCGAAGACGTTGCGGTACGGGGAGAATCCGCACCAGCCGGCGGCGCTCTACGTCGATCCGGCTGCCCCGGCCGGGTTGGCCCAGGCCGAGCAGTTGCACGGCAAGGAGATGTCCTACAACAACTACGTCGACGCCGACGCGGCCTGGCGGGCGGCGAACGACTTCGGCCCCGACGTGGCGGCCGTGGCGATCATCAAGCACGCCAACCCGTGCGGCATCGCGATCGGCGCTGACGTGGCCGAGGCGCACCGCAGGGCACACGCCTGTGACCCGGTCTCCGCCTTCGGTGGCGTGATCGCGGTGAACCAGCCGGTCAGCGTGGCCCTGGCCGAGCAGGTGGCGGAGATCTTCACCGAGGTGGTGATCGCCCCCGGGTACGACGATGGCGCGGTCGAGGTGCTCGCCGCGAAGAAGAACATCCGACTGCTCCATGCTCCGAAGTGGACGCCGACGCCGGCCGAGTGGCGGCAGGTCAGCGGTGGTGTGCTGGTCCAGACGCCGGATCGGGTGGATGCCCCCGGTGACGACCCGAGCGGCTGGCGGCTGGCCACCGGTGACCCGGTCTCCCCGCAGGTGCTGCGGGACCTGGCGTTCGCCTGGCGGGCGGTCCGGTCGGTGAAGAGCAACGCGATTCTGTTGGCCGTCGATGGGGCCACCGTCGGGGTCGGGATGGGACAGGTCAACCGGGTTGACGCCGCGCAGTTGGCGGTTACCCGGGCCGGCGCCGATCGGGCCCGCGGGGCGGTCGCCGCCTCTGACGCGTTCTTCCCGTTCGCGGACGGGTTGCGGGTGCTCATCGACGCGGGCGTACGCGCCGTTGTGCAGCCCGGCGGCTCGGTCCGGGATGAGGAGGTCATCGCGGCGGCCAAGGAGGCCGGGGTGACCATGTACTTCACCGGCACCCGGCACTTCTTCCACTGACCGGCGTGCGCTGGCGGCCCGACCCGCACTGACCGGCGCTCGCCCACGATCCGCCCGCGGCACCCTGCACCGTCCTGACCTCGGACGGTGCAGGGTGCCGCGCTGGCCTGCGGCTCGACGGCACTGGTTGTGGCAGAGTGGTCCGACGTGACCGAGCTGCCCGAGCAGTACAGCGACGAGACGCGTAGTGACGAGGTCATCCGCGACGAGGACTGGGCGCTCGGTGAGTTCACCCGGGTACGTTTTGAGCGCTGCGAGTTCGTCGACGTTGACCTGACCGAGGCGCGGCTGACTGGCTGCACCTTTGTCGACTGCACCCTGTCCAGGGTGCGGTGCAGCGCCGCGGTCCTCACCCGGTGCGCCCTGTTGCAGTGCACGCTGCGCCGGGCGGTGCTGTTCGGCGCCACCTTCGCCGATTGCAAACTCACCGGTACCGAGTTTGTCGAGTGTGAGCTGCGTCCGTTGACCGTTGCCGGCGGCGATTGGGGGTATGTCGCGCTGCGGGGCCAGAACCTGACCGGCACCCGCCTGGCCGGGTTGCGCTTGGTCGAGGCGGATCTCAGTGAGGCCAATCTGAGCCGGGTCGACCTGCGGGGCGCGGATCTGTCGTACGCCAGGTTGCACAACACCGTGCTGCGCAACGCGGACCTGCGCGGGGCCGATCTGACCGGGGTGCGACTGCGCGGCCTGGATCTGTCCGAGACCCGGATCGATCTGGCCCAGGCGGCGCTCTACGCCGCCGCGCACGGCGCGATCGTCGAGGCCTGAGGCCGTAGCCCTCCCCCTCCCCTCCGGTTGATCATGAGGTTATCTGCGAAATTAGCCGGATTTCCGGCGATAACCTCATGATCAACTCGGGTGGGGGTGGGGGTGGGGACCTGATCGCGCGGAGCGGTCAGGCGAAGTGGCAGGCGGACGGGTGCGGGTCGGCACCGGTCCGGATCTGCAGCAGCGGCTCCTGCTCGGCGCAGATCTCCTGGGCCTTCCAGCAGCGGGTACGGAACCGGCAGCCGGACGGCGGGTTGGCCGGTGACGGTACATCCCCGTCCAACCGGATGACCTTGCGGTGCGCCCGGGCCCTCGGGTCGGGGACCGGCACCGCGGAGAGCAGGGCCTGGGTGTACGGGTGGGTGGGCTGTTCGTAGATCTCGTCCTGGGTGCCGGTCTCCACGATCTTGCCCAGGTACATCACCGCCACCCGGTCGGCGATGTGCCGGACCACCGACAGGTCATGGGCGATGAAGATGTACGACAGGCCCAGCTCGTCCTGGAGCCCTTCGAGCAGGTTGATCACCTGGGCCTGGATCGACACGTCCAGCGCCGACACCGGCTCATCACAGACGATGATCTCCGGCTTGAGCGCGAGCGCCCGGGCGATACCGATCCGCTGCCGCTGCCCACCGGAGAACTGGTGCGGATACCGGTTGATGTGTTCCGGGTTGAGTCCGACCAGGTCGAGCAGTTCCTGCACCCGGCGCTGCCGGTCGCCGCGCGGTGCCACCTCGGGGTGGATCTCGAACGGTTCGCCGATGATGTCACCGACGGTCATCCGAGGGTTCAGCGACGTGTACGGGTCCTGCATCACCATCTGGACGTTGCGGCGCAGGCGGCGCAGTTGGGACCCGGACACCTTGAAGATGTCCCGGCCGTCCAGGACCGCCCGGCCGCCGGTCGGCGTTTCGAGGCGCATGAGCAGCCGGGCCAGGGTCGACTTGCCACAGCCGGACTCGCCGACGATGCCGAGCGTCTCGCCCCGGCGCAGCTCGAAGCTGACCCCGTCAACCGCTTTTACCGCGCCGATCTGCTTTTTGAGCAGAATGCCCTGGGTGATCGGGAAGTGCTTGACGAGGTTTTCGACCCGCAGGATCGTCTCGCCGCGTACCTGGGTCGGGTTAGCCACGGCCATCGAGAACCTCCTTCGCGAAGTGGCAGGCGCTGGTCCGGCCCTCGGCGAGCACCTGGCTGTCCGGTACTACATCGACGCAGACCTGCTGGGCGCGCGGGCAGCGGGGGTGGAACGGGCAGCCGGTCGGGATCCGCATCAGGTTCGGCGGCAGGCCCGGGATGGTGGCGAGTTGCTGGCCGCGCTGGTCCAGGCGGGGGATCGAGTCCAGCAATCCCCTGGTGTACGGGTGGGCCGGCGCCTCGTAGAGCGAGTGCACGTCGGCGTGTTCGACGATCCGCCCGGCGTACATGACGGCGATCCGGTCGGCGACATCGGCGACCACGCCGAGGTCGTGGGTGATCAGGATCATCGCCATGTCGAGTTCCCGGCGCAGTTCGCCGAGCAGGTCCATGATCTGCGCCTGGACCGTGACGTCCAACGCGGTGGTCGGCTCGTCGGCGATCAGCACCCGGGGGTTCATCGCCAGCGACATGGCGATCATGACGCGCTGGCGCATACCACCGGAGAACTGGTGCGGATAGTCGCTCACCCGCTGCCGGGCGGCCGGGATCTTGACCAGTTCCATCAGCTCGATGGCCCGTCGGCGGGCATCGGCCCGGGAGAGACCATCCCGTTGGCGCAGCGTCTCGCCGATCTGCCAGCCGACCGGGAAGACCGGGTTCAGCGCGGAAAGCGCGTCCTGGAAGATCATCGCGATCTGCTTGCCGCGGACCTGCCGGCGCTGTTCCTCGGGCAGGGTGAGCAGGTCAACGCCCTGGTAGAGGATCTGGCCGGACGGGATGACCGCCGGTGGCATATCGAGGATGCCCATGATCGCCTGAGCGGTCACCGACTTGCCGGAGCCGGACTCGCCGAGCACGGCAAGCGTCTCGCCGGGATCCAGGTGGTAGGAGACCCCGTTGATCACCTTTGCCACGCCGTCCCGGGTGCGGAACTCGACGTACAGATCCCGCACCTCAAGCAGGTGCGCGGGGCCGTCGGTTCCCGGGGTCGGTGTTGGGGTTGGCTGGGTTCGGAGCGTCGTCATCTGGTCACCGCAGCTTCGGGTCGAAGGCGTCGCGGATGGCGTCACCGAGCATGATGAACGCCAGCACGGTCAGGGCGAGGAAGGTGGAGGGTACGACCAGCGGCGTCGCGGACTCCCGCATGTGCACCCGTCCGGCATCGATGTCGATACCCCAGGAGATCGTCGGTGCCTTGAGGCCGATGCCGAGGAAGGAGAGGGTGGCCTCGGCGGCGATGAACGACCCCAGGGCGATGGTGAGCACCACGACCACCGGCGCCAGCGAGTTGGGCAGGATGTGCCGCAGCATGATCCGGCCGTTCCCGGCGCCGAGCATCCGGGCCGCCGCCACGTAGTCCTGCTGCTTGGCGCTGATCACCGAGGAGCGGATCACCCGGGCCGCGGTGGTCCAGCCGAGGACAGCCAGCACGAAGATCACGGCCAGCACCCGGACGCTCGGGCTGTCGCTGCTCACCCGCTTGAGCAGCACGATCGCGGCGAGCAGCAGCGGGATACCGAGCACCACGTCGGTCAGCCGGGACAGCACCGCGTCGATCCACCGGCCGAAGTAGCCGGCCAGCATCCCGATGGTCAGTGCGATCAATCCGGTGAGCAGCGCGGAGAGCGCACCCACCAGCAGTGAGGCGCGGGCTCCGTGGACCGCCCGGGCGTACGTGTCGCAGCCCTGGAAGTCGTACCCGAACACGGCGCCGCCGCTCGGGCCGGCGTGCTGTCGGGAGAGCGCACAGTCGCCCGGATCGTTGCTGGTGAAGAGGGTGGGGAAGGCGGCCATGGCGGTGACGAGCAGCACCAGGGCGAGCGCGGCCCAGAAGATCGGATTGCGGCGCAGATCCCGCCAGGCATCGCCGGCCAGGCTGCGCGGCTTGTTGGCCCGTTCCGGCTTGCCGGCCCGGCGCCGTCCGGTCCCCGCGGGTGCGGTCACGGCCGCTTTCGTAACGTCACTCATAGCGAATCCTCGGATCGAGCACGGCGTAAAGGACGTCCACCACGAGGTTGGACACCAGGTAGACCAGGACCAGGATGCTGACGATGCCGACCACGAGTGGTCCGTCCTCGGTCTTGATCGCACGGAAAAGGTTGAACCCGACACCCGGGATGTTGAACACACCCTCGGTGATGATCGCCCCGCTCATCAGGTTGCCCAGTTCGACACCGAGGAAGGTGACCACCGGAATGAGGGAGTTGCGCAGCACGTGTACGCCGACGATGCGTCGGGCGGGTAGTCCCTTGGACTTCGCGGTGCGTACGTAGTCGGAACGCAGGTTCTCGGCAACTGAGGTACGGGTCAGCCGCAGCGCCGTGGCCAGCGACAGCGAGCCCAGCACGATGCCGGGTAGCAGCAGCGCGTACAGGCTGGGTTGTGCCCCGGCGGTCGGTGGGAAGAGCGGCCATTTGACACCTAGGAAGTACTGGGCCAGCGGCGCCAGCACGATGGTGGGTACGCCCAGCACCAGCAGGGTGAGCAGCAGGGTGGAGTTGTCGAAGAAGCTGCCCCGCCGCAATCCGGCGATGACGCCGGCGGTCACCCCGAACACGATCGCCACCACGATCGCGATCAGCGCGAGTTTCGCGGTGACCGGCCAGGCCGCAGCCATGATGTCGGAGATGCGGCGTCCGGTGAGGGACTCGCCGAGGTCACCCCGGACCAGGTTGCCCAGGTAGTCGAAGTAGCGGTAGAAGAAGCCGTCGATCCCGGTCTTGTCCAGGTGGAACTTCTCGGTCAGGTATGCCCGCTGGACCGCGCTGACCGGACGCTCACCGGCGAGCGCCTGGATGGGGTCGCCCTGGCCGGCGAACATCAGCGCGTAGACGATCAGCGTGGTCCCGAAGAACGCCAGGACCATCTGAAGCAGGCGCCGCACGATATAGCGGAACATACTTGCTTACTCTCCGTGATGGATGTGGTTATCCGTGCTGGCTGCGGGGAGGCGCGGAAGAGTGCTGAGCGGTTCGGGCCACCCGGTCGTACCGAGTGGCCCGAAACCAGCCCCGGGTGGAAACCACCCGTTTCAAATCAGCTGATCGCTTCGATCTTCAGCAGGTTGACCCGGTTGAACAGGTCGATCTCGACGTTCTTGACCTTGGTCGAGTGGCCGAAGTTGTTCTGGCCGTAGCGCAGCGGGATCACCGGCATGTCCTGGACGAGGATGTCCTCGGCGGCCTGGTACTTCTTGACGGCCTCTTCCTCGTTCGGCGCGGCGGCGCCTTCCTTGACCAGGGTGTCGAAGGCCGGGTTGCTGTAGCCGTAGTAGTTCGTGGAACCACTGGTGGTGTACAGCGGGCCGAGGTAGTTCTCCATCGACGGGTAGTCCATGACCCAGCCCAGCCGGAACATGCCGATCGGGGTCTTGGCCTTGGCCTTGGTCAGCAGGTCGGCGAACTTCGGCTCGCTGGTGGCGACGCAGTCCACGCCCAGGGTGGCCTTGAGCTGGTTGCAGGTGGCGTCCACCCAGTCCTTGTGCCCACCATCGCCGTTGTACGAGATCTGCAGCTTGGCAGGGCCACCGGCCTTGGTGTACAGCTCCTTGGCCTTCGCGGCGTCGAACTCGCAGAACTCGCCACAGGTGTTGTCCCGGTACCCGGCGACCACCGGCGAGACGAACGAGCGGGCCGACTGCTGGGAGTTCTTGAAGACGCTCTTCACGATCTCGTCGCGGTTGATCGCCATCGAGATCGCCTTGCGAACCTCAGGCTTGCTGAACTCCGACTGGAAGGTCGGGAACGCGAGGAACTGGAAGGTGGAGGCCGGGGACTGCAGGTACCGGTCACCCAGGTCGGCGCTTGCCGTGGTCAGGTTCTCGGTCGGGATCGTCTTGATCACGTCGAGGTTGTCCGAGAGCAGGTCCGCGTAGGCGGCGGTGAGCTGCTGGTAGATCCGGAACTCGACGCCGGCCACCTTCGGCTTGGTGCCGGGGAAGGCGTCGTACTTCTCGACCTCGACCTTGGCGTCGTGCTGCCAGGTGCCCTTGATCTTGAACGGACCCTGGCCGATGATCGCGTCCTCGAAGCCGTCCTTGAGTACGCCCTCGGAGGCCCAGGCCGCCGCCGGCAGCGGGTAGAACGCGGTGTAACCCAGGACCGCCTTGAACTCGCTGTAAGGCTGCGCGAGGGTGACGGTGAAGGTCAGGTCGTCGACCTTCTGCAGACCGGTGAGGGTCTTTGCCTTCGGCGTCTGGCCCTCGTCCGCCTGCAGGTCGTCGAAGCCTGCGATCTTCTCGAAGAAGTAGCTGTTGTCCTGGCCGTTCGGGCCGTAGGCGCCGTAGTTCCAGGCGTTGATGTAGTTGTCCGACGTGACCTTCTCACCGTTGTGGAAGGTGTAGCCGTCCTTCAGCTTGATCGTCCAGACCTTGTTGTCGGTGGATGTCACCGACTCCGCGGCGTCCTCGACCGGCTTGTGCTCCGTGTCGAAGTCAACCAGCGGGCTGAACAGCGCCGAGAGCACCTGAGAACCACTGGTTTCGGCGGTGTTCGTCGGGATCAGGTGCTGGGGTTCGGCGATTTCGATCCGAACCACCGCATTGGGGTTGCTCTCCCCGGAACCGCCATCGCCGCCGCTACCGCAGGCCGTGAGGCCGAGGGCCGCGGCGAGCGGGAGGGCGGTCCAGGCCGCGAGCCTGCGAACCTGCATTGGGCCTCCTCATCTCCTCACGCTGAGCGAGTCGCCCCCGGGTTGGGGTAACGCTGCGCAACGCTCGGCAAAGGTAGGTCCGAGAGGAAGCTAGGTCCAAACCTGGGGATTCCAAATGAATAACGGCCATTGAAAACCGAGCTTGCGGCACCCCATTTGACCTGGTAAAGAAGGGGTTGACGACGGTGGCCCTGATTTCGGGATCCCGGGTTGTTTGGGCGAAAATCGGACAATAGGCCGGCTGAGATCAACCTGGATGACTGCGGCGATCTACCCGATTTATCCGGTATCTGCGGGGTCCAGAGTGTGGACAACACCACATCGGCCTAACGCAGAGTGACTAGAGTCACGATTACTTAACGTCATCTCAAGGAATTGGGTCGGCGCGTCGATCGGGGGCCGGTCGGGTGCTTCGGCGACTCATGAGACGATCTGGGATGTGACGGCGACCCTTCTGGACGGCAAGGCCACCGCGGCCAAGATCAAGGACGAGCTGCGGGAGCGGACGAAGGCCCTCGCCGAGCGGGGCGTCACCCCCGGGCTCGGTACGGTGCTGGTGGGCGAGGACCCGGGCTCCCAGGCGTACGTCAACGGCAAGCACCGCGACTGCGCCGAGGTCGGCATCGCGTCAATCCGGCGCGAACTGCCCGCCGACGCGACCCAGGAGCAGGTCGACGCCGTGGTCGCCGAACTGAACGCCGACCCGGCCTGCCACGGCTACATCGTGCAGTTGCCGCTGCCCGCCCAGATCGACACCCAGCGGGTGCTGGAGGCGGTCGATCCGGACAAGGACGCTGACGGCCTGCACCCGGTCAACCTCGGCCGGCTGGTGCTCGGCTACGACGGCCCGCTGCCCTGCACCCCGCGCGGCATCGTGGAGCTGTTGCGGCGCTATGACGTGCCGCTCCGGGGTGCGCAGATCGCGGTGGTCGGCCGGGGTAACACGGTCGGCAGGCCGCTGGGCCTGCTGCTCACCCGGCACAGCGAGAACGCGACCGTGACCCTCTGCCACACCGGCACCCTGGATCTGGCCTCGCACACCAGGATCGCCGACATCGTGATCGTCGCAACGGGGGTGCCCGGACTGCTTACCGCCGACATGATCCGACCCGGTGCGGTGGTGATCGACGTCGGTATCACCCGGGTGATCGGAGCGGACGGCAAGGGGCGCTACACCGGGGACGTCAACCCCGAGGTTGCCGAGGTGGCCGGTTGGATCGCTCCGATGCCGGGCGGCGTCGGGCCGATGACCCGAGCCATGTTGCTGGCCAACGTGGTGGAGCGCGCCGAGCGCGGCTGATCAGTCTGGTTGGGCGCGGTGCTCGGATCTGACCCCGGAGAAGCCTGATTCGGCTCCCGTCAACCCCTGGTGATCCGGCCAACGGGCACCAGCCCTGCCCAAATCGGTGTAACGATGACTGATACGGTCCGGAAAACCCGACTGGTATCAGGGAGTGGGACGACCATGGGCAAAAAGGTCACTGTCGTCGGTGCTGGTTTCTACGGCTCGACAACCGCACAGCGCCTGGCCGAGTACGACCTCTTCGACACGGTCGTGATCACGGACATTGTTGAGGGTAAGCCCGAAGGGCTGGCGCTGGATCTCAACCAGTCGCGGCCGGTTGAGGGCTTCGAGACCAAGGTCGTCGGGCAGACCACCGGCAAGAACGGTGAGGGCTACGAGGCCATTGAGGGCTCCGACGTTGTGGTGATCACCGCTGGGATGGCCCGCAAGCCGGGCATGAGCCGGATGGACCTCCTGGAAACCAACGCCAAGATCGTGCGCCAGGTCGCCGAGAACGTCGCCAAGTACGCGCCGAACGCGGTGGTCATCGTCGTCTCCAACCCGCTCGACGAGATGACCGCACTCGCCCAGATCGCCACCCAGTTCCCGAAGAACCGGGTGCTCGGGCAGGCCGGCATGTTGGACACCGCCCGGTTCACCAACTTCGTGGCCGAGACCCTCGCCGTACCGGTGGCCTCGGTGAAGACCCTGACCCTCGGTTCGCACGGCGACACCATGGTGCCGGTGCCCTCACAGAGCACGGTCGGCGGCAAGCCGCTACGCGACGTACTGCCCGCCGACAAGATCGAGGAGCTGGTGGTCCGGACCCGCAACGGCGGCGCCGAGGTGGTCGCGCTGCTGAAGACCGGCTCCGCCTACTACGCCCCGTCGGCCGCCGCCGCCCGGATGGCTCGGGCCGTGGTGGAGGACTCCGGCGCGGTCATGCCGGTCTGCGCCTGGGTCGACGGTGAGTACGGAATCTCCGGGGTCTACCTCGGCGTGGAGGCCGAGATCGGCCGCGAGGGGGTCCGCCGGATCGTGCAGACCTCGCTCGACGCTGACGAGTTGGCCAGCCTGAAGGAGGCGGCCGAGGCGGTCCGCGCCAAGCAGGCGGACATCGCCAACCTCTGAGCCGTGGCGACGGACCGGGTCCGTCGCGGTGGTGCCCGTCGTACCAGGTGAGCGAAGCGCGACCTGTTCGGTCTGACGTCCGGCCGAGTGGGTCGCGCGTTCGTTGATGACCCGCGCCACTGGCGGGTCCCCGCTTCGTGGGCCGGATCCTTACCATTGCGGTATGCCAGGAACGGGCTCAGGTAGCCAGCCACCCGCCACCGAGCACCGCGGTGAACAGCCCGACGGCGCCCGCCTGACCGCCACCGATCCGCATCCGGCGATACCCCGACCGTCGGCCGGCGTTGACGTACCCGGATCGTCGGCCGGTGTCGGCCGCCGCCGGTTGCTCACCCACGCCGCGTCCGCGCTGCTCGGAGCGGGTGCGGTCGCGGGCGGCGGGCTAGCGTACGACGTGCTCACCAGGGATGACCCCCTACCCTTCTACGGTGGGTTCGCGTCGGCGATCCATGCGGACCGGCGGACGGCGCCGAAGTCGAACCAGGTTGACGTCGTGTGGAGCGTCAACACCACCAAGAAGCTGATCGCGCTCACCTTCGACGACGGGCCCAGGCCGGACTGGACCCCCGAGGTGCTGTCAATTCTGGCCGAGGCCAGAGCCAGGGCGACCTTCTTCATGGTCGGCGTCAACGCCCGAGACCATGGCGACCTCGTCGCCGGTCGGCTCGACGAACACGAGGTGGGTAACCACACCTGGCAGCACCGGGACCTGGCCCGGCTCGGTTACGAAGAGTGTTACGACGCCCTCAAACGCACGCACGACGAGTTGACCAGGCTATGGGGCCGGGAACCGGTGCTGCTGCGTCCGCCGTACGGGCATATCGGCGGCAGCAGCCTGCTCGCCGCGAACGAACTCGGATATCGCCTCGTGCTGTGGAACCGGCAGATGCTCGAATCCGACTATCTGTCGAATCCGCCGGGCCTGGTGGAGTACATCGTCAACTCCTGTACCCCCGGCACCATCCTGCTCGCCCACGACACCGGACCGGCCGACCGACTGGTGGCCATCCGGGGGTTGGCCGAGATGATCCGGGGCCTGCGGGCCAAGGGATTCGAATTCGTCACGGTCTCGGAACTGCTCAGCGAGGCCGACGAAGAGGTCGATCCGGGCTGAGTTAGCGTCGCTGGTCGATCGCGTCCGGCCGGGACTCAGCTGAGCGCGGTGAAGGGGACGCCCAGATGGGCCGTGGCCAAGGTCGCCGCCGGCCGTGTGGCCAGCTCGGCGAGGAGCGCCACCCGCGAGGCGCGGGCGGCATCCGGATCCTGCTCATGGGCGTACGACAGTGCCGGGTCAACGAGCTGCACCGGGTGGACGAGCAGGTCACCGGTTACCAACACGGTCTCGTCGGCGCCCTCGAGTAGCACGGACTGGTGCCCCGGCGTGTGTCCGGGCGTGGCGATCACCCGTAGCCCAGCGCCGAGTTGGGCGTCGCCGGAGATGAGCCGTAACTGGTCGGTGGCCCGCAGCGGCTCGATCAATCGACCCCGTAACGCCGGATTGAGCGTGTCGACGGCGTCCAGTTCCGCGCGTTGCAGCAGATATTCGGCATTTGGGAAGTACGGCTGGCCGACCACTGCCCAGCCGACGTGGTCGGTGTGCAGGTGCGTGAGGATGACCATCGCTATGTCGGCGGGCTCGATGCCGGCGGCGGCCAGTTCGTCGGGGAGTCGGCCCGGTACCGGTGCCCAGGTGCTCGCCGGAGCGTCGGCCGGCCCGATTCCGGCGTCGATGAGGATCACCCGACCGTTGTCGGACCGGATCGCGAAACACCGGAATGGCAGCCGCCACTGGCCGTCGCTGGTGACCGTGGCCGGGTCCCGCTGGTCGGCCAGTCGCCAGTGATCGACGGTGGCCTGGGGGAAGGCTTCCGTACGGGGTTGGAAAAACAGGCCCTCCGCGTCCGGTAGCGCGATGATCGTGGCGGATCCGACCGTACGGGTGAGCATGGCGGGCAGTGTAATGTGCCCCGGCCATCTCCAGTACGCTCGTACTGCTTGAGTACGTGTCCCTGAGAGGAGCGCCGGCCGATGGCGAAGATCAAGGTAACCAACCCGGTCGTAGAGCTCGACGGCGACGAGATGACCCGGATCATCTGGAAGCAGATCCGTGAGCAGCTGATCCTGCCCTACCTCGACGTCGACCTGCACTACTACGACCTGTCGATCCAGTACCGCGACGAGACCGACGACCAGGTCACCGTCGATGCCGCCAACGCCATCAAGCAGCACGGCGTCGGCGTCAAGTGCGCGACCATCACCCCGGACGAGGCCCGCGTCGAGGAGTTCGGCCTCAAGAAGATGTGGCGCTCGCCGAACGGCACCATCCGCAACATCCTCGGCGGCGTGGTCTTCCGTGAGCCGATCATCATGTCCAACGTCCCGCGCCTGGTGCCGGGCTGGACCAAGCCGATCATCATCGGCCGGCACGCCCACGGCGACCAGTACAAGGCCACCGACTTCGTGGTCCCCGGCCCGGGCACGGTGACCATCACCTACACCCCGGCCGACGGCAGCGCCCCGGTCGAGATGGAGGTCGCCAACTTCCCCGGCGGCGGCATCGCCATGGGCATGTACAACTTCGACGAGTCGATCCGGGACTTCGCCCGCGCCTCGTTCCGTTACGGCCTGGACCGCAACTACCCGGTCTACCTGTCCACCAAGAACACCATCCTCAAGGCGTACGACGGTCGGTTCAAGGACATCTTCGCCGAGGTCTTCGAGACCGAGTTCAAGGCCGAGTTCGACGCCGCCGGGATCACCTACGAGCACCGGCTGATCGACGACATGGTCGCCGCCGCGCTCAAGTGGGAGGGCGGTTACGTCTGGGCCTGCAAGAACTACGACGGTGACGTGCAGTCCGACACCGTCGCGCAGGGCTTCGGCTCGCTGGGCCTGATGACCTCGGTGCTGCTCTCCCCGGACGGCCGCACCGTCGAGGCCGAGGCCGCGCACGGCACGGTCACCCGGCACTACCGGCAGTACCAGAAGGGCGAGAAGACCTCGACCAACCCGATCGCCTCCATCTACGCCTGGACCCGCGGCCTGGCCCACCGGGGCAAGCTGGACAACACCCCGGCGGTCACCGAGTTCGCCAACACCCTGGAGCAGGTCATCGTCGACACCGTCGAGGGCGGCCAGATGACCAAGGACCTCTCGCTGCTCATCTCCCGCGACGCCCCGTGGCTGACCACCGACGAGTTCATGACCGCGCTCGACGAGAACCTGGCCCGCAAGCTCGCCGCCTAGCCGTCGCCGATAGCCGACCAGTTCCCGCCCCGGCCGGCGGAGTCATCCGACTCCGCCGGCCGGCGGCACTTGGCGGTTCGACCGACCTGGCGGTTCGACCGACCTGGCGGTTCGACCGGCCTGGCTGATCGGCCGGCCTCGACCGTCACCGCGCCGGAGGTCCCGTCGTTGACCAGGGTGGACGCGATGCCAGTCGCCGTCCCGGAAGGCCAAATCTGGTGGTCGCTCCCGTCCGCGGCCAGCGTCGCCACCACGGTCTTCCCCGGCTGTCACCGCGCAGCCGGAAAGTCCCTTCCCTGCGGGGGGCCCTGTCCCGGGCCCCCCGCGCCCTCGTACCAGGGTATTTTTCTAGCGTGCACGAAATGGTGGTGGTTTCCCGGCTGTCGGTGAGCTTTGGCGCTACTCCGGTGCTCGACGGCCTTGATCTCACCGCGTACGCCGGCACGGTGACCTGTGTCACCGGAGAAAACGGAGCCGGCAAATCCACCCTGCTGCGCTGCCTGGCCGGCCTGCAGGCGCCGACCAGCGGATCGGTCCGGGTCTTCGGCACGGCTCCCGGCCGTTCCACCAGCTTCTGGCGCAAGGTGGCGACCAGCGTCGAGGATCCCGCCTGGTACTACGGGCTGACGGTCCGCGAGCACGTCGAACTCGTCCGGCTGGCCAACGGCGCCGACCCGACCGATGGGCGCATCGACGAACTCTTCGCCACCCTCGGCATGTCGGAGTTGGCCGACAGCGTCCCGGCCACCCTCTCCTCCGGGCAACGGCAGCGTTTCCTGCTCAGCGCGGTTCTTGCCCGGCCCAGCCGGCTCCTCCTGCTCGACGAGCCGGAACAGCGCCTCGACGCCGAGATCAAACCGGTGGTGGCCGAGCTGCTCGCCGCGTACGTGCGGCAGGGCGGCACCATCATCATGGCGAGCCACGACGCCAGCTTCGCCAGCGCCGTCGGCGGGGAGGTCGTGCCGTTGCGACGTGCCTGGGCCGGAAGTACGCCGGTTTGACCAGCGAACTGACCGTACCCACCGACCAGCGGGGGTCGGACAATGCCGTCCCGGCTCGGCAGCTACGTCGCTGGATCCGGCAGCGACGGCGCGCCGCCCGTGGCGGTCCCTCCCTGAACACCTGGTACGTCGCCCTGCTCAGCTCCGCCGTCGCGCTCGCCCTGCTCGGGCCCAGAGCGGGCCCGCTGCTCTGGCGGCCGGAGACCGCAGCGCCTGCGGCGGGAGCGGCGGCGGCCCGGCTCGTCGCCCTGCTCGGGTTGGCCCTGGTCGCCCTCTACGGGCTGCTGCGTGGCATCGGACCGCTGGCGCTGAGCCGAGCCCACCTCACCTGGCTGTTTCGTGCCCCGGTCTCCCGACGTGAACTGCTCCTGCCGGCCCTGCTCGGGGTGGTCACCGGGGGCACGCTCGTCGGTCTCCTGCTCGGTCTGGTGGCAGCCCGCTGGCTGCTGCCCTCGCCGTTCGAAGCACTGCAACTGCTGGTCACGCTGACGGTCACGACAGCCGCCACCGTCACCGTGGCGCTCGCCGCCGTCCGAGCCCAACTCTCCGCCCGGGTCGGTCGGCCGCTCAACCTCGCCGTCATCGTGCTGCTGCTCGGCTGCACCTCGATCGTCGTTGACGACCGGGTCGCTGCGGTGGCAGAGCCGGTGGCGTCCGCGCTGGGTCACCTTTTCCCGTGGACCCCCGGCACCGGGTCGGTGCTGGTCGCGGTGGGGCTGGGCGCGATGCTGACCGGGGTCGGGTGGACGTACCGAAGCCTCGACCAGCTCTCCCCGTACCAGGTCGAGGACTCCTCGCTCGCCTTCGGCACTTTCCTCGACACCGCCTACGCGCTGGAGCCGTCCTTCCTCGCCGACCTGCGGGAACGCCGCTACTGGCGGGGCCGTGCGCTGCGCTCCGCAGCGCCCTGGCGGATCCGGTGGCTGCCGATCCTGGCCGGCTACGACCTGCTGATCCTGTCGCGGAAACGCGTCCGGCTCGCCTGGTTGGCCGGGTTCGCCCTGCTGCCCGTGCTCGCCAGCCGAGGTTCGGCCTGGCTGCTCGGGGCGGCCCTGCTCCTGGGCGCCTTGGCCGCCGCGGATACCACGATGTCGGCCGTACGGCGGGACACCGACGCGCCGGCGCTGACCCGGCTGCTCGGCCTCACCGACCGGCAGGTGCTCGTCGGCCGGCTGGTTGTGCCCACACTCCTGGCCGCCACCTGGTCGGCGATCGCGTTGGCCGTGCTGGCCCTCACCGACCGGCTGCCGGCGGGCCCCTGGTGGGTGCTGGGTCTCGCCCTCGGTCCGGCCGCCGCCGCCGCGTCGCTGCGTCGGGCCCGCAGCGGCTCGGTCCGGCATGACCTGCCGGTCGTCGAAACGCCGATGGGTGCGATCCCGTCCGGCCCGATCATCTGGGCGCTCAGCGGCCCGGATCTGCTGCTCCTGCTCACCCTGCCGGCGCTCGGCTGGTTGCTCACCGGGGCCGAACTGACCTGGGCGAACGTCCTCACTCAGGCGCTCCTGGCCGCCCTCGGCCCCGCCTACCAACTATCCCGCGCCGACCGCTAGCCGCACCTACGTGTGCTCGGGCTTCTGTGGGCGTTGATCGTGGACGTGCGGGGCTGGTTTGCGCTAGCCGCTTGCCGCGTTGTGCTTTGCAACCAGGCTCGGGAGTTCGTCCAGCGAATCGATGCGGAACAGGCACTGAGCAGCCACGGCTGGGATGTCGAGGATGTGACCCCACGGACCGCGCCGGATCAGGCAGGCCCGTATACCGGCCTCCTTGGCCGCGGCGTACATCGTTGTCGGGCCGATCACCGACGTACAGGATCGAAGACGCATCACGACCGCCCTCGCGAACGACCCGCTCAAAAAACTCCGGCGACGGCTTCGCCACGCCCCAACCGTCCGACGTGCCGATCACGTCCACCGGAAGGTCGAGAGCGCGGAGGATCATCTCGGCATGAGCTGGCTGGTTGCCGGCCAAGCCCACGAACAGGCCCTGCTCCTGCAAGGAGGCCAGGCACAGTCGCGCGTCCGGGTAGAGATCCTCTTCGCCGAACGTCTCCGGCTTGCCAGCTGCCGACTCGGCGCTCACGCTCGGCTGCGAGATCGAAATCGGGCCGGAAGACCCGGAACGTCTCCCGCCAGTCCAGACCCCGGGCGATCACCGCACCGAAGACCGCCGAAAACGTGTGCCGTGGAACGCCGAGCCAGTCCGCCCAGGCCTCGAACTCGCGCGTCTCGTCGAGAATCGTCCCGCCGACATCGAAAAAGATCGCGTCGATCACTTGCGGTCCTCCTTCGCGATCGCGCTCCCAGTGGATCATAGACGGGGATCGTCGGGACCTCGCTCATGATCATCACGGGGGGAGTGGGGGTGAGGTTGATCGTGATCCGCGTCAACTCGTTCGCCACGGCAATCACCGTGCCCGGCTGCTGGTGAGCCGGAGTCTGTGGTCAGTGCGTCGAGTTCGGGGAGAGAACGGGATGGGACCTGGTGTCCGGGAGATTGAGGTCGAATACCGGGTCACCGATACCGAGGCGCTGCTCGACGCGTTGCGGCAGCGGGGAATTGCCTTCTCGGCCCCTGTCGAGCAGGACGATCAGGCGTACGCCATGCGCGGCTGGACGTACGGCCAGAGCAGGACTGGGCTCGCTTTTGCCCGGCTGCGCAGCCAGAACGGGCGGCATCTCTTCTGCGTGAAGCAGCCGGTCGACAACGAACTCTCCTGCGCGGAACACGAAACCGAGGTCGCCGAGCGGGACCAGATGCACGGCGCAATCCTGGCGACGGGCTTCTACCCGACGGTACGCATCGTCAAAATCCGGCGCACCGGGCGGCTCGGCACGATGTCGTTCTGCCTTGACGAGGTGCGCCACCTCGGCTCGTTGCTGGAGATCGAGACAATGATCGGCGACGACCGACCCGGCATTGAGGTGCGGCACGAGCTGGACAGCTTCGCCCGGTCGCTCGGGGTGGAGCTGACGCGCAGCACCGACACGTACGACTCGCTGGTGCGGGCCGCGCAGGCCGTCGGGGTCTAGCCAGCCAGCCTGTTGAGGTGTCCCTTTTGCGCGGAAGAAAACCCGTCGCCGGTGACGGGTTTTCTTCCGCCTTATCTTCTTCGGCGGTTATCCACAGCGGGCTCAGTTATCCACAGCTGCGGGGTGTGCCGGTGGCGTGACCGGGACTGAGCCGCCAACCTTTCTCGCATGGGTGATCGGCGGGCCGTTGACTGGGATCGGTTGCTTGCGGAGACAGCGACCCGACAGCACGGGGTGTTGAGCCGGTTCCAGTGCCAGCAGGCTGGTGTCACCGAGGAGATGATCTACCGCCGGTTGGCCAACGGTCGGTGGCAGCGGCTGCTACCCGGTACCTACGCCACATTCAGTGGACCGGCGCCGAGAAACGCGATGTACGCGGCGGCGTTGCTCTACGCCGGTACGGATGCGGTGCTCAGTCACCTCTCGGCCGCCGAGCTGGCCGGGTTGGTCGACCAACCGGCGCCACTGGTGCACGTAACGATCCCGGGCGATCGGCGGGTCCAGCCGGCTTCCTGGCTGGTCGTACACAGATCCAAGCGGGCGGTGGCGAGTCGGCACCCCAGCCGACTGCCGGTCCAGACCCGGATCGAGGAGACGGTGCTTGATTTGGCAGAGATATCCCGAAATCTCGATCAGGCGTTCGGTTGGCTGACGAAGGCGTGCGGTCGCCGGTTGACCACGCCGGGGCGGATCGGCGCGGTGCTGTACCAGCGGCGGCGGACCCGTTGGCGTCGGGAGCTGCTTGACGCGCTCGGTGATGTGGCCAGCGGTTGCCACTCGCTGCTCGAACTGCGCTACCTGCGCGATGTCGAGCGCCGGCACGGACTACCGGTCGGTCAGCGACAGCGCGCCCGCCCGCGCCGGGGCGGCCGATGGTACGACGATGTGCGGTACGAGGAGTTCGCCACGTTGGTCGAGTTGGATGGTCGGGCCGCCCACCCTGAGGAGTTCCGGTCCCGCGACCGGTGGCGGGACAACGCGGCGACCGTCGATGGACTCAGTGTGTTGCGCTACGGTACGGCGGAGGTGACCGAGCGGGCCTGCGCCACTGCCGCTGAGGTCGCGCTGGCACTGCGTCGTAACGGCTGGGCCGGGCACCCGCGCCGCTGTAATCCGCAGTGTCTGATTGACCTGGACCCGGTGCGGTGACATCCGCGTGGGGCGGTGCGCGATTCGCGTGTCGGGCCAGTCCTCGGCAACTAAGCGGGGATCGCTCAGCACGCTGCTCGGAGCAGGGCGGCGGCCCGTTCGGGCTGGATGTCGTTTATGAAGACCCCCATCGCCGACTCCGAGCCGGCCAGGTATTTCAGCTTGTCGGCGGCCCGGCGGACGCTGAACAGCCGCAGATGCAGGTGACTCAGCTCCCGGCCGGTTCGTACTGGTGCCTGATGCCAGGCCGAGATGTACGGCATCGGTGTGTCGAAGAGCGCGTCGAAGCGGCGTAGCAGATCCAGATAGAGCGGCCCGAAGGCGGCGCATTCGGCCCCGGTCAGCGCGGGCAGGTCCGGCACCGGCCGGTGCGGCGCCAGGTGCACCTCGAACGGCCAGCGCGCGGCGGCCGGCACGTACGCGGTCCAGTGCTCGTTGCTCGCCACCACCCGGTCCCCGGCGGCCCGTTCGGCGGCGAGCACGTCGGCGTAGAGGTTTCGGCCACCGGTCCGCGTCGAGTGCCGGCGGGCGGCGGTCAGCATCGCGTGGGTGCGTGGGGTGAGGAACGGGTACCCGTAGATCTGACCGTGCGGATGGTGCAGGGTCACCCCGATCTCCACCCCGCGGTTCTCGAAACAGAAGACCTCCTCGACGGCGGGTAGCGCGCCGAGTGCCTTGGTCCGGTCGGCGAGTGCGGCCAGTACGGTCCGCACCCGGCCGGGGGAGAGCGCACCGAACGACGAATTGTGCTCGGCGGTGAAGCAGACCACCTCACATCGGCCGGCACCCGACCGGGTGGGGGTGAACGGGGTCAACTCGCCGGGTGGTGCGCCGGCCCGGTCGCTGAACGACGGGAACCGGTTCTCGAAGACCACCACGTCGTAGTCGTACCCGGGGATCTCGGTCGACCGGTGCGGCGTCGACGGGCAGAGCGGGCACTGGTCGCTCGGGGGGAGGAAAATCCTGCCCTGCCGGTGGGTGGCGACCGCGACCCACTCGTCCACCAGTGGGTCGTACCGCAGTTCGGAGGCGGGCGGCGGCTCCGGCAGCTCCCGCCGGTCGGGCTGGTCCCGCCGGTCGGGCTGGTCCGCCGGTCGGGCTGATCGCGGGCGGCAGCGGGCCGCTCGTCGAAGTAGATCAGCTCACGCCCGTCGGCCAGCTCGATGACGGTTCGGCGGAGTTCGGGCCCGGTCTCCGTGCGGTTCATCCGGTGCCGCCCGGCGCGGCGGGCACCGCGCCCTCGCCCGGCCCCAGCTTTCCCACGCCGCCTCCACCCGATCGACGCATGGCAACAGCTACGCACCCTAGTGCTCCTGGACCGGGCGGGGTAAGGGGCGAGTTCGGCGTCGTCGGGTCGGGTTGCGGCGCGGGTCGGGTCGGGTCGCGGCGCGGATCAGGCCGGTTGCAGTCGGGGCTCCACCCAGCCGGTCTCGGTCAGGTGCTGCAGCACCGCCTGCACGCCCTCCTCGATGGTCATTGTGCTGGTATCCAGCACCAGGTCGGCGTCGGTCGGCTCCTCGTACGGATCGTCGATGCCGGTCATGCCGGTGAGCAGGCCGGCCCGGGCGCGGGCGTAGAGGCCCTTGCGGTCGCGCTGCTCGCAGACCTCCAGCGGGGTGGCGACATGCACCAGCAGGAAGCCGGCACCCGCGACCAGCGCCATCTGCCGGGCGGTCGCCCGAGCCTTCGCGTACGGCGCGATCGGGCAGCAGATCGCCATGCCCCGGTGCCGGGCGACCTCGGCGGCCACCCAGCCGATCCGGCGGATGTTCAGATCGCGGTCGCTCTTGCTGAAGCTGAGCCCGGCGGAAAGTTCGCGGCGGACCACGTCGCCGTCGAGCAGGGTGATCGTCCGGTCGCCGCTTTCCCGCAGCGTGTCGGCCAGCCCGCGGGCGATCGTCGACTTGCCCGAGCCGGAGAGCCCGGTGAAGAAGACCACCAGGCCGCGGTGCCGCCGTGCTGGCCGGGCCCGGGCCAGCTCCCTGGCCACCGCCGGTGGGGTGTGCCATTCGGGCAGTGGGAAACCCCGGTCCAGCAGGTCCCCGATCTCCGCGGGGCGCAGCGCCAACCGTCGGTTGCGCGGCGGGATGTCGTCCCGCCAGCGCCACTGGCCGTCCCGGTTGTCGTAGGCCAGCTCGCGCGGTACCAGCACCCGCAGTCCGCCGGCGGTGAGCATGTCGCCGGTGGAGAGCAGATGGGTCACCCCGTAGGCGGCGGCCACCTTGCCGCGCAGCAGGGCGTCGGAGACCTCGTCGCCCCGGCTGGAGAGCGGGACGGCGACCACGGTGGCCGGTGGCATCCGGTCCCGGGCCGCGAAGATGGTGCGGACCAGCACCTCTGGCGGCAGATTGTCCGGCCCGCTGTCACTGACCGGAATCAGGACCAGCAGGTGGGCGGCGAGCGTCCGGGCGGCGTGGGCGATCTGGGCGAGTTGTGGGCGGTGCAGCGGCCGGTCGGCGATCACCCCGAGCACCCGTCCCGGTGGCAGCAGTTCCCGGACCTCCGCCGGGGTGCGGCGCAGTCGCTGGAATGGTCCCTGCCCGCCATCCCCGAGCCGGCGCACCATGCCGCCGACTCCGGCGAACCCGTTGCGGCGTGGCCAGACGTCGGTCACGTCGAGCAGTGCCACCGGTGCGCCCTCGGGGTCGGTCAGCACCAGCGCCCGCCCCAACGGGTTCGCCAGGTCGAGCCCGTCGGCCAGTTCCGCCGGAACCTCCAGGGTCACCGGAACCGGCCAGGGCGTACCGTCGGCCAGTTCGCCGCGTCGGCCCAGCGCCGCCAGATCCGCCCGGGTCAGGAACCCGGTCAGCGGGGCGTACGCTCCGGATAGCAGCAGTTCGAGATCGGCCAGCTCACCAGGGGCGCGGCGTGTACGCCGGAGCGTCCCGCAGCACTTCCTCGGGCAGCACCCAACCGTTGCTCATCGCACTCCCTCCCACCGGCCCACAGTTTCTCAGCCAGCCGCCAGTCGGTCGAGAGCGCCACTCCACAACCTGCTCCCGCAGCCCCACCCCACCCGTTGATCATGAGCTTATCGCATGGGAAAGCGCTTTCCGTCAGCGACAACCTCATGATCAACAGGGTGGGGGTGGGGAGCGGCGGCGGTCACCCCTAATGGGGGGACCGGTCGGCAGGATCAGGGAACCGCCAGGGTTCGCAGCGGACCCCGGATGAGTACCGCCGCTTACGCTGAACCGCGTGACGCTGCTAGCGACCCAGTCGCTCACCAAGACGTACGGCAACCGGGTTACCGCGTTGTCCGATTTCACGGTCGACGTCGAGCCCGGCATCATCGGCCTGGTCGGCGCCAACGGCGCAGGCAAGTCGACCTTCATCAAGATTCTGCTCGGCCTGCTCGAGCCGACCAGCGGGCAGGCACGGGTGCTCGGCCTCGACCCCACCGTCGACGGCCACGCGGTCCGGTCCCGGGTGGGTTACATGCCCGAACACGACTGCCTGCCGCCGGACCTGTCGGCGGCCGAGTTTGTCACCCACATGGCCCGGATGAGTGGACTGCCACGTACCCTCGCCCGGGAACGGGCCTCCGAGACGCTGCGGCATGTCGGCCTCTACGAGGAGCGCTACCGGCAGGTCGGCGGCTACTCAACCGGCATGAAACAGCGGGTCAAACTCGCTCAGGCGTTGGTGCACGACCCCGATCTGCTGCTGCTCGACGAACCCACCAACGGGCTGGATCCGGCCGGCCGGGACGCCATGCTCGCGCTGATCCACCGGATCGGCACTGAGTTCGGCATCTCGGTGCTGGTCTGCTCGCATCTGCTCGGCGAGGTCGAACGGATCTGCGACGCGCTGGTCGCGATCGACGGTGGTCGACTGCTGCGCTCCGCCCAGCTCTCCGACATGACCACCGCGACCGACGTACTCTCCGTCGAGGTCAGCGAGGGCACCGACGAGCTGGCGGCCCGGCTGGCCGCGCTCAATCTGCCGGTACGCCGCGAAGGGCGGCTGCTGCTCGTACCGCTCGGCGAGGCCGACACGACGTACGACCTGATCCTGACCGCGGTGGCCGAACTGGACCTGCCACTGCACCGCCTCGACCAGCGCCGACACCGGGTCGCCGAACTCTTTGCCACCGGAGCCGCCCCGTCGCCCAATGAGGAGGCTCTCGCATGAGCACGCTCGACGCCCCGCCCGCTGACCCCCGGTCCGCCCCGCCCGCCAAGCCGGCCGGCGTCATCCATGACATCGGCTACCAGCGGTACGCCGGGGCGCGGCTCGGCCGGCTACACATCCTCGCGGCCCTCTACCTGCACAGCCTGCGTACCGCCTTCGGGCTGGGGCGCCCCGCCAAGTCGAAGATCTTCCCATGGCTGATCATCAGTCTGGTGTCGGTGATCGCCGTGGTGTTGACCGCGGTCCGTGCGCAGACCGGCCAGACGCTGATGACGTACCTGGATTTTCCGAAGGCGCTGACGTTCCTGATCATCTTCTTCTGCGCCATTGTCGCGCCGGAACTCGTCTCCCGGGATCTGCACAGCCACACGCTGCCGCTGTACTTCGCCCGACCGTTGCACCGCAACGACTACGTGGCAGCCAAGCTCGCCGCCTTTGTCTCGGCGACCTTCCTGATGCTGGCCGGTCCGCTGACCGTGCTCTTCATCGGCGCGTCGTTCTCCACCGGAGAGCTTTCCGCCGTCTGGCGGGAATTCCTTGACTACCTGCCCGGCCTGGCTTCCGTCGGCATCCACGCGGTGATCTGTTCCGCCGTGGCGCTGCTGGTCGCCGCCCTCGTCCGGCGGCGGGCGGTCGCGGCCGGTGCGATCGTGGCGGTCTTCCTGCTGACCGCCCCGATCGTCGGGGTGCTCTCGCTGCTTCCCTCCAGGACCGTCAACCAGCTCGCCGGGCTGGCCAGCCCCATCGTCACCATCGAGGCGATCAGCGATTGGCTCTTCGACACCGAGAGTGGGTTCGACATCGGCAGGTTCGGCCCGCTCTATGGCGCGGCCGGGCTGGGACTGGTCGTCGTCTGTGTACTACTGCTGCTCGCCCGCTACCGGAAGGTCGCCGCCGCATGACGAACGTGGAGTTGAGCGGGGTGTCCCGCTGGTACGGAAACGTGGTGGCCGTCAACGACATCACCATGAGCCTCGGCGCCGGAGTGACCGGGCTGCTCGGCCCGAACGGTGCCGGCAAGACCACCCTGTTGCACATGATGGCCGGGTTTCTCACCCCGTCCCGAGGCACGGTCACCGTCGGCGGCGTCCCCACCTGGCGCAACCCCGCCGTTTACCGACAGCTCGGCCTGGTCAGCGAGCGCGAGGCGGTGCACAGCTTCCTCACCGCGTACGAATTCGTGCTGGCCAGCGCGAAGCTGCACCGACTGCCGGACCCGGCTGCGGCGGCCCGGCGGGCGATCGAGCTGGTCGAGCTGACCGAGGCGCAGGATCGGCGGATCGAAACCTACTCCAAGGGCATGCGGCAACGCACCCGGGTGGCCGCCGCGCTGGTGCACGATCCGGCGGTGCTGCTGCTCGACGAGCCGTTCAACGGCATGGACCCCCGGCAGCGGCTGCACATGATGGAGTTGCTGCACGGCCTCGGTGCCGACGGCCGGACCATCCTGTTCAGCTCGCACATCCTCGAAGAGGTCGAACAGGTCTCCGGCACGGTGCAGGTGATCGTGGCCGGCCGGTTGGCGGCCTCGGGTGACTTCCGGACCATCCGGCGGCTGATGACCAACCGCCCGCACGTCTTCGCGGTGCAGTCCACCGACGACCGGCAGTTGGCCGTCGCGCTGATGGGTCAGGCGTCGGTCACCGCCGTGGAGATCGACAAGTCCGGTCTGACCGTACGGGCCGGCGACTATGGCAGCTTCACCCGTGCCCTGCCGAAGATCGCGCTGGCCTCCGGGATCCGGGTACGCCGGCTGCTCCCCTCGGACGAGTCCCTGGAGAGCGTCTTCTCCTACCTGCTGGAGGCCTGAGGTGACCAACCTTGCCGTCGCGAACATCCCGCGCTTGAAGGAGCAGTAACGATGTCGACCATTTCCTGGATCACCGTACGCGGGTTGTTCGGTCGTCGCCGGTTCCTGTTCCTGCTTCCGTTGCCGGTCCTGCTGGTCGGGCTGGCCATCCTGGCCCGGTCATCCGGGGTCGACCCCGAGCGGTGGGCGGCACCGGTGCTGGTCGGGCTCGGGTTGGGGATCGTGCTGCCGGTGGTCGCCCTGATCGTGGGCACCGGGGTGCTCGGCTCCGAGATCGACGACGGGACCGTGGTGCACATCCTGACCAAGCCGCTGCCGCGTTGGCAGATCGTGCTGCCCAAGCTCATCGTGGCCGCTGGCGTCACCACGCTGGCCGCCGCCGTGCCGCTCTACGTCGCGGGGACCCTGGCTAACTCGGCGCGGCTGGGGTTGGCCCTGGCGTTGGCGAGCGCGATCGGTGCGCTGGCGTACTCGGCGCTCTTTCTGGCGCTCAGCCTGGTCACCCGCCGTCCGGTGCTGCTCGGCCTGGTCTATGTGCTGATCTGGGAGGGCCTGCTGACCAACTTCATCGATGGGACCCGGGTGCTCTCGATCCAGCAGTACGTGGTCACCTTCGCGGATCGGATCGCCTCCGGCGACCTGCTGGAGGGCGCGGTGTCGGTGCCGGTGGCGGTCACGATGAGCGCGATCATCACGATTGGCGGCACCTTGCTGGCGATCGATCGACTTCGCTCGTTCAGCGCGGCCGGCGAAACGAGCTGACCGGGGAACCCGAGCCGGCGCCGGTGTCGAAGCGGGACCGCCGGAAGGCGATCTGACCGCCGCAACAGAAAAAGGGCACCGAGCTTCCCGCCCGGTGCCCTTTTCGCTGCTGTCGGCTAGCCGAGAGGGCCGATCTTCTTCGCCAGGCCCACGAACCCCGTCCACGCCTCCGGGCTGAACGTCAGCGTGCCGCCGTCCCGGTCCTTGGTGTCCCGTACCGCGACCACGCCAGGCAAATTCAGGGCAGTCTCAACGCAGTCGCCCTGGTTTCCGGAGCGGCTGCTCTTGAACCACCGGGCGCCGGACAGGTCAGGCTTCATCGTAAGACTCCTTGATGACTTGGGCTAACAGGTCGTCCGTCGCGCCCGCGGAGAGCGCGAGGCGCTCTAGTTGATGCCAGACCGAATCGTACGCCGCGATCTCGTGTGGCTTTTCGAGGTACAGCGCGCCAGTCAGCCCCTCGACATACACCGTCGAAGGCTCCACCGCCCGTGCACCGATCTTCGGGAAATCCAGCACCGCGAACGCGCCGACGGCTGAGGCCGCGTGCGGACCGACGCTGGCTGGTAGTACGCGTACGTTAACGTTCGCGACCTGGCGGACGTTTACGAGGTGCGCCAACTGCATCCGAAACGCCTCACGGTCGGCTATCGGACGGTACAACACCGCTTCGTCAATCAGTACGTCCAGCGCTGGCGCGGCGGGCGCCACACGGGTCAGCAGTCGTTGCCGGTGTTGCCTGAGGGCGACGGCGGTTCGGATCTCATCGGGGGTCACGCCGGCCCGCGTCTGGAAGACGGCGGTCGCATATTGCTCGGTTTGGAGGATGCCGGGCACCAACGTCGGCTCAAACCGACGGATGCGCTTCGCGGCGGCTTCCATGCCTACATACAGCTCAAGCCACTCGGGCACGGCGTCCCCGTAAGCGTGCCACCATCCTTCAGCTTTGCCTTCGCGGGACAGCCCGATGAGCGCTTCCGTGTGTTCGGGTGCCACGCCGAAGAGTTGGCACAGCGCCGCCACGTCGTGTGTGCGGAGTGCAGAGTGGCCACTTTCAAGCCGGTACTGCCGCGCCCGGCTCCACTGCATGTCCCGCGCGGTGGCCTCGATGGAAAATCCTGCCTCCTCGCGCGCTTCCCGCAAGTATCGCCCTAGTTGTCTTCTTGGCACGCTAGATCCGGGTAACGCCGCCATTGCCCCGCCTTTCGCTGCCTGGTCGTCCCGTCTGTCTCGTATGAGCCAGTCGTACCGCAACACTTGGTGCCCGGTCAATCTTTCTGTGCGACTTCGCACAGGAATCTGTTGCCAGTTGATAAGTCGCTGGGACAGGCTGCGATCTGACGCGGGTGCCCCCTTAGGAGTCAACTTGAACCAGCAACCGGCAAGTGCCCCGCCCATCAAGGCCGGCTGTGTGATCAATGTCCGTCCGGATGACTACTGCTATGGCGCGAAGCCGCTGCGGCTGCGGGTGACCCACGTCGGGAACGGGTCGAACACGCCGGGTCTGGAGTGGCTGACCCTGCTCGGGGTGGAGGTCCTGCCGAGCGGGGCGCTCGGATCGCACCGGCAGGTGAACGTTCGCGTTTCGGCGTTGTGGGCGGAAGGCGCCGTTGAGTATCCCGAGCGGCGGGGGTAGCCGTGCTCTGAAGCTCACCCCGGTCGTTTGCCTTTAGGGCACCATCCACCAGCGCCAGGGGAGCGCCTTTCGGCATCTCTGCCCCGGCTGGGTTCCACTATCCGACGGACAGAAAGGGAACTGCGCATGTCCCTGCTCGCCGAAAGTCCCGCACCCGTACTGGCCCCCGGGCGCGACCGGCTGCCGGAGCGTCACCTGGCCCGCCGGCCAGTGTGGACGTGCCGGGTCTGCCACGCCGCCTGGCCATGCGAGCCCGCCAGGAGTGGGCTGGTCACGGAGTACGGCGTAAACGTCTCGGCGTTGGGCATGTACCTCGCCGGCATGTTGCGCAGTGCCCTCGAAGATCTGGACCGGTTGTGGCCCAACCCCGGCCCGGACATGACCGCGCTCTATGCCCGGTTCCTCGGATGGCTGCCGGCCCGGCGGCGGCAGCGGTGACCGACATGCACGAAGACACTGCGCCAATGAGTACGACTTCTGCCGATATTCGGCGTGCTGGTCCCGAGCACGTCCAGGAGATCACCGAACTGTTGGCCTCGGCGTTCATGCCCGGACCGGTCAGTAGATGGTTGATCCGCTACCGGTTTTCGACCGCAGTGCTCCGGCCTTCAGGCCGGGGGTGAAGCGGACTTTCCCGCGTAACGGGGCAGGGAAAGCCGATCCGCAGTTAAGGCGGACCGGCGTCGAAGCGGGGTTTAGGCGGGCCGGTTCTGTTGTTCGATGTACTGGCGCACCACTGTCAGTGGTGCGCCCCCGACGGAGCCTGCGAAGTACGAGCCCGACCACAGCTTGTTGGCCCTGTAGTAGTGCCGACGCAGGTCGGGGAACTCTTGCCGCATCCGCCGGCTGGACACGCCCTTGAGGGAGTTGACCAGCTTCGACAGGGCCACCTTGGGCGGGAAGTTGACCAGCAGGTGTACGTGGTTGGTTTCGCCGTTGAACTCGGCCAGCTCACTCTCGAAGTCGGAGCACACCGCCCGTGTGATCTCTTCAAGCGCGGTCAGATGTTGGTCGGTGAACACCTTGTGCCGGAACTTGGTCACGAAAACCAAGTGGGCGTGGAGGGCGGAAACGCAATGTCTGCCAGTGTGGACATCAATGTTATCGGCCATAGACCAATGATAGAATGTGAGTGTGCGGCTCCGTTACAACTACCGGGTCTACCCGACCCCGGATCAGCGCGAGTCGCTGGCGCGGGCGTTCGGGTGCGCGCGGGTGGTGTTCAACGATGGGCTGCGCGCACGGCAGCAGGCCCGCGAGCTGGGGTTGCCGTACCTCACGGACGGGGAACTGTCCAAGCAGGTCATCACGGAGGCGAAGAAAACCCCCGGCCGGGCGTGGCTTGGCGACGTGTCGTCGGTCGTACTCCAGCAGGCGTTGGCCGATTTGAACACCGCCTACCGGAACTTCTTCGCGTCCCTGTCGGGGAAACGGAAAGGCCGGAAGGTCGCGGCGCCCCGGTTCCGGTCCCGCAAGGACAACCGGCAGACGGTTCGGTTCACCGCCAACTCACGGTTCCGGGTGTTGGACAACGGCCGGCTCAGGTTGCCGAAGGTCGGCGACGTGGAAGTGCGCTGGTCGCGTTCCCTGCCATCCGTGCCGAGTTCAGTCACGGTGCTCAAGGATGCGGCCGGACGGTACTTCGCGTCGTTCGTCGTCCAGGTCACCGACGAGCCGCTGCCGGAGACGACCTCGGAAGTCGGCATCGACCTGGGCCTTACCCACTTCGCGGTCCTGTCCGATGGCACGAAGGTCGCGGCGCCGAAGTTCCTACGCCGGGCGGCCCGGAAACTCAAGCGGTTGCAGCAATCCCTGCCCCGCAAACAGCGTGGCAGTCAGAACCGGAAGAAAGCCGTCGTCAAAGTGGCGAAGGCCCACGCGAAAGTCGCCGACACCCGCCGGGACTGGCTGCACAAACTCTCGACCACTGTGGTTCGCGACAACCAAGCGATCTACGTCGAGGATTTGAGCGTCGCCGGTCTGGGTCGGACCCGGCTGGCCAAGTCGGTTCACGACGCCGGCTGGGCCATCTTCACCAGCATGTTGGAGTACAAAGCCCAGCGGTACGGGCGCACCTTCGGCAAGGTGGACCGGTTCTTCCCGTCGACCCGCATGTGTTCGGTGTGTGGTGCGGTGGGGGAGAAACTCCCACTCAACGTGCGGGAGTGGACCTGCCCCTGCGGGTCGGTCCACGACCGGGACGTGAACGCCGCCAGGAACATCAGGGCCGCCGGACGGGCGGACCTCAACGACCGTGGAGCGCGGGTAAGACCGGCATCCGTGCCGGCACCGCGCGGCGAAGCGGTAACCCACCGGAAGCTCACCCCCACGGGGGTGTAGCAGGCCGGAATCCCCGTCATTCATGGCGGGGAGGACGTCAAAGCAGTGCCCGACACCAGGTCTACCGCAAATACTTTCGGATCGTCGTCGAGCATGCGCTGCGGCACGGCATTGTCGAGATAACCGGGGACGGGTCCGGGGTGGCGATCTGGCATCCCCGGACCAGGCCATGGCCCGAACCCGCCAGCTATCCGCTGCGGCTCGCCGACGCCTGCGGCCCCTGGCTCGACCGGTTCCTCATGCTCGACGACACCCTCGCCACCCACCAACCCGCCGGACCGCATCACCAGCTCGCCTACCTCGCCGTCACTCCCGGTCAACGCCGGATGCGGATCGGCAGCGCCCTGCTCCGCCACCACCGGCAACAGCTCGACGCTCACGGGACGCTCGGCTACCTGGTCGCCACCAATCCAGAGATCGAACAGTTTTGCGCCTACAACGGCTTCCGTCCGGCGCGGCAGATCCAGTTGCCGGACTTTGGTCCCACGCTCACCGCGATGACCTACCACCCACCCCGGCCTTCGCCAGCACTCCACTCGCTTCATCGTCAAAATCAAGCCCCGGCGCTCCGGACCGAGCGGCCGAACAAACCGTGATGGTCGATTATTGTGGCGAATTGGGGTCACTATAGCGACCCCAATTCGCCACAATAATTTGATCTTCGGATGAAATCTGCATGGTCAGGCCACGCCGCCACCCGGCGAGCCAGACCGCACAGGCGACACCCGCTCGTACGCCACCTCTCAGCCGGTGTTGCGCATCCCGGCGGCGATGCCGTTCACCGTGGTCAGCAGGGCGCGCTCCAGCGCCGTACCGTCACTCGGGGGGCGCCGACCGCCGGCCGGCGCTCACCGACCGGCCGGCAGTACCGGAGTCCCGGTACTGCCGCAGCAGCGCCACCTGCAGGTGGTGCAGCGGCTCGAGGTAGGTGTCCCGGACGGCGAGGGTGCGTTGCAGCACCGGCGAGCTCTCCAGCAGCGCGGACGGCCGGTGACCGCCAGCACCTCGCGACGGTCCGCTCGTACTCCTGCTCGATCTTGGTCGAAGATCGGCCGCAGCTGGCTCCGGCACCAGCGTCTCGACGTACCGCGCGGCGATGTCCAGGTCGGTCTTGGCCAGCATCATCTCGACGTTGGACAGGAACGTCCGGAAGAAGTGCCAGCCGCGCGTGCATCTCGGCGAGGACGTCGCCCAGCCCGGCGGCCGCGGGCGGCGGCCAGCCCGGAGCCCACGCCGAACCAGCCGGGCACGATCTGCCGGGTCTGGGTCCAGCCGAACACCCACGGGATGGCCCGCAGGCCGGCCAGCCCGGCGCCGGTGTCCGGCCGCTTCGCCGGCCGCGAGCCGATGTTCAGCGCGCCGAGCAGCTCGGTCGGGGTGGAGGCCCAGAAGTAGGCCGGCAGGTCGGGGTCCTCGACCAGCGCGCGGTAGGCGCGGTACGCCGCGCCCGAGACCACGTCCATCGCCGCGTTCCACCGGTCCAGCAGCTCGGCCGGCTGCCGGGGCGCGGTGTGCAGCAGTGCGCTCTGCAGCACGGCGGCGAGGGTGAGCTCCAGGTTCTCCCGGGCCAGCGACGGGCAGGGTGTACTTGTCGGAGATCACCTCGCCCTGCTCGGTGACCTTGATCGCGCCGTCGAGGGTGCCGTACGGCTGGGCCAGGATCGCCTCGTGGGTGGGCCCGCCACCGCGGCCGACGGTGCCGCCCCGACCGTGGAAGAGCCGCAGCCGTACGCCGTGCTGGGCGGCCACGTCGCGCAGCGCCCGCTGGGCCCGGTGGATCGACCACTGGGAGGTGGTGATCCCGGCCTCCTTGTTGGAGTCGGAGTAGCCGAGCATCACCTCCTGCACGTCGCCGCGGGCGGTGACGATCGCCCGGTACGCCGGCAGGGAGAGCAGTTCGTCGAGGAGCTCGCCGCCGGCGTCCAGCTCGGCCAGGGTCTCCAGCAGCGGGACGAACCCGATCCGGGCCCGGCCGCTGTGCACGTCGACCAGCCCGGCCTCGCGGGCCAGCACCACGGCGGCGAGCAGGTCGTCGACGCCGAGGGTCATCGAAACGATGTAGGTCTCGATCACCTCGGGGCCGAACCGGTCCTGAGTGCTCCCGGATGGTGCCGAAGACGTCGAACGTCTTGCGGGCCGCTTCGGTCAGCGGCGGTGTCCGCGGTGGAGAGCGGCCGGCGGCCGGCAAGCTCCTCGGCGAGGAGTTCGGTGCGTTCGGCCCGGCTCAGCGCGGTGTAGTCGGCCACCTCGCCGAGCCGCTGGTAGAGCTGGGCGAGCACCGCGTGGTGCGCCTCGGCGTGTTCGCGGATGTCCAGGGTCGCCAGGTGCAGGCCGAAGGCGGCGACGGTGCGGATCGCCGAGGCGAGCCGGCCGACGGCGGTGAGCTCGACCGCCAGTTGCGGGCCAGCGAGGCGCGCATCAGGTCCAGGTCGGCGAGCAGCTCGGCGGAGCCGAGGTAGTCCCGTCCCGGGACGTGCGCGGTGCCCTGGTTCAACCGGCGGCGGGTGTTGGCCAGCTTGGCCCGCACGCAGCGAGCCTTGAGCCGGTACGGCTCCTCAGCGTTGACCCGACGGAACCGGGCCGGGACCTCGGGCAGCGCGTCCAGGTCGGCGGCGAGGCTGGCCGACAGGTCCAGCGACACCCCGCGGAGCCGGTCGGGAGACCGAGACTTCGCTGATCAGCGCCTCCATCGCCGCCTCGGTGGCCTGGATGCCGTGCTCGTACTGGATGAGCAGGACCTCCCGGGTGACGTGCGGGGTGACGAACGGGTTGCCGTCCCGGTCCCCGCCGATCCAGGTGCCGAAGGTCAGCGGCCGGGCGGTGGGGGCAGGTCTCGACCCCGAGGGTGCGAGCGTGTCGGCGAGCTCGTCGAGCACCTGCGGGGCGGCCTCGGCGTACAGGTCACGCAGGTAGTAGATGGCGTTGCGGGCCTCGTCGGTCGGGTCCGGCCGGTCCAGCCGCAGCTCGTCGGTCTGCCACAGCAGGTCGAGCAGCTCGGCCAGCCGCCGGTTCGCCGGGCCCTCGTCGCTGGCCCCGTAGGGATCGCGGCCGGCGCCTCGGCGTCCAGTTCGTCGGCGACGGCGCGCAGCTTGGACAGGATCGACCGGCGGGCCGCCTCGGTGGGGTGGGCGGTGAAAACCGGCCGGACGGCCAGCCGGCGGGCAGCGGCGGCGATCTCCTCGGCCGGCACCCCGCGCTCGGCGATCAGCTTGGCCGCCTGGTCCAGCCAGCCGCCGTGCATCGCCCGTTGGCGGCGCAGGTCCCGCGACGCGGTGCACCTGCTCGGTGATGTTGGCCAGATGGAAGTAGGTGGAGAAGGCGCGGGCCAGCTTGGTGCCGGTGGTGACGTCCATCGCGCCGAGTCGCCCGGCGGCGGCTTCGGCGTCGTGCCGGACCAGGGCCCGGATCTCCTCGACCAGGTCGAGCAGGGGCTGGTCCCTCCTGGCGGGCCAGGGTCTGCCCGAGCAGGGTGCCGAGCCGGCGGATGTCGGCCCGCAGGGCGGCGTCGGGGCCGTCGTGGTCGTGCTGATCGGTCACGGTGCGCTCCTCATGTGAGTACGAAGGACCGCGCTGTCCGACTGCACAGATGGTACGCGCCGGGTACGGGAGAGATCTCCCGTACCCGGCGCTTGGGTGGGCTAGAGCGCCCGGACCCTGACGTTACGGAAGTCCATCAGGTCGTTGTTGCCGTGGTTCTGCAAACCGATGAACCCGCTGAAGAACTGACGCAGGTCCGTCGACGGGTCGCCTGACCGGGACGAGTTCTTGCCCGGCACGTTGTCGAACTCGTTGATGACCACGCCGTTGCGGATCATCGTGTAGTGCTGACCGACCGCGCGGATCTCGTAGTCGTTCCAGACGCCCTTCGGGGTCACCCCGGCGTTGGCCAGAGCTGTTCGGCGAGAAGTTGTACACCGAACCGGTCTTCTGGGTCTCACCGGTGGGCCCGTCGTAGATCTGGATCTCGTGGCCGCAGTAGATCGCCACCCATGCCTCAGAGGAACGGGCCGACCCGGTCGTGCTGCAGCCCTCGGGACGATCGTCCAGCGGGGTCCTCGGGTCCGGGAACCGGATGAAGACTCCGCTGTTCGCGTAGGTGCTGCCCGCGGAGACATCCCGGAACTGCAGCCGGACCGAGAAGTCGCCGTACTCCTGCCCGGCGTACCAGAGCATGCCCAGGCCGCCGGAGCTGCGGATCGTGCCGTCGGGGCGCAGCGAGAACTTCCCGCTGGGCGCCTGCCGCCAGTCCGCGAGCGAGTACGCCGACCCGTCGAAGATGGGCTGGTAGCCGGCCGTGGCGCCGACCGCTGAGGCGGCGCCGGCCGCGCGCAGGGCCACCGCCTCACTGCCGGTGATCACCTTCGCACCGGTCAGCTCCGCGATCACGTCGTCCAGGTGGCTCATGAACGAGCCCTTGTTGGGCCAGCTCCGCTCGTCGTCGATCAGGTCGTTGATCGTGCAGCCCGCCACGGCCGGCCGGTTGGCCAGACCGGTGTTGGTGTCGAGCAGCCAGACCGTCGACCGGGCGTCGGCCGCGTCGCACCCGGTGCTGACGGCAACCGTGCCGGTGGCGACCTCACCGTTGGCGTAGGTCACCTTCACCGTTGCGGTGTAGGAGCCGTGCTTCCGGTAGGTGTGGGTCGGGTGCGGCTGGGTCGACGCCTTCGTGCCGTCGCCGAAGTCCCACTCCCAGGCGATACCGCCGACCCGGGCGCTGGAGAAGTCCACCGTCCGCGGCGCGGCGTTGTCGGTCACCAGGGCCGTGGCGTAGCTCGGGCCGGGGGTAGCCGGCCCGCCCTGGTAGGCGACCCGGATCAGCTTCTGGTTCGCGTGCAGGGTGAAGAAGCCACCGGCGTAGTCGAGCAGGTAGAGCGCTCCGTCCGGACCGAACTTGGCATCCATCCAGGACTGGAGCTGGGTGCCACCGCTTCCGGACTGGATGATGCTCCGCACGTCCTCAGCGAAGGCGGGCGGGTCCTGGTTCGGGACAGCCTTCGGGTCGACGGTCACCGCGACCCGGTTGTTGGAGTTGGACTGGTCACCGAGGAACCACTTGTTCTCCCAGTACGCCGGCCAGGCGACACCGCTGTTGGTGTCGACCTCCGAGCGGTGGTACGTCGGGCCGTTCATCACGGCCTGGCCGCCACCAGCGAGGTACGGCTGGGTGAGGGTCTCCTCGCCCCGGATGAAGCTGGGGAGGCCGCTGCCGTCGGTCCGGGTCGGGTAGACCGGGCCACCGCCCTGCGGCGAGTACCAGATCATGTTGTTCCGGGCCGGCGGGATGTTGACCAGACCGGTGTTACGCGGCGACTCGTTCTTCAGGTTGTCGCAGTCGTACCACTCGCCGGGCAGCTTCGCGTCGACATTGCTGCGGTCCCGGTAGGGCTGCTTGTTGCCCATGCAGTAGGGCCAGCCCTGGTTGCCCGCGGAGGTGATGATCGTCGCGGTCTCGTACTTCGCCGGTCCCCAGATCTCGCTCGGGGCACCGGCGTCCGGGCCGACCCAGGCAGCGGTCAGCCAGTTGTTCTGATAGTCCCAGGCGATCCGCGAGATGTTGCGGACACCCATCACGTAGATCTCCGGGCGGGTCTTACCGCCGCCCTCCTCGTTCCCGGTGAAGAGGTTCCCCTCGGGAATGCTGTACGTGCCGTCCGCCTCCGGGTGGATACGGATGATCTTCCCGTTGAGGTCGTTGGTGTTGCCGGAGGTACGGCGGGCGTCCTGGAACGACATGCCCTTGTAATCCTGGGTCCAGTTGTTCCCGGAGTAGCCGTCCGAGCCGCCGGAGGAGTTGCTGTCACCGGAGCCGATGTAGAGGTTGCCCTCGTTGTCGAAGGTCATGCCGCCACCGGCGTGGCAGCAGCTGTGGATCTGGGTGTCCCACTCCAGCAGGTCCTTGCGGGTGGCCTGATCCAGCGACTGCGTCGCGTGGTCGTAGGTGAGCCGCGAGACCGTCCGCTTGCCGATCCGCAGGTCCTTGTCGATGGACGCGTGCGGCATCCAGTAGACGTAGACCCAGCCGTTCTGCGCGAACTTCGGGTCGAGCGTGATGCCGAGCAGGCCTTCCTCGTTCTTGACCAGCTCGCTGCCGCTGCCCCGGTTACCCATCACGGCGAGGGTGGTGAGGAGCTTCGGCTCCCTGGTCTGCGGGTCCCACTGGTGGATCGTGCCGCAGCCGAGGCCGACGTTCGGGTTGTTCCAGTCGGCGATAACGCCGGTGGCACAGGCCCCACGGCCGATGTAGAAGACCTTGCCGTCGGGGGCGATGGTCAGGCCGTGCGGTTCGCCGATCTGGTCCATCTGCCCCGACTTGTTGGCAGCGGTCAACCGCTCGATCCGGTAGTTCGCCGCGATGGTCGCCTGGCAGTCACCCCGGACCGTACCGGCGGTCCACTGGAGCGCGCCGAGCAGGTGGCTGCGGAACTGGGTGTCCGTGGTCCAGCTCGCCTCGGTGCGGCCCATGCCGGTGTAGAAGGACCGGCCGCCGTCGTAGTCCTGGCACCACGAGATCGGGTGGAACGCGCCGTTGCCAGCGAGCCCCGCGTTGTACGTCCGCTCCTCGACCTGCGCGATGGTGTGGACCTTGCCGATCGGGCTCGGGCTCCAGTTGATCCACTGGTCGGACCGGGTCCAGGTGAGCGGCAGCCCCTTGTTCGCCGGGTGCTGGCGGTCAGTGAGGTCCACGACGGCCTGCTGCACCTTGCTCTCCGGTGCGGGTCCCGCGCTCGGGGCCGAGCAGCCGCAGCTCGGCCAACTGGATCATCGGCTCACCGCTGTTCGCGGTGATGTCCAACCGGTAGTGCTGGTATGCCGTGCTGTTGTCGAACTTGTATTCCTTGGTCTGGAACCGCTGCGGGAAGGTCTCGTTGGTCCGGCTGTCCAGGTTGGTCCAGTTCGTCCCATCCGTTGAGCCCTGCAGCGTCCAGTTCTTCGGGTCACGGCCGGGGAAGTCGTTGGCCGAGGTCAACGCGTAGCGCGTGATGGCGGTCGGCTTCTCCAGCTTCACCTCGCACCCAGCCGGTTCGTCCCACGGGCCAGCCACTTGGTGTTGTTGTTCCCGTCGATCAGCTGGGCCTTGGCCTCGCTCGGCGGGTTCTCACTGTTGACCGTGATCTCCACGATCTTCTCGGAAGGCGGGATACTGCCGGCCGGACGGGTGCCGATCAGGCCGGTGAACCAGTCCGAGGTGGGCTGGGCGTAGGCGGCGTCATGAACGCCGAGGAAACCCCCGCCACCCTTGATGTACGACTGGAACGCGGCTTCCTGGTCGCTGTTGAGCGTCACGCCGTTCGCGGAGAGGAACACCACGCTGCGGTAGCGGGCCAGGTTCTCGGCGGTGAAAACGCTCGGGTCGTCCGAGTTGTGGACGTAGAAGCCGTTCTCATTGCCGAGCTTCTTGATGATGTTCGTGGCCCGCTGCACCGGGTCGTCCTGCTTGGCCACCGGGCCGTGGAACACCAGGACGTTGACCACCTTGCTGCCCCAGGTGGGTGCCGCCGCGATGGCCTCGGGGGTAGTGGCTGGTGCCGCGCTCAGCAGGCCGAGCGCTAGCGCGGATGCCGAGGCGAAAACCGCCGCGCGACGGGTTGATCTAGTTAGTTGGGAAATACGGAAATGGCGTTTCTGGGCCATTTCTGCTCCTCCAATGGGGTTGGGCGTCGTTCAGGGATGGGAGAGAGGAGGTTCAGGAGCCGGACTGACCGGTGACCGGGGCGTTCCCGTTGCCCGAAGCGCCCTGAGGAGGCGTCAGGCTCAGGGTGTGGTGGTGGGTCCCCTTGCTGGGCGGGATCTGCCCGTTCTCGTCGAGGACGTGGAACATCGTCGACATGCCCTGGTCGGAGTGGAACTGCATGTGGCAGTGGAGCATCCAGCTGCCCTCGCCCACCGAGTCGCCGGCGATGAACTGCACGCCGAACGAATCACCGGGACCGAGGGTCTTGTTGTCGATGATCGCGATGTTGTCGACCACCGCCTTGGTGTCGCCCATGATCGTGCCGGTCCGGGTGTCGGCCCAGTTGTGCCCGTGGACGTGCCAGGTGTGCATGTCGTTACCCATGCCGACGGCGATGAATTCCACCCGCTCACCCTTGCGGGCGATGAAGCAGCTCGGGCCCGCCACCGGCCGTACCGGGTCACAGGTGTCCGCGTCGGCGCCGCGTCGCAGGTTGATGCTCTGCCGGTCGCCGAAGACCGTCACGTAGGTCCGGTCCGGGCGCGGGTCGCCCTGCCGGCGTACGACGAATCCGCCGAATAGCCCGGCGCCGACGCCCTGGGTCCCGTGCGCCCCGCCCACCATGTGGTCGTGGTACCACCAGTAGCCAGCCGTACCCGGCGATCCGGTCTTCACGTTCCGCGGCTTGGCATACCAGGTGTAGGTCCGCGACTCACCGGAAGCCACGTACGAGCCGCTGTGCAGCGTGCCGTCGGAGTCCTGGGTGTACTTGACCCCGTGCGTGTGCAGCGAAACGCCGAGCGGGTGGTTCGGATCGGTACGCAACGCCGTCAGCGTCGCTTCCGACACCTGGTTGTGCAGGGTGATCGCCAGACACTCACCCTCGATCATTTCGATCATCGGTCCCGGGTACGAGGCCGTCTGCGGCGTCAGGCCGTAGCCCAGCCGGATCTGGTTGGTCGCCGAGTCCCGGGGCAGCTCCACCGCGAACAACTGCATCTGCCGATCCGGCCTGATGCAGCCGTCCGGCTCCTTGCCGGCGAAGGTCCCGGAGCCAACGGCGAGGGCGGTGCCCGCGCCGGTGAGCGTCACCGCCGCCACCGCTACCGCCAAAAGTGTTCGGCGGGCGCCTGATCTGAACCGACCGGCCGGCGCCGACCGACCGTCGTTCGTGTCGTTCTCCAACGTTGTTTCCAATCGTTCGGTCAACCGCGGCTGGCATGAATGCCAGCCGCGGTTGACATGGGGTGCGGGGACGGTGGGCCGTCCCGGTGTTGCTACGACAGCGGGGCGACCCGAATGTTGCGGAAGCTGACGATGTCGGTGGCGCCGTGCACCTGCAGGCCGATGTATCCGGAGGCGTTCTGCCGGCCGGCGCCGCCCGGGTCATCGGAGCGGGTCGGGGAGAAGACCGCGTCCGGGGTGTTGATGAAATCGTTGATGAGTTCGCCGTTGCGGAAGATCGAGTACTGCTGCCCGACCACCCGGATCTCGTAGTCGTTCCAGGTGCCCTTCGGGGTGACCTGCGCGCCGGCGAGGTCAACGCCGCCGAAGCCGTAGACCGAGCCGGTCTTGTACTGGTCGCCGGTGGCCCGGTCGAAGATCTGGATTTCGTGGCCGTACTTGATCGCCACCCACTCCGGCCGCTTCTCGGTCGGGTGCTGGTGCACCCCGGGGAACCGGACGAAGACCCCGCTGTTGGCGCGGCCGTTGCCGGGCGCGTCGTCACGCCACTGCAACTTCAAGGAGAAGTCGCCGTACTGCCGGACCGGGAGCCAGAGCATGCCCATGCCCGGCACGGGGAGGCTGGTGATGGAGCCGTCGGAGTTACGGGTGAAGCCACCCGCCCCCACCTGCTCCCAGAGCTTGAACGAGGCGGCCGAGCGGTCCAGCACGTTCTCGTAGCCGTTCTGGTTGTCCGCCTTGCCGACACCCGAGCTGGCCGCCTGATCGACCAGCGACTTGCGCTCCGCCTTACTGACGACACCGAGCTCGAGCAGGTGCTCGGCGGTGGCCCGCAGGTGCGTCATGAACGCGGCGTGGTTGAGCCAGTTCCGCTCGCTCGCGACCAGGTTGTTGATGCTGCAGCCGGCATCGACCAGCCGGTTCGGCAGACCGGTGTTCACCGTGCCGAGCCAGACGACCGGACGGGTGTCCAGCACCAGGCACTCCGAATCGTGACCGTCGTGTCCACCGGCCGCCACCACGGTGAAGGTGATGGTCGCGGGCACCGAGGTGTTGCCCGCCCGGTCGGTGGCCCGGTAGATGACCGTGTGCTCGCCCGGGTGGGTGACCGCTACGGGTGCGGTGTAGGTGGCGTACGCCTGCCCGTCGAGGGAGTACTCGACCTTGTCGACGCCGGAATCGGCGTCGGTGGCGGCGAGGGTGACGGTCGCGGCGGCCACGTAGGCGCCGGTGGCGTCCTGCTGGCCGGAGAGGGCGGCGGTCACCGTCGGCGGCGTGGTGTCCGGGGCCTGCGGCGTCACCACGGTGAAGGTGAGCATCGCGGGCTCAGAGGTGTTGCCCGCCTTGTCGGTGGCCCGGTAGATCAGCGTGTGCTGGCCCGGAGCGTTGACCGTGATGGGTGCGGTGTAGGTGGTGTACGCCTGCCCGTCGAGGGAGTACTCGACCTTGTCGACGCCGGAGTCGGCGTCGGTGGCGGTGAGGGTGACGGTGGCGGTGCTCAGGTAAGCGCCGGTGCCGTCCCGCTCGCCGGAGAGGTTGGCGGTCACCGTCGGCGGGGTGCTGTCCGTGTCTTCGCCGCTGACCACGAGCAGCCCGCTCATCATTCCGTGACCGGGGATGGCGCAGAAGTAGCGGTAGACGCCGGCGGTGAGCACCACGTCCACCGTCCAGCGTCCACCCTTGCTGTCAAACGGGTCGGCCAGGATGTTGACATCCAGGTCCCGGTTGTACTGCGGGTTGCCGGTATCGAACGTCAGGGTGTGCTGCATGCCGCTGGTGTTGCCGCTTTCCCGGCTGTTTTCGAAGACCAGCGTCGCCGGTCCCGGCTCAGCGGAGGTGGGCACGGACAGGTACTTCTGGAAGTCGTCACCCGCGGTCCAGGTCAACACCTGGGCCTCCCGCTGCTGCGGGGCGCTGTCGCTCTCGCCGGCGCTCGCCGGGGCGGAGGCCAGCGTGGAGGTGACAAACAGGGCGGCCGCAGCCGCGAGTGCGGTCAGCGGTCGCCTGATTCGGGTAGCGGCCACCCGGGTCGGCGGACGCGGTGTGCCGTGTCCTAAAGAGAGGAGTGCCATGTCCGGCATACCTTTCGCGTAGGTCCTTTATCGGACGATTCAGGTATCCGCGCGAGTTCACGGATACCGGTGGGCGGACGGGCAGAGGGCGCGCGGCAGCCTCGCCCGGCCACGCTGCTGATGACCGGGTGGCGGCGATCGCCACGCGGCCTCAGCAGATGGGCAGGCGTGCCTGGGAACGGAGTTGGAATCGAGATGGCGGGCGGGGGGCGGGCGTGCGTGCGTCCAGGCCGGGATCTCGCCCGCACATCATGAGCGGAGAGGCCCGACAGGGCTGGAGCATGGCGCGCGCCGTCGCGCCGGATCGGATTGCGAACCGTCCCTCTCCGGGGGGTACCACGCCCTCGGAGAGATCATGGTATCGGGTGGCGGTTGGGCCGCCCATTGCCACGTGCGGTGAGCTAACCGCGCCGCCGGTTATCTCGCCGAAACACCTTGACGCTGCACGACCCTAGCGGACTTGCCATTGGAGTGTCCATGTCTTTCGACCTAGTGGTCCAAACTTTTATCCACATCGACGAAAGCGCTAGGTGATCCATCGACCACATGCCGCTTGCCTACGATCGATCATGAGGTTGCCGCCCGTTGGGGCCGCGTTTTCACCGACAACCTTGTCATCGATGTAATGCGCGAAATTGATGGATGGGTGGGCGTGCTCGGCCTAGCGGGAGGAGGCCGCGCTATCGGCCGAAATCGTTTGATCCGATCGATAGTCTCGATCCATGACCGCCCTGAGCTACCCGCCGAAGCCCCGACCTGGAGATCGGGTCGCGATCGTCTCCCCCTCCGCCGGCCTTCCGGCAATCTTCCCCCACGTGTACGAGTTGGGGCTGCGCCGGCTGCGCGAGGAGTTCGAACTGGAGCCGGTGGAGTATCCGACCACCCGCGCCGAGCGGGCCCGACCCGCGCGACCGGGCCCGGGACTTCACCGCAGCCTTTGCCGACCCGACGATCAAGGCGGTGCTCGCCACGGTCGGCGGCGATGATCTGATCACCGTTACCCCACATCTGGACGATGCGGTGCTGCGGGCCAACCCGAAGCCGTTCTTCGGCTACTCGGACAACACGAATTTGCTGAACCACCTGCACCGGCTCGGTATCGTGGCCTACCACGGTGGCTCGGTGCTGGTACACCTCGGCCGCCCCGGCGTGCTGCACCCGCTGACCGCCGACTCGCTGCGCGCCGCGCTCTTCACCTCCGACTGGTACGACCTCGCGCCCGCGCGACCTTCACCGACGAGCCGGCCGACTGGCGGAATCCGGCTTCGCTCGCCGTCGAGCAGCCGATGCTGCCGGCCGACGGCTGGCACTGGCAGGGGCCGGCGATCGTGGTGCAGGGGCCGATCTGGGGCGGCAACCTGGAGATTCTGGCCTGGCTGCTCGCCGCTGGCCGGGTCGGGCCGAACGCCGATTACGCGGGCTGCGTTCTCGTCCTGGAGACCTCTGAGGAACTCCCCTCCGACGTCGAGGTCTACCGGATCCTGCGCAATATGGGGGAGCGTGGACTGCTCGCCGGCTTCCCGGCGGTGCTGGTCGGTCGGGCCAAGGCGTGGGACTTCGACCAGCCGTACACCCCGGAGCAGAAGCGGGCGTACGTTGCCGCGCAGCGTGCCGCGGTCACCCGCGCCCTGGCCGAGTACGCCCCGCAGGCGGTGGTGGTCTTCGACCTCGACCTCGGCCACACCGACCCGCAGTTGATCGTCCCGTACGGCGGCACCGCCCGGGTCGACGCGATCGAGCGCCGGATCTCGGTCCGCTACTGACCGGCCGGCGCCCGGACGAACACCCCGGCGCCGGGTGCCCCGTCGACGAGACCGCGTGCCTTCAACCAGTCAATGGCGGACCGGACCACCTGGCGGGAAACGCCGAACTCCGCGCACAGTTCGGTGCCGGAGGGCAACTTGGCACCCGGCGGATACTCGCCGGTGACCGTGGCAGGTCTCCAAAGATCGAGTGTCAGAGATGGGCGGCCCGGGTGGAGTGGCAGCTCCGCTCCCGGGCCTTGACCGGAAGGAAGCCGGCCCATGAGCAATTTATCAAATCCTGCGCATCCGCCGTGGTGCCTGCGCGGCCCGAACTGCGCATCGGCCGACGGCCTGCATCTGTCCGGCCTGGTAAGTGTGGCCCCGAAAGGTAACGAGGTGATCCAGGTCGGTGCCGCGTTATGGCGGATGGATGTCGGCCCGGCCACGCCCGGTGGCGTACTCCTGGAACTCTCGGTCGGTGAGGAGGTCGAGCGTTGGCCGATCGACCTGGCGCAGTCGCGCGTCCTGGTGCCCGTGTTGCAAGACCTTATTCGGCGGGTTGACGGCGGTCTCCGCCGCGTTGCCTGACGGGCATTGCGCAGCGAGCGGTGAGCCGGCGTGGGTTGCCCACGGAGCCCGGACCTTCGAAGCGCGGTGAGTGGTGCGAAAACCGGTGGCTTCGCCTACGGCTTGCGTCCGCCCGCTTGCTCGCGTCCGCCCGCGAGCACAGGCCGGCTGCGACCGGGTGCCCTGGCGCCCGGTCGCAGCCGGTAGCCGCGCTGCTCTTGCCTAGGTCAAGGGCTCGATCCAGATATTGCGGTAATGCACCTTGTTCCCGTGGTCCTGCAACCGGATGGGGCCGAGCGATGCCCTTTCACCCGCGCCGCCGCCGGTCGGTCCGTCGATGGCCACGTTGTCGTGGACCGTGATGCCGTTCCACACCACCGTGACGCGGGCGTCAGCGGTCTTCGCGCCGGTGCTGTCGAAACGGGCCGCCCGGAAGGTGATGTCGTACGTCTGCCAGGTTTCCGGCGGGGTCGCGGCGTTGCTGTCCGCGGCCTTCTTGAGGTAGATCGCCGCCGCGTCGTTGCCGGCGAGCGGATCGATGCCGTACGAGTCCAGCACCTGGATTTCGTAGCGGTCCTGGAGATAGACGCCGCTGTTCGCGCGGTCCTGGCCGGTCACCTCCGGCGGGAGCTTCGGCAGCCAGAACTCGACATGCAGCTTGAAGTCGCCAAAGCTGTCCTTGGTGCGCAGGTCCCCGCAGCAGACCTCCGCCGCCCCGTCGACCAGCGGCCACTGCGCCGCGCGTCCGTCGGGATGCCGCCAGTTGGCCAGGTTCGACCCGTCGAAAAGGACGACCCGGTCCGTACCGCCAGCGGGGTTGACCGTGATGAGGTCAAGGTTGATGTGGCCGGTGTCGCCGCTGTCATGCTTGTAGGCGATGGTGTTGGCGCCGGACTTCAGCCGTAAATAAGGCGGGAACCCCGACCGTTTACGGCCGGGAGGAACGCCGTCACGAACCTGGCCTTTTCTGGGTCGGGTGTCCACCGTGGTGACATAGACCAAACGATAGAATGATCGGGTGAAATTGGTCGTGCAGGTAAAGCTCCTGCCGACGGCCCAACAGGCGGCGGCGTTGGAAGCGACGCTGCGCGCCTGCAACGCTGCCGCGTCCGACGTGGCGCGGGTGGCCCGTGACCTCGGCTGTTACCGCAACTATGACCTTCGTCGGCATGCCTACCAGCGGATCAAGGCCGATTACCGGCTCGGCGCGCAGGCCGCGCAGCACGTCATCAAGAAGGTGGCCGACGCCTACACCACGTTGAAGGCGAACATCACGGCCGGGAACCTTGGCAAACCCGGCTCGAAACGTCGTCGTAAGGCCGAAACCAGCCCGATCGGCTTCTGGTGGGACGCGGCCCAGCCGTACGAGCGCGAGGATGCTGTCGTGGCGGCCCGACGTCCGTACCGTGTCGATCTGGACGACCGGGGGGCGGCTCAAGCAGGTCGCCTACACCGGCTCGGCCGACCAACTCAAGACTGTTGCCGGACAGCAGGTCGGTGAGTCGGATCTGGTGCACCGGGACGGTAGGTGGTTCCTGTACGCCACCGTGGAGGTGCCGGAGCCTGGAGGTTTTATGACCCGGGCGGGTTCACTTGGTGTGGATCTGGGGATCGCCAACATCGCCTACGACTCCGACGGTAACCGGTATGCCGGGGGTCGGCTCAACGGATATCGCCGCCGCCAGCAGCGGCTGCGGCGACGATTGCAGGTCAAGAACACCACTTCGGCGCGGCGGTTGCTGGCCCGCCGCCGCCGGAAGGAAGCGCGGCACGCCGCGAACATCAACCACATCATCGCGAAGACCATCGTGACCGAGGCCGCACGCACCGGCCGTGGGATCGCCGTCGAGAAGTTGACGGGCATCCGCGACCGGGTCCGGCTGCGCAAGCCCCACACGGGTCACGCTGCACTCGTGGTCGTTCCATCAACTCGGCGGATTCCTGGCCTACAAGGCGCGGCGGGTCGGTGTGCCGCTGGTTGAGGTCGACCCGCGGTACACGTCCCAAACCTGCCACGGGTTGCGGTTACCGCGATAAGCGGAACCGCCCGGACCAGGAAACCTTCCACTGCCGGTCCGTGCGGGGTCGTTGCCCACGCCGACCACACGCGGCCCTGAACATCGCCCAACGCGGTGTACGGGGCTGGGGCGCGGTCAATCGCCCACACGCGGCCTGACCTCGCAGCCAGCCTGGCCAGAGATCCGCAAACCCGCCCATTCATGGGCGGGTAATTGACATAGAAGAAGCCCTTCTCATAGAGCAGGCCGAAGGCGAACTCGGGGAAATTGCCGCCGAACGGCCAGGTGGCGATGGTCTTGTACTTGTCGATCACGCCGTCCCCGTCAAGATCGTTGAGCTCGGTCAGCTCGTGCTTCTGGGAGACGTAGAGCTTGCCGTCGACGTACTTGATGCCCATCGGGTACCTTCAGACCGCTGGCCACCCGCTGCACCGTCACCTCACTTGCCCGCGCCGCCCTGCAGATTGTTGACGGCGGAGTGCAACGGGTCCGGGATGCCCTGTGCCGCCAGGTGCAGGAAGAGCAGCACCGGATAGAACGCCTCGCTGAACAGTTTCGGATCCACGATGGTGGCGGTGACCAGGAAGTCGAAGATGTCGACCGCGTTGTCGTACCGGCGGATCACCTCGGCGAGGTCTGCCGCCGGGTCGTACCCGCAGGACTGCTCCTGGCGGGCCTGACGCAGTACCCAGGCCGCGCGGTGCGGGGGCGCCGTCCTGCGGTACGACCGAGTCGAGCACCAGCCGGTTGACCCGTTGCGGATAGTTCAGGCGTAGTGCTGGGCGACGTAACTGCCGTACGAGATGCCGTCAATGGTCCACTGTGACGTGCCCACGGCCCGCCGGAGATCCTCCAGGTCGGCCACCGTGCCCGGAGTGGTGTAGAAGCTGCGGGCCTCCCCGAGTAGGTCCGCGCACTCCCACACCGCGCCGGGTGACGGCGGGGTGATGTTGGCAAAGATGTCGCTTGCCATGCTGCGGCCTGTGGTCGGTTCCGACGTTGAACATCCGTGCTCGCTTGCTTGACCCGGCCGTCAGAGGTGACTCAGCACATCGGTTCCGGGTTGGCGAGGATCCGCCGCAGTTGTGCGGGCGGCTGGCCGAGATGCTGCCGTACGGTGCGGGTCAGGTGCGCCTGATCGGCGAAGCCGTGCTCGGCGGCGAGGGTACGCAGGCAGGCGCGGTCGTCGTCGGCCAGCGCGGTCAGTACGGACCGCACACGCACCCGGTTGCGGTGGGCGGTCAGGCTCTGGCCGGTGGTCCGGTGGAACACCCGGCTCAGGTGGTGTGGCGAGCAGCCGACTATCCGGGCCACCTCGGTGAGGCCGAGCGCGAAGCCCTCATCCGCGATCGCCTCGCGTGCCCGGTCGGCGAGCTTGCGGTGCGCTACCAGGGTGGCCGGTCGTTGGTTCACGGCACGTACGAGATCATCTCCGGCGCTGGCCCTGGCGTCGCCGCGAGCGTTGGCGAGCAGGCCGGTGAGCAGACGGTGTACCCGTTCGGTGGTCTCGAACGGGTCTATGCCTCGCCGGCAGTCGGCAATCAGGGTGCGGTGTTCGAGGTCAAGGTCGTCGGAGATCACGCCGTCCCAGCCGTCGCGGTGCAGCCAGCTTTCGGCGTCCGCCCGCTCCGCCAGCACCTCGGCGTTGATCTCCAGGGCGGTGTAGACATCGCCGCAGCGCAGCGGGTGCGCGATGGTGAGGTCGTCGGTGGGCCGGACCAGCAGCGCCGAGGTGGCGTCGACAAACCGCTCGGTGCCGTTGACCCGGCGCAGGTAACCGCCGGATCGGGCGAGGTTCACCGTGAAGGTGTGGTTGGTCAGGGCGGGCACCCAACGTTTCTCGGTGATGCGGCACCGCACCTCGTAGAGGGACATGCCGTCCGGGCAGCCGAGTCCGCGCCACCGGGCCTGTAGCCGGCCGTCGGGCCACCGTCGTTCCCCTGACTGTGGCATCGCACCTCCCGCCGGGTAGACGCCGGGCGGCCGCTCAGCGGTTGTCAGGTCAACGGGCGAATCTGTCGTTCACCGCGTACGGCTCCGGTGACCGCGCCGCGTGTCAATGTCTGCGGCGGTTGATGGCCTGCAGCTCCTTCATCAGGTCCAGCCACTTCCTGGGAAGGCCCAGGTCGAAGTACTCGGATTTCAGGACAATGATCTTCATTTCCCGGTCGCTGAGCAGGGCTTTGAAGGCGGAGTGGATTTCGCTGAGGAAACGCTCCTCGCCGAGTCGGGCGATGCTGCCGGGCTCGATGTCGACGGTCCACTGCATCATGCCCTTGGTGCGGATCCGGAGCACCCGGCCGGCCGAGACGCCCTCGCCCTCGATGTTGTTGAGCGCCTCCGCATAGCGCCGCCGGTGCGGGTCGTCAGACGGCCGCTCCGCCTCAGCGAGCTCCTCGGAGCTGAGGCTCAACGAGCGTTTGTACGCCTCAGCGCGTCCCCGGTGATAGGCGACCCAGGTAATCACGCCCAGGCGGGCGAGTTGGTAGCTGAGTCGTTCCTCGTTGTAGCTGTCGAACGCGCCTGGCCGGAATCCGACCTCGACCTCGGTGTAGTTCAACACCCGTGCACGGATGTTCTGATCGGGAGACGCCGCCGAGACGACCATTCTGTCCAGATAATCGCCGATAGATGGCATAGCGCTCCCGTTCCGCTGTAGACGTGCCCCAGCGTCACCCTAGCCAGCCCGCTGCGACGGGCAATGTCCGAGTTGCCGGTGTGGTAGACAATGACGCGTGTCGCCGAAACGTCTCGTCACTGCGCTACTCGCCGTCTTCGTCATCGGTGCCACGCAGGGGATGGCCACTGCGGAGCAGACCGATGACGCCGGCCTGGCCGTGTTCGCTGGCACCGGTGTGAAGGGTTCGTCCGGAGATGGCGGTCCGGCCTCAGCCGCGTTGCTCAACAACCCAACCGGCGTCGCGGTCGCATCAGACGGCACCGTCTACATCAGTGACAGCGGAAACCATACGGTCCGGGCGGTCACCCCGGACGGCGTCATTTCCACGGTCGTGGGTACCGGCCGGGACAATCCGGAGGTCGATTCGGTGCCCGACGGCACCAGGGGCACCGAGGTTGACCTGGTGATGCCGGGCAACCTGGCAGTCGGCGCCGACGGCACCCTCTACATCGCGGACGCAGGCCGGAACCAGGTGCTCGCGCTCTCCCGGGACGGGGGGCTTTCCGTCGTAGCCGGAAGCGGTATCGGGGGCCGACCAGGAGAGGGGGGGCCCGCCACGAAGGCGAGCCTAGCTCGACCCATCGGTCTGACTGTCGACCCGCACGGCACCCTCTACATTGGTGAGTTCGAATCTTCGCGGGTGCGGACGGTATCGCTCGACGGCGTGATTGCCACGGTCGCGGGTAACGGTGGCGGACAGTTCACGGCGGCGGGCGGCGTGGCTACTGAGATCCCAGTGGGTTACCCGACCAGCCTCGCCGCCGATGGCCACGGGACCGTGTGGATCGCTAGTGGATTGCTGTTACTCCGGCTCACCGGCGGGAAGCTGGCTACCGTTACCTCGCCCAACCTGATTGCTGACGGTAAGTGGGGGATCTCCGAAGCGGCTACCTGGCCGCCACCCGAGCAGCCGCTAGGTGAAGTCACCGCAGTCGCTGTCGGTCCCGAAGGCGTTTACGTTCTCAATCAGAGGGACCGGACGGTCCTAAGACTCGGTGCCGGCAACATGTTGGAGGCGGTGGCGACGATTCCTCGTACCCGGATTCCCGGTCCGCTAATCGGTCCGATCGCCTTCGGGCAATCGGGTGTGGGGTACCTTGTGGATGTCACTGATAACCGAATCTATTCGTTCCGGCCGGCCGCTCCGCAGGTGGTTGATTCGGGCAGCGGGTCGCCGTCGAGGTCATGGCTGTACCTCTTCGCAGGTGCAGTCGTCGTGCTCGCAGTTGGCAGTTGGCAGATCACCCGGCGACGGCGCATGCGTGGAACGCATTAGTGGCGTTGTTGGAGGTGACCATGCTGGGCCGCGAGTGAGTTCGATAGCAGCAGATAGGGGACCGGTGACAGAAATCCTTGGTGGCGATCTTTACCACCTGTGGCGAGTGTCTGAAGTGCACCTGCCGCGCATCGCGGATGTGTATTACGACGCCGGACGGATCGTCAGCGGAGCGAAGGGTAACGACGCCGAGGGGTTCCGCGCGAGCATGCCTGCCTATCCCGGTGCCGCCAGTGCGATGTCGAGTCCAGTGGGTGCCGCATGGGCTGAGCTGCGCGACGAACTGCAGCGGATGTACGCGCAGGTCGGTGAGACAATCCTTACCGCGGCTGAGGGCATCCGCACGGCGACCCAGGCATACGTCGACGCTGACATGGCCAGCGCCGATGCGCTCTCCAGATACCTGGCCGATTCCACCAATCACAACCCGAACGACCCGGCGTCGAACCCGCCGGCCGAGGGTGCGGACGACAACCCTGGCGAGCCGGCCCTGCCTGAGTAAGTCCCGCCAAGGAAGCGGTCTGCTTACCTGAGCTGCCAGATCAGCCCCTCCAGAGCTCAGAAGGAGCCATCCATAGTGTCCAGCCAAGTGGAAACCCCGGCGGACCTGGCCGGAGGCGCCTACGAGGCGACCATCAGGGCTAAGGCCGCCGAGCTGAAACGTGAGTTGATCAAGCAGACGCTTGACGACCTCGAGTCCTGGCGCAAGGCCGTGGACCTTGAATGGCAACAGGCCCATCCCGATCAGGCGAATCTGTCTCCAATTCCGCCTGAGGAGATCGAGCGGTATCGCAACACCGTTCGCCACGAGTATTACGAGTGGATCGAACCGGCCTTTGAACGGTATCTGGCGCCCGATCCCGACGCCACAAATCCGATGATCGAAGCCCTGCGCACGATCGAAAGCATGTTCGGTGGCAGTCAGGACGACGCGAGCGGGTTCACCCCGGCTAGTCCCGCGCTGTCTCGAATCAACGATGTCCGCATAGACATGAGCCAGTGGCAAGGCGACCTGCAAGTCAACTTCATCGATAACTTCCTTACGCCGTTGCAGGGTGTGTCGTTCAATCAGGCCGCAGTCGCAAAATTGGTGAGGGAGCAACTCGAATGCAATAAGATTTTGTACATTCGATACCGCAAGGGCATCCTTGAGTTGGTCAACAAATCCATCGAGGCGGTCAAGACCCTCAACAACGGGCGTGACCCGAAAAGTTACACCTGGGGCACGTTGGTGGGAATTGCGACTGGTACGATCCTGACGCTAGGCACCGGCGGGCTAGCCGTAGCGGGTGCGGTTCTGATCGTTAGCACCACGCTCGCGCAGGGTCTCGTTCCTGATCCAATAAAAACCAACGAATTGAGTGCGCCGACGGCCCAGGAGGTCGCAGCCAAGATCTCCGAGGCGATGGTCGCGATGAACAGTAAGGCCTACGAGGAAGAGGCGCATTTCGAGAGAGCGTTTCGTAGCATTTGCAATATGATTGCCGACTCGCGTTCGAAGTCTATGTTCAGTAACACCTCCGGGCCGCTGACGGTGGCGACTCCCGGCCTGAGCACCGCTAAACCCGGCGATATTACCGATGGATCCCTGCGCCCCCGCGAATAGCCGTGACGCCCCGACCGGCGGCGGGCGCTTCCGCACGATCGGATGCCGGCCCTGGCGCGATCGGGTGCCGACCCTGGATCGGGTGGCCTACCCCGGAGAACGTGCCAGGTTCTCCCAGGGCAGCCGAACCGCCTGCGCCGTCGACTCTCAGTCCGGCAGCCGCGGCCCGGTGTTACCAGGTGATGGGGCACCGGCCGGCGCTGAAGTGGTTGATTGCCCCAATGATCTCCGCCTCCGGTTTGTCAGCGAAGTTCAACGTCGCGGTGAAGCCGGACCCGTAGAAGAGCTTCAGAATGCCGGAGTCGAGGGCGGTGAAGACGCCGAGATTCTGGTCCGCTCGCGGGTCGCGCGGCTTCACCACGACCATCTTCTCCAGGCTCCAACGGCGCCGGGAAATGTGCGCGATGCCCGCCCAGGGCAGCCAGATCGCCTGGCCACGGGTGGGTCGGGTCTTGATCCACATGCCGTCCGGGCCGACCGCCAGTACCGGACCGCCCGAGGTGATCAGCCACAGTTGAAAGCCGAACAGCGACGCGAGGCCCAGCATCAGGCAGCCGAGAAACCCGAGCACGGCAAGGGCCGAACCAGCGTCGGCCGAGTTGTCGGAGCCGATGAAGGCGAGGCCAAAGAGACAACCGATCGGGATCGTGATGATCAGGATTGCTGCGGCGAAGAGCAGCGCGCGCTTGCCCACGTTCGGACGAACCACGAATGGTTGGTCCTCGGGGATCCGCTTGGTGACCGGCGGTGGTGGCGGGTAACCGCCAGGCGGTGGCGGGTATTTCCCGGGTGGTGGCGGGTATCCGCCCGGTGGCGGCGGCTGGCCTGGTCCGATTCCCGGCTGGCCGAACGGAGAGCTCGGTCCAGGTGGCTGCCATCCGGGTGGAGGTGCGGAAGGGGCGGTCACCGATTGCCTCCAGGAGCGCCGAATATGGACGTTCAGCGTACGTCGCCGGGTCGGGACTTCTGCCCCGGCCCGGCTCGGTCGCAGGTTGAGGATCAATGTCGCGATGTCGGGGACCGCGGTGCTGCTGCCCGGTTACTGGCTGCACACCGTGGCGAAGGCGCGGACCGGGAAGCCGCCCACGCCTTCGATCAGCGGCGGAGCGGCGGTGAACCGGAAACCGTCCGGCGGTAGCCCGTCCAGCCCACGCAGATGCTCGACGATCGGAATGCCGGCGGCCAGCAGGACACTGTGTGCCGGTCGTTCGCCGGCTGCCGCCGCACCGGTGTCGTCGATGTTGACCGAATCGATGCCGACCAGCGCCGCGCCCGCCTCGGCCAGCCATCGCGCGCCGTCCCCGGTGAGGTAGGGGTGTTCCGGGTCGCCGTACCGCTCGGTGCCGAAATGCGTGTCCCAGCCGGTGTGCAGCAGCACCGCGTGGCCGGCCACCTCGTACGGCGTCAGCAGCAGCCGATCGACGGCGCGTACCCCGGCCGGGACCCGAACCACCAGGCCCGGCAGGTCGGCGAGCCGGTCCAGCGGTACGCCGGCCAGGTCGGCGCCATCGGCCCAGCGGTGTGCCGGTACGTCTACGTACGTCCCAGTGTTGTTGATCATTGTGATCTCGGCGATATGGAACTCGGTGCCGGTGGCGTACCGCTGGCGAGAGGCCGCGCGGCTGAGCCAGTCGGTGATTCTCGGCCCGGGTAGGCCGGGATAGGTGACCAGGCCATCGGAGATCACGTGGCTCAGTTCGACCAGCCGACGCTCGCCTGTCGCAGGCGGGTTCGTGACGCCCCGGCCGCCCTTGTGCGCCTCCCGGATCAGGGTCTTGTTGCTGATTTGAACCTCCGCCACCATCAGTAGCCCGAGGTGCCGGACGAAGAGCGCCGCGAGTTCCTCGTCGCTGATCTCCGAGTCGGCGATATCCAGCCGGAAATCCTCCGTGCGCAGCCCGCCCCCGTTAGCGAAACTGACCTCCGCGTCAAACTGCGCCCGCCACTGTTCACTCATGCGGACGAGCCTGATCGATCAACGTGCGGATCGGCAAGGTGAATCGGGGGACGGCGACGGGGTGGGGAGGCGGGTGACGGTTGACCACAGCGGTGGCCGCGCCAGCGAGATAGGCTGGGAAGGTTCACCTCCCCCGCCCCGATCCGGACGCGGGGTGATTGCCGTGTGTCCACGCAGAGGTTGTGATCATGTCCATGCTCGTCGGCCTGTTTCAGGCGGCTCTCGGCGACCCCGCGCTGACCCGGGTCCGCGATCTGGCGCGTGGGGAAGCCGCGCGGGCCGATGGGCTGGACCTCACCGCGCCGCCCGCGCTGCGCCCGTTCGTGGTGGCCGCCGTCGCCGCCGTGCAGGAGCAGGGTGGCGCCGACCGGCCGGTGCTCGCCGTCACCGCCACCAGCCGGGAGGCCGAGGATCTTGCCGCCGCGCTCGGTGGCCTGCTACCGCCTGAGCAGGTGGCCGTCTATCCGGCCTGGGAGACCCTGCCGCACGAGCGGCTGTCGCCGCGCTCGGACACCGTCGGCCGGCGGCTCGCCGTACTGCGCCGCCTCGCCCATCCCGGAGATCGCGGAGAGCGGCGGTGCGCTGCGGGTGGTCGTCGCCCCGGTCCGTTCGGTGTTGCAGCCGCAGCTCAAGGGGCTCGGCGACCTGGAGCCGGTGCAGTTCGCCGTCGGGGGCGAGGTTGGCCTGGAGCAGATCGCCCGGCGGCTGACCGATCTCGCCTATACCCGGGTGGATCTGGTCACCAAACGGGGCGAATTCGCCGTCCGAGGCGGCATCCTGGACATTTTCCCGCCCACCGACGAGCATCCGTCCCGGATCGAGTTCTGGGGCGACGAGGTGGAGGAGATCCGTACCTTCGCCGTCGCGGACCAGCGCACCATCGAGGCGGTGCCGGCGCTCTGGGCGCCGCCCTGCCGGGAACTGCTACTCACCCCGCAGGTACGGCAGCGCGCCGCCGCCCTGGCCGAGGCGCATCCGGAACTGGCCGAGATCCTCGACAAGCTCGCCGAGGGGATCCCGGTCGAGGGGATGGAATCGCTCGCCCCGGCCCTGTTGACCGAAACGGGCGGGGCCGACGGGCACCGAGCATGGAGTTGCTGCTGCACTGTATGCCGGCCGAGACCCACGTGCTGCTCTGTGATCCGGAGCGGATTCGTACCCGGGCACACGATCTGGTGCGTACCTCGGCGGAATTCCTGGAGGCGAGCTGGGCTGCGGCGGCCGTTGGCGGCCAGGCCCCGATCGATCTTGGCGCCGCCGCCTTCCGGACCCTCGCCGAGGTCCGCTCCGCCGCCGGCGAGTTGGCTCAACCCTGGTGGTCGCTGTCGCCGTTCGGGCTGGTCGAGGCCGAGTCGGCGGCCGACGAAGCGCCCTGGCTCGATGACGTCGCGTCTACCACCGTCACGCCCGACGCCGGTGAGTTCCTCGCCGTGACGGCCGCAGCCGACCCCGCGCTACCACGGGGAGACCGCCCGGCTGGTTGACGACCTCAAACGCTGGGTCGGCGAGGGCTGGGCCGTGGCGGTGGTCTTCGAGGGGCACGGGCCGGCGCAGCGGGCCGTCGAGGTGCTGCGCGATGCCGGGCTCGGCGCGGCGTTCACCGAGGCCATCCGGACCCCGCCGGCCTCGGGGGAGTTGGTCGTCACCTGCGGTCTCGCTCAACCACGGCTTCGTGCTGGAGAGCACGGCCGAGATCGCGCTTCGCGTTGCTCACCGGCAACGACATCACCGGCGGGCGGGGCTCCTCGACCCGGGACATGCGCAAGATGCCGAGCCGGCGGCGCAACACCATCGATCCGCTGGAGCTGAAGACCGGCGACCATGTGGTGCACGAGCAGCACGGCATCGGCCGCTACATCGAGCTGGTGCAGCGTACGGTCAACGGCGCCGAGCGGGAGTACCTGGTCATCGAGTACGCGGCCAGCAAGCGCGGCCAGCCCGGGGACCGGCTCTTCGTCCCCACCGACCAGTTGGACCAGCTTTCCCGGTACGTCGGCGGGGAGCAACCCACCCTGCACAAGATGGGCGGCTCGGACTGGCAGAAGTCCAAGGCCCGGGCCCGCAAGGCGGTCAAGGAGATCGCCGCCCAGCTGATCCAGCTCTACGCCGCCCGCAAGGCGTCGAAGGGACACGCCTTCGGCCCGGACACCCCCTGGCAGCGGGAGTTGGAGGACGCCTTCCCGTACACCGAGACGCCGGACCAGCTCGCGGCGATCGAGGAGGTCAAGCGGGACATGGAGCAGTCGGTCCCGATGGACCGGCTGATCTGTGGCGACGTCGGTTACGGCAAGACCGAGATCGCGGTCCGGGCGGCGTTCAAGGCGGTGCAGGACGGTAAGCAGGTGGCGGTGCTGGTGCCGACCACCCTCCTGGCCCAGCAGCACTACAACACCTTCGCCGAGCGGATGGGCCAGTTCCCGGTGCAGATCCGGCAACTGTCCCGGTTCCAGACCCCGAAGGAGTCCGAGCAGACCCTGAACGCGGTGGCCGAGGGCAGCGCCGACATCGTGATCGGCACCCACCGGCTGCTCCAGTCGGCCACCCGGTTCAAGCAACTCGGCATGGTGATCGTCGATGAGGAGCAGCGCTTCGGGGTGGAGCACAAGGAGCACCTGAAGATCCCTGCGCGCGGCGGTCGATGTGCTGAGCATGTCGGCCACCCCGATTCCGCGCACCCTGGAGATGGCGATCACCGGGATCCGGGAGATGTCCACCATCGCCACCCCGCCGGAGGAGCGGCACCCGGTGCTGACCTTCGTCGGGGCGTACGACGACAAGCAGGTCGCCGCCGCGATCCACCGCGAGTTGCTCCGCGACGGTCAGGTCTTCTACCTGCACAACCGGGTCGAGTCGATCGACCGGGCGGCCCGGCGGATCCGCGAGCTGGTGCCGGAGGCGCGGGTCGCGATGGCGCACGGGCAGATGGGCGAGGACGCCCTGGAGAAGGTGATGGTCGGCTTCTGGGAGAAGGAGTTCGACGTCCTGGTCTGCACCACGATCGTGGAGTCCGGCATCGACATCCCGAACGCGAACACGCTGATCGTGGAGCGGGCCGACCTGCTGGGGCTGGCCCAGTTGCACCAGATCCGGGGCCGCGTCGGCCGGGGCCGGGAGCGGGCGTACGCGTACTTCCTCTACCCGCCGGAGAAGCCGCTGACCGAGCAGGCGCACGAGCGGTTGGCCACCATCGCCCAGCACACCGAGCTGGGCGCGGGCATGTACGTGGCGATGAAGGACCTGGAGATCCGGGGCGCCGGCAACCTGCTCGGCGGGGAGCAGTCCGGGCACATCGAGGGGGTCGGTTTCGACCTGTATGTGCGGATGGTCGGCGAGGCGGTGCAGGCGTTCAAGGGAGAGCGTCCGGAGGAGGAACTGGACGTCAAGGTCGATCTTCCGGTCGACGCGCACCTGCCGCACGACTACATCGGGGTGGAGCGGCTGCGCCTGGAGATGTACCGCAAGCTCGCCGAGGCACGCGACGCCGACCGGCTGCGCGAAGTGGCGGCCGAGATGACCGACCGGTACGGCGAGCCGCCGGAACCGGTGGCGAACCTGGTCGCGGTGGCCCGGTTCCGCCTGCTGGTCCGGTCGTACGGCCTGACTGACGTCTCCGCGCAGGGCAAACATCTGCGGTTCTCGCCGTTGCCGCTGCCCGACTCCAAGCAGATGCGGCTCAAGCGTTACCACCCGGACGCGGTCTACAAGCAGGTCACCGAGCAGGTCAGCGTGCCCCGGCCGAGCACCCGTCGGATCGGTGGCGAGCCGCTGCGCGACCAGGCCCTGCTTGACTGGTGTGGGCAGCTGCTGACCGATGTACTCGGTGAACCTACGAAATAAGCGATCTGTCCGCTCGCCGTGCTCGGTACAGGATGCCGGCACGGCGGGAGTGACCCCGTAACTACCAGCGTGAAGGGTGCGTGAGAGAGTGGCCAACATGCGTGTTCGCCGTCTTGTCGCCGTTGCCACCGTGACGGCTCTTGCTGTCCTCTCTCTCGGTGCCTGCGGGAAGTCCGCGCCGGACGCCGCAGCCTACGTCGGCGACGCGAAATATTCCGTCGCGCGGGTCGACGCGATCTTTGACGATGCGCAGGCGAAGTTTGGTGAGGCGGTACGGGCGCAGGCCGGCCAGGCCGGTGTAACGCCGTCGCCGGATCAGCTCAAAGCAACGGTTACCCGTCAGGAAGTGCTGAACCTGCTGGTCAGCCTCGACCTGGGTAAGCGGGTGGTGGCCGAGAAGCAGTTGCAGGTGCCGCACGACACCAGCCCGGAGCAGCTTGAGCAGGCGCTGCACGTGCCGTCCGCAGCCGAGTACGTCAAGCTCTGGGCCGAGTGGCTGGACATCTACTCGGTGCTGATGGACGAAGCTGCCACCAGCCGAGCTGAGCGATGAGACGCTGATGGCGGTCTACCAGTCGATCGTCAAGACCGGTGCGATCCAGTCGGGACTCTCCATTGCCGAGGTCCGGCACCGCGTTCGGCGCGGGCGAGTTCGTGCAGCAGGCCACGGCGGTCAGCGTCGCGCTGCACGACGCGGCGGAGCACGCCGGTGCCTCGATCAATCCCCGGTACCGGCCGGTCGGTGTGCCGTCGGCGGTCAACACCTCGCAGGGGCCGGTCTTCTACTGGTTGCCGTACATCGACGAGAACGGCCCGGTGACCGACCTGACCACGGTGGGCGCCACTCCCGAAGCCTGACCCGATGTCCGCGCGAATCGTCCTGCTGGTCACCTCACCCCGGCTGCCGGCCGGGCTGCTGACCTCCGCCGCCTGGGATGTGTTACGCGACAACCCGGTGCTCACCGGGCAGGAAAACGCGCTGACCTCGGCCGTACGGGCGGCGGGCGCCGAGGTGTCCCGCACCGAGACACCGGTGCCGGCGCTGCTGGACGCGGCGACCAGGCACGGTACGGCGGTCTGGCTCGCCGGCCCGGCCGGTGACGAGGCGATCGCCCGTGAGCTGGGCCTGCGGTTGGCCCGTGAACCGGGCCTGGCCGAGCTGGAGCTGATGTACGGGTCGTGGGATCCGCCGGGCGCCCGGCTGCTCGACGCGGTCGAGGTGCTTGGACCGGCTGCTCTCGCCCGGCGGCGATCCCTGGAAGCGGGAGCAGACGCACGCCACGCTCGCCCGGTTCCTGCTGGAGGAGTGCTACGAGGCGTACGACGCGATCAGCGCCGGTGACCTGACCGCGCTCCGCGAGGAACTGGGCGACGTGCTGCTGCAGGTGATCCTGCACGCCCGGCTGGCAGAGAAGCTGCCCGACGGCCAGCGCTGGACGGTGGATGACGTGGCCGGCGGGCTGGTGGACAAGATGATCCGCCGCAATCCGCACGTCTTCGCCGGTGAGCCGGCCGGCAGCGTGGAGGAGATCACCGAGAACTGGGAGCGGATCAAGCAGGCGGAGCGGGAACGGGACTCGGTCCTGGATGGGGTCGCGGTCGTCCCAGCCGGCGTTGGCGCTGGCGGCGAAGCTGCTGGAACGGGCCGAGCGGGCCGGAATCGCGGTGCCGCCTCCGGCGCAACCGTCCACCCTGGATGACGAGGCTCGGCTCGGCGCCAGCCTGCTGGCTACGGTGGCCGCGGCCCGGACGGCCGGGCTGGACGCGGAGGCGGCACTTCGCCGGGCGGCGCTCGACTACGCCGACGCCGTCCGCGCCGCCGAACGCGGGTCACCGCCTGATCCGCCGGCGGCAGGTAGGTTTGCTCCATGCCGCCGTTCGTGCCGCTCGCCGAGCGCATCGTTGACGCCCTGCTGGAGAGCAGCCCCACCCTGGCCGCCGGCGCCGGTGACCACCGGTACGACGACCGGCTGCCGGACCGGTCCGCCGGGGCCGTCGCGGCGAACCTGGCGATGCTACGGGATGCCGCCGAACGCGCTCTCCGAGGTCGATGTCGACCCGCTGGACGCCGAGGAGCAGGTCGACCACGCGGTGCTGTCGGCGCTGGTCGACCGGGAGCTTTTCGAGCTGACCGAGATCCGCGGGCATGAGTGGAACCCGTTGACGTACAACCCTGGCCCGCTGCTGCATGACCTGATCGCCCGCCCGTTCGCCCCCGCCGAGGTGCGCCTGGCCAGCCTCGCCGGTCGGCTGGCCGCCGTACCGGATGCGCTGGCGACCGCGCGGGCGACCCTGCGGGACATGCCACGGATCCACGCCGAGACGGCGGTCGGGCAGCTCGCCGGAACGGTGGCCCTGGTCCGCGACGAGCTGCCTGCCCTGCTCGCCGAGGTGCCCGGCCTGCGGAGCAGGTCGAACCGGCCGCCCGTGCGGCGATCGCGGTCGCTCGATGAGTTCGCCGAGTGGCTGCGCGCCGGGCTGCGTGACGACCAGCGAGCCGGGGCGCGACCCGACGGTTGGGGCGCCGGCTCTGGGAGGCCCGGCTCTGGCACACCCTGGACACCGAGCTCTCCGCCGGGGCAGGTCCTCGAGCGGGCTGAGGCCAACCTGGAGCGGGTCACCGAGGAGATCCGCGCGGCGGCCGTCGAGCTGGTCGGTGGTCCGGCCGACCGACGAGACGGTACGCCGCGGCGCTGGACCGGCTCGCCGTCGAGCATCCGGACAACGACTCCATTGTGGAGTTGGCTCGGGTGACGTTGGCTGAGGCGACTGATTTCGTCAGCCGGCACGACCTGGTCACCCTGGTGGACGACTCGTGTGTGATCCAGGAGATGCCCGAGTTCGCCCGTGGGGTGGCGGTGGCCTACTGTGACGCGCCCGGACCGTTGGAGACCGCCGAGGTGCCGACCTTCTACTGCATCGCGCCCACCCCGGCGGACTGGCCGGCGTCCCGGGTCGGGTCGTTCTACCGCGAGTACAACGACCACATGATCCGTAACCTGACCGTGCACGAGGCGATGCCCGGGCACTTCCTCCAGCTGGCCCACGGACGCCGCTACCGGGGCAGCACCCGGGTCCGGGCGTTGGGCCACTCCGGCCCGTTCGTGGAGGGCTGGGCGGTCTACGCCGAGGAGTTGATGGCCGGGCTCGGCTTCGGTGGCCTGCCGGTCCGGTTGCAGCAGCTCAAAATGCAACTGCGGATGAGCCTCAACGCGATCCTGGACCAGCTGGTGCACTGCGAGGAGTTGCCGGAGGCGGAGGGGATGGCGCTGCTGACCGGGCGCGGCTTCCAGGAGGAGGGTGAGGCGGCCGGCAAGTGGCGCCGATCGCTGCTCACCTCGACCCAACTGTCGACGTACTTCGTCGGCTACACCGAGGTGGCCGAGATCGCCGCGCTCCGACCGGCCGCCACGTCGCTGCGCCAGTGGCACGACGCGATGCTGGCGCACGGCTCCCCGCCGCCGAGGCACCTGCGCACCCTGCTCGGGGTCTGACCTCACTTCAGGTCGGCTCGTCGGTCGACCACGCCGGCCCCCGGCGGCAGGTCGAAGGCGGTGCTCTCCACCGCGTCACGGTATCGAATCAGTGCGATGTCCAGGTTGAGACCGCCGACCACCCCGGTGAAACTGCCCAACGCCCCTTCCGTGGTGATACAGACCTCGAAGGTTGAGGCTGGGGCGTTGCTGAGTTGCCGGACCCGGACGCAGGTCGCGTGTCGGCCGGCGACGGTCGTGTCGGTCTGCGCGATGAGCGCGCCGGGATCGAGCGCGGCGGCGGTCAGCAGGTCGACCACGAGTGGCGGGGCGACCAGACCGTGCTTGTGCACCCCGGCGACGACGTCGGCCGGCGGCCGACTGCTCGGCGTCGGCGGCGGCCGGAGGGTGCAGGTGGGCCACTGGCCGTCGGTGGCACATTCGGTGGTCGCGTCGTCGGTGACGGTCAGTTTGCCACCGGGATAGGTGTAGGCGGAGCGCAGCGGATTCTGTGACTGGGATATCGAGCCGCGTCCGGCCGCCCGGTAGCTGGTATTCGGCCGAGTAGGTCAACTCGTTGGACCGGTCGAGCCGGGCGGCGAGGTCGGCGACGAGATCGGCCTGGCCGATCACCCGACCGGCGTCGTCGAGGGTTTGACAACCGGTGGCCAGTAGCGTAGCTGGCGACCAGCGCGGCGACGATCCGCAGGGCGGTGACGGCCGTACCGATCGGCGCTTTTGGAGCGGTCGAAGCGGCGGGCATGTTCACCAGCCTGGTTGATTGGGCCGCCGGCGCGCAAACCGGTTGCCGATAAGCGGGAAACGGCACCGGGACCTTATCCGTAATAGCGGGATAATCAGGTGAACTCCCGCCGGGACCCGGAGGCACCGCCCGCGCATCCTCCGTCGCCCGATACGCTGCTTCAGGAAGCCTCAGCCGCACCGTCGCGGCCCAAACGGACCGGCTTGACATCGAAAAACTGAGGAGCGACAGAGTGGCCACCATCGAGGGAATCGTCGCCCGGGAGATTCTTGACTCGCGGGGTAACCCGACCGTCGAGGTTGAGATCGGGCTGGATGACGGCACGGTTGCCCGCGCCGCAGTACCGTCCGGCGCGTCCACCGGCGCCTTCGAGGCGATCGAGCTGCGCGACGGCGACGCTGACCGGTACAACGGCAAGGGCGTGGAGCGGGCGGTCGCCAACATCGAGGACCGGATCGTCGACCAGCTCGTCGGGTACGAGGCCAGCGAGCAGCGGCTGATCGACCAGAAGATGTTCGACATCGACGGCACCGCCGACAAGTCGGGGCTGGGTGCCAACGCCATCCTGGGCGTCTCGCTGGCCGTGGCGAAGGCCGCCGCCAGCAGCGCGGAGCTGAGCCTGTTCCGCTACCTGGGTGGTCCGAACGCACACCTGCTGCCGGTGCCGATGATGAATATCCTCAACGGTGGCGCGCACGCCGACTCCAACGTCGACGTTCAGGAGTTCATGATCGCGCCGATCGGCGCGCCGACCTTCCGGGACGCGCTGCGCTCCGGCACCGAGGTCTACCACGCGCTGAAGTCGGTGCTGAAGAAGAAGGGCCTGGGCACCGGCCTCGGTGACGAGGGTGGCTTCGCACCCGATCTGCCGACCAACTCGGCCGCGCTGGACCTGATCGCCGAGGCGGTCGAGAAGGCTGGCTACCGGCTCGGTACGGACATCGTGTTCGCGCTCGACGTGGCGGCCACCGAGTTCTTCGCCGATGGGGCGTACACCTTCGAGGGCACGAAGAAGTCGGCCGACGAGATGGCGAGCTACTACACCAAGCTGGCCGACGAGTACCCGATCGTGTCGATCGAGGACCCGCTCGCCGAGGACGACTGGAGCGGCTGGAGCGGCCTCACCGCGGCGATCGGTGACCGGATCCAGATCGTCGGGGATGACCTGTTCGTCACCAACCCGCAGCGGATCGCCCGGGGTATCGCGGAGAGCGCCGCCAACGCCGTACTGGTCAAGGTCAACCAGATCGGTTCGCTCACCGAGACGCTGGACGCGGTCGACCTCGCCCACCGGGCCGGCTTCCGGTGCATGATGAGCCACCGTTCCGGCGAGACCGAGGACACCACCATCGCCGACCTGGCGGTCGCCACCGGCTGCGGTCAGATCAAGACCGGTGCGCCGGCCCGTTCCGAGCGGGTGGCCAAGTACAACCAGTTGCTGCGGATCGAGGAGGAGCTGGCCGACGCGGCGCGCTACGCCGGTGTCGGAGCGTTCCCGCGCTACCGTTCCGCCTGATGCCACGGTGACCCGGGGGAAGGGGCGACGACGATGACGCAACGGCGTACCCCGAGCGGCCAGCGGCCCGACCGCAGGCTGACTCGGCCCGGTCCGGGGCGCGGTCCGGGGCCGCGGAGCAATCCGCGAGCCCGGGACCCGTGCCGAGTCGCGTACCGTGTCGACCCGTACCCCGGGATCCACCCGCGGCGCTGACGCGCTGCGTTCGGCGAGCCGCCCGGCGGCCGCCCGCCGGGCCGCCGCCGGACGGCTCGCCGAACGCACCTCCGCACCCCGGCAGCGCCGTTACACCGGACGGGCGACCGTGTTGGCCACCGTGCTGATCGCGCTCGCCCTCTCCTACACCTATCCGGTCCGGATCTACCTCAACCAGCAATCCGACATCGACCGGATCGAGGCCGCGCAGCAGGCCCAGCGGGAGCGGATCGGCGAGCTGTCCGAGAAAGCGGCGCTCTGGGAGGACCCGGCCTACGTCGAGATCCAGGCCCGGGAGCGTTTCTACATGCGACGGCCCGGGGAGACCCTGCTGGTGGTGCTCTCCGATCCGGCCGGCGCGGCCCGGGCCGCCGGGGAGACCACCGAGACCACCCGAACCGGCACCCCGGACCCCTGGTACGACACGTTGTGGTCGAGCATCCAGGCCGCAAACGAGGAGAGGCGTAGTTCTTGACCGGCGCACCACAGGAACGGCCGATGGACCACGCCGTGTCCGCATCCGATTTCGTGCCCGCGCCGGTTTCCGGGCGGTCCGCCGCTGACCTCGTACCGCCGCCGGAGCGGGAACCGGCCACCGAGGCCGACCTGGCCGCGGTGGCCGCCCAGCTCGGACGCCCGCCACGCGGCACCCGGGCGGTGGCCCACCGCTGCCCGTGCGGCCTGCCCGACGTGGTGGAGACTACGCCAAGGCTCTCCGACGGCACCCCGTTCCCGACGGTGTTCTATCTGACCTGCCCCCGCGCGACGGCCGCGTGCAGCCGGCTGGAGTCGGCCGGAGTGATGCGGGAGATGGCCGAACGGCTCGCGGCTGACCCGGAACTCGCCGCCCGGTACCGGGCGGCGCATGAGGACTACCTGGCCCGGCGGGAGGCGATCGGGCAGGTGCCGGAGATCGCCGGTATCTCCGCTGGCGGTATGCCGGGGCGGGTGAAGTGCCTGCACGTGCAGCTTGGGCATGCGCTGGCCGCCGGCCCGGGCGTCAACCCGTTCGGTGACGAGACGCTCGAACTGGTGGAGCCCTGGTGGACCGACGGCCCGTGCGTGGCGCCGGTCCTTCCCGAATCCGAGTGACCGCGCACCCGGCGATCAGGAGGGCGGCGGTGCGGTGCTGCCGCGGACGATCAGTTCGGTGGGGAGCACGATGTGCTCGGCGGGGTGTGCCTTGCCGGCCCGGGCGTGCGCGATGGCGGTGATGAGCGCGGCGGCGGCGACCCGCCCCTTCGTCTCGATGTCCTGCCGTACGGTGGTCAGTGTCGGCCGGATCTGCACGGCCAGTGGGTTGTCGTCGAAACCCACCACCGAAAGCTCCTCGGGCACCTGAATGCCGAGGTCGCCGGCGGCTTGGAGGACGCCGTTGGCGATCGCGTCGGAGAAGCAGAGGATTGCGGTGGGGCGGTCCGGACGGTCCAGGAGCAGCCGGGCTCCGTCCTTGGCCTGCTCCAGGGTGGCCCCGGCCTGGCGGGCGATGAGTGGCTTTAGCCCGGTGGCGTCGAGCGCGTCGAGCCAGCCGAGTAGCCGTTGCTTCGATGCGTGCCCTTCAATCGCGACAGCGGCGATCTCGATGAGGCCATGCGTCCCGTGTCGGCCGGACAGCAGCAGCCCGATCTTCCGACGGGCTTGGAGAACGCGTTCGACACGGTCATCCGACTCACGCCGACGTGGTCGGCGATCGTCTGCAAGGTCACCCGTGGCGCCACGTCACCGCCAGTTCTTGCCGCCGTTTATCTGCTGTTTGGATGGCCGTTCGGACCTTGCTGGCCTCGGACCACCGTCTGCCTGTTTGGCCTCGGTTGGGCTGTCGTCGTAGGACTCGGCGCCTGCTCCACGTTGGAAAATTGATGATCAATGCCTGGCGTTAGGCTTTCGCGTATGGCTGCCGACCCTGAGGTGCTCATCCGGCGGGCCCGTACCGGCGATGTCCGGGGCATCCGCGAGTTGATCGACACCTACAGCGAGGGGCGCCGGCTGCTCAGCAAGGCCACCGTCACCCTGTACGAGCACGTGCAGGAGTTCTGGGTGGCGATCCCGCCGACAACACGGTGGTCGGCTGCGGCGCGTTGCACGTGATGTGGGAGGACCTGGCCGAGATCCGTACCGTCGCAGTGCACCCGGACTGTCGGGGCATGAAAATCGGCCAGCGGATCGTGACCGAGTTGCTGGCGGGCGCCGGGGAGCTGGGTGTCTCCCGGGTCTTCGTGCTCACCTTCGAGACCCGGTTCTTCGGCTCGTTCGGTTTCGTCGAGATCGACGGGGCACCGGTCCCGCCGCCGGTCTACGAGCAGTTGCTCCGCTCGTACGACGAGGGCGTCGCGGAATTCCTCGGCCTGGAGCGGGTCAAGCCGAACACCCTGGGCAACACCCGGATGTTGCTGCGACTCTGACCCGTAGGCTGAATCCCGTGACGAAGCGGGTAGCGGCGATCGACTGCGGGACCAACTCGATCCGGCTGTTGGTGGCCGACCTGCCGGACCCGTCCGCTGGGCCGCAGGCGCCACTGGTCGACCTGGCCCGCCGGATGGAGATCGTCCGGCTCGGGCAGGACGTTGACCGGACCGGCCGACTGGCCCCGGCAGCGATCGAGCGCACCCGGGTCGCGCTGGCGTCGTACTCGACCGAGATCAAGGCGCTCGGCGCCGAGCAGGTCCGGATGTGCGCCACCTCGGCCTCCCGCGACGCCTCCAACGCCGAGGACTTCCGGGCGATGGTGCTGGACCACCCTCGGGGTCGCCCCCGAGGTGGTCACCGGTGACGAGGAGGCCCGGCTGTCGTTCACCGGCGCGGTCCGCGGGCTGCCCGCCGACGCGGCGGCGCCGTACCTGGTGGTCGACATCGGCGGCGGCTCGACCGAGTTCGTGGTCGGTGGGCGCGATGCTACCGCCGATGCGACGGTCCCGGTGGACGCGGCTATCTCGGTGAACATCGGCTGTGTCCGGATGACCGAGCGGCACCTGGCCGGCGATCCGCCGACCGCCGAGCAGATCGCCGCCGCCGAAGCGGACATCGCCGCCGTGGTGGACCAGGCGCTGGCGGCCGTACCGGGGCGGGAGGCCGCCACCCTGGTCGGGCTCGCCGGGTCGGTCACCACCGTGGCCGCGATCGCCCAGGGCCTGACCGGGTACGACCCGCAGCGGATCCACCATGCCCGGATCTCGTACGACTCGGTGGCGAAGGTGACCGCCGAGCTGCTGTCGATGTCGGCGGCGCAGCGGCTGGCCATCCCGGTGATGCACCCCGGTCGGGCCGACGTGATCGGCGCCGGCGCCCTGGTGCTTCGTGTGATCATGGAACGTGCCGGGATGACCTCGGTGGTAGCCAGCGAACACGACATCCTCGACGGCATCGCCTGGTCCCTCTGGTAGACCTGCAAAGCCGTATGGAAACGGTATGATTCTGCTATGGTTACCACAGTGAATCTGCCAGACGAGCTACACGAACAGTTGAAGCAGGTCGCCGAACAGGACCGCCGGTCGATGAATGCGACCATCGTCGTCGCCGTGGAAAAGTACGTGTTGGAGCGCAACCAGCGTGCCCGGGTCCGGGAGTTGGCCCGCGACGTGGCAGAGCGTGACGCTGAACTGCTCCGCCGACTGGCCAAATGACCACGTACCTCGAAGTCGACGATCTCATGGAGATCGCCTCGATCGTGCTGGGTGAGACTCCACGAGCGCGCGACTTCGGCCTGCTCTCCTCGGCGGTGGTTCGGCCCGCAACGGTTGTTTTCGATGTGGAGGCGTATGCGGACGTGTGGAGCAAGGCTGCCGCCCTGCTGCATTCCGTTTGCATGAACCATGCCCTCATTGACGGCAACAAGCGTCTTGCCTGGGCCGCTGCCAGAGTCTTCCTCGCTCTGAACGCGGTGGCGATCCAGGATGTTGATGTTGACCAGGCGGAAGCATTCGTCATCTCGGTTGCGAGTGGCCGGATGTCGGAGGTGTCGGACATCGCCCGGGAGCTTCGCAAGCTCTACCTCTGACCCGCCCCGCACCCGCCCCCGCCCGTTGATCAAGGACATGTTGCGGTAGATCGATCTCCAAACCGCAGCAACAAGTCCTTGATCAACAGGGAAGCCCTTGATCGACGCTCCTGTGTGACCTACCGGGTTTCGAAGGTCTGTTCCCGCATGCGGGTGACGAAGGTGGTCCAGGCGGTGGGGGAAAAGGCGAGGACCGGTCCGGTCCGGTCTTTGCTGTCGCGGACCAGCACAACGTCGGTGAGGTTGTCGGCGACCTCTACGCAGGAATCGCCGCCGTTGTCGCTGCGGGTGGACTTGCGCCAGCGGGCGCCGGTCAGCTCCATGTCTTGGCTATCTCCTGAATGAGAGCGATCGATTGCCGGCGGGAGAGGGCTTCACCCCGGATGCTCTCCCACCTGCGATGAAGGTTAGCAATGTCTTCCGCCCGGTCGAGCACCTGCGCGCGGAGCGGGGTGTCCAGGTGCGCTACCCAGCTGCCCTCGGCATAGCCAGCGAGGATGAAGGGGCCGGCAAGCCCGGGATACGCTCCCGTCTCGGCGGGCACGACATGCACGTGGATCTGTGGGCGCTCGGCGCAGGCGACCAGATGCTCCAGTTGTTCACGCATGATGTCGGGCCCGCCGAGGATAGGCCGACGGAGGACGGACTCGTCGAAGACCGCGACGAACTGCGGCGGAGCATCGCGCTTGAGGATTTGCTGCCGTTGCATTCGGGCGGCTACCCGCTGCTCGACCTCGTCGTCGCTGTGCAGTCCACCGCCGCGTAACACCGCCCGGGCGTATGCCTCGGTTTGCAGCAGGCCGGGTAGCACCGAGACCTGAAAGGCCAAGAGGCATGCGGCTTCCTGCTCGATGGTGAGCCACGGCTTGAACCAATCCGTGGCGGGGTCCAAATCGAGCAGGGCGAGGAGCCGGCTCAGCAGCCCCCCCGGTCTGTAGCGCCTCGTCAGCCCGATTGAGGAAATCAGCCGACGGGGTACGGCGAGATGTCTCCACCATCGCGACCAGCGAGCTGGAGTAGTTGATCTGCTCGGCCAGTTCCTCCTGACTCAGGCCACGCTCGCTGCGGGCCCGGCGTAGCTCGTCGGCGAGAAACTTTCGCGATGACAGATCCCGATTTCCCATCACACCTCCATCACCAGTCGCCCACCCATTCGCGAGGAACCCACTCACCGGCAACTGGTGAGCAGGGCATGACTTCCGACCGTAGTCCCTTCGTCACGAAACTGGGAGCTCCGGGAAGGCGTTGGAAAAGCCCACCTTCCGACAGAGAGGTTTTGAAATGGCCGAGATTGCTCACTCGCCCCATCCACTGTGGTGCCTGGGGGGACCGGAGTGTGCCGGTGCATCGGGACTGCATCTTTCGGAGGTGCAGTCCGCTGCGCAGCGCGGTAACGAGGTGATCCAGGTAGGCGCGGGGCTCTGGCAGATGGACGTCGGGCCGACCTCGCCCTGCGGTGTGTTGCTCGAACTGTCAGGCGGCGAGGAGGTTCAGCGCTGGCCGGTGGATCTCGCCCAGGCCCGCGCGCTGGCTGGCGTACTCCAGCGCCTGCTGGCTACCGGCGGCCCGGCCCTGCCGCGCGCGGCCTGACCCACCCCGGTCCGCCCGGCGCCCCCGGCGCGGCGCGATCCGACACGCAATGTCGGGGACATTGCTGCATCGCGGTAATCGGGATACAGCAATGTCCCCGACATTGTCGGGCTGGGCGGGTGTCGGTCGGGCTGGGCGGGTCAGGCGGGTCCGTCCTTGCAGTACTGTGCACTGCGCAGTACTGTTCGATACGTGGACACGACCCAGTTGCTCAAGGGCGTGCTGGATATCGCGGTCCTGGCTGTGCTCAGGGATGAGGACGGCTACGGCTACGACATCATGCGCCGTTTACGCGCCGCCGGTCTCGATGAGATCGGCGACGCCTCCGTCTATGGCACCCTGCGTCGGCTCTTCCAGGCCGGATTGCTGACCACCTACGTGGTCCCCAGCGAGTCCGGGCCGCACCGGAAGTACTACGCGCTCAACGCCGCCGGCCGCGATCAGCTCAACCGGTCCAGCAAGGTCTGGCGATCCTTCGCAACCACGATGGACAGTCTGCTCGATGATCGGGGGAAAGCAGCATGACCGTCGATGCTGAGCAGGAGATCGCCCGTTACGTGGGTCAGGTTCGGGCCGCGCTGGCCGACCTGCCGCCGGCAGTCCGCGACGAGCTGCTCGAAGACCTGCCCGAGCACCTGGCGGAGGTGGCCGCCGAGGGCGCCGGCTCGCTGATCGACCGGCTCGGCCCGCCCGAGGCGTACGCGGCCGAGCTTCGAACCGCCGCCGGTGTCGGTGGGCCGACCGTAGCGCCCAACCTGGACCAGCGCATCAGCGCTGCCGTGGTGCTGGTCCGCGACCGGCTCCGGACGTTGGACCGCCGGCTCGGACCGATCATCGGGTACGGCCGCAGCAGCGAATTCCTCCGCCTACTCCGGCCCGCCTGGTGGGTGTTGCGCGGTTACCTGGTCGCCATGCTCATCACCCTGCTGCTCGGCGGCACCAACTACGGTCTGTTGCCCCGGCTCGGTGGCAGTAGCCTCGCCGCGCTGCTGCTGCTCGCGTTGACTGTCACCGGCTCGATCTGGCTGGGGCGGCGTACCCTGAGCCGACGACCGAGGATGATCCTGGGGATCAGTACCGTGATCATCGTCCTTTTCGGCTTTGCCGCGTTCATCTACGCCGACCAGCGCAGTCGCTGGAGTGGCAATACCTATCAGTCGGTCTACAACGACAATCCGTATTCCGGGGTCCAGGACGTCTTCGTCTATGACAGCGAGGGCCGGCTGATTGAGAATGCGCGACTGTTCGACCAGAACGGCCAGCCGATCCGGCTCGGTGAGCCGTGGTGCCCCGAGTCGCGGCCGATGCCCAGCGACAACGGCTATCCCACCGAGCCGGTCCTGCGGACCTACCCGTACTGCCCGCAGGCGGCGCCGTTCCGGCTGTCCGAGCCGGCCCCGAGTCCCAGCCCGGATCTGAGTCCCGGCCCGGCAGCGGCTGAGCCTTCGACCTCGGCTGAGCCTTCGACCTCGGCTGAGCAACCGGAGCCCACTCCGACCGAATGACGGTCCCGGGCCGGCTGAATATGCAACTGTGAGTCTTGCCTCAAAGCGTTCCGGGGGGGACCTGCGGCGGCGTGGTGTACATCTGCGAAACAGGAGTTGTACGCCACGTCGCCGTTCTCTTTCCCCATGGCGGTCCGGCATGTCAGGCTACCGGCACGTAGCAGCGTCACTGTGCGACCAGCCAACAATGACTGACCGGCAGGAGAACGGCCAATGGGCGAGATGGTGAGCTATCGCAGCAACGGAGGGACCAGTGAGGGATATCTGGCCCTGCCGGCTGATGCTGGGACCAGCCCGGCGGTGATTGTGCTCCAGGAATGGTGGGGACTGGGACCGCACATCACCGCTGTCGTCGATCGGTTCGCCGGTGCCGGCTTCGTCGCGCTCGCTCCGGATCTGTATCGGGGCGCCGGCGGCACCGAGCCTGATCTGGCGGGCAAACTGCTGATGGGGCTGGCGATGGACCAGGCTGCCCGGGAAGTCGCCGCGGCCGCCGACTACCTGGCCGATCGTCCTGACGTCACCGGCAAGGTGGGTAGCGCCGGTTTCTGCGCTGGCGGCAGCCTGGCGCTCTGGTCGGCGACCTGCTCGGAACGGATCGTGGCGGCCGCCGGTTTCTATCCGATCCTGCCCTGGGAGCGGATGCGGCCGGAGTGGGCCGATTACGCCGGTAAGAATGCCGTGATCCACTGCGCCGAGGAGGACGGCACCTCGGCAGCGGAGGGGATGCGCAGCGCGCGACGGGCGATCCAGGCGGCTGGCGGTGAGTGCGTTCTGCACGACTACCCGGGCACCCGGCGCGCATTCTTCAACGACGACCGGCCGGAGGTGTTCGATCGGTCGGCGGCGGCCAGCGCCTGGGCCCGCACCCTCGAACTCTTCCGGGCCAAACTTGGCTGAGTCGCGTACCGCCGAGGACGTGGTCACCCGGGCGCCGAGCGCGACCGACCTGGCCGACCTCGACGGTGCGATCACCGACTGCTTCGCCTGCCCCCGTCTGGTGCGGTGGCGGGAGGAGGTCGCCGAGGTACGCCGGGCCGCGTTCCGCGACCAGGAGTACTGGGGGCGCCCGGTCCCCGGCTTCGGCGTTTCCGATCCGCGGATCGCCATCCTGGGGCTGGCCCCGGCCGCGCACGGCGGCAACCGGACCGGACGGATCTTCACCGGCGACCGCTCCGGTGATGTGCTCTTCGCCGCCCTGCACCGGGCCGGGCTGGCCAACCAATCGACCAGCGTGTCGGCTGATGACGGGCTCGACCCTGCGGCATACCCGGATCTTCGCCGCGGTCCGCTGCGCCCCACCGGAGAACAAACCCACCCCGGTCGAGCGGGACACCTGCGCGCCCTGGCTGCACCGCGAGGTCGAGCTGATTCGGCCCACGCTACGCGTCGTGGTCGCCCTGGGTGCCTTCGCCTGGGCGGCGTGGTGGCCGATCCTGCGCCAGGTGTACGGCGTTCGCCCGCCCGTACCCAGACCCACGTTCAGTCACGGAAAACATTGGGTCGGCGAGACCGGGCCGCAGGTGCTCGGCTGCTACCACGTCAGCCAGCAGAACACCTTTACCGGACGGCTGACACCGACGATGCTGGACGAGGTGTTCGCCCGGGCGAAATATCTGGCCGGGTTGGACTGACCGTGGGTTTAGCCCGATAATCGTTGCCAATCAGCGGATCACACTCGCTGTCTGGTGCGTAGTTGATCGCTCGGGGGCAAAGGCGATGACAGACTGGCACGCGGCCCGTGATCGCATTCTGTCCACCAGGCCGAACTGATCGCCTGATGGACTCCTCAGTGCTGCGCCGATTCTGGCCGCTGGCCGCGGTCGTCGGGCTGCTCGCCCTCGCCTCCATCGCCAGCGCCCACTCGGCGCTGCGGTTCACCCGGGTGCCGTCGTTGGATGGGGATCGGCCGGTGCTGTGGCAGCCCCTGGCCGAACCGCCCACCGCGCCGCCCCGGGTGATCGCCGAGGTCGAGCAGAGCGGGGTTCCCGGCTGGCTCTCCGTGGTCGCCGGAGTGCTCTGCGGTGCTGCCGTACTGGTCCTCCTCGGCCTGCTGATCTGGGCGCTGACCCGCAATCTGCTTCGTCGCCGGATCGGCCGACGGCCACCGGACGGCGAGCCGCGCCACTCACCGCAGCGAACCGCGGCGGAGGTGGTCGCCGCGCTCGATGCCGGTCTGGTCGACCTGTCGGATGCCGACGCCGACCCGCGCCGGGCGGTGATCGCCTGCTGGGTACGGCTGGAGCAGGCCGCCGCCGTGGCCGGCATCGCACGCCAGGTCGGCGACACCCCGACCGACCTGGTGACCCGGCTGTTGGCCCAGGGCGCCACGGCGGGCGCGAGTGGCCCCGCCGTGGTCAGTGCGGATGTGCTGGCCGCGTTCGCCGGCGTCTACCGCGAGGCGCGGTACGCCACCCGCCAGGTCGACGAGCGGATGCGCGCCCAGGCCCGGTCCGCCCTGCGGCGGCTGCGCGCCGAACTCACCGCGGAGGTGCCTGGGTGACCGAGCCCAGCGCGAGTATCGAAGACCTGCTCGGGCACGAGGAGGAACCGGCGTCGCGGGCCCGGCGGCAGCGCGGCGGGACCGCCTGGTGGGTGTGGACCGTGCTGGGGGCCGCCGCGCTCACCGCGGTCACCATCTTCGGCTTGCGGCTCTTCGGCATCGGGGTGTCCGGGCTGGCGGTCTTCGTGGGCTACCTGGCCCTGCTCATGTTGCGTCGGATCAGCGGTCAACTGCTGGTCGCGGCAGCGCGGCCGGTCCCACCCGTCCGCCGCCGGGGACCGGCACGACGGCGGGTACAACTGGAACGCCCCGGACGCGTTGGGGAGTTCAGTCAACCGTTGGGAGCGGAAGCTCGACCTGGTCGAGGGGGGAACCGGACCGGTTCCGCCGGACCGTGCAGCCGCTGATCGCCGACCTCGTGGACGAGCGGCTCCGCCAGCGGCACGGACTGACCCGGGATGGTGACCCGGAGCGGGCCCGGGCCCTGCTCGGTGATCCACTGTGGAAGCTGCTGGAGAAACCCGTCAAGCGCACGCCAGCGCCGCGCGAGCTCGCGGCGATCGTCGCACAATTGGAGAAACTATGACCCAGGTGGACCACGGGGCCGTCTTGGATGTGGGGCGGCTGGCGCGGGCGGTACTGGATCAGGTCGGCACGGTGGTGGTCGGCAAGCGTGACGCACTGGAGTTGGTGCTGGCCGGGATCCTGGCCGGCGGTCATGTGCTGCTCGAAGACCTGCCGGGCCTGGGTAAGACGCTGACCGCCCGGTCGTTCGCGCAGGCCCTCGGGCTGGACTTCCGTCGATTGCAGTTCACCCCGGACCTGCTGCCGGCCGACGTCACCGGCTCCTTCCTGTACGACCAGCGCACCGCCGACTTCGAATTCCGCGCCGGTCCGGTCTTCACCAACCTGTTGCTCGCCGACGAAATCAACCGCACGCCGCCAAAGACCCAGTCGGCGCTGCTGGAGGCGATGCAGGAGAAGCAAATCTCGGTGGAGGGTGTCACCTACCGGTTGGACCCGCCGTTCCACGTCCTGGCCACCGCCAACCCGATCGAGTACGAGGGCACCTATCCGCTGCCCGAGGCGCAGCTCGACCGGTTCCTGCTCCGGGTCTCGTTCGGCTATCCGACCCGCGCCCAGGAGTGGGACGTGCTGCGGCGCCGGATGGCCCGTCGCCAGGAGGAGGCCGACTTGGAGCCGGTGGTTGACGCGGCCACCCTGCGCGCCATGCAGGCCGCGCTGGAGAACATCGTCGTCGAGGACTCGGTCGGCCGGTACATCGTCGAGCTGACCGCGGCCACCCGCGAGCACGCTTCGGTGCTGGTCGGTGCCTCGCCCCGCGGGTCGCTGGCGCTGCTCCTGCTGGCCCGGGCCAAGGCGGCGCTGGCCGGTCGGGACTACGTCATCCCGGAGGACGTCAAGGAGGTCGCCGTGCCGGCCTTGGCGCACCGGATCACGTTGCGCCCCGAAATGTGGCTGCGCCGGGCTGATCCGGCCTTCGTGGTCAATGAGGTTCTCGAACGTACTCCCGCTCCGGCAAGTGGCGCGATGCCGAGTTACGCCGCTGGCGTGCCGTCCCGGTGAGCTGGCCGCGATGATCCAGCCGGAGCTGGTACTGCGGGCCGCCGTACCCGAAATCGACCGATGCCGACCCGGCGGGGTCCGGGGCCGCGCCCACGCCGGAGTGGACCCCGACCCGGGCGTTCGGCCGGGCGGTGCTGCTGACCGGCCTGCTGCTGGTGGCCGGGGTGCTGTTCGGTCGGGTCGACCTGGTCGTGCTGGCGGCGCCGTTCGCGCTCGGCACGGCGTACGCGATGCGCCGCCGGCCGACGAGTACGCCGTGGATCACCGTCGGCGCGGCGGATGGCAACCTCGTCGAGGGTGGTTCCGTCGACGGCACCCTTACCGTAGGTAATCAGGATGTGGTCGGCTATGACCTCGTGCTGGCCCGTACCACGCTTTCGCCCTGGTTGGGGTTCGACCGGGCCAGGTTCGGGCAGACCGAGGAGACCGCCGAGGCGCGATCCGCCGCCGGGACCCCCGACGGTTTCGCTGCCCGGCGCGGTGCCGACCGGCCGTTCGCGTTCGCGGTGCCGGCCGGTACGGCGGCTGACATCCAGTTGCGGGGCGAGACCCGACGTTGGGGTCGCCATCAGCTCGGACCGGCGGTGACCCGGGCGGTGACCGCCGACGGTCTGCTGGTCAGCCGGCCGGTGGTCAGCGCGGTCCGGGGCGTGCGGGTCTATCCGGTGACCGAGCCGTTCGACGCCGACGAGGCCATGCCCAGGGCGGCCGGCCTGGTCGGCGGGCACCGCTCGCGGCGTCCGGGCGAGGGCGGTGAACTGGCCGGGGTACGAATCTTCGGTCCCGGTGATCGGCTACGCCGGATCGACTGGCGGGTTTCGCTGCGTGCCCGGCAACTGCACGTGGCGGCGATGTTGTCCGATCGGGACGCCGAGGTGGTGCTCCTGCTCGACGTGCTGGTCGAGGCGGGACGCTCCGGTGGCATCCGGGGTGACGCGTCGGTGCTGGACACGACGGTTCGGGCCGCTGCCGCGATCGCTGAGCACTATCTGCACCGGGGCGACCGGGTATCCATGCTGGAGTACGGGCCAGCGGCCCGCCGGCTGCGTCCGGCCACCGGCCGTCGCCAATACCTGACCCTGTTGGAGTGGCTGCTCGATGTGCGGGCCGAGGCGTCCCCGTACGAGCCCTACGATCAGGTTTTCGGCCCCCAGCTACTGTCGTCCAACGCGCTGGTCGTGGTGCTCACCCCGCTGGTCGACGACCGGTCGGCGGCGATGCTGGCCCGGCTGGCGCGCTCCGGACGGTTCGTGGTGGCCGTGGACACGTTGCCCGAGGCGGCCGCCCCGGCGCAGCGCGGCCCGTGGACCGAGGTGGCATATCGGCTCTGGCGCCTTGACCGGGAGAACACCATCGGCCAACTCCGCGAGCATGGCGTACCCGTGGTCCGGTGGGCCGGTGCGGGCAGCCTGGACCTGGTGCTGCGGGATGTGGCGAGACTCGCCTCGGCCCCGAAAGCAGGTCCGGTGAGCGCGAGGAGCGGTGCGCGTGGGCGCGCACGCCGGAATGCGAGTTGAGGGAGCGCAGCGACCGAGCCCCGCAGTCGCGATCGAAGGAGGTGTTCCGGTGAGCGCGAGGAGCGAGCGTTCCGGGGTGATCGGGCGGATCCACCGACGGGTGACCCGGGCCACCCTGGCGCCGCTGCTGGTGCGCTTCGGCGTGCTGTGTGCTCTGGTGGTGTCGATGGTGCTGGCGTACCCGGTGCAGTTCATCGCCGGTCCGGCCGGCGGCCTGCTGTTGCTCGTCGTGGTGCTGCCCGCGGTGGCGCCGCGGCGTGCCTGGGCGACCGTCGCCCTGCTCATCGCGGTCGCCGGCTGGCTCATCTCCACAAGTTGGGATGACGAGCCGATCGAGCTGTGGCGCCTGCTCGGCCTGGCCACCTTCCTCTATCTGAGCCACAGCCTCTGCGCGCTGGCCGCCCTGCTGCCCCACGACGCGGTGGTCGCGCCGGAGGTGCTCGCTCGATGGGTGTCCCGGGCGCTCGCTGTGGCGTTCGCGACGGCGGTGTTGGCGGTGCTGCTGCTCTCCCTGACCGGACAGTTGGCGTGACCGTGTCTTCCTGGCCGCCACGCTCGGTGGCCTGGCGGTGGCGGTACTGGTCGCCGCGCTGCTCGCCTGGCTCTTCCGGCGCGGGTAGGGCGGTTGCTCCGGGGCTGGATCCGCCGACGCCTGGTTTGCCGGGTGTACCGTGTTCTCGACTCCGGAAACGGCATCTGCCGCACATTGACACTCGGGCGGGGGAAGATGGAGCGGTGAAGCCGCAGCGGATCCTCGTCGTAGGCGCTGGCCATGTGGGGCTGTACGCGGCCCTGCGCCTGTCCAGGAGGTTCCGGTCGCGGGAGGCCGAGGTCATCGTGGTCGACCCGCAGCCGCACATGACGTACCAGCCTTTCCTGCCGGAGGCGGCGGCGGGCAGCATTTCCCCACGGCACGCCGTCGTGCCGCTGCGGCGCGAGCTGCGCCGGTGCCGGATCGTCGCCGGCGCGGTCACCCGGATCGAACACGCCCGCAAGGTCGCGACCGTGCAGCCGATCATCGGCCCGCCCCGGGACATCGAGTACGACCACATCATCGTGGCGCCGGGTGCGGTCTCCCGGACCCTGCCGATCCCGGGTCTGCGCGAGCGGGGCATCGGGTTCAAGAACATCGGTGAGGCGATCTATCTGCGTAACCATGTGCTGGACCGTCTCGATGTGGCCGCCGCGACGGCCGACCCGGAGACCCGCCGTTGCGCGCTGACCTTCGTCTTCGTCGGCGGTGGTTACGCCGGCATCGAGGCGTTGGCCGAGATGGAGGACATGGCCCGGGACGCGCTGAAGTACTACCCGGAACTCACGCCGGACGACATGCGCTGGATCCTGGTCGAGGCGACCCAGCGGGTGCTGCCCGAGGTGGACCGGGACATGGGCGCGTACACGGTGCAGGCGCTGCTGAAGCGAAAGATGGACATCCGGCTGGACACCCGGTTGGAGTCGTGCGTGGATGGCCTGGTCAAGCTCTCCGACGGGGACAGTTTCCGGTCCGACACGATCGTCTGGACCGCCGGGGTGAAGCCCGCGCCGATGCTCGACCAGACGGATCTGCCCCGGGACGAGCGGGGCCGGGTCACCTGTCTGCCAACCCTGCAGGTGGTCGACGGGGATCAGGTGGTCGAGGGGGCGTGGAGCGCCGGTGACTGTGCGGCGGTGCCGGATCTGACCAAGCCGCCGGGGGCGTTCTGTACGCCCAGCGCGCAGCATGCGGTGCGCCAGGCGGACCGGATGGCGGACAATATCCGCGCGGTCATCCGTGGCCATAAGCCGGTCAACTACAAGCACAAGCATGCGGGCAGCGTGGCGAGCCTCGGCCGACACAAGGGCGTCGGTCAGGTCTACGGGATCAAGCTGACCGGGCTGTTGGCCTGGTTCATGCACCGGACGTACCACATGAGCCGGATCCCGTCGTTCAACCGCAAGGTACGGGTGGTGGTTGACTGGACGCTGGCCATCTTCCTGAAACGGGAAGTGGTCGCGCTCGGTCAGTTGCATGATCCGCGCGAGGATTTCGTGGAAGCGACCCCGCAGGTTGACCGTGACTCCCGCCCCTAGCTAGTCCGCGGTCCCGGAATGCGGCTTTTGATCCATAAGCGCCGTTAGCTCAGGCGATTCGCGTTATCCTATCCAGACTTCGGCAAATGATCACGATGACGAGGAGCCTTCATGCCCCGCGTTCGCGCCGGCACCGTCTCGGAGCGTTCAGGTGAGGTGGCGGGTGGCGATCTTCCGCGTGGGCCGCACGGAGCGGGCGGGCTACTCGACGAGAGCACGCCCGCGACGCTGGCAGAGGCCACCGTTCTGCAGTCGGCGGTGTTGGAGGATCTGCGGACAGCGGCCAATTACGCCGACTGGCTGATCACCCTGACCGAGCCCTGGCTGGGGGACGACCCGCTGGAAATCGGTTCGGGGCTGGGTGACGCCGCCGCCCTGTGGGCTGCCGGCAGTCGACCGATGACCGCCTCGGAGGCCGACCCGGGCCGACTCGCGCTGCTGCGGGAGCGATTCGCCGGGCATCCCAGCGTCCAGGTTCGCGAGCTGACCGTGCCGATCCGGGAGACCGCCGAATACTCCGCGGTGGTGGCGCTCAACGTTCTTGAACATATTGAAGATGACGTGGAGGCGCTACGTGACTTCGCCCGACTGGTCCGACCGGGCGGCCGGATCGTCCTGGTGGTGCCCGCCTTCGAAAAGGCGATGAGCGACTTCGATCGGGAGATCGGCCATTTCCGGCGTTATCAGGTCTCTTCGATGGAGTCGGCCTTGCGGGCCGCGGAGCTTCGACCGGTCAAGGTGCACTACGTCAACTCGCTCGGGCTGTTCGGCTGGCTGGTGTTCATCAAGGCGCTGGGGGGTCGGCCGCAGAACGGTCTGCCGCTGAAAATTTACGATCGGCTCGTCGTGCCCGTGTTGCGCCGGGTGGAACCTCGGCTGCGGGTGCCGTTCGGCCAATCCGTGCTCGCGGTCGCGGAGCGGCCGTAGCGGGTCTCCACCGGATCGGAGCTCTCCGTGTTCTCCGCGCTCGGCGCACCGAAGGCGTGCGCCGATGTGGAGCGTTGGCGGTCAGACCCGCCAGACCCACGCGTCGGCGACGAGCGCGCCGGGACTGAAGAGCAGGTCCAGGGTGTCGCGCAGCGCTGTGACGTTGGGCTGTGACTCGGCCAGCACCACGCAGGACGCACCCCAGAAGCTGACGTCCCGGGCGGCCTGGGCGCGGTGATCGGCGGTGATCGTCGGGACCTGTCCGGTCCGGGCCACCTCATTGAGTAAACCGGAGGTGGGCTGACTGTAGGTGCCCAGTGACGCCCTGCCCTCCGCTCCGTACGGGGCGATGAAGAAGCCCTCCGGTAGCCGGAACTCCGCGTTCGCGGCGGCGGCCCAACGCATCGCGTCCGGCTTCTTCGGGGTCGGCAGGGGCACCGGCACCAGCACTCCGTCACGGGGGGTGCATTGGCGCCAGTGTCCGTCGCTGATGAAGACCGGCACCGGGGCACGGGCGGTCGTGGGCAGTGGTGCCGGCAGGATCGGCAACAGGGCCCCGACCACGGCTGCCAGGACCACCCGCGCAGCGACCGGTCCGGCGCGCAGCGCACGATCCACCGCGAGTACCAGGACCGTGGCGATAAGCGGGATCAACGCCAGGGCGAACCGCATCGGCAGGGCGCCGTCGATCACCGGAACGTCCCGCAGCAGTTCGTAGGGGGCCCGGATATCCGTGCGGGTGCCGTCGATGATCACGCGGGGCCCCAGGGAGAGCCAGGCGGACAGGATGCCGACCGGGACGATCGCGATGACGAGCGGGTGCCGACGGAGCCAGCAGACACACGCCACGGTGACCACCAGCAGCGGCAGGCCGAAGAACGTGTTGTATTCGGAGGCGCCGGTGCTCAACCGCGCCGTCTGCGTCGAACCGATCAGCGGAGAGTGGCGAGATCGCCGTGAAGCTGGACAGGTCGGCAGAGAAGTAGTCGGGGCTGAAGACGCCGTTCGGCACGCTCTGCGCACCATTGAACTGGATCCAGATCGGGTACGCGAGGGCGATCAGCGCCAGCCCCGCCGCCAGCAGGATGCCGGCACTGAACCGGGGCAGTACGCGCAGGGCGAATTTCGGGGCCACCACCGCGTAACTGACCGCCAGCAGAGCGAGCGTGGTGGCGGCCAGGAAGAGCACCTCCTCGCCGACGAAGAGCTGAATGCTCACCAGCGGCCGCGAGGGTCACCGCCACGGCCACCAGACGGCGGGCGGCACTCGACCGGTCGGCGTGGTTCTTTGGATCAGCCAGTTGGACCAGACGTACGACACACCAGACCATGGCCGGGACCAACCATTGGGCCGTCATGTGCGGATGGCTGTTGGACTGGGAGACCATGCCGGGGGCGAAGCCGCAGAAGCCGGCGCCGATCGCCGCCGCGACGCGGTGCGCACCGAGCGTCCGGGTGTAGAGCAGGTACCAGCCGGTCGCGGTTACCGCCAGGTTGCCGGCGGCCAGCAGAGCGAACGAGGTGGCGGCGCCGAAGAGCAGCGTGACCGGCGCGAGGAGGAAGCCCGGCACGATGACTGTGGCGTTGACGAGCATGTTGAACCCGTCCGGCGCGTTGATCCGGTCGTTGACCAGACTGAAATCACCGAACAGGATGCGGGCGTCATTTGCCAGGAACCACTCGATAAGGTCTGATCTTCGGGGTTGAGCGCGAGGGTCCGGGCGGCCGGATCCGGCCACAGGCCGTGGGTGAGCCAGCCGGCCAGAAGCGCGAAGAGCAGGCAAATCCCAAGATCGAATCGATTCCGGTGGGCCATCTCGGCCAGCCGGGTCCCACCGGGACCGGTTGGGCGCGATGTCCATGCCGCTCTGGCCGGCGGGGGCATCGCTGCGTTGCCCGGGCTGTGCTGGTCACGACCTCGACCATAGTGCCGATCCGATGGCGGGGTGCCGCCAGGCGGGCAGGAACCCGCTACGGTGACAGGCACCGGAGCGGATCGTCGCTCCGGTGATATCCGCCCGCCCGGGTGGTGGAAAGGCAGACACGGCCGCCTTAAAAGCGGCTGCCGCAAGGCGTGCGGGTTCGACCCCCGCCCCGGGCACGAGTACGCCGCAGGTGGCGATGGGTGTCGCCGCAGGCTCTGCTGGGGCGACGCGCCGGCCGTCCGGCCGTCGCGTGATCTCCACAGGTCCGTCAAGGCCCGATACCCTTGCGGGGCACGCGGTATGTGCATCGACCCTGAGGGAGGCCTGAAAGTGAAGACGTCCAACCCGGTACTGTCCCGGCTCGGTCAGGCGGCCGAGCGCGAACGGGCCGCCGGGTACGCCCCGGCCGGCCCCTATGGGCAGCAGTATCCGACGGCAGAGGCCTTCCCGGTCGCGCCCCCCACCGTGCAGCCGATGTCCATCGACGACGTCGTCGTCAAGACCGTCACGCTGCTCGGCATCACCGGTGCCTCCGCCGCGGCGGCCTGGATGCTGGTGCCGAACGCGCTCGCCGGTGCGGCCTGGATCGGCGCCGGCCTGATCGGGCTGGTGCTCGGGCTGGTGATCTCCTTCTCCCGGGCTGCCGCCAACCCCGCGCTGGTGGTCGCCTACGCCGTCGTCGAGGGCGTCTTCGTCGGCATGATCAGCAAGTTCTTCGAGAACGCCTACAGCGGTCATCGTGCTCCAGGCGGTGGTCGCCACCTTCGGGGTCTTCTTCCTGATGGCGATGCTCTACAAGATGCGGGTCATCCGGGCCACCCCGAAATTCGCCCGGGGCCTGGTCGCCGCGATGGCCGGCGTCTTCGGCGTCATGATGATCAACCTCGTGCTCTCGCTCTTCGGCGTCCAGACCGGGCTACGCGACGGGGGGCTGTTGGCGATCGGCTTCAGCCTGGTCTGCATCGTGATCGCCTCGCTGAGCTTCATCCTCAGCTTCCACGAGGTCGAAGAAGGCGTACGGATGGGGCTGCCGCAGCGCTACGCCTGGACCGCGGCCTTCGGCATCCTGGTCAGCCTGGTCTGGCTCTACATTGAGATTCTCCGCCTGCTCAGCTACCTACAGGGCGATGACTGACCGCAGTCGCCCCGAGTAACGCCGCTGGCGCTCACGGAATCTGATCGACGGTTGCCGCGACGCGGCGCTGAACCGGACGCCCGCCCCGCACGGGGCGGGCGTCCGCCGTTTCACCCCGGCCGGTGCGCCCTGCGGCACTAGCCGCGCCTCGGTCGGATCGGCAACACCCGACGAGTCCGAGTTCGGCCCGGCTGCGCGGTTGCGGCCGTGACCCTAGACTCGGCCGCGATGAGCGCAGATGAACTGACCCGGGTGGTCAACCTGCTGGTCCGCCAGGTCGCGCACTGGGAGCCGCCGCGTTGGGCCGCGTCGGCTACCGTCGGCAATGTCACCCGGGCCGATCTGTTGCACCGGCTGGTGCAGCAGGTCGCCAACCTGGCCGCCGACGCCGGAGGGTCTGCCCCGCCGGACGGTGCCCCGGCTGGACAACGATCTGGCCCTGCCGGACCAGCTCCGGGTGGTCACCGCCGATCTGCTCGCCGCCGACCCGCCAGCCGAGGCGCTGGCCGGTGCGACGGCCGAGGTGAACGCCGCCCGTCAGGCGCTCTGAGCGGCTACGGTCCGGCGTTGGCGGCACCGCCGTGCCGGCCGGGTCAGCTCAGCCGTTCCAGCACCATGGCCATGCCCTGGCCGCCACCCACGCACATGGTCTCCAGACCGATGGTCTTGTCGTGCCAGTCGAGGGCGTTGAGCAGGGTGCCGGTGATCCGGGCGCCGGTCATCCCGAACGGATGGCCGACCGCGATGGCGCCGCCGGCCACGTTGAGCTTCTCCAGCGGGATGCCCAACTGCTGGTACGACGGGATCACCTGGGCGGCGAACGCCTCGTTGATCTCCACCAGGTCGACGTCGTCGATGGTCATTCCCGCCCGGCGCGAGCGCCTGCCGCGACGCCTCGACCGGGCCGAGCCCCATGATCTCCGGCGAGAGTGCGGTCACGCCGGTCGAGACGATCCGGGCCAACGGGGTGATGCCGAGCTCGCGGGCCCGCTGCTCACTCATGATGACCACGGCCGCCGCGCCGTCGTTGAGCGGGCAGCAGTTGCCGGCGGTGATCCGCCCGTCCGGGCGGAACACCGGCTTCAGCCCGGACACGCCCTCCAGGGTCACGCCCGGCCGGGGCCCGTCGTCGGTGCTGACCACCGTCGCCGGCGGGCGTGGTGACCGGGGTGATCTCGCGGGCCCAGAAACCGTCCGCGATGGCCTTCTCGGCGAGGTTCTGGCTGCGTACGCCGAACTCGTCCATCTCCGTGCGGCTGACGTCGTACACCTGGGCCAGGTTCTCGGCGGTCTGCCCCATGGCCAGGTAGATGTCGGGCAGCCCACCGTCGTGCCGCGGATCGGTCCAGACCGGCGCGTCGCCCTGGGCGCGGCTGGCCGACCGGGCCCGGGCCGCCGCGAAGCGCGGGTTCTGCCAGCCGCCGCCGACCAGCGCCTGCGCCTCCGGCGGCAGCCCGTCGGAGTTGCCCCGGGCGTATCGGGACACGCACTCCACCCCGGCGGAGATGAAGACGTCGCCCTCGCCGGCCCGGATCGCGTGCGAACGCCATCCGGGTGGTCTGCAGGGAGGAGGCGCAGTAGCGGGTCAGCGTGGCGCCGGGCAGGGTGTCCAGGCCGAGCAGGGTGGCCACCACCCGGGCCAGATTGAAGCCCTGCTCGCCGCCGGGCAGACCGCAGCCGAGATAGAGATCGTCGATCGTCGGTCGGGTCGAGCTGGGGCACCTGGTCGAGCGCGGCCCGCACGATGGTGGCGGCCAGATCGTCCGGGCGGACGTCGCGCAGTGAACCCTTGCCGGCGCGGCCGATGGGGGATCGGGCGGTGGCGACGATGACGGCATTGCGGAGGGAGTCAGTCGACATGAACCAACGTTAACCTTCCGGCGGCTCAATGTTGCGGGGCCACCGCCGCCTCGGCCACCGCCGCCTCGGCCACCGCCGGTAGCAGCGCCTGCGCCCACAGGTGGTAGCCGTCGACTGACGGGTGGTACGTACCGGCGGGCAGGGCCTCCCCGGCGAGCACCGCGGCCCTGCCGACCGTGCCGGCGATCAGCGTCATGGTGGCGGCCCGGCCGGCCCGGATACCTAGGCTCCGCTCGGCCATCGGCGTTTCCTTTCCGGACCCGTCGTCGGTTAGGTCGCCGGTCAACTGGTGCCACCGGGTTCGCTCGGGGCCCGCACCCGGGCCGGCGGCTCCGGTCGCTGCGCCACCGGGGAGAGTTCCCCGGTGTCCCGCGGTCGGGTTCCGGCGTCGGAGCCGTCCTCCGGATCATCGCCGCGCGGTTGGCCGAACCAGGCCCGGCGCCGACGCAGCTCGACCCACCGGCCGGCCGGGCCCCGGTCGCGACCGGCCACCTGAGCGCCGCTGACCTCCGTGCCAGCGTGTCGGGCAGCCTGCTGGGCGGCTTCCGGCAACGACCGTACGCCCTCGCCCTCGACCAGTGCCGCCCGCCGTTCCGGCGCACCCCCGAGCGCGGCCAGCGCGGTCGGCAGCAGGGCCGCGGCGGCGATCGCGTACCCCTCAGCGGATGGGTGGAACCGGTCCCAGGCGAACATCCGTCCGGGCTCGGCGGCGAACCGTGGCCCAAGCAGGTCGCCGAGGGAGACGGTCCAACCGCCCGCCTCGACCACGGCGACGGTTTGCGCCGCGGCCAACTGGCGGCTCCACCGTCGGGCCAGCCACCGCAGCGGCGGCTTGATCGGCTGAATCGCACCCAGGTCGGGACAGGTGCCGACGACCACCTGGGCGCCCGCGGCCCGCAGTTCGCGTACCGCGTCGACGAGATAGCGCACGGCGAGCGTGGCTGGCGTCCGGTTGGTGACGTCGTTGCCGCCGATCAGGATGACCGCCAGATCCGGGCGTTGCTCGAGGGCGGCCTCCACCTGGGGTGGCAGCCCGGCGGAGAGGCTGCCCACCACGGCGAACCGGTGCAGTCGTACCGGTCGGCGTAGCCGGCGGGAGATACCGGTGGCGAGCAGCGCGCCCGGGGTCTCCCGGGGTCGGTGCACACCGTAACCAGCGGCGGAGGAGTCGCCCAGCACCACCATGGTGACCGGCTCGCCGGGGAGCCTGGCGCCGTAGACGCCGTCGCCGCGCGGTGGTGGCGCCTCGGCCATGGGAATGATCCGCCGGGCGCGCTGAGCCTGGCCGACCAGTACGCCGGTCGCGGTCACCCCGGCCACCGCGGTTACCCCGATGCCCAGGGCCGCGATCCTGGCGGCCCGCCGCGCCGACCGCCACGGGCTGCGTACCCGCGCCGCCGAACCGGCCCGACCCATCAAGCGCACCTCCGCCTGCCGCGATCATCCCTGCGGGCTTCGAGATTATCGCGGGGCCACCGCGTTCGCCGTTGACGTTTTCCGCTCGGCCGGCTGAAATCGGACTGAGCGCCGGCGCCGAGGGGTATCTATCCTAGGAGATCCGTCGATGCCACGACGACCAACCTTTGCGGACCTCGTGCATCATGGGCGGAAGGAGGCGCAGACATGGCCAAGAAACTCAACCGGACCGCCGCGTTCGCGGCGCTGGCACGGGCGTTGACCGCCGGCGCACGGGGTGGGCCGTCGCTGGGCAAGCGGCTCGGTGCGCTGCCTCGGATGATCCGGGCGACCACCCGGGGCGATTACGACGGCGGCCTGCGGCTGGCCATGATGGTCGGCGCGATGGTGTATGTGATCTCCCCGGTCGACCTCATGCCCGAGTTGTTCATGCTGGTGTTCGGGCTCGCCGACGACGCGTTGATGGTGGCCTGGCTGGCCGGGAGCGTGCTGGCTGAGACAGAGCGCTTCCTGGCCTGGGAGGCCCATCGGGCATCGGTGATCCCCGGCCATGCCGTGGGCTGACGGCACGTAGGCTTGCCGCAGCGGCGAACTCCGCCCGGCCGTGGGCCATCGGCACCTGATCGGCGCCGGTCGTCGGCCTCCGGTCGTTCGGCATGCACACGGGAAGGGCACGACGACGTGCGCTACTACGACAATGTCGTTGATCTGATCGGCAATACCCCGCTGGTCCGGCTGCGGAATGTGACCGCCGGCATCGAGGCGACCGTGCTCGCGAAGGTGGAGTACTTCAACCCCGGCGGTTCGGTCAAGGACCGGATCGCGCTGCGGATGGTCGAGGACGCGGAGCAGGCCGGGTTGCTCCGGCCCGGCGGCACCATCGTCGAGCCGACCAGCGGCAACACCGGGGTCGGGTTGGCCCTGGTCGCCCAGCTCAAGGGTTACCGGTGCGTCTTCGTCTGCCCGGACAAGGTCAGCGAGGACAAGCAGAACGTGCTGCGGGCGTACGGCGCCGAGGTGGTGGTCTGCCCGACCGCCGTGGCGCCGGAGGACCCCCGCTCCTACTACAACGTCTCGGATCGGCTGGCCCGGGAAATCCCGGGGGCCTGGAAGCCGGACCAGTACGCCAACCCGGCCAACCCCCGGTCACACTACGAGACGACCGGCCCGGAGCTGTGGGAGCAGACCGATGGCCGGATCACCCACTTCGTCGCCGGGGTGGGCACCGGCGGCACCATCTCCGGGATCGGCCGCTACCTGAAGGAGGCGTCCGACGGGCGCGGTGCAGGTGATCGGCGCCGACCCGGAGGGCTCGGTCTACTCCGGCGGCACCGGCCGGCCCTACCTGGTCGAGGGGGTGGGCGAGGACTTCTGGCCGGATGACCTACGACCGGACGATCTGCGACGAGATCGTCGAGGTCTCGGACAAGGTGTCGTTCGAGCTCACCCGGCGGCTGGCCCGCGAGGAGGGACTGCTGGTCGGCGGTTCCTGCGGGATGGCCGTGGCCGCCGCCCTGGAGGTCGCCCGGCGGGCGGGCCCGGAGGACGTGATCGTGGTGCTGCTGCCGGACGGTGGGCGCGGCTACCTGTCCAAGATCTTCAATGACGACTGGATGGCCCGCTACGGCTTCATGGCCACCGGCGGCACCGAGGCGACCGTGGCCGAGGCGCTGGCCAGCAAGCCGGGTCGGATTCCGGAGCTGGTGCACGTGCACCCGACCGAGACGGTCCGGGACGCCATCGACTACATGCGTGAGTACGGCGTTTCGCAGCTCCCGGTACTCAAGGCCGAGCCACCGGTGGTCACCGGTGAGGTGGCCGGCTCGATCGCGGAGCGGGACCTGCTCGACGCCCTCTTCACCGGTCAGGCCCACCTGCACGACACGATCGAGCGGCACATGGCGGAGCCGCTGCCGATGATCGGTGGCGGGCAGCCGGTGAGCGAGGCGGTCGGGCTGCTGGAGAAGACCGACGCGGCGTTGGTGCTGGTCGATGGCAAGCCCAAGGGTGTGCTGACCCGGCAGGACCTGCTCGCCCACCTCGGCGCCCGCTAACCCCTTCCCCACCCGCCCCCACGCCGCCCCGCCCACCCCGTCGATCAAGGACTTCTTGTCGTGGTTTGGTGATCAAACCATCGCGATAAGTCCTTGATCGACGGGGAAGTCCTTGATCGACGTGACGGTGGTGGTGCGGTGGTGGTGCGGTGGTGGTGCGGTGGTGGTGGTGCGGTGGTGCGGTGGTACAGACGGACCTCAGGACAGGGCGCGGCTGTAGCGCAACTGCCGGGTCATCGCCGGCCCGATGTCCCCGTCACGCTCGACGCCGTCGGGCGTCCAGCCGCCCCGCTCGTAGAACTGTCGAGCGTGGGCGTTGCCGGCCAGCACCCACAGCGCAGCCCGCGGCCAGCCCTGAGCGCGCAACGTGCCCAGCGCATCGACCATCAAGGCCCGACCCACCCCACGGCCCTGTTCGGCGGGGTCGAGGTGGATCGCGTACAGCTCGCCGAGATCCGGCGGGGCGTCGACAGTGCCGCCCGGGTCGTGCGGGCCGACGTAACTGAATCCGACCAGCCGTCCGGCCCGCTCCGCCACGGTCAGCAGGTGGATGTCCCGCTCGTACGGCCATCGCTCCGACCACCACCGGCCCAGCATCTCGGCGGAGATCGCGGCCAGCGCGTCGGCCGGCACGATGTCCCGGTAGGCGGCCACCCGGGACCGGTGATGCAGCGCGCCGACTGCCATCAGATCATCGGCTACCGCCGGGCGCAGAGAAACGGTCACCAGGAAAGCTTAGTTCTGCGCCGATATTCGTACGTCGGGGCGACGAGCGGGCACCGGCACTCGGCTCAGATCCGTGGCGATCACGAGTTCACCGGTGAAGTGCTCGCGGGCCTCGGCCGCGAACCGGTCCGGGTCCGGATAGCGCTGGGAGAAATGCGTCAGCACGAGTCGGCGTACCCCTGACTCGACCGCCACCCGGGCGGCCTGCGCCGCCGTCAGATGGCCGACCTCGGCGGCCAACGCGACATCTTCGGTCAGGAACGTCGACTCGATCACCAGCAGATCGGCCCGGTCGGCGAGGGCGAACACGGCATCACAGAGCCCGGTGTCCATCACGAACGCGAACCGCTGCCCGGGTCGGGGCTCGCTCACCGCCGACAGTGGGACGCGGCGCCCGGCCACGTCGAGGTGGCCGGCGCGGATCAGCTCTCCGATCGCCGGACCAGAGATGCCGTACGCGGCGAGCAGGTCGCTCCGCATCCGGCGATCGTCCGGCTCGACGAGGCGGTAGCCGTACGTCTCCACCGGGTGCCGTAGCCGTCGCGCCTCCAGCGTGCCGGCGCTGGTGGGCAGTTGCTGGCCGTCCCGGTCGATCGGCTCGGACCGCAGGTCGGCGGTCTCGTGGAACGAACTGGCGTGCCGCAGCCGGGCGAAGTATTCCGCACCCCCGGCCGGGTAGTGCGCGGTGACCGGATGCGGTACCCGGTCCAGGGAGAGGCGCTGGATGATCCCGGGCAGGCCGAGGCAGTGGTCGCCGTGAAAGTGGGTGACGCAGATCCGGGTCAGGTCGGTGGCGCTGACTCCGGCCTGGAGCATCTGGCGCTGGGTGCCCTCACCGGGGTCGAAGAGGATGACCTCGTTCTCCCAGCGCAGCACGTACCCGTTGTGGTTGCGCTGCCGGGTCGGCACCTGGCTGGCCGTGCCCAGCACCACCAATTCGCGTATTGACACTGCGGGCCCCCGGAATTGGGCGACCCCCGGGGCTTCCGCGTGCGCGGACCGGCTGGACTAAGCCGGCACCCCGGGGGTCGGGTGGCTGTCGTGGATTCGCCGGACCGCTGCCACACGGTCTCGACGCCGCCCCGCTCTCCGCAGGGCGGAAACTGTCAAGAACAGCGGCTAGCGGACAGCCACCTCACGAGTCCCATTGCTATACAAAGCTTGGACCACCTCCCTTCCCGTGTACGGCCACGCTAGCCACTGCCGGCCCGTTTCGGCAACGGTTTTTGCCGGCGGTGGCTGGCCGGTCACGGCACACCCCGGGAAACGTCGCCTGACCAGCCGGATGTCCGGTTTCGTGGGCAAGAACCGGCTAGCCGGGCCGCTGCTCAGCCACTGGTTCTGGCGACGCCGACCGGGCAGGTCAGGCCGGTAGGCCCGTGGTTGCAGTAGCCGTCCGGGTTCTTCGTCGGGGCCAGATACTGCTGGTGGTAGTTCTCGGCGTAGTAGAAGTCACCCAGCTGGCTCGATCTCCGTGGTGATCTCACCGTGGCCGGCTCGCGGCCACCACCGGCGCGAAGGCGTCCCGGGACGCCTGCGCCGCCGCCAACTGCTCGTCGGTGCGTGGTAGATCGCGGACCGGTACTGGGTGCCCACGTCGTTGCCCTGGCGCATGCCCTGGGTCGGGTCGTGGTTCTCCCAGAACGACCTTCAGTAGGTCCGTCGTAGCCGATCTGCGCCGGGTCGTAGACCACCTGGACCGCCTCGGTGTGCCCGGTGTGGCCGGAGCAGACCTCCTCGTAGGTCGGATTCGGGGTGAACCCGCCGGCGTAGCCCACCGAGGTGGAGATCACCCCGGGCAGGCGCCAGAACAACCGCTCGGCGCCCCAGAAGCAGCCCATCCCGAAGACCGCCGTCTGCGCCCCGGCGGGCCAGGGTCCGCGACAGGGGGGCACCGAGTACGGCGTGCCGCTCGGTCACCGGCATCGGGGTGCTGCGGCCGGGCAACGCGGTCTCGGCAGTGGGCAGTTCGGCTTTCATACGCCGTAAGAACACGGTGTCTCCTCTCGTACCTCTCCAGCATGCACTGCCGCGCCGATCGGCCTGCTTACCCTCCGGGGTACGGCTTAAAGACACAACCGGCACCCAGCCGGTGCCGGGTCAGCGGCCGTAACGCCAACAGGGCCGGACTCCGTCGAGCGGTGGGTACGGTGCCGGAGGCGACTGCTCCCGTGGATGGCAGGCTGGCGGGATGGGACTGTTCACGCTGCCGGAGGCGCGCATTGAGCTTGCCCGGCTCCGGCCGGTGCTTGACCAGATTGTGGTTGTCCGGGCCGATGCCGCCGAGTTGGCTGCCGCGTTGACCGCTGGGGGAGCACCAACCCGGCTCGGCGGGCTCCCCGAATGGAAAGCGGCGCAGGCCCGGCTCGACGAGATGATGACCGAGGTCCAGCAGACCGGGGCGGAGCTCAAGGGCCTGGCACCGCTGCTGGTTGATTTTCCCGCCGACCTGGGAGGCCAGCCGGTGCTGCTGTGTTGGCTGGAGGGCGACGCGGAACTGGCCTGGTATCACCGCGCCGATCTCGGGTTCGCCGGTCGACGCCGGTTGCCCTGACACTCACCCGCTCCGGGTCCGGTAGTGCTCCAGAATGACCCGACCGTCTGGCACAAACGGCCAGGTCGGATCCGCTACCCGGGTCAACAGCTCGTCCCAGGTTATCCACCAACCCGCCGCGACCTCGCTCGGTTGGTGGATAACCGGACCGCAGATCTCCGGGTCGTACGCTGCCTCGAAGACAAATGCCAGATGGTTCGTGTGCTCGTCGGCGTACCAGTAGCGGAAGCACGGCCGCAGCTCGCACCCGTGTACCCCCAGCTCCTCGGTCAGCTCGCGGGCTGCCGCCGCGTACGGCTGCTCACCAGCGAGGATCACGCCGCCCGCCCACACATCATGTTGGCCTGGGTAGAGGTCCTTGGTCTCGGTACGTCTGTGCAGATAGACCCGGCCGTCGGCGGCGCGGAGCAGGACCGCCGTGGCCGCATGCGGAAGGTTCCGGGCACGAACCAGGCTTCTCGGCGCCGCGCCGACGACCCGGCCGCCCGGGTCACCCTCGGCATAGAGCGCTACCTGTTCATCCACGACGCCATGCTAGTTGCCGGACGTCGCACTGTCGCGGTGCCGGGGACCGGCACCGCGGGTCGAGTCGCTGATGTTTGAGCCCCGTCAGCGGGGTAGTCCACCGGGACGACTTTCAAGGGAGCGACGATGGCAAGCGAAGCACCGGACTACTTCGTGCCGGAGAGCGGCGCCGTCCTGACCCACCTGCTGATCGTGGGGGATGTTGATCGGTCCCGGGAGTTCTATCAGCGGGTGCTGGGCGCGGACGTCATCCGGGAGCGGCAGCCGTGTGTCCTCCACTTCCACAACAGCTACATCGTGATCAACAATGAGGGTGGTCCCACCGACGACAAGCCGGAGGTCCAGGCCCAGGCCCCACCGAACCCGAACACCCTCAGCTCCGCGATGAACATCCGGGTCCGGACGTTCACGCGGTGTACGAGGAATGGCGGTCCCGGGGTGGTGAGTTCCTCACCGAACCGAAAGACCATGGGCAGGAGATCCGCTGTTACCTGCGGGATCCCGATGGTTACCTGATCGAGCTCGGTCAGGGCACCGGAATCCTGGCTGACATGGGGCGGCGGGCCGGATGATCGGGAGCTGACGCTCGAACCGTCGGACGGGTTACCCGGGCGCCGGGGACCGTCTCGTGGTGGAGCGCGTTGGCTGCCGCTGACGGATCAGGGCAGGGACGGCAGGGGCCCGCCGCGTTGCCGGTCAGGCGCGCAGTCGACGGCCTGGTCCACGATGAGCTCCAGCGGCGTGGTCAGCCCGGCGTTCCAGGCGACCATGAAACGTCCCTCGCCGAGGTGGGCGCGCGCACCGGCCAGGGCGGCCTTGCGGCGGGCCTCGGCGTTGGGCGGTGCGGCCAGTCCGTGCCGACGACGCAGCCAGTCGACGGCGGCGAGCAGCCGTACCGCCAGCTCGGGATCGTCGGAGACGACCACCTCGGCGATCGTCTCCAGCGAGGTGGCCAGGTCGGCCCGGTCGCCCAGCTCGTACCGCCGTTCCAGTGCGTCGAGGAAGAGCGTCAGGGCGGCAGCACGGTCGCCGGTGGCCAGGGTGGCCTGTCCGAGCTGGTGCAGCGCGACAGCCTCACCGAACAGGTCACCCGACTCGCTGGACAGTTCGAGCGCCTCCCGGGCAACCGACCGGGCCGCTTCGGGATCGGGGCGGGCCAGCAGGATCTCCGCGAGGCAGGTCAGTCCCAGTAGCACGCCGCGACTGTTGCCGGCCCCGCGTTCCAGGGCCAGGCACCGGTTGATGTACCGATCGGCGGCGAGCACATCACCCAGCCGGAGCGCGACCTTGGCGAGGTTGCCCAGCGCGATCGCCATGCCCGGCTTCCGATCAAGTGCCTGCCAGACGTCCAGGCAGTACCGGAAGTGCTCGGCTGCCCGGTCGTAGCGGCCGGCGAGCATCGCCGCGACGCCGAGAATGTTGTGCGCCTGCGCCGCGCCTTCCCGGTCGTCCACGCGTTCGGCCGCCGCCAGGCACTCCGCGCCGAGCTTGGCCGCGGTCACGGTGTCGTCCTGGGTGGCCGCGAGCACCGCGGCCGGGTAGAGGAGGCTGACGCGCTCGGCGGCGGTCATCGGGTACGGCGCGGAGAGCACCCGGTCCAGCCACTCCCGGCCATCCCGGATCTGTTTGCCGTTGCGCCAGTGGCGCCACAGACCCTGACAGAGTCGAGTCGCGGCGCTCACCTCGCCAGTTGACAGGGCATAGGCCAGCGCGATGCGCAGATTCGGGTAGTCCCGATCCAGCGACTCGGCCCAGCGCGCCTGGTCCGGGCCGGTCATGCCGGCGCCGGCCCGTTCGGCGAGGGCGGCGAAGTAGGCCAGGTGACGTTGGCGCAGCGGGGCCGGATCCGAGCCGGCCAGCAGCTCCGCCGCGTACGCGTGGATGGTGTTGAGCATCAGGTACCGGCTACCGCCGTCGGCCTGCGGCTCGGCCATCAGCAGGCTCTTGTTGACCAGCGCGTCCAGCACACCGACCAGCTCTTCACCGCGCCGCGCATCCGCCTCGTCGACGGGAGCCAGGCCCGGACCGATGCCCTCGATGGTGGCGAGTACGGCTTCGGGGGTCGCGCCACCGGAGAAGAGCGCGAGGGTGGTGAATGCCCGCTGCTCGGTTTCGTTCAGTAGGACGTAGCTCCAGTCCACCGTGCCGCGGAGCGTCTGCTGTTGCGGTGGCCGGTCCCGGGGGCCTTCGCCGAGGGCTTCCAGATGCGGACCGAGGCGGGACAGGACCGCCTGTGGGCTGAGTCGGTCGGTGCGGGCGGCGGCGAGCTCGATGGCGAGCGGGAGCCCGTCCAGTCGTTGGCACAATTCGGCTACCGCCGGCAGGGCCTCGGGGGTCAGCGCGAACTCGGCATTCGCCGCGCGGGCCCGCTGGTCGAACAGGGCGACCGCCGGGGACTGGTTGACGGCCACGCTGACCCCGGCTGTCCCGCCGGGCAGGTCCGCCAGGTCCGGTAGCGGCAGCGGTGGCACCCGGTAAACCTGCTCGCCATAGATGGCCAGCGGCTCACGGCTGGTGACCAGCGCGGACACGCCCGGCGCGGCGGAGAGTACGGCTCCGATCGCCGGTGCGGCGTCGAGGACCTGTTCGAAGTTGTCGAGCAGCAGTAGCAGGGACGCCTCGGCCAGGTGCTCCGTCACACCGTCCAGTCGCGGCCGGCCCGGCTGCTCCGCCACCTCGAGCGCCTGGGCCATCGCCTCGACCACTTCATCCACTTTTCTGGCCTGGGCCAGCGGAACGAAGACCACCCCGTCCTCGAAGTTGTCCGCGACCTCGCGCGCGACCGCCAGTGACAGTCGGGTCTTGCCGATGCCACCGGCGCCGACCAGGGTTACCAGCCGTCCGGTGGAGAGCAGGTGGGTCACCCGTTTCGTCTCCCGCTCCCGGCCGACCAGGGCGGTCAGCGGGGTCGGCAGGCGTACCCGGCGGTGCGGTCGCCCCAGCAGGTCCGGGCTGAGCGTCCAGCTCCCGCCGTCGGAGCTGATCAGGCCGCGGCGCGCGCGCAGCCGTTCCAGTTCGCGTACGCCGGCAGCCGGCAGTCCACCGGTCTGCCGGCTGAACCAGTTGACCAGGGTCCGGCTGGGTTCACCGCGTAGGACGGTCCGCAGCCAGATGCGCAGGGTCGCGGGTGACCACGGGGACAGCTCAACGCTGTCCAGTTCGCCCAGCGGCGGCTGGGTCGCGCCATCCCGCCCGGTGCTGGCGTGCACCAGGCCGAGGATTTCCGGCAGCGGGCCGGTCCGCTGCCACCGGTCGAGCACGACGGCTGTCCGCTCAACGGCGTCCACATCCGAGATGAGCAGCACTCCCGTACCTTTGTCAGGCGTCGGTGGTGCGGGCAGCGGCTGCGGATGGGCGGGTATCCGGACGACGGTGAGGCCGCGCAGGGTGGCGAGCCGGCCCACCTCGGTGAGGAACCTGGTGTGCCCGGCACCCGGCTCACCGTGCACCCGCAGTCGGCCCTGTCGGGCCACCTGCAACCGGGTGAGGTATTCGTGCGTCCGGCTCATCGCCGCGTCCCGCTCCCAGAGCCGGGACCCGTCGTCGGCGGGGGTGTCCGCGTCGTCGGCGACCGCGCCGCCGCGGCCGCGGCGTTTGGCGAGATAGTTGCGGCGGTCGGCGCAGCCGAGTAGCGCCGTCGGCGTGCTGCCGTCCTCGGGATGGACGGCCACGCCCAGGCTGACGGTCAGATGCAGGGCCGGCTCGCCGGGGAAGGTGGCGTCCCGGATCTGTCCGGTCAGGTGCAGCGCCAGCCGGATGGCTTCGGTCCGTCCGGTCTCCGGTAGGAACAGGACGAACTCGTCCCCGCCGTAGCGGAACAGGACGTCCTGTTGACGGGCGGTGGCGCGGACACAGTCAGCGAGTTGGCGGAGCACCTGGTCGCCGCGGAGGTGGCCGTAGACGTCGTTGACCGTCTTGAAGAAGTCGACGTCGAACAGGAACACCGCGCACGGGCCGCTGGTCTGGTGCAGCTCCCGCTGTAGATACGGTTGTAGTGACGCGCGTGGGCGGGATCCTGTGACCGGATCGGGCGCAGCCACGTCGATCTCTCCACCGCCCTCGTCCATCCACCCGCGTGTCACCGCATCTCCGTCTGGTCTCGACAGTGGGTTTGAGCCGATCACCAGGTGCCCGTCCAGTTTAGAAGCACCTTGGACGTTATGGGGGCCGGTCATTTCGCCAGGTGTCGGTGCACACTATGAGCGGATGTTACTTATATCACTGCGGAGTCCGGGTGATCGCCAGCCGAGCGGCTCGCGCAGTCGACCGGCTTGCCGCACGTCCTGCACGTTAGGGGGATGTCCGAAACGAGTGCCGGGGTCTCTGCTACATGACGTCCATCGTGGTCGATCGCATTGCGGCGGTCACCACAACCGATGAAGTCAGCGGAAACGCACCATAATCTCAGGAGGACTATCCGGTGCGTACGATCAGAAAGCTTCGCGCCCGCAATGTCAGGCTGGCCTTCGGCGGGCTGGCCCTGCTATTGGTCGCGGCGGCCACGGGCAGCGCGCCGCTCCTGGCGCCGGCGGGCGGCACCACCGGCCCCTGGGCCGGTCTGTGGATGGGGGCACCCGGCGGCGGCACGGGCACCACCCTGCGGGACGTACGCGGCATCATCGGCGCCGATGCGCCCGGCACGGCGGCGCTGGACGGCACCGGCGTCGGTATCGCACTCATCGACACCGGTGTCGTGCCGGTGCCCGGACTGCCCGCCAGTCGGATCGTCAACGGCCCGGACCTGTCGTTTGAGTCACAGGCGACAAACCTGCGCTGGTTGGACACGTACGGCCACGGTACGCACATGGCCGGCATCATCGTCGGCGACGACCCCGCCACCGGCACCAGGGGCCTCGCGCCGAAGGCCAAGCTCACCTCGGTCAAGGTCGGTGCGGTCAACGGTGCGGTGGATGTGTCCCAGATGATCGCGGCAATTGACTGGGTCGTCTCGCACCGCAACGACGATCCGGCGAACCCGATCCGGGTATTGAACCTCTCCTACGGCAGCGGCGGTAACCCCGCGTTCTGGACAGATCCCCTCCAGTTCGCGGTGGAGCAGGCCTGGCACGCGGGCATCGTGGTGGTGGCCGCCGCCGGAAACGACGGTAACGGCCACGGCAAGCTCAACAACCCGGCCAGTGACCCGTACACGATCGCGGTCGGCGCGACGCTCACCAAGGGCACGATCACCACCGCCGACGACGAGTTGGCCCCCTTCACCAACCTGGCCGCCGCCGGTAAGCAGGTGGATCTGCTGGCGCCGGGGGAGTCCATCGTGTCGTTGCGCAATCCCGGCTCCAACATCGACAATCAGTTCCCCGGTGCCCGGGTGGGCAGCACCCTGTTCCGTGGCACCGGCACATCGCAGGCCGTCGCGGTCACCACCGCGACCGTGGCACTACTGCTCCAGGCCAAGCCGTGGCTGGTGCCGGACCAGGTCAAGTGGCTGCTGACGGAGAGCGCGACGTACCTGCCGACCGGCGCCGGGGCCCAGATCGGGCTCAAGGAGATCAACCTCGCCGCCGCGGTGAACCTGCAGGGCGGGTGGCGTCAGCAGGACTGGACCCGATCCGACGGCAGCGGCCGGATCGAGGATGCCCGGGGCACCAGCCACGTGGTCCGTAACAGCGTGCACCTGCAGGGCGAGGTGAGCATCTTCGGGCCGTTCAACAGCTCGACCTGGGCTGTCCGGTCGGCGGCCCGTACCGCGTGGAGCGGTGGGCTGTGGATGGGCCACCGGATGGCCGGTGACGGCTGGACGGGCAACTCCTGGGCGTCCCGTACCTGGGCGGCCGGGACCTGGCCCGGCACCTCCTGGGACGGTTCACCCTCGTGGACCGATCCCAACTGGTCGAGCCACTTCTGGTCCACGGGCTCGTGGACGCCCGGCGGGTGGACCTCCCACTTCTGGTCCACCGACGGCTGGTCGGCCGCTTGCTGGTGCTGATCACGCCCCGGTGATCTGACCCGGTGATCTGACCCGTGACGCGGGTCAGACCGGGCGTTCCGGCCGGAGCCCCGGCCGGAACGCCCGGCGCGTCCAGCCCCGGCCCACGGCCTCGCGGGTCTCGGCGCCACGTCAACGGTGAGCGCACCGAACGCATCCCCGACGGTCGGGGTCAGACTAGCCTGATACGAATGACGTACGGCTTCGAGACGCTCGCCATCCACGCCGGCCAGGAGCCGGATCCCCGCACCGGGGCGGTGGTGCCGCCGATCTACCAGACCAGCACCTACGCCCAGGACGCCGTCGGGGAAACCCGCCAGGGCTACGAGTACAGCCGGTCCGGCAACCCGACCCGGGACGCGCTGCAGGAGTGCCTGGCCGCGCTGGAGGGCGGGCCGACCGGGCTGACCTTCGCCAGCGGCCTGGCCGCCGAGGACACCCTGCTGCGGGCCGTCTGCCGAGCCCGGCGATCACGTGGTGATCCCCGACGACGCCTACGGCGGCACCTATCGACTGTTCGCCAGGGTGGCCGAGCGCTGGGGACTGGACTTCACCCCGGCCCGGCTCGCCGACGTCGACGCGGTCCGGGCGGCCGTACGACCGGGACGTACCAGGCTCATCTGGGTGGAGACGCCGACGAACCCGCTGCTCGGCATCGCCGACATCGCCGCGCTGGCCGCGGTCGCCCACGACGGCCGGCGCCCTGCTGGTGGTGGACAACACCTTCGCCTCGCCGTACCTGCAGCGGCCCATCGCGCACGGCGCCGACGTGGTGGTGCACTCCACCACCAAGTACCTCGGCGGCCACTCGGACGTGGTCGGCGGCGCGCTGATCGTGGCCGACCGCGGAGCTCGGCGACGAGCTCGCGCTATCACCAGAACGCGATGGGCGCGATCAACGGGCCGTTCGACGCCTGGCTGACCCTGCGCGGCATCAAGACCCTCGGGGTACGGATGGACCGGCACTGCGACAACGCCGAGCGGATCGCCGACTATCTGCGGGGGCACCGGGCCGGTGGCCCAGGTGCTACTACCCGGGTCTGCCGGAGCATCCCGGACACGAGACCGCGGCCAAGCAGATGCGCCGCTTCGGCGGCATGATCTCCTTCCGGGCCGCCGGCGGCGAGGCCGCCGCGCTGGAGATCTGCAAGCGGACCGAGCTCTTCGTGCTCGCCGAGTCGCTGGGCGGGGTGGAATCGCTGATCGAGCACCCCGGTCGGATGACCCACGCGAGTGCCGCCGGCTCGCCGCTTGAAGTTCCCGCCGATCTCGTGCGACTGTCTGTCGGCATCGAGACCGCCGACGACCTACTCGCCGATCTGGAGCAGGCGCTCGGCTGACCGCTGCCGGACATGTGCGTCCGGCCCGGCCCGCGAACCTTCACGGGCCGGGCCGGAGGCGTACCCGGGTGGGGCCCGGCCCCGCCCGGCGGACAGCGGTGGCGCAATGGCCGGATGGGGAGGTGGGGCCGTGCAGGACATCATGCCGACCTGGGTGGGCGCGACGGCGAAGCAGATCGCCCGGGCGGTCCGCCGCGGTGACGCGTCCGCTACCCAGGTGGTGGCGGACCACCTCGACCACGTCGACCGGGCGGACCCGGAACTCGCCGCGTTCCGGGTGGTACGCGGCGGTGAGGCGATCGTCGAGGCGGAGAAGGTAGACGAGCAGGACGATCTGGCCAACCTGCCGCTGGCCGGGGTGCCGGTGGCGGTCAAGGAGAACACCGCGGTGGCCGGGCTGCCGACCTGGAACGGGTCGGCAGCGGCCCGTACCCCGATCGCCGAGGACGACCACGAGGTGGTCCGCCGGCTGCGCGGTGCCGGCGCGGTGATCCTGGGCGTGACCCGGATGCCGGAGCTGGGCCTGTGGGCGCTCACCGACGACGAGAGCGCGGTGACCCGCAACCCGTGGCGGTCGACCGCACCCCGGGCGGCTCCTCCGGTGGCGCCGCCGCCGCGGTGGCCGCCGGCCTGGTGCCGATCGCGCACGGCAACGACGGACTGGGCTCGATCCGGATCCCGGCCGCCTGCTGCGGGCTGGTCGGGCTGAAACCGGGCCGCGGCGTGGTGCCCTGCCAGCTCGGCGCCGACGACTGGTTCGGGCTGACCGAGCACGGCATTCTGGCCAGCACCGTCGCCGACGCCGCACTCGGCTTCGCCGTGCTCGCCGGCCGCCGACCGGACAAGCTGGTCCAGCCGGAGCGGCTGCGGGTGGCGGTGTCGCTGCGCTCGCCGGTGGTCGGGGTCCGTCCCGACGGGCCAACCGGGATGCGGTCGCCGCCGGCTCCCGGCTGCTGGCGGCGGCCGGGCACGACACCGATCGCCGTCGACCCGGTCTACCCCACCTCGCTCGGGGTGCGTGGCCTGGCCACCTGGTTCGCCGCGGCGGCTCAGGACGTCGAGGCCGCCGGTCTGGACCGGCGGCAGCTGCAACGGCGTAGCCGGCGGCACGTCGCGCTGGGACGAGTGGGCGCAGCGGCGCGGTTACGTGCGCGACGCCGATCGGCGCCGCCTGGCGCGAGCGGTCGGTCGGCTTCTTCACCGACAACTCGGTCGACCTGATGCTCACCCCGGCGCTGGCCGCCGCTCCGCCGCCGGCGGTCGGCTGGGCGGCCCGGTCCTGGCCGGCCAACCTGCTGACGAACCTCCGGTACGCCCCGTACGCCGCGCCGTGGAACATCGCCGGGCTGCCGGCGCTGGTGGTGCCGGTCGGTCTGCGGCCGGACGGCCTGCCGGTCGCCGTGCAGCTGGTCGGTCCGCCCGGCTCGGAGTTGCTGCTGCTCGCGGTGGCCGGGCAGTTCGAGCTGGCCGCGCCGTGGCCCCGGCACGCACCCGGCTGGCCCCGGGTGCCGCGCCGGGTGGGCTAGCCGGACCGGGATGCCCGAACGTCCCTGTGTTTCTGAGCACGACGGCGCGGCCACCGAAGGAGTCGTGCTGCCGTGGTGCGACGATCAGGGCCATGACTGAGCTGCTTGGGCTCGCTGATATCGAAGCCGCGCGTGCGCTGCTCACCGACGTCATCCGGGTCACCCCGCTGGAGCCGTTCCGGCCACTGTCCGCCGCTCTCGCCGGGCCGGCCTGGCTCAAGTGCGAGAACGTGCAGCGGGCCGGGTCGTACAAGGTCCGCGGCGCGTACGTGCGGATTTCCCGACTGAGCCCGGCGGAGCGGGCCCGGGGCGTGGTGGCGGCCAGCGCCGGTAACCATGCCCAGGGGGTCGCGCTCGCCGCCGGGCTGCTCGGCACCACCGCCACCGTCTTCATGCCGGTGGGCGCGCCGATACCGAAGGTGGCGGCGACCAAGGGGTACGGCGCTCAGATCGAGTTGGTCGGCAACACCGTCGATGAGTCGCTGATCGCCGCCCAGGATTTCGCCGAACGGACCGGGGCGGTGCTGATCCACCCGTTCAACCATGCGGACGTGATCGCCGGTCAGGGCACGGTCGCGCTGGAGATCCTGGAGCAGTGCCCGGAGGTGCGGACGATCGTGGCCGGCATCGGCGGCGGTGGCCTGATCTCCGGGATCGCGGTGGCGGCGAAGGCGCTGCGCCCCGACATCCGGGTGATCGGGGTTCAGGCGGCCGAGGCGGCGGCCTTCCCGCCCTCGCTGCTGGCCGGCAAACCGATTCCGCTGCCGTCCTTCGCCACCATCGCTGACGGCATCGCCGTCGGTTGTCCGGGCGACCTCACCTTCGCGCACGTCAGCGCGCTGGTCGATGAGGTGGTGACGGTGTCGGAGGAGGACATCTCGCGGGCGCTGCTGATGTTGCTGGAGCGGGGCAAGCAGGTGGTCGAGCCGGCCGGGGCGGTCGGCGTGGCGGCACTGCTGGCCGGTGCGGTAAAGGTCGAGACGCCGGTGGTGGCGGTGCTTTCCGGCGGCAACATCGATCCGCTACTGATGCTGCGGGTGATCGAGCATGGTCTCGCCGCCGCTGGCCGCTATCTGCGGTTCACTGTGCGCTGCGGCGATCGGCCGGGACAGTTGGCGTTGCTGCTGAGTCAGATCGCCGAACAGCGGGGCAACGTCGTGGACGTCGAGCATCAGCGGCAGAACCCGCACCTGCGGCTCGGCGAGGTGGAGGTGGCGCTCTCGGTGGAGACCCGGGGTGCCGAACACTCGGACCGGTTGATCAACGCGCTTGCGGAGCAGCGGCTACCAGGTCGACTTCGCGGTTGAGCGCGGATAGAACGGATTGTCCTACCCGCGCTCAACCGGTTGTTCCGCGTCGGCGCCTCAGCCGCCGAACGGCTCGAACTTGACCACGGTGACCTTGATGTCGGCGCCGCTCGGGGCGGTGTAGCTGACCGCCTGCCCGGCGCGGGTGCCGAGAATGGCCCGGCCGAGGGCGGATTCCGGGCTGTAGACGGTCAGGTCGGTGGTCGCGGCAATCTCCCGTGAGCCGAGCAGGAAGGTCTCGGTGTCATCGGGGTCGTCATCGAAGTAGATCGTGACGACGGTGCCGGGGGCGACGGCGTCGGTTGTCGGGGCCTCGCCTACCTGCGCGGTGCGGAGCAGCTCCTGCAGATAGCGGATGCGGGCCTCCTGCTTGCCCTGCTCCTCGCGGGCGGCGTGATAGCCGCCGTTCTCCCGCAGGTCGCCCTCTTCTCGACGAGCGTTGATCTCCGCGGCGATCGCGGTTCGGTTGGCGATCAACTCGTCGAGCTCGGCCTGCAGCCGGTCGTGTGCGTCCTGGGACAGCCAGGTGGCGGGCGCCTCGCGATCGGTCTTGGACACAGGCGATCTCCTCGGGTGGACGTAGGGCCGGACAGGGACGAATTACCAAGTTACCAGTGCGCTACACAACCGGACGACGAGTGATTTTCTTCCCCCGGTCAGTCCGCTGGGCGGCAGCGCAGGACCTCGCCGATCACCGGACGGGCGGTGGTGGTCACCCGGTGTCGTACCGTCGGGTGTCGCTCGCCGGGCGCGGCGGTCACCCGCAGTTCGGTCCGGCCAACTTCGGCATGGTCCCAGGAACGGGCCCGGAGCACGCAGATCGCTGAGCCGCCGGCGGGTACGGTGACCCGGAAGTCCACCACGATCTGGGTGTCGGTGACCTCGGAGTAGGCGATCACTTCGGCGTCGTAGTTCGGATCACCGTACATCCGGTAGAGCCGGAACGAGATCAGACTCAACACCATGACCAGCAGGACCGCTAGTACCGGGGCGACCCAGGGGCGCCGCTGAGCCGCTCGCCGCCGGCCGTACCGGCCGGGCGGGAAGACCAGCGGACCGGGTGTTGTTGTGGCTTGCGTCTCGGTCACCGGGGAAACTCCTGCGGATGTTGTCGGCGGCATCGTCCAGAATAGTTCTATCTTTCCAGCCGGTGACCTGGGCCGAGGGCGGTGGGTCACCAATATTGGCAGGTCAGCAGGCCGGGCGCCGGGCCCGGCCGGTATTAGAGGAGCACCTCGTTGACAGAGCAACTGCGGCTGATGGCAGTGCACGCGCACCCCGACGACGAGTCGAGCAAGGGGGCGGCGACGATGGCCAAGTACGTCGCCGAGGGCGTCGATGTCCTGGTCGTTACCTGCACCGGCGGTGAGCGGGGCAGTGTGTTGAACCCGAAGATGGACCGTCCGGACGTCTGGGCGAACATCGCTGAGGTCCGCCGATCAGAGATGGACGCGGCCCGCGCCATTCTCGGCGTCGAGCAGGCCTGGCTGGGCTTCGTGGATTCCGGGCTGCCCGAGGGCGATCCGCTTCCGCCGTTGCCGGAGGGCTGCTTCGCGTTGCAGGAGGTGGCGGTCGCGGCCGGTCCGCTGGTCCGCCTGATACGCCAGTTCCGGCCACACGTGGTGACCACCTACGACGAGCAGGGCGGCTACCCGCACCCCGACCACATCATGTGCCACAAGGTCAGCGTGGCGGCCTTTGACGCGGCCGGTGACCCCGATCACTTCCCGGAGCTGGGTGAGGCGTGGCAGCCGTTGAAGCTCTACTACGACATCGGTTTCTCCCAGGCCAAGATCACCGCGCTGCACGAGGCGATCCTGGCGGCCGGGCTGCAGTCGCCGTACGAGCAGTGGCTGCAACGCTGGGACGACCGGCCGGACAAGGGCCACCGGATCACCACCCGGGTCGACTGCAGTGAATACTTCCCGGTCCGGGACGATGCGCTGCGGGCGCACGCGACCCAGATAGACCCGGACGGCTTCTGGTTCCAGGTGCCGATGGAGCTGCAACAGCGGGCCTGGCCGACGGAGGACTTCGAGTTGGTCCGTTCGCTGGTCGAGGCGCCGCTGCCGGAGACCGACCTCTTCGCTGGCGTGCGCGAGACCGCCCGTGCCCGGTGACCCGGTGGGGCGTACGGTGACAGTTGGACCGCACATCGGAGGAAACCAGTCATGCTGACCGCTGCACAGGTGCTCGCGGCGAACAATTTCGGTGACACCCGCACCGGTGGCCTGGCCGGGCCCATGGGACTTTTTTTGATCGTCCTACTGGCCACCGCTACGGTGCTGTTGATCCGTAACATGAACAGCCGACTGCGTCGGTTGCCTGACCAGTTCCCGACGCAGCAACGGACAGAGGTTACTGATCGGGTGGATTCGGTAATTTCCGGTCCCTCTGCGGGCGGTGTCGCCGAGGAAACTACTGGGAGCGCTCCCAGTGGCGCTCACCTGCACGGGAACGGCCATTCAGCCGCTTAATTAGCGGTCACCCGGCACCGCGCCCCCTGTTGCGCTAAACCGCTTTGGCTTAGCCTTCGCCGGGGACCCAAAGTCCCCACACCATGCGCGGAAGGGGGCGCCGATGACCGTCACCACCGACGCCCGGCGCCGCGTGCGGCCGGGCCGCGAGTCGGGTCGGCCGACCACGATCGGCGGCGATCCGTGACGCCGGCCGGGAAGGCCGACCAACGGCTTTCCGCATCGACCGACGTCGTAGCGGTTTCCCGTACCGGGCTCGTGTTCACCGTCACGGTGCTGATCCTCGCGCTCGCCGCCGCCGTCGCGGGCCTCGCCGTACCAGCCGACCTGCCCGCCGGTCACCCGCTATCGCCGCTTGCCAGGTTCGGAATCGCAGTCGGGATCGCGGCCCTGGCCCAGTTGGCCCGACTGCGGTTCCGAGTCGCCTCCGGCATGGTCAGCGTCACCTGGGGCGAGGCGGCGTTCATCGTCGGGCTCTATCTGGTGCCGGCCAGTTGGCTGCCGGCGGCCACCCTGGTCGGCACCGGGCTGGCCTGGACCTGCCTGACAATCTTCACCGGCGACCGGTCGGCAGCCGACGTGCTGCACATCGCCGCCTCGCTGACCACCGCCGTCACCTTCGCCAGCATCATCGTCTCCGCCCTCGGTAGCCCGCTGGCCAGTGCGGCCACCCCGGCCCTGGCCTTCGCGCTGGCCACCGGATCCCTGGTCTACCTGCTGGCCACCGCTGGGCTCGCCGGGCTGGGTATGTCGCTGCGGCAGCGGGTGCCGATGGGACCGCTGATCCTCCGCGCACTGCGGGGCAAACTGGTGATGTTCGTCGGTAACGTGCTCGTCGGCCTGGTCGTGATCAGCATGCTGGACCGCGACCCACGCTGGCTGCTGCTACTACCGCCGGCCCTCTGGATGCTCCAACAGACCTACAGCCACCGGTTACAGGCCGACGACGAGCGTCGGACCTGGCGGGCGCTCGCCGAGGGGACCGGTGCGCTCAACCAACTCGACGAGCGGGCGGTGGCGATCGCGGGCGTGCGCGGGGCGCTGACGCTTTTCGGCGCGGAGCGGGTCGACGTGGACGTGGTCCGCCGCGACGGCCGGTGGCGGCGCTACGGCGGTGCCGCCAGCGGTCCGGTGACCGACCATGAGGTGCCCGCCCAACCACGCATCGATCGCGGCGCCCAACCCGACACCGGGGAACTCGCCCGGTCACTGGTCGTTGGCGCGGTGCACGTTGGCGAGCTTCGGGTCCGCCTACCCCGGGTGGCGCGGCCCAGCCAGCGCGACCGGGATGCCCTCGCGGCGTACGGCGACGCGCTCGGCGCCGCGTTGCATGACGCGGCTACCCACCGGGAGCTGCGCAAGGTGACCGCCCGCTCCTCCTACGAGGCGATCCACGACTCGTTGACCAGCCTGGTCAACCGGGCGGCGATGCTCAGCAAGGGCGATCTCGCGCTGCATCAGCTCGCACATGATCACCCGGTAGCGCTGCTGCTGCTGGACATCAACCATTTCAAAGAGGTCAACGACACCCTGGGCCACGCGGCCGGCGACGAGCTGCTGCAGATCACCGCGGATCGACTCGGTGCGCTGGTGATGCCCGGCGAGTTGCTCGGCCGGCTCGGCGGTGACGAATTCGCCCTGCTCATGCCGTCGCTGCCGGTGCTCGCCGAATCGGCCGCACCCGGTGACCGGTCGCCGCTGCCGCACGCGATGCGCCGGGCCCGGGAGATTGTCGAGCGGCTGGCCACCCCGATTGAGGTCGCCGGGGTCCGGCTCTCCGTCGAGGTATCGGTCGGGGTGGTGGTGGCCGGCGCGGGCACCGCTGACATGACCGAGTTGCTGCGCCGGGCCGACATCGCGATGTATCAGGCCAGGCAGGGCGGGGGCAGCGTCGCGTCGTACGACAATGCCCGCGATGCGGCCAGCACCGACCAACTCGCACTGCTGGCCGAGTTGCGTGAGGCCCTGCGGGTCGATGATCAGCTGGTGCTCGCGCTGCAACCGGCGGTCGACCTCGCCACCGGGGAGCCGACCGGGGTGGAGGCCCTGATCCGCTGGCGGCATCCCCGTCGTGGTCGACTCAACCCGGTGGACTTCGTCCGGACCATCGAAGGCAGCGAGCTGCTCGGATCCTTCACCCGGTACGTGATCAACAAAGCGCTCGCGGTGGCGGCCGACTGGGCTCGCCACGGTCTCGACGTTCCGATCTCGATCAACCTCTCCGCGCGCAGCCTGCTCGACCCCCGGCTGCCCGCCGAGGTGGCCGACTCGCTACGCCGTCACCAGGTCCCGGCCCACCGACTGGTCCTGGAAATCACCGAGACGGTGGTGATGAGCGAACTGGAGGTGATCGACGAGGTGCTCGCCGGGCTACGGGCCCTGGGTGTGCAGCTCGCGGTCGACGATTTCGGCACCGGCTTCTCGTCGTTGACCTTCCTGACCCGGATCTCGGTCGACGAACTGAAGGTCGACCGTTCCTTCGTCATGCGGATGGCGGAATCGCCGGAGGCCGCCGCGATCGTCCGTACCACCGTGGATCTTGGTCGGGAACTGGGCCTGCGGGTGGTCGCTGAGGGGGTGGAGACCGCCGATCAGCGGGCTGCACTCGCCGAGTTGGGTTGTACGGCCGCCCAGGGTTACCACTTCTACAAGCCAATGCCGTCGGACAAGATCGTGAACGTACTCCGGTCCCTGCTCGACTCGACCCAGGCCCGGATTCTCCCCCTCCGCGCCGACGGCGCCTCCTAGTGATTGCGGGGATGCTGCCCGAGTCCGCGGTCGCGGGCGCGCGCGACGAGCGCCGCGCGGTCGCGCGCCTGGAGCTTGGCGAGGATGGCGGCGACGTGGTTACGCACGGTCTTCTCGGATAGGACGAGCCTGGCCGCGATCTCGTGGTTGCCGAGCCCCGCCGCCACGAGGCCGAGCACCTCGTGCTCGCGATCGGTGAGCTCTGGGAAGACCTTGCCCGCAGCGGTGGGCGGCCGTGTCGCGTACGCGACGATCCGGCGGCCGACCTCTCCGCCGAATACGGTGCCGCCTGCGGCGACCGCGAGGACGGCGCGGGTGATCTCCTCGCGCTCCGCGCCCTTGAGCAGGTAGCCACGGGCGCCGGCGCGGACCGCGGCGAGCAGCCGCTCGTCGTCGGCGTGCATCGTCAGCACGAGCACCCCGAGGTCGGGGAAGCGGGCGGTGAGCATGGCGAGGGCACTGAGCCCGTCGACCCCGGGCATCTCGAGGTCGGTGAGCGCGACCTCGGGCGACAGTTCCTCCACGAGACGGACCAGCTCCGCGCCGTCAGCGGCCTCGCCGACGACTTCGACGTCGGGTGAGGAGGCCAGCGCCGCGCGCAGGCCGAAGCGGAACATCGGGTGGTCGTCGGCGACGACCAGACGCAAGGGGGCGGATGCATCGACCGACGCGCTCATGCGGCCCGCACCACCGTCGGCACCCGCAGCGTCACCGTGGTGCCCGTGTCCGACGAGCTGATCGCGACCTCGCCGCCGAGCTCGCGGGCGCGTGCCCGCATCGAAGCCAGGCCGATCCCGCCGCGCGGTGGCCGGGACGGGTCGAATCCTGTGCCGTCGTCACGCACGTCGATAACGAGGTTGTCGCCCTCGTCGCCGCGCACCCGCACGTCGAGTTGCGTGGCGCCGGCGTGGCGGACGGCGTTGGTCACCGCCTCGGCCACGACCCGATAGGCCGTCTGCTCCACCCTCGGCGGCAGCGCGGGCAGCGGACCGACCTCCATGCTGACCGGCAGGGTCGCGGCTACCGAGACGACCCCGCGCCGGATCGCCTCGGCGAAGCCGCGCTCCTCGAGCGCCGCCGGCTGCAGGTCGTCGAGGATGCGACGCACCTCCGACACGGTCCCGGCCACCTCGGCTCGGAGCACCCCTGTGATCTGCAGCGCGGTCGTCGCACTGGGCGCCCGGATCGCGTCCTCCAGTCCGGCAAGCCCCAGTCCCATCCCCGTCAGGGCGGGCCCGAGCCCGTCGTGCAAATCGCGGCGGAGCCGCTCGCGCTCCCGCGTGCGGGCGTCCATCGCGGCATCCCGCTGCGCTTCCAGCTGTTCGGCCAGGCCCCGCGTGTGGAGCACGGCGGCCACCTGCGCGGCCAGCGCGGTGAGCATCCGTTCCTCGCGCCGCGCGAACCCCTCCTCCGGCCATCTCGGCGTGACCTCGAGCACGCCGAGCGGCATGTCGCCGACCGCCAGGGTGGCGCTGAACGCCGTGGCGGGAAGCTCGGCGTCGGGCTGCAGGTCGCCGCTGCACGCGATCACCGATCGGGAGGCGTCGCGGATCCGGGCGCCGGGGGCGCCGACCGACCGCCGCACGGCGGCGAGTACCGCGGTGAGCAGTTCACCGTCGGTGTCGGCCGGCGCGCCGACATGCGTGCCGATCTCGGCTACGATCCGCACCGGATCCGCCCGAGGTGACGCGTCGATGCCCAGCAGGCGATAGCGCAGCACAGCGATCGCAATCGCCGCCGGCAGCAGGTACAGGCTCGTGACCTGAGCGACCTGGGCGACCAGGCTGTCGCCGAGCAGGTTCACCACGATGATGAGGATGACGCTGCCGAGCAGCCACGCGAGCTGCTGGCGTCGCGGCGCGGCCGACCTGGCCAACCTGACGATCGCGAGCACCCAGATCGTCGCCGCACCGGCCAGGTACACGAGGAAAGACACCGCGCCGAGCGGGCCGTCCGACGGCTGCCCCGCGAGCCAGTGCAACTGGATGAGCACCGCGCCGACGGCGACGATGCCCACCGGCCCCCACCAGATACGTCCGGGCGGGCGCCCGGTGGGGAAGAACGCGGGCAGCGTGCCCAGCATCGTCATGATGCTCCATCCGCCGACCAGGGTGAGGACCAGCCCGGGAGCGCGTGCCATCCAGTCGCCCGCGGCCGCTGCAGGGCCGAGCCATCCGGCCGCGGCGAACGCCTCCTCGGTCAGCGAGAGCTGGGTCATGGTCCCGACGACGAGGAGGAGCCAGCCGATCGCGTTGGCGGGGCGGAGCCAGGCGAGGAGCGCACCGGCGACGGACCATCCGACACCGACCAGCGTGCCGGCCAGCGCGAGCGCGAGGGGGAGCCGTGCGCCGTAGGCGGCCACGGCGAACCCCTCGGCCGCCGCGCCCGCCAGGCCGGCCAAGCCGACGGGCACGACGAGCGCCACGACGGCGGCTCTCGAGATCCACATGGGGTCAGTCTGGAGCCCGCGCGCCCGGGGCGCTACGGATCAGTGTCCCGTTCGGCCGGGCACATCGCCCGGGTCGACGGGTTCCCTCGCCCTGTCCCGGGGCGCCCCGCGCCGCGACGCTGGTCGAGCACGACCCGGTCCACCAGTCCATGATCCAGAGGAGATCCCATGTCCGTGTCCGCCGCAGCGCCCCCGTCCGGGCCCGCGTCACCCACGCGAGTCCGTCGCCACATCGCGTTCCGCATCGTGGTCGCCGCGATCGCGCTGCTGCTCATCGTCGGATTCGGCGTGTGGCTGTCGATCCTCACGCCGTGGGTGAGCTTCTCCGACACCGCCGACCACGGCTGGACCCGTACGCCGGAACTGCACCGGGCGGCCGACACCGTGAGCGCCGCGGTCATGGGCGCGATCGGCGCCGCGGGCATCGTCCTCGCCGTACTGCCGCGCCGGCGGTCGGCGCTCACCGCCTGGTTCGTCGCGATGGTCGCGGCGATGGGCGTCACCAGCGTGGTCTCGTCGATCATCCAGGGTCAGGACCTCGTCGGCGCCGCGATCTTCGCGGTCGGATGGCTCGCGCTGCTCGTCGTGCCGACCGTGCTCCTCGCGCCCGACCGCCGCAGCCTGCCCGCAGGCGGTGTCGCGTCGGAGGACCGACCGCGCGGGCTGCTCTTCGCGGCGCTCTGGGCGCTCGTCGTCGCGGGAGCCCTCATCGCAGTCGGCGCGATCGTCTGGCGGCTCGCCGGCGGCATCATCGAGAACCCGCGCGAGGACGACGTCATCAGCTTCGGGCTGCTCGGCCTCGCGTTCGTGCTCGGCGGGGCGCAGTGCCTCCGCGCCCGCGAGGGCTGGCGCACGCTCGCGATCATCCTGGCTGCGGTGACGGCGTACGCCTTCGTGGCAGGGGTGTCGCTCGCGCTCGGCTGACGCGCTGTATGGGTCGAGTAGCGCCGCAGGCGTATCGAGACCGACGGCTGGGGGTCGAGGAGCGGCGCACGCGCCGCTCCTCGACCCGAACAGGCCGAGTTCGGTGGCCGAGATCTGACCCGCCACTGATCGACGTGAACGGCGGAAGGCCGTCCGGCGCACGGCGTTCGACCGGTGGCCTTGGCCCGGCTGGATATGGTCGTCGGGTGAACCGACTCGCGGACGCCACCAGCCCCTACCTGCTCCAGCACGCCGAGAACCCGGTGGACTGGTGGCCCTGGTGCGACGAGGCGTTCGCCGAGGCGCGGCGGCGGGACGTACCGGTGCTGATCTCCGTTGGTTACGCGGCCTGCCACTGGTGTCACGTGATGGCGCACGAGTCGTTCGAGGACGAGGCCGTCGGCAAGCTGCTGAACGAGAACTTCGTGTCGATCAAGGTGGACCGTGAGGAGCGGCCGGATGTCGATGCCGTCTACATGACCGCCACCCAGGCGATGACCGGGCAGGGCGGCTGGCCGATGACCGTTTTCGCCGCCCCGGACGGTACGCCGTTCTTCTGCGGCACCTACTTCCCGAAGCCCAACTTCACCCGGCTGTTGGAGTCGGTCGCCACGGCGTGGCGCGACCAGCGGGAGGCGGTGCTCCAGCAGGGCGCCGCTGTGGTCGCGGCGATCGGCGGGGCGCAGGCCGTCGGCGGCCCCACCGCGCCGCTCAACGCGGAGCTGCTCGACGCCGCCGCCGACCAGCTCGCCAAGGAGTACGACTCGACCAACGGCGGCTTCGGCGGCGCGCCGAAATTCCCGCCGCATCTGAACCTGCTCTTCCAACTGCGGCACTACCAGCGCACCGGCGCCGAGCGTGATCTTGAGATCATCCGGCACACCTGCGAGGCGATGGCCCGGGGCGGCATCTACGACCAACTCGCCGGCGGCTTCGCCCGCTACTCGGTGGACGGGCACTGGACCGTGCCGCACTTCGAGAAGATGCTCTACGACAACGCCCTGCTGCTGCGGGTCTACACCCAGCTGTGGCGGCTCACCGACGATCCGCTGGCGGCCCGGATCGCAGCCGAGACGGCCGCGTTCCTCCTGGACGACCTGGGGACCGCCGCCGGGGGACTGGCCTCGGCGCTCGACGCGGACACCGAAGGGGTCGAGGGGGCGACCTACGTCTGGACCCCGGCCCAGTTGATCGCCGCGCTCGGCGAGTCCGACGGCCGGTGGGCCGCCGACCTGTTCGCCGTGACCGAGCAGGGCAACTTCGTCCTCGAAACGGCCGCCTCGGCGCAAGCCGGCACCGCGGACCGAATCGGGTACGACGCCAGTGTGCTGCGGCTGGCCCGCGACGTGGACGATGCCAGCCCCGAGGTGGCGCAGCGCTGGCAGCGGATCCGTACCCGACTGCGCGAGGTGCGCGACCGGCGTCCGCAGCCGGCCCGGGACGACAAGGTGGTCGCCGCCTGGAACGGGCTGGCGGTCACCGCGCTGGTCGAGCACGCCACGCTCACCGGTGATGTGGTCACCGCTGCCGCCGCCCGGCGGATCGCCGAGGTACTGGCCGACCGGCACATCGTCGACGGGCGGCTACGCCGGGTCTCCCGGGACGGCAGGGTGGGCGAGCCAGCCGGGGTGCTGGAGGATTACGGCTGTGTCGCTGAGGCATTCTGCGCGATGCACCAGCTCACCGGCGAGGGACGCTGGCTGACCCTGGCCGGGCAACTGATCGATGTCGCGTTGGCCCACTTCGCCGCTGCGGATGGTGGGTTCTACGACACCGCCGATGACGCCGAGCAGTTGGTTACGCGACCGGCCGACCCGACGGACAACGCGACCCCGTCCGGCCGCTCGGCGATTGCCGCCGCCCTGGTGGCGTACTCGGCGCTGACCGGTCAGCCGCGCTACCGGGAGGCGGCCGAGGCGGCCCTGAGCACAATCGCGCCGATCGTCGCCCGGCACGCCCGCTTCGCCGGCTACGCCGCCGCCGTCGGCGAGGCGTTGCTTTCCGGGCCGTACGAGATCGCGGTTGTCACCGATGCGCCCGGGCCCGATCCGCTCTGGGTGGCCGCCCACCGGCACGCCCCGCCCGGTGCGGTGATCGTCACGGGCCGGCCGGATCAGCCCGGCGTGCCGCTGCTGGCCGACCGGTCGATGCTCCAGGGGGGTGCCACCGCGTACGTCTGTCGGGGTTTCGTCTGCGACCGGCCGGTCACCACGCCAGCAGAGCTCGTCGCCGCGCTCGGCTAACAGTTAGGAAGGACGAAGGGTCCCTGCCCTGACCTGGTCCGGGCGGGGATACGCTGTCGCCCGTTATGGACTCGCATACCGGTCTACCCGTTGTCGGCATGGTGGGTGGTGGCCAGTTGGCCCGGATGACCCACCAGGCCGCGATCGCCCTTGGCCAGTCATTACGCGTTCTCGCGGTCACCCCGCTGGACGGCGCCGCGCTGGTCGCCGCCGACGTTCGGTACGGCGATCACACCGACCTCGCCGCTCTGCGTGCCTTCGCGAAAGGCTGTGACGTGGTCACCTTCGACCACGAGCACGTGCCGGCCGAGCACATCCGGACCCTGGCGGCTGAGGGTGTGACCCTGTATCCGCCCGCTGACGCCCTGCTCTACGCCCAGGACAAGCGGGCCATGCGGGAGCGGTTGTCCGAGTTGGGCGCCCCGGTGCCGGCCTGGCAGCCGGTCGACCGTCCGGACGACCTGGTCGAGTTCGGTGACCGGCTGGGCTGGCCGGTGATCCTCAAGGCGGTGCGTGGCGGCTACGACGGCCGGGGCGTGTGGCTGGTGTCCGATGCCACGGCGGCGACCGAGTTGGCGACCACGCTGTTGGCCGGGGGCACCGAGCTGATCGCTGAGGAACGGGTGGCGCTGCGCCGCGAGTTGGCGGTGCAGGTGGCCCGCTCGCCGTTCGGGCAGGTGGCCGCGTACCCGGTGGTGGAGACCGTGCAGTCCGAAGGGATCTGCGTGGAGGTGCTGGCACCGGCGCCGGCCCTGCCGGAAGCGGTCGCCCTGCGGGCCCAGCAGCTCGCCATTGACATCGCCAATGAGCTCGGCGTGGTCGGCCTGCTCGCCGTGGAGCTCTTTGAAGTCGGCGAGGTTGGCGACGGCGCGGCCGAGCCACGGTTGGTGATCAACGAGCTGGCCATGCGGCCGCACAATTCCGGGCACTGGACCATCGAGGGGGCGCGGACCTCGCAGTTCGAGCAGCACCTGCGGGCGGTGCTCGACTATCCGATGGGGGAGACCTCGCTCACCGCGCCCGCCGTGGTGATGGCGAACGTGCTCGGCGGCCCGCCCGGCGGGATGTCGATCGACGAGCGGCTGCACCATCTGTTCGCGGAGGATCCGGGCGTCAAGGTGCACCTGTACGGCAAGGAGGTCCGGCCCGGTCGGAAGATCGGGCACGTCACGGTGCTCGGTGACGATCCGGAGAAGGTACGTGTCCGCGCGGTGCGGGCGGCCTGGTGGCTGCGGGAGGGCCGGGAATGAGCGGGGCATCGCCGGTAGTTGGCGTGATCATGGGCAGCGACTCGGATTGGCCGACGATGCGGGGCGCCGCCGAGGCGCTCGACGAGTTCGGTGTCGGCTATGAGGTCGGCGTGGTCTCGGCCCACCGTACCCCGATCAAAATGATCGAGTACGCCCGTGCGGCGGCTGACCGGGGCCTTCGGGTGATCATCACGGGTGCGGGCGGGGCGGCGCACCTGCCGGGCATGGTCGCGGCGGCTACCCCGCTGCCGGTGATCGGTGTGCCGGTGCCGCTGAAGTACCTCGACGGCATGGATTCGTTGTTGTCCATCGTGCAGATGCCGGCGGGGGTGCCGGTAGCCACGGTGTCGATCGGTGGCGCCCGCAACGCCGGCCTGCTCGCGGTCCGGATCCTCGCCGCCGCCGATGCCGGGCTACGGGCGCGGATGACGACGTTCCAGGCCGAGCTGGAGGCGCTGGTCGCGGAGAAGGACGCCGCCCTGCGCGCCACGATCGGTCAGTAGGAGCACCTCGGGCGCCGCGTCCCCCCTGGCCCCGCCAGCTCCCGGCCCGCTCCCGGCCCGTGTCGATCAAGGACTTTCGCGTCGATCAAGGACTTATCGTCGTGGTTGGATCTCTTAACCACGACGATAAGTCCTTGATCGACGGGGCGGGCGTGGGGCGGGCGGGGGGTGGGGGGTGGGTGGGTGCGGGGCGGGCGGCTAGCGCATGTCGCGGAGGAGCCGGAAGCGTTCCTGCGCGCGGCGTCGGCTTTCATTGCTCGCCCCGAGTGCCAGCAGCACCAGCCCGACCGGGATCAGCACCAACCATGGGCCGAAACTGAACAGGGCACGCAGCGCGGCGAGGGCGGTGACCGCCGCACCGATGATCACTGGGGCCTGCTGCTGCCGGGCCGAACCGAAGATCAGGATGGCGACCCCGCCGAACAGCAGCAGCACCTGCCGGATCGGGTTGGTGCCGCTGGTCAGCACGATCACCAGGGTGGGTAGGAAGGCAGCCAACAGCGCCGGACCGTAGGCCACCCAGCTACTCAGGTCGCGACGCTGCCGTAGCTCCAGGAGCCCGACCAGCAGGGCGAGCGCGGCGAACGGCAGGGTGTACGCCTCCGGCAGGGCCACGTGCGCGGTGCCCATCAGCAACCACCAGGCGCCGATCTCGCAGCCCACCGCGGCCCAGAACAGGATGCGCCGCTGGACCGGGCCCCGGCTGGGGCGGGTCGCGGAGACCCCGAGCACCGCGCCCCAGGCGGCGAGCAGCACGGCGATGTGCCGGGGGGAGTCGTAGGCGAGAGCGCCGGCGAGGAGCGCGGCGGCGTACCCGCTCCATTCCACGGTGGCCGCCTCGTGCAGCGCCTCGGGCCGGCGCAGGCGGGGCAAGGTCGCGGCGGTGAGCAGCAGGACCGTGCCGACCGCGAGTACCCCGAAAGCGGACCAGACCGGGGCCAGGCCGGCGATCAGGCCGGTGGTGAGGACGAAGAGCTGAGCCATGATCGAGGCGAACAGCCAGCCGAGGATTCGGGCGTTCTGGGTACGACCGGCCAGCGCCGCCGCCCCTCCGACGCCGACGGCACTGCCCAGCGTGAACAGGGTCAGCTCCCGGGTGGCCAGGGCGCCGGCCAGTCCGGCACCGCCCGCGGCCAGCCCGATGACGAAGACCAGGATCCGGGCCAGTCGCAGTGAGCGGGCCCGCTCGGCGTCGGGTGGCGGTGGGGTGAGCGCCAGCCCGAGCATGGCGATGGTGAAGACGCCGAGGGCGGCCATCGTGCTGGTTGGCCAGCCCAGGCCGAGGGAGATCGGCGCGATCAGCAGGGTGATCGCGGCCCCGGGCAGCACCACTGGTACGGCCCGGCCCGGCCGGTCACCGCGCAGACCGGTGGCGGCCATCGCGGCGGCGATGGTCAGCAGCAGGGTGGCCAGTACGTTGTTGCCGCTGACCGCGCCCACCGTCGGTCCGGTCAGCTCCGGTGGCGGCCCGGCCCAGAGGTGGGCCAACGTGCGGTAGGGCACGACCAGGGCGGCCACCAGCGCGGGTGCGACGGCGGCTACCGCGAGCACGGTTGGCAGGGCGGCGGCCACCATCGCGCCGACCGCCGGGCTCACCGACCAGCGGGCGTGCGGTGGCAGGTCGGAGCTTCCGCGCCCGTCGCCGAGGCGGGCTGACCAGAGGCGTACCGATTCGTGGGCCGAGGCGGACGGCGGGGCGGCGGCCCGGATCAATTCGGCGAGCACCCCGAGCAGCGCCGCCGCGGCCGCGTAGAGCCCCCACGGCAGGTCGGTGAAGAGCGCCGCGAGGGCGCTCACGGTCGCCGCGCCGACGACCCCCACCGTGGCGTACGGCAGATACTGCGGCACCTGGTTGCGCAGCAGGGCCAACACGGCGACGGCCAGGCTCGCCGTGCCGATCGCGCCGGTGAGGATGATCTCGGGCGGCCAGCCCAGCGCGGCGGCGAGCGCGGCGACCGTGCCCGGAAGCGCGAGCAGCGCTCCACCGGTGGCCACCCCGCCGATCTGGGCCAGGTGCGGCGGGAGTTCATTCGGACCGTCGGCTGCCACCGGCGGACCGGCGATCACCCGGGCGAGTACGGCGACGACGACACCGATCAGCGCCACCATCCCGAGGGCGGCCGCAGTCGCCCAGGGCCGGGCCAGGCTGGCGCCGACCGCGTGCAGCGCGACCGCGGCGGCGACGGCGACGCGGGTCAGGCCGGCGCGCGGGTCGGCGGCGGCCACCGCGGCCATCCCGTACCCGGTGGCGACCGCACCACCGACCACGATCGGGGACCACCAGGGGAGGCCGAGCGCGGCCGGGGCGCCGATGGTGGCGAGTCCGACACAGCCGCCGGCGATGTCGTACGCCCACGGTCGGGGCAGTGCCACCGCGGCCGCGGTAGCGAGCAGCACGAGCGCGAACGGTGCCTGCCAGGCGTCACCGGCGGCGGCAACCGGCCAGTCGATCAGGTCGGTTGCCCAGATCCGGCCCGGCGTGGACAGGGCCCGGAGGCCGCCGCTGAGCGCCGGGTATCCGGCGATCAGCGCGAGTGCCGCGCCGCTGACCGCCAGACCGAGGACCGGTCCCCGCCGCCAATCCTCGGGCATCGTCCGGATGCCAACGGCGACCAGCAGGATCAGGCAGGCCGCGGCGGTCAGTTCGGCGCCCGGGGTCAGGATGCCGGTGATCCGGGCCAGCGTGCCGATCAGCGCGGCGGTTGCCGCTGCGGCGGCGAAGTCGGAGCCGTCGAGCAGCCGGTCGGCTCGGCGGCCGGCGTCGATCGAGGGGGCCAGGAAGAGCAACGCGGCGGCCACCAGGAGCAGTGCGCCTACCCCGGCATCGGCGAAGGCGGCGCCCGGAGCTCCGAAGGCGGCGGCGGTCACGGCGAGCGCACCGAGGCCGGTGCCGAGCGCCAGTGGCATGCTGATCCGCCGCCACGACACCTGGGCGATCGCGGCGAACATTCCGGTGGCGCAGACGGCCAGGAAGCTCGCGGCCAGGACCGGTTCGGTCGCCGCCCGGATGGTCGCCGCGGTCGGTGTGGGGTCGACGGGTACGGTCGCCGCGACGAACGCGGCCACCGCGCCGGGCAGGGCGAACGCCGCACCGCCGGCGGCCCAGGTGGTGATCAGCTCAGCGGAGCGGCCCACTTGGACGCTGCGCACGGTCGGCGCCAGCGCGATCAGCGTTCCGGCGGCGGCCAGCACGAAGAGCACGGCCGAGGTCAGTCCGGGGCGGGCCAGCGACGCGGCCGCCCCGATCAGCCCGATCAGCCCGGCTGCGCTGACGTGGACCAGCGCGACGCGCCGGGTCTGGGCGGTCAGGCCGACCACGCCGATGCCGATCGCGGCCAGCACCGGGGGCCACGGCGCCAACGACCAGGGCAGGCCGAACGATGCGGGCACCGCCACCGAGGTCAGGGCGGCCCCGATGACGGCGAACTCGCGCCGGATCGTCGGCGGGAGGGCGAGTGCCGCCGCGACGGTGAGCAGGAAAGCCGTACTGGCGAGCTGCCAGCCGGCGGAACCGACTGCCGAGGCGAGGAGGTCGCCGTACTCCGTGAGGTCCGTTTCCCAGACCGGTAGCGCGGCCCGGACCGGTGCCAGCGCGGCGCGCAGCGTACCGACGGCCACCACGAACCCGATGACGATCAACGTGGCGGCTGACGCCAGTTGCGGGCCGCGCCGGGCCGGTTCCGGCACCACCCGGACGCCCAGGCCGGTGAGGGCGATCACGACGGCGGTCAACAGCAGCGCCCGCCCGGGGAGCGCCACCGTGGCGATCCGGCCGACCGTGCCGATCACCGCCAGGGCCAGCACCCCGGCCGCGAGGTCGATCAACGGCGGCTGGCGTAGGGCCAGCGCGCCAGTGAGCCCGACGGCCGAGGCCAGCAGGAGGACGGCGCCGGCCCGAGCCGTACCGGCTACGGTATCCGTTCCGATCAGGGCGGTGATCGCGCAGAGCAGTGCGATGGCGATGGCCAGGCCGTGGAGCAGCCAGGTCAGCTCGCGCAGCCAGGGGGTAGCCGGCTGTTCGGCGCTCGCCGCGCCGCTACCTCGGCCGTCGCGGCTATCTCGGCTACCTCGGCCGTCGCGGCTGCCGGATGAAGGGCTGGGCGAGGCGCCGGTGCCGAGGATGGCATCGGCCTCCTCCTGAGCGGTTTCCGGCCGGGCCGTACCCGTGGGGCCGAGGAGCGTCCCGTCCTGGACCGCCGCGGCGGCCTGCGTTGACTCGACTGTTGTCGATCTGGTCGGCGCGCCGGTTGACTGGTCGACTGTTCTGGTGAAGCGTCCCGCGCCGGGAAGCCAGTTGTGTACGGAGATCAGCCGGCCGAGATAGAGGTCCGCGACGGCGACCGTGGTCAGCACCAGCGCCCAGCCGGTCCAACTGGTGAGCCAGTCGTACGCCAGCAGTGGCAGGATCGGCTGCAGGGCGAGCACCGCCGCGTACCGGGGGGTGTGCAGCCCGGTCGTGCCGGCGTACCCGCTCGCGACGATCGCGGTGATGAGGAACGTCATGCTGGCGTAGATCGACCCGGATAGTCCGCTGTCGGCGATCCGGTCCACGGTCCAGAGCGCGTAGCCGTCCAGGGCCACCAGGAGCAGGCCGACGGCGGCGATGGTCTCGGCGGTCGAGGTGAGCCCGCGCCGGGCCACCATTGTCGGGGCGACCAGCATCAACCCGGTGGCGGCGACCAGGATGGTGATCCGGCTGAGGTCGCCGAGCGAGCTGATCGCGACGGCGGCGAACACCACGGCCGCGATGCCGAGCAGCAGCGCACCGAGGCCGAGCAGGATGTTCTGCACCTCGCGGGAGGAGGCTTCCGGCTGGAGGCCCGGCTCGCCGGCCGGGGGAAGTGGCGGGGGTGCGACGGTTGCCCGGGGCGGGGCGGTCGGTGTGGCGGATGGCCGGTCTTCGCCACTGTGGCCCTGCCGGGGCAGCCGTGGCGGTGGTGCTTTGGGGGAGACGGTCGGGGGGCGGCGGTCCGGATGGCGGCGCAGCAGCCGGCGGGGCCTGGTTGCCTGCTTACGGCGCTGGTCACCGGCGTGCGCCAGGATGTCGCGCTGGAAGAGCGCCGCCTGCATCTTCGCCGCGAGCTGTTTCTGCTCGGCGGCGATCTCCATATCGCGGGCTTTCAGTTCGGCGATGGACCGCTCGATGTGAGTCAGTTCGTCGGTCCATTGCGGCTGCTCGGCACCGCACTGCGGGCATCGGGGTGCCGCCTCGATCACGCGTCCGCACGCGGAGCACTGGTCGGTACTCACGGCACCTCCTCCAGCCGGCGGCGCTGAGTTGTGGACTACTCCGAAGCATGCCCAAAGCCGGCAACCGTGAACAGTCCCCGGCCGTAGCTGATCCTAAAAGTCCGGTCGCGGACCCGAGTGGGTCCGCGACCGGCGGGTCGGGGCGAGGTTGTCCTGGCGGGCGCGCTACCGCGCGCGAGGTTGTCCTGGCGGGCGCGCTGTCGCAGCGCCGCTGGGTGGCGCTACGGGCGGCCCATGCCCCGGTAGTCCCAGCCGGCCTGGGTCCAGAGCGCGGGGTCGAGGCAGTTGCGGCCATCCACCACCCGACGTCCGGCGACCAGAGCGCTCAGCGCGACCGGATCGGCGTTGCGGAATTCGGCCCACTCGGTGAGTACGCAGACCAGGTCGGCGCCCCGGACCGCTTCGTTCATGGTGGCCGTGTAGGTCAGCTCGGGGTGGGCCCGGCGGGCGTTCTCCATCCCCTCCGGGTCGTAGACCAGTACCTCAGCGCCGGCCTTGGCCAGCGCGGCGGCGACCGCCAGCGAGGGTGCGTCCCGGACGTCATCGGAGTTGGGTTTGAAGGTAGCGCCCAGCACCGCCAACCGGGTGCCGGACAGGTCGGGGCCGGCCGGGCCGTAGCGCCGGTCCAGCAGTTCAGCGGCCAACTGGAGGACCCGACTGCGTCGACGCAGATTGATCAGATCGACCTCGTGCAGGAAACGGAGCGCTTCGCCCGCGCCCAGCTCCTGGGCGCGGGCCTGGAACGCCCGGATGTCCTTGGGTAGGCAACCGCCGCCGAAGCCGACCCCGGCCTGCAGGAAGCGGTTGCCGATGCGTGGGTCGTAGCCGATCGCCCGAGCGAGCTGGGTCACGTCGCCGCCGGCGACCTCGCACACTTCGGCCATCGCGTTGATGAAGGAGATCTTGGTGGCGAGGAAGGCGTTGGCGGCCACCTTGACGAGTTCGGCGGTGGCGAAGTCGGTCACCACCAGCGGCACCTCACGGTCCTCGGTGGCGGCCAGGTCGAATACGCCCTTGTGGGCGGCGTAGAGCATGCTGTTGGCCCACTGGCTCTTGACGCCGACCACGATCCGGTTGGGTCGGAGCACGTCCTCGACGGCAAAGCCCTCCTGCAGGAACTCCGGGCTCCAGGCCACCTCCACCCCGAGGTCGGCCGGGGTGTGCTTGCCGACGAGTTGTTCGGTCCAGTCCGCCGTACCAACGGGTACAGTCGACTTACCGACAATGAGTGCCTTGCGGGTCAGATGCTGGGAAAGTCCGGTAACTGACGCTTCGACGTACGACAGATCGGCGCCCATCCCGTCGGCCCGCTGCGGGGTGCCGACGCAGATGAAGTGGACATCGCCGAAGTCGGCGGTCTCCGCGATGTCGGTGCTGAACCGCAGGCGGCCGGCGGCCAGATTGCGACGCAGTAGCTCGTCCAGGCCCGGTTCGTGGAATGGCACCTCGCCGTTGGCCAGCTTGGCGATCTTGTCTGCGTCAACGTCGAACCCGATCACCTCGTAGCCGAGTTCGGCGAAGCAGATCGCGTACGTCGCGCCCAGATATCCGGTGCCGAGGAAGGTCAGTCGGGGGCGGGAGGCGCCTGAGGGTGGTGTCACCGCAGGAATGGCCGGCACTGGCTGGGTGCTCGGATACGGGATCGTCACGCCTGAGTTCTCCGATCGCACTGGCGGCGCTTCCTCGCGTCGCGGTCGGGAGGACGGCACCGGAAGGGCAGCGCCGATTTCGGACATCTTGTGAATTGTGCACCATCGGGCCGCGGGCCGTGCGGACCGGCGGTTGGGCCGGGCGCGTGGGCAACGACAGCGCGCTGAGCCTACGTGGGCGGCGGGCATTACCGCACGCTTGGTCGGCATCTTCACAGCCCGTGCGGTATTCGATCAATCTTTCCAGCTATCCGACCGGGGGCAGCCGTCCGGGCGCGTACCGGTGCGTGTCCGACCGGGCTGTGGGGGTCCGGCCGGATCCGGGTGCGGTGTGGGCGTCAACCGGATCGGTGCGATCGGTCCCCGACGGGATTGCCTGACCGGTCATTCTTCCGATTCATTCATTGTCGTTGGAGTATGCCCGAGTATCAGGACATTGCCTGTCCCTTTTGGGACGGTAGGCGGCGATTTACGGGGGGACAGCCCGTTGTCGTTTTAGATCTTGACCCAGCGAAATGCCAGGTCATAGGCTCCGTGCGACCTTCAGACACCTATTTCCCCAGAAGGGAAAAGGATAAGAAATGCGAGTCCCGAGAACGCCGCCCGGAGCGATCCCTCCGAGGCGCTTGGCGAGCGCCGCGGCAATCGTACTGCTGGCCGCGATGACCCCACTGTTGAACGGAGCGTCGGCGGGAGCCACCAGCCCCAAGCCGCCGACCTGCAGTTCCGACCCGGCCGCCCGCCTGACCACGGTGCCCAGCCCGGAAAGTGTGCTCGGCTTCCCGCTCGGCGCCGGCCAGCAGCGGGTGGTCACCAACGACGAGGTGCGCACCTACCTGTCCGCGGTCTCCGCCGCCTCCGACCGGGTGATCACCGGCACGATGGCCACCAGCGTGGCGGGCCAGCCCCTGCCGTACGCCATCGTCTCCAACACCAAGCAGGTCAGGCCGGCCGTGCTGCGGGAGATCGCCGAGGACATCCGCGAGTTGCGGGACCCGCGCATGATCACGCAGCGGAAGGCGGACCAGGTCGCCGACACCAGTCCGGCCATCGTCTGGGTGACCGCCAACGTGCACGGCGGCGAGAAGAGCGGCACCGACGCCGCGCTGAAGACCCTCTACGAGCTGGCCGCCGGGCTCTCCTGCGACGTTCAGCAGCGGATCGACAACCTGATCACGGTCATCGTGCCGAGCCAGAACCCGGACGGCCGCGACGCCAGCCGGCGGCAGAACGAGTACGGCTTCGACCTGAACCGGGACTGGTTCGCCCGGACCCAGCAGGAGACCGACGGCAAGCTCGAGCTGATGCGGCAGTACCCGCCGCAGGTCTTCGTCGACGCCCACGAAATGAGCGGCCGGCAGTACTTCTTCCCGCCGAACGCCGACCCGATCCACCACGAGATCGCCGGTGAGGTGGTCGACTGGATCAACCGGCTCGGCGACGCGAACAAAGCCGGCTTCGGCTTCAACGGTGCGTGTGGCGGTCAGGTCACCACCGAGTGCTACTTCAACTACTCGACGTACGACCTCTTCTTCATGGGGTACGGCGACACCGTGCCGGCGGCCGGCTTCGGCGCCGCCGGAATGACCTTCGAAAAGGGCAGCTCCTCCTCGGTCGCCGACCGGGTCCAGCAGCAGTTCAACACCCAGTGGTCGAGCCTCGGCTGGGCCGCCGCGAACAAGCGCGAGGTGCTGAGCGGCTACTTCAAGATCTGGAAGGACGCGGTGGCCCAGGGGGCGGCGGGCGCCCTGGAGCCGAACGAGGTCGTGCAACCGACCAACAGCGTCCAGTTCCCGGTGCCGGACGTCAATATCCGGTCGTACTTCCTGCTCCCGGACCGCCAGCTCGCCGACGTGCGCCAGCTCGTCAACCGGCTGCGCCGGATGGACGTCGAGGTCTACGAGCTGACGCGGCCGATCACCGTCGCGAACGCCCGGATCTTCGGTGGGCGCGGCGCGAACGACGTGACCGTACCGGCCGGGGCGTACTGGATCCCGATGGAGCAGCCGCAGAAGCACTGGATCCAGGCGATCATGGGCGAGGACCCGTACGCGCCGTTCCCGTACTTCTACGACGTGTCGTCGTGGAGCAACCCGATGCTGATGGGCCTGCACACCCTCTACACCGGCGACGCGGTGGCGCCCGAGGCCGAACTGGTCACCAGCCTCGGCGGCGGCAAGACGTCGGCGGCGCCAGCCCAGAAGGGCTCCTACTCGTACCCGCTGGACTCCGCCGCCGCGGCCGAGTTCACCTTCAAGCTGCTCGGCATGGGCGTGCCGCTGGTCCGTGACCTGGCCACCGGGGTGGTCGGCTTCCAGGCCCCGAGCATGACCCCCGACATCAACAAGGCGGCCAAGGCGACCGGGGTCACCCTGACCCCGAGCAAGACCGCCGCCGAGGGCACCCCGATCGGCCTGCCCGACGTCGGGCTCTTCAACGGCACCGGCATCACCACCAGCTCCGGCTCGTACGGCGAGGCCCGGTACGTGCTCGGCCAGCGGTGGGGACTGAACCTCAAGCCGGTGACCACCGCCGACATCAACAACAACACCCCGGCGTTCACCGGACGGACCGTGCTCCTGGTGCCGGACGGCAGCAGCTCCACCGGCGGACTCACCACGGCCGGGCAGGCCAACCTGCGGAACTGGATCGCGCAGGGCAACACCTACCTCGGGCTGCGCAACCAGGGCACCCGGATGGCCCGGTCGGCCGGACTCACCTCCACCACGGAGAAGACGAAGCCCAGCGGCTACACGGTGATCGGCTCGCACCTGCGGGTCGACGTGGAGAACAGCAACCCGGTCGCGCTCGGCCGACCAGCGGAGGACTTCGAGTTCAACAACGGTGACTCGATCCTCAACCCGAGCACCACCGGCACCAACGTGCTGAGCTACCCGACCGGCGACACCTTCTGGTTCAACGGTTACACGGTGCGGGCCGACGCGCTCAAGGGCACCGTCGCCCTCGTCGACGAGCCGACCGGGGCCGGTCACTCGGTGCTGTTCGCGTTCAACCCGCTGTTCCGGGCGTACAACGAGAACGGTCTGCACCTGGTGGCGAACGCGCTGCTCTACCCGGTCACCCGCGGTGCCACGCCGTCGCGACCCGCCGGGGTCGACCCGGCCCGGGTGGCGGCCGCCGCCGCCCCCGAGGCGGAGAACCTCGGTGGCGAATGGCGCCCGATCAGCATCGAGGTGGCCGCCGGTGACCTGGCCCGCACCGAGACGCTGGTCGGCCGGTACACCACGCAGGCCCGGGTCTCGGCGACCGGCGACTCGGCGTACCTGGTGATCCCGAACCCGGCCGGCCTCCAGCTCGACGAGCACCCGTACCTGGCTGAGCTGATCCGCGCCCTGCACGACGCCGGAGTTCCGCTCCGGTCCGTGGTGGGCTGACCGACCCTCCTGGGCGGGTCGATCCTCGCCCGCCCTACCCAAGGTGGTCCCGGCCGGCGATCGGCCGGCCGGGACCTGCAGAAAGGTGCACGCATGATGACCCCAGTACCGCCACGGGGAGTGCCGTCGGCTCGGCGCCGCGCCGCGCTGGCCACCGCCCTCGTGTTGGCGGCCGCGCCGGCGCTCGCGGCTGCCGCGCCGGCCGCCGCCGCGCCCGGCAATCCGGGCCAGCCCCGCTACTCCGCCGGTGCGCCGAGTGTGGGTGACTCGTACTTCCCCGATCAGGGCAACGGCGGGTACGACGTCCAGCACTACGACCTGGCCTTCACCTACGACCCGGCCACCCGGCACCTGGCGGCGACCGCCACCATCACCGCCGTGGCCCTCAAGGATCTCGACCAGTTCAACCTCGACTTCCGGGGACCGGAGATCTCCTCGCTGACCGTGGACGGCCACGCGCACTCGTTCACCCGCGAAGGGCAGGAGCTGATCGTCACGCCGCGCCCGAAGCTCAAGGCCGGCAAGAAGTTCAACGTGGTGGTGAAGTACGCCGGCGAGCCCGGACCGGTCACCGACCCGGACGGCTCGATCGAAGGCTGGGTGCCGACCGACGATGGTGCCTTCATCGCCGGTGAGCCGCAGGGCGCTCCGGCCTGGCTGCCCACCAACGACCACCCGACCGACAAGGCGACCTTCCGGTTCACCGCCACCGTGCCGGAGGGCACCACCGCGGTCGGCAACGGCCAACTGCTCTCCCAGCGGACCAAGGACGGCTGGACCACCTTCGTCTGGGACTCCACCGAGCCGATGGCGACCTACCTGGCCACCATCACCATTGGAAACTTCGTGGTGACCGAGTCGACCACGCCGAGCGGAATCCCGGTCTACGTGGCCGTGGACCCGCGTCTGGTGGCCAGCTCGGCCAACGCGGTGGCCCAGATCCCGGGCATGATCGAGTTCTTCAGCTCCCAGTTCGGCCCGTACCCGTTCGCCTCCACCGGGGCGATCATCGACCGGGCGCCGAACGTGGGCTACGCCCTGGAGACGCAGACCAAGCCGGTCTTCTCCAGCTCGCCCAGCGTCGGCACGATGGCCCATGAACTGGCCCACCAGTGGTTCGGCGACAGCGTCTCGCCCCGGCGCTGGTCGGACATCTGGCTCAACGAGGGCTTCGCCACGTACGCCCAGTGGATGTGGACCGAGCGGACCGGCGGAGCCACGGTCGGTCAGACCTTCAACAACTCGAGCAACTACGGCCGGGCCGCGACCTCTTCGTTCTGGCAGATTCTGCTGGCCGACCCGGGTCCGGTGGACATGTTCAGCAGCGCCCCCTACAACCGGGGCGCGATGACCGTGCACGCGCTGCGTGGCAAGGTCGGCGACGAGACCTTCTTCCGGATCCTGCGCGAATGGAACACGACCTACCGGTACAGCGACGCCAGCACCGCTGATTTCATCAGCCTGGCCGAGCGGGCCTCCGGCATGGATCTGACCAACTTCTTCAACGTGTGGCTGTTCCAGAAGGGCAAGCCCACGACCTGGTGATACGACCGGCCCGCCCGGGGGCGCGACATCACCCCGGGCGGGCCGGCCGCCGATGGGCTGCCGAGCGGGCGGATAACCGGGTTACCGGCCGGTATTGTCAGTGCGGTATGGGCGCCGTCGGGTGGGCGCCCATGACGGATCGGGACGAGTTTCGGGGAGGACCGCAGTGACCGGAGAGCCGTTCGACGTCTACCAACTTCCGGAGGAACACCAGGCGATCCGGGCGGCGGTGCGCGAGGTCTGCGAAGCCAAGGTCGCCCCGCAGGCCGCCGAGGCCGACGAGACCGGGGCCTTCCCCGACGCGTCGTACCAGGCGTTGCGGGCGGCTGACTTCCACGCCCCGCACATTCCCGTCGAGTACGGCGGCGCCGGTACCGACGCGCTGGCCACCGCGATCGTGATCGAGGAGGTGGCCCGGGTCTGCGCCTCGTCGTCGCTGATCCCGGCGGTCAACAAGCTCGGCACCATGCCGCTGCTGCTGGCCGGCTCGGCCGAGCTGAAGCAGCGCTACCTGCCCCCGGTCGCCGGGGGTGAGGCGATGTTCTCGTACTGCCTCTCCGAGCCGGAGGCGGGCAGCGACGCCGTCTCGATGACCACCCGCGCGGTGCGCGACGGGGATCACTACGTGCTCAACGGCGTCAAGCGGTGGATCACCAACGCGGGCGTCTCGGAGTACTACACCGTCTTCGCGGTGACCGACCCGACGGCCCGCTCGCGTGGTATCTCAGCCTTCGTGGTGGAAAAGTCCGACCCGGGGGTCAGCTTCGGTGCGCCGGAGAAGAAACTCGGCGTCAAGGGCTCCCCGACCTGTGAGGTCTACTTCGACAACGTACGCATTCCGGCGGACCGGATGATCGGCGAGCCGGGCACCGGCTTCGCCACCGCGATGCGCACCCTGGACCACACCCGGGTGACCATCGCCGCCCAGGCGGTCGGCATCGCCCAGGGCGCGCTCGACTACGCCAAGGGGTACGTCACGCAGCGCAAACAGTTCGGTAAGCCGATCGCCGAGTTCCAGGGCATCCAGTTCATGGTCGCGGACATGGGCATGAAGCTGGAGGCGGCCCGGCAGTTGACCTACGCCGCGGCCGGCAAGTCCGAGCGGGGTGACGCGGACCTGACCTACTTCGGGGCGGCGGCGAAGTGTTTCGCCTCCGACGCGGCGATGGAGATCACCACCGATGCGGTGCAACTGCTCGGCGGGTACGGCTACACCCGTGACTATCCGGTGGAGCGGATGATGCGGGACGCCAAGATCACCCAGATCTACGAGGGCACGAATCAAGTGCAGCGGATCGTCATGGCAAGGCAGCTGCTCAAGGACGTTGGCTAGGTCGTTTTCCCGGCTACGGGCCATGGTCACTACGGAGTTGACCTTCGGTTGGCTTCGGTCGATCCTGGCCCGTTCCGGATGTCATCCTGGCCAGATCCTGACCTCCGCGATGGTTTAGACGAATTAGTCGATGTCTTATTCCCTTAATGGACCGTTGGTTTCTGGTGGAGCAGCTGATTGTCTTCGATGTTTTCTGGGCGAGCTGATCTTGGGGCGATGGCGTTTACGGAGCGCGCCGGTGAGCGCCGACTGGGACCCGGAGCTGGGCCCGGAGATGACCCGTCATGGCGTACGCCTCGATGAGGAACTCGTCCTCGACGATTTGCTCGCCGACCTGGCCGGCTAACTGTTCGGGGCTGGCGGGAACGGCTGGGTCGGATCGACCAGCGGGCCAGTGGGATACGACGGGGTGCTCGATCCGGCTGGCCCGGCCGGGTACGACGGCCCGGTGGGGTAGCCGGACTCGGGTGGGCCGGCCGGGTAGCCGGGGTAGCCGGACTCGGCCGGCCCGGTGGGGTAGGACGGAGTGGCCGGGTTGCCGGCTCCGGCGGCCCAGGGCGCCTGGTTGGCCGGACCTGCCGGGCTTCCGTGCAGCGCGGGTGCCTGGTCAAATCGCCGCCACCGGCGCGGACTGAGCACAGTGATCAGCAGCGGCACGGCGAGCACCACGGCGACGCCGGCAGCCGGCGCGGCCAGTGTGCTCCTGACGTCGAGCGAGTCCGTCGGCAGCGCGCGGAGGAACGCGGCCTGGTCGATGGCGGCCCAACCGGCCAGCCCCAGGAAGGCCACCCCCACCAGGAACGGGCCGATCGGGGCGAGCCGGGGCAGCGCCAGCAGGCTGAACAGCACTCCGGCGCCGAGCAGCGCGAGCAGGCCGAGCGCGAGTTTGATGTTGTCGTGGGTGGGCCCGTACTGGGCCTTGCCGTAGTTCACCAGACCGACTCCGGTCAGCAGCCAGATCCCCGGCGCGAGGAGCAGTGACCAGATCAGCGATCCGAGGTGTCGCATCCCGACCTCCCTGTGGTGGCGTCAGGTGCACGGTACGTCGGGCGGGCAAGCGTCAACTTCGCGCACGCCGGCCGGGGCGGGCCGCTCGAATGACCCGCCCCGGATCGGTCAGTCCGTCGTACCGCCGGGTTTGCCGGCCGTCTGCGGTGGCGCCGACCACGGCGACCCGGTGCCGGCGGTCCGGCGGGGCAGCGGCGTGGCGGGGGCCGGGGCCGGAGGGTAGCCCAGGGTGGGCGGATTGCTGTCGGGGTCGGAAACGCCGAGGGTCAGCGCTGACCAGTCGGTGCGGGGTTCCTCCCCGATGAGCGTCGGAGCCGGAGCCGGAGCCGGGGCCGGTCCGGGCCAGCGCCGCCAACGCTGGCGGCTGAAGGCGGCGATCAGCAGCAGGGTGCCGATCACGAACGTTGTGCCGTTGTCCACGGGTACGAGCAACGGCAGCGGGTCGCCGAAGAGGCTCCAGTTTGCCGGCACCATGTCACGGAGGGCGAACGGGTCGACGAAGAGACCGACGTACGGGGCAGCAAGCAGTAGACCGGCGACCAGCGGGCCCAGCGGTGACACGCGTAGCGTGCCGAGCAGGCCGAGCAGGATGCCGACGACCGCGAGATAGACGGCCCCCTGGATCAGGTTGGCCGTGTTGAAGGTGCCGACTTCCATCCAGCGGTTTACGGTGCGGACGGACCCGTCCTGGCCCAGTGCGATCAGGACCCAGGCCAGCGGCGCCACCACTACTCCGCCGAGGAAGCTCCAGAGATGTCGCATCCGGGCACGGTACCGTTTCCGGCCGGATCGTCCACCCTTGCGGTGACGGTAAGAGCCGGATCGGGTGTTACCGCAACCCCATTTCGGGCCGCTAAAAGCGGGCTGAGTGGGCGTACGACAAGCTCTACCTTGGGCAAGCGGGTCAGCCGCGTCAGGGTGCAGCCCGAGACCGCCGGTGGCATCATCTCGGACCGTTCCTACACGTATGACCCGGCAGGCAACATCACAGCGGTGGCCGACACCCCACAGGTTGGGGCTTCGGATACCCAATGTTTCGGGTACGACATACTGCGTCGCCTCACCGAGGCGTGGACCCCGAAGTCCGGGGTGGACTGCGCGACTGCGCCTACCGTGGCGAACCTCGGCGGTCCCGCCTCGTACTGGCTCTCCTGGGATATCGACGAGAAGACCGGTAACCGCCGTACCGAGGTGTCGCACACCAGCGGTGGCGATACCACCCGTACCTACGCCTATCCGAGCGGTGGGCTGAGTGCCGTCCGCCCACACGCGCTGACCTCGGTCATCACCAACGCGCCCGGCCAGGCTGCGGTGACCCACGCCTACGACTACGACAACACCGGCAACACCACCTGCCGGCTGGCCGGGACCAGCGGGAACGCCTGCACAAGTGGGACTGGCGACCAAACCCTCACCTGGGATGTTGAAGGCCACCTGGCCGAGGTACGGGCGAACGGGCAACGCATTCAAACCAACCTCTACGGTCCGGACGGTGCTCGGCTGATCAGTCGGGATGCCACCGGCACCACCCTCTACCTGCCCGGCCAGGAAGTCCGCCGCGAAGGCACCAACACCACCGCCACGCGTTACTACACCTTCGCCGGCAAACTGATCGGCTCCCGGGTCCCCGGCGTCAACGGGCTGACCTGGCTCTACACCGACCACCAGGGCACCCAACACACCAGCGTCAACGCCTACAACCAGGCTGTCACCACCCGCCGGCAAACCCCCTACGGCACGCCCCGCGGCACCCAGTTCCTCTGGCCCAACCCCAAGGGCTTCGTCGGCGGCGACATCGACCCCACCGGCCTCACCCACCTAGGCGCCCGCGAGTACGACCCAACCCTGGGCCGGTTCATCTCCGTCGACCCCATCCAAGACCTCGCCGACCCACAACAATGGAACGGCTACGCCTACGCCAACAACACGCCCATCACCTCTAGCGATCCCACCGGTCTGCGACCGGAATGCGGTGGTGGAACGGGAGCATTCTCGTGCGGCAACAATGTGCCGAAAGCCGGCGCCAACTCGGGGAACTGGACCGCTCCTAATACGGTTCAGACGGTTGGCAAACCAAAATCCGCGCCGACGACAGCTTCCAAGATCCATCAATTCATGTTGGGCTTCAAGGCAGGCGTGGATAACTGGGCCCAGGACGCCTTCGATGGCATCGTTTCTTTTGTCCATGATCCGTTGGGTTCCGTGGAAAGCCTGACGTCGGAGGCAAACACATGGCAGGAGCGGTACGCACATTTGGATCCAACGCCTCAGCTGGGTTGGACATGCGCCCTTACCGGAGCTTGCCAGATCTACGAAGACTGGAAGGCCGGCAACTACTATGAGGCCGGTTATGGCGCGGGCGGGCTAGCCATCGATGCTGCCCTTACGGCAGTGACGGTTGGCACCGGGTTAGAGGCTGCGGCTTCATCGAGGGCGGCAGGTACCGCTGGCAGATTGGCCAAGGGACCGCGCAGGCCTATGCGTTTGGGATGCAAACACAGCTTCGCAGCCTCAACCCTGGTGCTTCTCGCGGATGGTGCCAGTAAGGCCATCGCAGATCTTGTCGAAGGTGACCTGGTTCTCGCGACCGACCCGGAGACTGACGAAACATCGGCACGTGAAGTCACCGATACCCACATCAACCACGACACCGACCTGACCTATCTTGCGATCCAGCAGCCCGGTGGGCGAAGTGAGGTGCTTCGTACCACCCAGCACCACCCCTTCTGGAGCGAGAGCCGTCATGCTTGGGTGGATGCCGCAGAGCTACTGACAGGCGAGCTGCTTCGGGCCTTCGACAGCACCGTCGCGTCGGTCGTTGAGGTGCACTCGTACGCCGGCACGGAAATCATGCACGACCTCACCGTCGCCGACCTCCACACGTACTATGTGCTAGCCGGCAACACCCCGGTGCTCGTCCACAATACGAATGGCTGTTTTGGAGACAAGTGGACGAGCCAGGGCAATCTTGATCGGCACTTCGGCGATCACGGTGCTGAAATGGGCTTTAAGGCTCAAGCGGAATACCGTTATGCGGCAGAAGACCTCATGTGCACGTGTGGCGGGCGCCGGCCTGGCGTGCTCATGAAGCAAGACGGAAACACTCGGTATTACCTGGACCCGAAGACCGGCGAGTTTGGTGTCGCTAGTAATAGGGGAATCGTTACCTATTACGTACCCGACAATCCGATGGGACACTTCAACATCCAACCAGGAGCGCTGATTCCGTAATGGCAACTCCGCCGCGATCGCCGTGTCCGTGTTGCGGGCATGCGGTCCATGATGACCGGCCCGGTTCGTCACTGATTTGCCCGATCTGCTTCTGGGAGGACGATCTCCTTCAGTTGCGCTGGCCGCACTACGATGGCGGTGCGAATAAGATCTCGCTGGTCGAGGCACAGCGGAATTTCTACAGCATCGGCGCTAAACAGATTGAACGACTGGAACTCACGCGGGACCCGTTCGACGATGAGCCAGTCGAAGAGGGCTTCCGTCCGATTAACCTAGCGATTGATAGCTTTGAGGAAACGTTCGTCCAGGAACGGCCTTGGCCAGATGATCGCACGGTTCTCTACTGGTGGCGGCCGACGTTCTGGAGACGTTCGAAAGGCCACAAGGAGAGGTGATTCGTGGCCGGAGTGGTGCCATTACTAATCGTATTGGCGCCACTCCGTTGTGCGTTGGTGGGCGTGGTTGTTCGCGTGGGTTGCTGTCAGGGTTGCTGTCAAACGCTTAGTATGTATGCAAATTGATGAATGAAGGTCCGACCTCGACAATCCACAGGGTTATCCGGTGGCGCGGCGCGTAGCGTCGCGGCGTCGATCGCCGCAAGCATCGCGGTGCTTGCCGTCTGAAGCGATCGTCACGGTCCGGCGCCCCGATGTCGTTCCTCGCAGCACCTATGGCTGGCTGCATCTGGCGCGTTCGAATGGCCCGTTGAGCAGGCGCGTGCGCGCGGGGCCGTAGGCATGTAGCGCGTGCGCGTGCGTCCGGCGTAGCCGGGCGCTCTTGATTAGGTGAAGCAATCCTTAGCCCGGTGGCTCCGTCGGTGGCGGGGTCACCGGGCCGTGTCTCGGGGCTACGACGTCACTCCTCGGGCTGCACGGTACCGCATGGTACAGTTCGGTACATGGCGAGGATTACGCTGCGCGAGTTCCGCGATGGCGCGGGTCGGGTGCTGGACGGGGTCGAGCGCACCGGTGAGCCGGTCATCATCACGAAGTACGAACGGCCTGTCGCCGTCCTGGTCGGTATCGACGAGTGGGAGGAGATCGAGGCGTTCCGGGACCGTCGGGACGCTGCGGTGATCGCCCGTTCCCGTGCCGAGGGTCAGTTCGTGCCGCTGTCGGCGGCCCTGGAGTCGCTCGGCGTCGATCCTCGCGAGGTGGAGGCGCTGCTGGCCGACCGGGCCAACGGTGAGGCGGCGTGAAGGTTCAGATCGACCGGGACGTGCTCGTCTGGCTGCACAAGCAGCCACGCAACGTCTTCCTGACCGTCCTGGGCGCGATCCTCGGCCTGGTCTCCGACCCCGCGCCGCAGAACTCGACCGAGATGCGTGACGGATCCGGGTGGCGGTTGCGCGTTGGTGACTACCGGGTCCTCTACCGCCTCGACGGTGACGAGTTGACCGTCCACGCGGTCGGGCATCGCAAGGACGTCTACTCGTAAGCCGCCCGGGTCCGGCGGCCATGTCCGGCCGCTTTGGGTTCAAAGGTCAAGGGCCACCGACCGGGCGGTAGTACGACGCCGCGGTGGCACCCTTGAGCCTGGAGGCATGGCCCCGTGCCCTGGCGGGCGCCGAGCCGTTTCCGGTCGGCCCGCTGGCGCTAACCGGTGGTGATCCGGGCCGACGGTTTTCCGCACGTTGCTGGGTGTGCGTGGGTGTTGCTGTCACGGCTGCTGTCAACATCGACGATGATGAGATTCAGAGGTTTGCACCGGCAGTGAACGTGCATGTGAAGCCCGCCATTACCTGACGTGACATCGCTGCTGGGTCCACACGTACTATGTGATGGCCGGCAACGCGCCGGTACTCGTCCACAACATGGGCGGCTGTCCGAGGAACGCCAAGGGGCAATTCACGTCCGGCGAAAACGTGGATGCCGCTCGCGGTAGACTTACGCATAAAAACTATCGAACGGCCCTGGGAGATGGATAGGACTACGAATTTACTCTTCCAAGTGGCCGAAGGCCTGACGCAATTGACTGGAATAATCGAGTCGTCCGTGAACTAAAGTCCGATGCCGCCAGCAGTCAGGCGACTGGGCGTCGTCAGTTGGCCGGTTATGTAGCGGAGTTGGAGCAGATGACGGGCCAGAGCTGGACGGGTGTCCTCGACACCTATTCGAGGTAAGGATATCTAGTGACGGCGAAGGAAAGACTGACGGCTATTCTGGCGGAGCCGCTCGCGGAGCGAGGATTCCGTCGACGTGGGGACAGCTGGCATCGTCTCGGCCCTGAGCTGTACTCCGTCGTCAACCTCCAGCCGTCAAGATGGGATGCGTTGTTATACTTAAATCTCGGGTTTGCCCCGGCTGATCGCGTAGTGCGGGGGTGGCTTCCTGAGTCAAAATGCCTGGTCCGCTTCCGAGCTGAAGCCATCAAAAAGCTGTCTTCGGGGGATCTCCGACTCTTGAGTGACGACGTACTTAGTCACATGGAAGAGCATGAGTGGCAGGTCGCCGTGGTGGGGAGGGTTGTCGACCCATTCGTCGAAGTGCTCGACCACGCTACGGATCTTTCTGGGCTAAAGCATGTGCTCCAGGACGAAGTTTCGGAGCGCATAATGATGCACGCGGAAATGAGGACGCTTCTTAGCTCGCGCTAGGCCAGGAAATAGGCATTCTGCATCGTTCATTCAATGCTGAGGCGTCGACGTTTGAAGCGGAAAGCGATTACCTGCTGTGGCTGATGGCCACTGCCCAAAAGACAACGCGGTTCATTCTGCTTTGGGTAGATTCGGCGTCACGATGGTGATGGTGTAGCTGACGTTGCGTGTTCGTTCGGTGCGGCGTTGGGTTGTGGTGCGTGGGCTGGTGCGTTGTCGGGCGGTGCGGTTACGGGGCTGCGCGGTGATCGCGGTGATCAGGTCGTTGACCGGGTTGTCGGGTGAGTGTCCGCAGCGGGTGCATTGCGCGCTGGTGGCGGTGTTGGTGCGGGTCAGGGCGAGGACGGCGGCGAAGTTGATCTCGTCGGGGTCGACCCGCAGTGCGACGGCCGCGGCGACGGCGAGACTGACGAGGGCGTTGTAGACGATGAGCAGTCCGAAGATTTCCTGCGTGGCCAGGGCGGGGGTTTGCCCGCGCAGTCGGGTTCCGGGCCCGCGCAGGGTGGTCTTCAACCGTAGGTAGATGATCTCTACCTGCCATCGTTCGGCGTAGGTCGCCGCGATCTGCCCGGCTGGGTATTGCTTGTGGTCGAGCAGGGTCGTCAGGATCCGGAACCGGGTGGTCCGGGACCGGCCGCGTTCGTCGGTGACGGTCAGGGTGAACTCGACGAGTCGGGCGATCGTGTCGGGCAGTCGGGTCAGCCGCTTGTTGCCGGTCTTGGCCCGCCGGTGGCTGAGCATGTTGTCGGACTCGCGTAGTCGCACGAGGGCGGAGCCGTCGGGCAGCACGGTGAGGATGCGGGCGGGCAGGCTCTTGACACCGTTCTTGACCCGCCACGCGAGGTGCGCCCCGGTCGTGGTGAACCGTATCCACCGGTCCATGGAGAAGAAGTTGCGGTCAGCGAGGTTGAGGGTGCGCGGTCGCAACGCGGCGGCGAGTCGGTCGACGAGGTGTTGTTCACTGTGCGCGCTGCTGCCCTGGGCCGCGGCGATGATCCACCGGGTGCCGCAGGTCACCAGGGTCACGAGACGGGCCTGGGGGTACTTCCCCCGGTCGGGGTGGCGTACTCGGCGGCGATGTCGCCGGTCGCGGGAAGGTCGAGCACGGTGCCGTCGAACGCGGTGAGCAACAACCCGAACGCCGACGAGCCGATACCCGCCACCGGCATGACGGCCGCGGCCTGGTTGAAGACTTCCTGCAGGGTGTGCGGTGCCAGCCGGGTCCGGGCGGTGGACAGCGCCTGGCCTGTGGGCGGCCCACCGTCCATGGCCTGTCTCGGCGATCCGGGTAGGACCCGGGCCAGGACCAGGTCGTAGCTCTCCCGCCTGAACAGGCACAGCCCGAGGACCGCCGCCACCGTGACCAGGCCGGTCAGGACCCGACGTCGTCGGTCGGTGTGACCCGCGGCGGTGAGCCCGGCTGTGATCACCTCCACGTCGGCCACCGCGGTCAGGACCCCACCGAGCACGGTGTCGGCGACCTCGACCGGCCCGCCGGGGCCCGCGATCACCGTGCGTCGTAGCCGCGAGGCGTCATCCCCGTGATCGGCGAGCAGGCCCGCCCCGGGCATCACCGCCTCGGTCCGAGACGTGGCAGAATGCCGCACTGAAGCTCCTGTTCGGACGTGTTGGCCTAGACAACCCATGTCCTAGCAGGAGCTTCTTCATATCCACGATCACCGCGGTCGTGTCGAACGAGTCCCCAGTCAGATCGTTACCAGCAAGCCTCAAAACAGCCTAAAACCTACGCAACAGCCTTAACTTTTGGGCAGTGCTCCTACGCCGGTACTGAAATCATGCACGATCTCACCGTCGCAGACATCCACACGTACTATGTGGTAGCCGGCACCACGCCGGTCCTCGTCCACAACTGCAAAACTTACTCGAACACTTACGGCGGTAATCAAGGCGGCATTATCGCAGATGTAGACAGTGATGGTATTCTAAATCTTGTGATTGAAGTCGGACCCACGACGCCCAGGGGCTCGCAGATGTTTGCTGACGCACTGGAAGGGGTTGGAGGGCCGTCCGGCCTGAATGGCGTGAGAGGAACCTGGGGTCAAAACATGCCGGGAAATCTCGACTCCTTCAATGCGGCTATCCGTGGCGGAACGTCGCTTGAGGATGCGGCGAGGGCGACATTCACCGGAAAAATGGCGGGGCGCAATGGTTTTGCGTCGGTCGTATTTGAGGAACTTCGTGGAATGCCGGGTCAATACACGAACGTTAAGGCGACTTTTAGACGATGAATGATGAGACCGTAAGGGAATTACGTGCGCAAGCTAATTCTGGGAAATCAGCTGTCGCGTTAGTTTTTTGGCTGAAAGGGCAGATCGGAGAGCAGTTTACACCGTTCGCCTTCAATCGCTACTTTTTTGCAGCGTTCAGGGTTCCACTAGAAAAACTACGGGATGTAGAAGATTGGCATGGCTTCGGAGGGGCCGGCTCAATGTCCGACGAAGAGGTCGAGGCGAGGCTGTCGCCATGGCTAATGGCTCGTGAGTAGTCGCAGTGTGTTGAAGTGGATCGGATGCCGAGGGCTTCGCGCCACCATCGGGGTCCGTCGCATAGACAGCAACACGGTGAGGTCGTACCGGCGTCGTCGACGTGCGCTGGGGTTGCTGTCAAGGCTGCTGCCAATCGTCGGGCGAGGCCCGTTCCAGTGGACGGATTGACTCCTCAGGTGAGCGCGTGCTGCGCGCCACCTCCACGCCTACTATGCGATCGCCGGCAACGCGCCCGTCCTGGCTCACAACGACAATGGGAATAATATCGGGCTTACGCGCGAGGAATACATTCTTCGGGTCAAATGGTCGTAGCGACGCTCGGATAGAATTATCCAAGTAGCGTCGATAGGTTGGATGATTTTCATGAGTCGGTACGAGCCGTTGCGATTCGAGGAGCGAGAGCTAATTTCTCGGGAGTTGAGTCGGGATCCGAATTGTTCATCCCGATCCATCGCGAGGCTGCTGGATCGACACCATTCGACGATCGCTCGAGAAATTGAACGTAACGGTGGTGCGGAAGAATACCGTGCCGTCGAGGCGCAGCATCGGACCGATGAGAATCGCCTACGCCCGAAGGAACGGAAACTCGAAGCTTCTCCCCGATTACACGATGCTGTGAACGAGGGCCTACGGGAAAAGTGGTCACCGAGACAGATCAGCGAGAGACTCCGCGAGGATCATCCCGATGATCCGGAAATGCGGATCTCTCACGAGACGGTGTACGAATGCCTGTACCTCCAGGCCCGCGGCGAGCTGCGTACCCAGCTCAAGCTCGCCCTGCGGCAGGGCCGCACGCGGCGGGTCAACCGGTCCCGCACGACGTTGACCAGGGGAAAGATCCGCGACATGGTCAACATCAGCGAACGACCGAAGGAGGCCGACGACCGCGCCGTGCCCGGATTCTGGGAGGGCGATCTGATCATCGGAAAAGGCAACAGGTCCCAGATCGCCACGCTGGTCGAGCGCGCTACACGGTTCGTCATGCTGGTGCGGATCCCGTACGACCGAAATGCCGACCGAGTCGCTTACCTGCTCGCGGAGAAGATGGAGAGCCTGCCCGAGTTCATGCGCGACAGCGTGACGTGGGACCAGGGAAAGGAAATGGCGAGGCATGCCGACTTCACGATTCGTACGGGCATGCCTGTCTACTTTTGTGACCCGCATTCGCCGTGGCAGCGGGGCAGTAATGAGAATATCAACGGGTTGCTCCGCCAGTATTTTCCGAAGGGCACCGACCTGTCCTTGCATTCCCAGGAAGAGCTTGATAGAGTCGCCGCACAGTTGAATGGCAGGCCGCGACAGACGTTGAACTGGCGTAAGCCGATTGAGGTTTTCAACGATCTGGTAGCGAACAATGTGTCGCCATGATCACTTGATTCCACCATTGCAAAGCTTACGGGCGGAAGGATTGCGCGCGGTCCCAACGGCCAAGATCTCAATATGGTCATGCCAAATGTGGGTTCGTCTGGCATCGACGTCATTGGGCCGAACGGCGAGTACATATTTGTCGGCGGCGCTGCAAAGGCAAAGGATCCCGCCAAGTTTGGCCGGGAACTTCAAATCTCCAAGTATGCCGCAGAGCAGGTGGGCGTCGAGGCCATCTACTATCTTGATGCGGGGACGCCTCAATCGGCGATCGCTCAGGCCAAGCGCGCCTTCGGCGAGAACAATGTTCGAACCTTCAAGATCGGATGCTGAGATGTCTGACGCCTTTATCAAGTGGTGTCGAGGGAGTACAACAGCAGAACAGTTCATTGATCAAGTCAAGACGTTCAGTGCAACAGGCGTCGTTTTGATCCATCCTGTGAAAAAAACAGGCGTACTGCTTGACGTGGACGGCAACGAAGTACCAGCTTCACCAGATGATATTGCTCATATAATCGGACGTAGAGTAGGTAGGTCCATATCCCTGGAGTGGTGGTTTTCAGCGGATGTGGACCTGACCTGTACGTATTCGTTTGTGCCGGGTAGGCGTGAGATTCAGACGTACTATCTTGATGGATTATCGCCCGCCCAAGTCACTACTGCATGCGATCTTCTTTGTAATGTCTTCTGGGAAGATCCCGGCGTTTCCGAAAGCCTTGTTATAGATACAATGGGACGTTCGGCAGACTTCGACTGGGACGACTATCTTCTCTATGGTGCAGGCGTACCGTCGCTCAGTCCGGATTTGTTGATCATGCCTGCATCAAGGAATGCGACTCCGCTTGAGTCGCCACCTCAAACAGTAGTGCGAAATATGCAAGGCGGTTTTGTTGAGTTCAGGCGAAAGGGATGAGTTGCCTCGTTCGTCTTTCCGTCCACGGTGGCGCAGGTCAGGAATCGCGCCGCTGTGGATGGTCGGCGGCGGCCGACACATGCCGGGCGGCGGTGCCACCGTCGCGGGTGCCGCGTAACTTCTTGCCGGCTACGGCGAACACCCGTCCTGGTTGCGTCTGCCAGGGGGTAGGCCCAGGTCACCGCCGTGAGTCGATCGGGGTCAAGTGCCCGCAACAGGATGTCGAACTCGAAATCGCTCGATCACCCTTGTCTCCCCGCGATCTCAAATCCATGGGCTAGCGGATACTGCAGAGCCCGTCGCTCGATCAACGGTGTGAGGCAAACCTGACGAACGTACGCCAGGCGGCCGGGTTGAAGGTCAGCAGGGGGCCAGCCTGATCCTTGCTGTCCCGAACCAGCACGTGGCCCGGAACATTGTCGGCGACCTCGACGCAGTTGCCACCGTTTGACGAACTACGGGTGCTGGTGCGCCATTGTGGTTCCGACTGTCGAGTCATCGCTGCGCCACTTCTAGGATTAGTTCGGCGGACTGGTCGCGTGGAAGAGCCACTGCGCGGATAGTCTCCCAGACGCACTGAAGCTCAGCAATGTGATTCGCGTCGGTGACCACGCGTCCCTGCAGCTGATCGTCTAGGTAGCCCATCTCCTCGTTGCCGAGGCGAGCGATCACGAAGGATCCAGCCTGGCCAGGGTGGGCGCCCGCAGCCAACGGAACGATGTGGATGAGTATGCCGGGTCGCTTGCCGACTTCGACGAGGTGCCGCAGCTGGTCGGCCATGATGTCCAGATCACCGCGACGCAATGCCGCCTCATCGATAACAAACGTGGTCAGTGGTGGCCGTAGGCGATCCAGGGTGGCCGCCTGCCGCTCAAGCCTGGCGGTCACGAACTGCACCACGTCATCCCCGGCCAGTGGGCCGCTACCCAGCACGGCTCGGGCGTACGCCTCGGTCTGCAGCAAACCGGGAATCACGGACACCTCGAACGACCGTAATGAGGTTGCCTCACGCTCGATCTCGACCCATGGCCGGAACCAGGCCGCGCGGCGAACGGCTTCCGGCCATAACGTATCGATTGGTTGCCCCAGCACCTCGGCGGACGCGAATCGGTGACGTGGATGTGGAACACGGCCTCGGCTTACCCAACGTTGCACAGTTTTAGGATCCACTCCAATGCGATCGGCAAGGTCATTCGCGGTCATGCCCGCGCCCGCCAATGCGAGTCTGAGTACGTCGTTGCCCGACATGATCATTCTCCTAGGGACTTCGGCAAACGTCCCCGAGCGTACTATTGGCATGGTTCAACCGTCCTCGTGGCGCGTACAGGGTGGATGTATGGCGGTTTTGGGCGGTGACGTATGACTCCCGGTTGGGACCTGCATCGTGGTCCCGCCGAGGTTCCCCCACACCTCGGCGGGACCACACCCGGCGTTTCTCTGCTTTCGGGAGGCAATTTGTGGATCATCGCAGGCACCCGGCATCCGAGCGGACGTCAGCGGATATGACCGCGCACCTTCCCCGTCGTCCAACCTGGTTATGTCGGACCTGTTCCGTCGAGTGGCCATGCCAGATCGCCCGATCGCTGCTGCCGTTGGATCATGACAATAACCAGATAGCGCTGTACCGCTTCTTGGGCACGCAGTTTTCCGACGCGGCAATTGATCTATACCAACTGCATCCGAACCCCGGCCCCGATCCGAGGGAACTCTATGAACGGTTCCTCGGCTGGGTGCTGACTGGCGAGAGCGGGCGGAGGGCCAGCTCGTCGTCTCCGTCCGCAGGTCCGGTCGTGCCGTCGCTCCGCCCCCACCTGCCCGCCAACAATGGTCCGAAGATCCGACACCCCGATCACGAGCCGCCGAACGGCAGGCGACGCACCGGACAGCCAGCCGCCGACAACCCAGCACAGGCTTACCGGGCGTACGCTGGAAGGCCCAGACCGTTCGGTGCGCTGATGAGCGAGTTGCGGTTGCGGCGCGGCTGGAGCCAGCAGCGGATGGCCGAGGATCTCTGCGCCGTATCGGGTCTGCCGACAGTGACCCGCCACGAGGTCTCCCGCTGGGAACGTCAGCAGCGGATACCCGGCCCGTTCTGGCTGGGGCACCTCGCCATTGTGCTGAAGTGCCCGGCAGGGCAGCTCGCAACGGCGGCGACGGCGGCCCGGCGTACCAACTCCAGGTGGTAAACCTCGGCGGTCCGGCGGGGATGATCGTCGTCACGTGGCCGGGCGAGAGTGGTGGGCGGCGCGGTCCGCGGTCGTACCGTTGCCGACATGACCGAGCAGCCCGGCGCCCCGCTCCCCGGTAAGCCCACCTCGTACTCCCGGGTGACGTTGAGCCGGATCATGACGGCGGTGGATGTCAACCTCTACGGCACGGTGCACGGCGGCGTACTGATGAAGTTCGTCGACGACGTGGCCGGCGCGGCGGCGGCCCGGCACTGCGGCGGTACGGCGGTGACTGCCGCGATCGACGAGATCGTCTTCGCTGAGCCGGTCCGGGTCGGCGACCTGGTGCACGCCCACGCCCAGGTCAACTGGACCGGCAGCACCTCGATGGAGGTGGGCGTCCGGGTGGTCGCCGAGCGCTGGGACAGCGCCGAGGACGCCCCGGTCGTGGTGGCCACCGCGTACCTGGTCTTCGTCGGGGTGGATGTGGCCGGCGGCCCGCGTCGGGTCCGGCCGGTGCTGCCGGAGACGGCGGAGGATGAGCGGCGGTTCCGGGAGGCGGAGATCCGCCGGGCGCACCGGCTGGCCAAGCGCCGGGCCATCCAGGATCACCGCAGCGCGGGCGGACCGGCCGGCATCGGCTGAAAACGCCCCCTTCCCTTGGTACGGCAAAATAGTCGCCGGACCCCCACAGTGTTGTGGCGGCCAGGGGAGGGGTATAGCACCATGGTTGATGTGCTGTGGACGCCGCCGGCCGACGTACGCGAAAAGTCGCGGATTGGTGACTATCTGCGCTGGCTGCGCGAGCAGAACGGCCTGGAGTTTGACGACTACGCCGCGTTGTGGCGCTGGTCGGTCACCGACCTGGACGGCTTCTGGCGGTCGATCTGGGACTACTTCCAGGTCATCGCGCACACCCCGCCGACCGCGACGCTGACCGGCACCGAGATGCCCGGCGTGCGCTGGTTCCCCGACGCCACCCTCAACTACGCCGAGCACGTCCTGCGGATGCCCGGCCTGGCCGACGACGACCCGGTGGTGCTCGGGCAGAGCCAGACCCGCGCGCCGGTCACCCTCACCGCCGCAGATCTCCGCGACCAGGTCCGCCGGGTACGGGCCGGGCTGCGCCGGCTCGGCGTCGGCCGCGGCGACCGGGTGGCCGCGTACGCGCCGAACATCCCCGAGACCTTCGTGCTGATGCTCGCCACCGCCAGCCTCGGCGCGATCTTCTCCTCCTGCGCGCCCGAGTTCGGCACCCGCAGCGTCACCGACCGCTGGCAGCAGATCGAGCCGAAGGTGCTGGTGGCCGTGGACGGCTACCGGTACGGCGAGAAGCCGATCGACCGTCGGGGCGAGGTGGCCGCGATCCGGGCGGCGCTGCCGTCGGTCGTACACACCGTGGTCGTTGAACTATCTGGACCCGGACGCCGCGCTGCCGGACGCCGCGCTGGCCTGGGCGGAGCTGGCGGCCGAGACCGACGAGCCGCTGGCCTTCGAGCCGGTGCCGTTCGACCATCCGCTCTACGTGCTCTACTCCTCGGGCACCACCGGGCTGCCGAAGCCGATCGTGCACGGGCACGGCGGCATCCTGATGGAGCATCTGAAGATGCTGGCGCTGCACCACGATCTCGGCCCGGGCGACCGGTTCTTCTGGTTCACCACCACCGGCTGGATGATGTGGAACTTCCTGATCTCCGGGCCGGCGGTGGGCGCGGCGATCGTGCTCTTCGACGGCAACCCGGGTCACCCCGACCTGGGCGCCATGTGGCGGCTGGCCGCCGAGACCGGCACCACCTACTTCGGCACCTCGGCGCCATTCCTGCTGGCCTGCCGCAAGGCCGAGCTGCGTCCGAAGGACCAGGTCGACCTTTCCGCGCTGCGCGGCCTCGGCTCGACCGGTGCGCCCCTGCCCGCCGGAGGGCTTCACCTGGGTGTACGAGGCGGTCAGCCCGAGTCTGCAACTCCAGTCGCTCTCCGGTGGCACCGACGTGTGCACCGGCTTCGTCGGCGGGGTGTCGCTGCTGCCGGTCTACGCCGGGGAGATCGCCTGCCGTTGCCTTGGCGCCCGGGTGGAGGCCCGTTCGGCCGACGGGCACCCGGTGATCGACCAGCTCGGCGAGTTGGTGATCACCGCACCGATGCCGAGCATGCCGGTCGGGTTCTGGAACGACCCGGACGGGCGCCGCTACCGGGAGGCGTACTTCGACGTCTATCCGGGGGTGTGGCGGCACGGTGACTGGATCACCATCAGCGAGCGGGGCAGCTGCGTGATCACCGGCCGCTCCGACGCCACCCTGAACCGGGGCGGGGTGCGGCTCGGCACCGCCGAGTTCTACTCGGTGGTGGAGGGGCTGGACGAGGTGGTCGACTCGGTGGTGATCCACCTGGAGGACGCCGAGGGCGGCGCGGGTGAGCTGCTGCTCTTCGTGGTGCTCGCCGACGGGCTGGCGCTGGACGACGTGCTGCGGGGCCGGATCGCCCGGGAGTTGCGGACCGCGCTGTCGCCCCGGCACGTACCGGATGAGATCCATCAGGTCCGGGCGGTGCCGCGGACCCTGTCGGCGAAGAAGCTGGAGGTGCCGGTGAAGAAGATCCTCACCGGTACGCCGGTGGAGTCGGCGGCGGCCGTCGGCGCGCTGGCCAATCCGGAGTCGCTGATCGCGTTCGAGCAGTTCGCCAAGGACCGCGCCGCCCACCACGCTAGCCCCACCCCCTCCGCGCCACCCCAGGCCCTCGCGTCGATCAAGGAATTGCTGCCCTGACTGGAGATCAGGACGCGATCAAGGCCTTGATCGCGGGTCCTGATCGACGAGGGGCCTTGGGCGTTGATCGGCGGGGTGAGGGCGGCGTCAGGTGAGGGTGACGGGTGACCTTCTCGGTGGCCTGGCCGGCCGGCGAGGCGGGCCGGGTCGAGATGTCCGCACAGGACGATGCTGGCCCGGGCGCTCAGCGGGGCGAGCAGCCAGTCCACCGGGTCGGGGAAGCGTGCGGCGTCGACCAGCACCCGGTCGCCGGGCCGATCCCCAGCTCCGCGGCGCGCCGGGCCGCCGCGCCGGCGACAGCGCCGCGTCCTGCGGTCCGCCGGCCGGGTACGGCGTGAAGTGGTCGCCGTGTCCGCGTACCTCGATCACGTAGTCGGCGAAGCCGGCGGGCACTTCGCGCAGCGGCGCGGCGAACGGGGCGAGGGCCAGCGCGTACCGCTCCCCGGCCGACCAGGCGGCCGCCTCGGCCGACCCGGTCGGCGGCGGCGAAGAGCACGTCCACCGGTTGCGGCGCCTCCCAGTTCACCTCGGCCCCGGCCGACCAGCAGCCGAGCAGCACGGCGGCGGTCTGCCAGTGCGGCGGCAGCAGCACGCCGGCTCGGATCGCCGGGCTGCAGACCGGCCGAGTCGACCAGCAGGTTGGCGGTTTTGGCGACCCAGTTGGCCAGGGTCGCCCCGGAAAGTTCGGTGCGGTCCCCGGTCGCGTCGTCGTACCAGGTGAGCAGCGGGCGGGCCGGGTCGGCCGCCATCGCGGCGGCGAACATCCGGGCAATGTTGTCGGCCATCGTCCGCGACCATACCCAGTGCCCGATCAGCCGAGGGACGGGCAGGCTCGCGAGGCGATTGGCCGTCAGCTCGGCTGTCGCAGGGATCGCAGTCGGCGCGCCGGGCGAAACGAGTCGGCGGATGGACAACTGAGAGCCGCGTCGCAGTCGACGTCAACCGCACCGGCGGCGTAGGCTTGGCGTAAGTAAGTGTTATTCCCCACAGTTTCACAACCTTAGGAGTCGCTTCGTGACCGCCGGTCGCCCGCCCCGCGTGCTTATCGACGCCACGAGCGTTCCCTCCGATGGGGGCGGTGTGGGTAGGTATGTCGATGGCCTGCTCGAAGCCTTGGCCGAAGCCACCGGACCCGACATAGATCTTGTGGTGGTCGGGCTGCGCACCGACGTCGAGCGGTATACCCGGATGTTGCCGTCCGCCGAGGTGATCGCCGCGCCGGCCGCGGTGGCGCACCGTCCGGCCCGACTGGCCTGGGAGCAGACCGGGTTGCCGTTGCTGGCCCAGCAGGTCGGCGCGGAGGTGCTGCACTCGCCGTTCTACACCTGCCCGCTGCGGGCCGGCTGCCCGGTGACGGTGACCGTGCACGACGCCACCTTCTTCACCGACCCGGAGCATTACGACAAATCCCGCCGCACCTTCTTCCGCAGCGCGATCAAGACCTCGTTGCGCCGGGCGGAGCGGGTGATCGTGCCCAGCAAGGCGACCCGGGATGAGTTGATCCGGCTGCTGGACGCCGATCCGACCCGGATCGACGTCGCCTACCACGGCGTCGACCAGGCCGCGTTCTACGCGCCGACCGACGAGGAGAAGGCCCGGGTACGGGCCCGACTCGGGCTGGGCGACAAGAGCTATGTGGCGTTTCTCGGCGCGAAGGAGCCGCGCAAGAACGTACCGAACCTGATCCGCGGCTGGGTGCTCGCGGTGCGGGACCGGCCCGACCCGCCGGCCCTGGTGATCGCCGGTGGCCAGGGGCACGACGACGACATTGATCGGGCGGTCGCCGAGGTCCCGTCGCACCTGCGGTTGCTCCGCCCCGGCTATCTGCGCTTCGCGGATCTGCCCGGCTTCCTGGGCGGGGCGCTGGTCGCCGCCTACCCGTCCTACGGTGAGGGGTTCGGCCTGCCCATCCTGGAGGCGATGGCCTGCGCCGCGCCGGTGCTGACCACCCCGCGCCTCTCGCTGCCCGAGGTGGGCGGGGACGCGGTCGCCTACACCAGCGAGGACCCGGCGCGGATCGGCGCCGATCTCGCCGCGCTGCTCGACGACGACGCGCGCCGGCTCACCCTGGCCAAGGCCGGCTTCGAACGGTCCAAGGAGTTCACCTGGGAGTCCAGTGCCGAGGTGCACCTCGCGGCTTGGCGCCGGGCTCGTGGCTGACGGTAGCGGCGCGCCAGCCGCGATCTCCCATTCGGCGTCCGGTCGCGGCAACTCAACGTGATCGAACCCGACGGTCCGGCATGATGTGCTGATGCTCTTCGCCGTTATCCCGGCGGGCGGCAGCGGCACACGTCTGTGGCCGCTGTCCCGCGCCGGTCATCCCAAGTTCCTCCACCCGCTCACCGGCACGGACGCCTCGCTGTTGCAGGCCACGGTCGAGCGGCTAGCGCCGCTGGCCAGCCCGGAACGCACCCTGGTGGTGACCGGCGCCGCGCATGTGACCGCGGTGGCCCGGCAACTGGCCGGACTGCCCGAGGAGAACATCCTCGTCGAGCCCTCCCCGCGCGATTCCTGCGCGGCGATCGCCCTGGCCGCCGCGGTGATCGCTCTGCGTGACCCGGAGGCGGTGATGGGTTCGTTCGCCGCCGATCACCTGATCGGGGACCCGGACGGCTGGACGGGCACGGTCCGCGAGGCGGTGGCGGGCGCCCGGCAGGGGCTGTTGATGACGGTCGGCATCCGGCCGACCCGGCCGGAAACCGGGTACGGCTACCTGCAGTGCGGCGAGCAGCTCGGGTCGGGCCCGATGCGCCGGGTCGAGGAGTTCAAGGAGAAACCAGCGGCCGAGGTGGCGCAGGCCTACCTGGACTCCGGGCAGTATCTCTGGAACGCCAGCATGTTCGTCTGGCGGGTCGATGTCTTCCTGGCCGAGTTGGCCCGCCAGCAGCCGGCGATGCACGCCGGGCTGACCGCGATCGCCAAGGCCTGGGGCACCCCGCAACAGGACGAGGTGCTCGGCACGGTCTGGCCCACCCTGCCCAAGATTTCGGTCGACTACGCGGTGATGGAGGGGGCGGCGGCGGCCGGGCGGGTGGCCACCGTGCCCGGCGACTTCGGTTGGAACGACGTCGGCGACTTCGACACCCTCGGCGACGTGCTACCGGCGGACAGTTCCGGCAACGTGGTGCTCGGCGCGGACAACGCCGAGGTCAAGCCGCCGGTGCTGCTACCCGACAGTGAGCGGCTGGTCGTCGTACCGCATTCCGGCCGGCTGGTCGCCGCTGCTCGGGGTACGGGATCTGATCGTGGTGGACACCCCCGACGCGCTGCTGGTCTGCCCACGCGAACGGGCTCAGGAGGTCAAGAAGCTGGTCGACGAGCTCAAGGATCGGGGCGAGGAGCGGTACGTGTAGCCGGTCGGCCGGCCCGTCACAAACGGTGGCGGGCCGGACTCGGCCGGAGAGACGAAGCCTGGCCGACGCGGCGCAGATCAGGCCGTGAGCGGATCGCCGGCGTTCAGATCGCGAGCAGCGCGGCCAGCGTGGTGCCGGCCGGTGGCGGTAGCACCGCGGAATCGACGCCCTCGGCGGCCAGGGCGGCCCGCAGCCGGTGCAGGTCGGCGCCGAACCGGATCAGCGCGGCCGGCGTACCGGGCTCCGCCAGCCGGCAACCGATCATTCCGGTGGCCGCTGCTGGCCAGTCCGGTGTCCCGGCGGCCAGTTCGGCGCGTACCCGTTCGTCGGTGACCGGGGTGAAGACGGTGCCCGGGGCCACCACGCCAGCCACCGAGCCGATCGCCCGGGTCACCGCGGTCGCCCGGGCCACCGCTGCTGGCTGGCCCGGCTCGGGGCCCGCCGCCGGATCGCCGGGGGCATCCAGAGTGGATCGGCCCAGCGTGGACCCGGTCATGGTGGCGGCCGAGCGCAGGCCGGCGGCCCGCGCCTCGGCCGTGCCGAGCGCGAAGAGGTCGTGTTCGGCGTCGCGGACCAGGGCCGCCGCGCCCAGTTCGTCATCCGGCTCGGTGGCGCCGAGATAGCCCCGGATGACCGCGACCGGCACCTGGTCGCACTTCCCCTTCACCAGCTCACCCGCGCCGGCCAGCTCGTCGATCACCGCCATCTGGGTGATGTTCAGTTCGTTGCCGTACGGGTCGACCTCGCCCCGGTGGTCGCGGATCGCGTTCATCCCGGCGACGCCGAGCGCCACGTCGGTCAGCCCGTTGCGCCACGGCCGCCCCATCGTGTCGGAAATGATCACCGCCACGTCGGCGCCGTGCCGCTCGCGGAGCGCGGCCCGCAGCGACCGCGCGGAGGCGTCCGGGTCCTTCGGCAGCAGCACCAGCCGGGAGGGGTCCACGTTGGAGGCGTCGATGCCGGCGGAGGCCATCACGAAGCCGTGGTGGGTCTGCACGATCCGGGTCGAGCCGCGCCGGGCCACCGGGCGGGCGGTCTCCGCGACGAGGATCTCCTCCCGCGCCGCCGCCCGCTCCGGGCCGTCAACGGGTACGTCGACCAGCCGTCCCTCCGCCTTCGACACGATCTTGCTGGTCACCACGAGTACGTCGCCGTCGCGTAACCAGGGCGCGGCGGTCGCGATCAGCGCGGCCAGATCGTCACCCTCGGTCACATCGCCGATGCCGAGCACCGGCAGGATCTCGAGCTTCACTTTTCCTCCACCGCGGCCCGGACCATCGCCGTGGTCGCGGCCTCGTCCGTCATCCAGAGCGGCACCGCCCGGACCGGCACCTCCGGCACCCGGGTATCGGCGTCGGTGGTGTCCACCAGCCAGGCATCCAGGATCCCACCCGCCGTTCGGGCGCCGTAGAGGGCACCGACGCCGGCTGCGCTGACCGGCACGTCCAGCGCCCGCAGGCACTTGTCGGCCATCCCACGTACCGGCGCGCCGCCGATGATCGGCGACACCCCGACCACCCGGGCCGCTCCGCTGGCCAGCGCGTCGCGCAGCCGCGACACGGCCAGGATCGGGGCGATGCTCACCACCGGGTTGCTCGGCGCCAGCAGCACCACGTCGGCGTCGGCCAGCGCCTCGAGCACCCCGGCCGCCGGTTCGGCGGTCTCCGCGCCGACGAAGACGAACCGGTGCGTCGGGAGTTCGCCCCGGTACCGAACCCACCATTCCTGAAAGTGGATGGCCCGTTGCGCGCCGTCGAGGTCGACCACGGCGTGGGTCTCCAGCCGGTCGTCGGTGGCCGGCAGGAGGCGTACGCCCGGCTGCCAGCGGTCGCAGAGCGCCTCGGTCACCGCCGACAGTGGATAGCCGGCGTTGAGCATCGTGCTGCGGACCAGGTGGGTGGCGATGTCCTTGTCACCCAGCCCGAACCAGTCCGGCTGCGCGCCGTACGCGGCGAGTTCGGTCTTGACCGTCCAGGTTTCGCCGACCCGGCCCCAGCCGCGTTCCGGATCGGCGCCGCCGCCCAGGGTGTACATAACGCTGTCCAGGTCCGGGCAGATCCGCAGGCCGTGCAGGATGATGTCGTCGCCCACGTTGACCACGGCGGTCACCTTGGCGCCCACTTCACCCGCGTACGCCCGTACGCCGGTGAGGAATCGGGCGCCGCCGATGCCGCCGGTCAGTACCACGATGTGCATGCCAACCATCCTCGCGTACCGGTCATCGGAGGGCGCGCTGCGGGTTGGCGGACTAGGCTCGGCGGCGCCACCCGTTTGCCGTTGCCCCTGGGGGAGTAGTGACCAGTCAGCCTGAGCCCGCGCCGACCGAGGCCACACCGGTCAGTCAGATAATCAAACCCCTACGCGAGCTTGCCGCCCTCGTGCTCGTCGGGGCAAACGCCGTGCTCCTCTTCGGCGCGTTGCTCGAGCTGGCGATCCCGACCGGTTACGGCAGTTTCACCCTGCGCGCCGGCGTTGCCTACTACCACTTCTTCGGTATCCAGGCGATCGTGTTGCCGCTGCTCGCCGTGCTGCTCGCCACGTACGCGCAGCCGCCGGTGGGCCGGGCCCGGGTGATCACCCTCGCCGCGCTGGCCGAGTACGGGGTTTGCGCGTTGTTCGGTGGGATCACGGTCCTGGTCTGGCTGATCGGCGGGCTGGTTGACGGCGCGTTCCGCGACATGCTGCTCGGGTTGCTGGCCAGGGCGGCATCCATAGCGATCTTCGGGATCGCGGCCTTCGCCGTCTACCGGATCTGGCGGACCCTCTACTACGTGCCGAAGCCAAAGCCAGAACCCGGCCTCTACGGGCAGTCGCAGCCGTACGGCCAGCCCGGCTACCCACCGCCTGGCTACCCGCAGCAGGGCTATGGGCAGCAGCCGGGTTACCCGCAGCAGGGCTACGGGCAGCAGGGTTACGGGCAGCAGCCCGGACTTGGCCAGCAGCCGGGCTATCCGACCGGCTACCCGCAGGGATACGGCCAGTCGACCGGCGGCCAACCCGCCGTACCGCAGCAGGGCTATCCGGCAACCTACGGCCAGCCGAGCTATCCACCGCCGCCCCCGGCCGGTCAGGCGCCGTACGACACGCCCGCCTCCGTACCGCCCGCCGCGGCACCGGAAGCGGCCGAAGCTACCCAGATGCTGCGCCCCGGCGACCCTGACGACGGTGGGCGTACCCAGCTCATCAACCCGGCCAGCCAGCAGCCGGCGGCCGGTTTCCGACCGCCGGGTTCGGCGATCGGCGACGAGCCGACCGAGTCGCGCTAACGGCCGGTCGCCCGTCAGGCGGGCCTGTCCTCCCGATCGAGGCGACAGTCACCCTGTCAGTGCCGGCTGGCATATCGCCTAGGCTGCATGGGTGGCTGATCGCAACGACACCTCGTCGACCAGAGCAAGTCAGATTCGGGCGCTGCGCCGGGCTGCCGATGGTCGGGCCCTGGACACTGACGAGGCTGCCGCGCTGCTCGCCGTGCGCGGTGACGAGCTGGACGAGCTGCTCGCCCTCGCCGGTGCGATCCGGGACGCCGGGCTGCGTGATGCCGGGCGGCCGGGCGTGGTCACTTTCTCCAAGAAGGTTTTCATCCCGCTGACCCGGCTCTGTCAGGACCGTTGTCACTACTGCACTTTCGCCACTGTGCCGCACCGGCTGCCGGCTGCCTATCTGGACCGGGATGAGGTGCTGGCGATCGCGGCCGAGGGCGCGGCCCAGGGCTGCAAGGAGGCGCTGTTCACCCTCGGCGATCGTCCGGAGCGACGGTGGCCGGTCGCGCGGCAGTGGCTGGACGAGCGCGGTTACGACTCCACTTTGGACTATGTGCGGGCCTGCGCGGTGGCGGTGCTGGAGGAGACCGGGCTGCTGCCGCACCTCAACCCGGGTGTGCTCTCCTGGGCCGAGCTGCAGCGGCTCAAGCCGGTGGCACCGAGCATGGGGATGATGCTGGAAACCACCGCGACCCGGCTCTGGGCCGAGCCGGGTGGACCGCACTACGGCTCGCCGGACAAGGAGCCGGCGGTGCGACTGCGGGTGCTGGACGACGCTGGCCGGGTGGGCGTGCCGTTCACCACCGGCATCCTGATCGGCATCGGGGAGACCCGGGCCGAACGGGTCGAATCCATTTTCGCGATCCGGCGTAGCGCCCGGGAGTTCGGGCACATCCAGGAAGTGATCGTGCAGAACTTCCGCGCCAAGCCGGACACCGCGATGCGGGCGATGCCCGATGCCGAGCTGACCGAGCTGGCCGCCACTGTCGCCGTGACCCGGATCCTGCTCGGGCCGGCGCGCCCGGATCCAGGCCCCGCCGAACCTGGTCGCCGGCGAGTACGACCTGCTGCTGCGGGCCGGGATCGACGACTGGGGCGGGGTGTCCCCGGTGACCCCGGACCATGTCAACCCGGAGCGTCCCTGGCCGCAGCTTGATGAGCTGGCCCGCCGGTCGGCCGCCGCCGGGTTCACCCTGCGCGAGCGGCTGACCATCTATCCGGAGTACGTCCGCCGGGGTGACCCGTGGCTGGACCCGCGACTCGCCCCACACGTCGGGGCGTTGGCCGATCCGGCCACCGGCCTGGCGGTCGAGGAGGCCCGGCCGATCGGCCGCCGCTGGCAGGAGCCGGACGACGCCTTCGTCCCCGGTGGCCGGACCGATCTCCACGCCACCATCGACACCACCGGGCGGACCGGTGACCGGCGCGGTGACTTCGACAGCGTCTACGGCGACTGGTCCGAGGTCGCCACCAAGATTCCCGTGATCAGGGAGCCGCTCCCGCGGGTCGCCGGCGTGTCGGGGTCACCACTCCCTGATCACGGGGATCATGAGCGCGGGGATCAGGGGCACCGTGATCAGGATCTGCGGGTCGGGCTCCGGTTGGCCGCCGACGATCCGGCGGCGCTGCTGGCGCCCCGGCACGAGTCGGCCGCCCTGGCGCTCTTCGCCGCCGACGGCCCGGCGCTGGATGAGCTGTGCCGGATCGCCGACGACCTACGGCGAGCGGTGGTCGGCGACGACGTCACCTACGTGGTGAATCGCAACATCAACTTCACCAACGTCTGCTACGTGGGTTGCCGGTTCTGCGCGTTCGCTCAGCGTGAGCGGGACGCCGACGCGTTCCGGCTCTCGGTCGAGCAGGTCGCCGACCGAGCCGAGGAGGCCTGGCGGAACGGGGCCACCGAGGTCTGCATGCAGGGCGGGATTGACCCCAAACTGCCGGTCACCGCGTACGCCGAACTGGTCCGGGCGGTCAAGGCCCGGGTTCCGGAGATGCATGTGCACGCCTTTTCGCCGATGGAAATCGTCACCGCCTCCGCGAAGGCCGGCGTGTCGATTCGCGATTGGCTGGTGACGATGCGGGATGCTGGACTGGACACCATGCCGGGCACCGCCGCGGAGATCCTCGACGACGAGGTGCGCTGGGTGCTCACCAAGGGCAAACTGCCGGCCGCCACCTGGGTCGAGGTGGTGAGCACGGCGCATGAGCTCGGGATCCGATCCAGCTCCACGATGATGTACGGCCATGTCGACCACCCCCGCCAGTGGCTGGGGCACCTCCGGGTGCTGGCCGGTGTGCAGGACCGGACCGGCGGTTTCACCGAGTTCGTCGCGCTGCCGTTCGTGCACACCAATGCGCCGATCTACCTGGCCGGTATCGCCCGGCCCGGCCCCACCTGGCGGGAGAACCGGGTGGTGCACGCGATGGCGCGGCTGCTACTGCACGGTCGGATCGACAACATCCAGTGCTCCTGGGTAAAGCTCGGCGACGCCGGCACGGTGGAGTTGCTCCGGGGCGGCTGTAACGATCTCGGCGGCACGCTGATGGAGGAGACCATCTCCCGGATGGCCGGTTCGGAGAACGGCTCCGCGCGTACCGTGGCTGAGCTTGAGCGGATCGCGGCGGCAGCCGGACGTCCGGCCCGGCAGCGCGGCACAGTGTACGGGCGGACGCACTGAGAGTTCTATCGAATCCGGTGTGATCGGGACGGCGCAGAAGGTCCGCCGGGCGCCGTCGCCGTCCTGTCCACTATGTGGGCAGGACGGGTTCGTGTCCTCCTGGGCCGGCTGGTGTGGAGCGCGCCACGCCGATTTCTGTCGCAACTCGCCGATGAGGGCGTTACCCCGGCCGGGTCTGAATCGGTAGGGCAGGTTGCGAGACCGCGACGGCTCGGTGAGCTGTCCGGACAGGCGGAACGGCGTGGCTCTACTAGCAGGTTCGGCTTGACGGCGCACGCATTACACGCGTGTAATTTCGGTGGGGTTGTTCGAACGGAGTGCAGCAAAATGCGCTTCGACGAGCAAAATGCACGCCTTCCGCGTGGGGGTTGCGCCGGCTTCAGAAGCCGGTGCGCGAAAAGGAGGCTACTGAATGGACGGCCGACTCGAGGTGGCCGACCTGCTCGGAAACGCGCCGGAGTGGCAGGAGCGGGCGCTGTGCTCGCAGACCGACCCGGAGGCGTTCTTTCCCGAGAAGGGCGGCTCGACCCGCGAGGCGAAGCGGATCTGCTCCCGCTGCGAGGTCCGGGCCGAGTGCCTGGAGTACGCGCTCGGTCACGATGAACGGTTCGGCATCTGGGGTGGGCTGTCCGAACGTGAGCGCCGCAAGATCAAGCGCCGGGTGGCCTGAGCGCCGGCTGCGGGCGATGGGACCGGTGGGAGGCGGCCTGAACGGGAGCGGGTCACCCGGGCATGTCGTTACGTACAGTAACCGGCGTGGTCACGTCAGCTCGTCCGGATCGACGCCGAGCAGGTTCGCCACCTGTTCGATGATCACGTCGTGCACCAGGTCGGCCAGGTCCTCGCGGTCCATCGCCCGGAATTCCAGCGGGCGGCGGTAGAGCACGATCCGCGGCGGCACCTCCTGGCGGCCTGGTCTGTCCGGGGAGCAGCCGGGCGAGCGGCACCTCGCCGTCCTCCAGCACGTCGGAGTCGTAGACGTTGAGTTCCGGCGGCACGTCCTCTACGGCGAACTCGACCCCGGCCAGTTCCTTGGCGAACCGCCGCTCCAGGGTCTCGACGGTGTCCAAGTACAAGATCGTCGAAGATTTCCGACTTGGTGCGGGAAAGCGGCACGGTTGCCGGTACCAGCCGGCCGCGCAGCCCGCGCCCGTGCCGATCCCGATGCGCCGGCGCCGTCCGGGGCTCGGCCGGCGATGCTCCGGACTCGTCATGGCGTCTCCTCGCATCGGCTTGGTCGCTCCTGCACAGGGTAGTCCGGCTCTGACCGGCGACGACATCCGGATTCGGCCGTGTCGTACGGAGGCGGTGCTCAGATTGTGATCACCGCCGTCGGCGTGTCGGATCGGCAAGCGGAGCGCGGGACCCGGTAATGGCGATACCGTGCCGCCGTGAGGTCACCACGGCGTTGCTCCCGCAACGGCTGCCCCCGACAGGCCGTCGCCACGCTGACCTATGTCTACCACGAGTCGACAGCCGTGGTGGGCCCGCTCGCGGCCTTCGCCGAACCCCATACCTACGACCTGTGTGAGCCGCACGCCCGCAGCCTGACCGCCCCCCGCGGGTGGGAGGTGGTCCGGCACGAGGGCGAGTTCGAGCCGCCGCCACCGAGCACGGATGACCTGGTCGCGCTCGCCGAGGCGGTACGCGAGGCGGCCCGCCCAGCGCCGCCGCGCCCGGCCGAGGCCGACGGCGATCCGAACGCTGGCCAGCAGACTGGCCGGCGCGGCCATTTGCGGGTCATCCCACCGAGTTACTGACCGGTCGGATTTTAATCGGCATTCGTCACTTTCGCATTGATTCATCGACCGGTAGCCACTTTGGAAATCCGGAGAATCAGATCTGTTAATGAACCCTCGGATTGACAATGGCGCCTGCGGCTGACCGCTCGACGGGCCGGCACCGGTCGTCCTTTCCGACAATCCGCCGCGGTAGCGGCAAATGGTCTTAGGCTGCCGGGGTGGACCCTGTTTCGTACTTTGTCGCTGGTCGGCCTGCCAGCAGTGCCGACATGGTATCCGTCCGCCACCCGTTCGATGGGCGGGAGATCGGTCGGACCAGTAACGCCACGCCTGAGCAGGTTGAGCAGGCGGTGGCGGCTGCGGTCGAGGTCGCTGATGCGGCTGCGGCGTTGCCGGCGTATGTGCGGGCCGGGGCGTTGGATCAGGTGTCGCGTCGGCTGGCTGAGCGGGCTGAGGAGATCGCCCGGTTGATCACCGGGGAGAGCGGTAAGCCGTTGAAGTGGGCTCGGGCCGAGGTGGGGCGGGCGGTGTCGACGTTCCGTTGGGCGGCTGAGGAGGCCCGGCGGTTTTCCGGGGAGTTGCAGCGGTTGGATACGGATCCGGCGTCGGTTGGTCGGTTGGCGTTGGTGCGGCGGGTGTCGCGTGGGCCGGTGCTCGGGATTACGCCGTTCAATTTTCCGTTGAATCTGGTGGCGCACAAGGTGGCTCCGGCGTTGGCGGTGGGGGCGCCGATCGTGGTGAAGCCGGCTCCGGCGACGCCGTTGACCGCGCTGCTTCTGGGTGAGCTGTTGGCGGAGGTGACCGAGCCGGACGGGCCGGGTCCGGGCTGCCGGCTGGGATGTTCTCCGTACTGCCGCTGCCGAACGACCGGTCGATCGAACTGGTCCGCGACCCGCGCCTACCGGTGGTCTCCTTCACCGGATCAGGACCGGTCGGCGCGGCCATCCAGCACGCCGTACCCGGAAAACACCTCACCCTCGAACTCGGCGGCAACGCCGCGGTGGTGCTCTGCTCCGACTGGGCCGCCGATGAGGATCTCGACTGGGCGGCGCAGCGGATCGCCACCTTCGCCAACTACCAGGCCGGTCAGAGTTGCATCGCGGTGCAGCGGGTCTATGTCCACGAACGGCTGCTCGACGGGTTCCTGCCCCGGTTGGTCGCCGCCGTCGAGGCGCTGCGGACCGGTGACCCGTTCGACGAGGCAACCGACGTCGGGCCGCTGATTGACGCGTCCGCCGCGGAGCGGGTGGAGGAGTGGGTTGACGAGGCGGTGACCGCGGGCGCCACCATCGCGGTCGGTGGCCGGCGGGAGGGGGCCTCCGTTCCCGCCGACCGTGCTGACCGGGGTGCCGGCGGAGGCGAAGGTCTGCACCGAGGAGGTGTTCGGGCCGGTGCTGGTGGTCGCCCCGGTGGCCGAGGACGCGGCGGCGTTCGCGGCGGTCAACGATTCGGCGTACGGGTTGCAGGCCGGGGTGTTCACGCACAGTCTGCGGACGGCGTTCGCCGCGCACCGGGTCCTGCGGGTCGGCGGGGTGATTATCGGCGACGTGCCGTCCTACCGGGCCGACCAGATGCCGTACGGCGGGGTGAAGGGCAGTGGGGTGGGTCGGGAGGGTCTGCGTAGCGCGATGGATGACTACACCGAACCGCGGGTCATGGTCCTGACCGGCCTGGACCTGTAAGGAAGGACCGTATGGTTTTTCGCCAACCGGCCCCGCGGCGGGGCGCTGGCGGCGATCACCAGCTGCCGTCGTCACGGATTCGGGCCGGTGCCCGGCCGAGCAACAGGTTGATCAGTGCGGTGTTGATATCCGGGCCGACGAACCACTCGCCGGCCTGGTCCAGCGCGAAGATCCGGCCGTGTTCGTCGACTGCGAGGATGCTGTCGCCGCACTCCGTTCCGATCGGGAAGAGTCGTACGCCGACCAGTGCGCTGAAGTCGGCCAGGCTTTCTGTGCTGTGCGCGACCGCGGTTGGGCTGATTTCGAAGCGTCGGATCCAGACCTGTTCACCGGCGCCGCGTCGGCCGCAGACCAGCCCGGGGAAGGCGGTCAGCGTTGCCTCGGCAGCCGGGAACGCTCTGTGTCGGTGGGCCCGGCCGACTATCGCGCAAACCTTGTCGATCGCTTCGCGGGCCAGCAGGTGGTCATCGGGTCCCGGGCGCCAGCCTCCCTCGACCAGGGCGTGGGCCACCTCGGCCGGAAAGCGGTGCGGTGCCGGTGCCGGCCGCGGGTCCGGTCGCCATTGTTCGGCGAAGGCGAGGTGTGACCAGGGCAGCACCCCGAAGTGGACCAGCGTCAGGACGCAGGATTCGCAGGGCCGTTCGGTGACGCCCCCGGCGGGGTCGCCGGGCTCCCGGACCCGGAACAGTTCGAGGTGTGAACTGCCGAGCAACTCCTGGGCGTCGCGCCGGGTCAGCGCCGGGCGGCCGGCGACGGACTGCCGACGGTCGTACTCGTAGAGCACTTCGGAGACGACGACCAGTTCGGCGTGCCGGTCTCCACCGCGTACCAGATGCCCGGGGGCAGGCTGTCCAGAAAGGCCTGGACCAGCGGATGATGCCGTAACTCCAGGTCGCCCTTGGCGCCCCGGGCGACGTGCTGGTCGTGCTGCACGGTCAGTTGCGCGGTGACGCCGGGGGTCAGCACCCGACTGCTGGTACGCCGGGACTCGACCGCCGGATCGACCGTACGCGGCTTTCCGGCGTGTCCGGCCCGGTCAGCCCGGTACATATCCCGCACCACGGTTGGCGGGAGGCCGGGCCAGCGGGACAGATCGCCGGTCTCCTTGTCGATGATGACGGTTGCCGGATGACCGGCCGCGGCGCTCGGTTCGGCCGATGGTTGGGGTTGGGGCCGGATCAGATAGCCCACGTCGAACTCGTCGACTATCGGTGTGCACCGGTAACCCAGGCGCTGGGTTTCCCGCCGGGCCCACTCGGTGGCGAGTTGCTCGGCTCTGTCGCGGCTGATCATGTGCAAGTCTCCCCGTTCCTGCCCACGTCTCCGCCCGCGAAACTACCCGACGTGGCCACATGGTGGCGCCTGGTCCCTGCTGACCATATTGAGACTTGGTCCAGTGGCAACTGCTCTAGGTGTGATTTGCAGTGAATAGCCCGGATAGTTTCATCTGCTGTGGCTGGTGGAACGGGGGCGTGGCCGCCGCGTAGTGCCTAGCGCGACAGGGAGCTCGGGGAGTGCCTAGCGCGACAGCGAGCTCGGCGCGTTCACGCCCGCGTTGGTGCTCACCCCGATACCCAGCCGCTCGACCAGTTCGCCGCCGAGCCAACCGGTCACGCCGGCCAGGGCAAGTCCGGCGAAGCTGAACAACAGGGCGGCTGTCCCCGGCTCCCAGTTGTCCGCGGTGAGCCGGATCAGCCAGCTCACGAAGAAGAGCAGCAGTACGACGAAGTTGCCGAGGCCGTGGAACGCGCCGATTCGTTTGGCCCGGGTGCCGGGCGGGATGGACCGCCAGTCGATGAACCCGAACAACGCCGCGAACAGGCCACCGATGAGGCCGGCGGCGATCATGTACGCCGCCGCGATCTGGAAGCCTTTTCCATCGGTGAACAGATAGATGACGTCGAAGATCACCGCGGTGGCCAGCAGCCCCAGCGGGAAGACGATCAGTATGGGGTGCACGCCGTGCCCCAGTAGTTTCGCGCGACTCTCCATGTTCTCTCTCCTCAGCTCAGAGTTGCGCGGGGATCCCCGTTCACGGCGCCGTCATGCCGCTTTTGTGGCGGAATTATCGCCGGGGGCTGGGTGGTCGGTGCGAGGTCAGCATGGTCCGAGTGGCTGGCGGTAGCCTGTTGCCGCATCCGCACCCGGGACACACAGCGAGGTGATCATGTCGGTACGGCGTGGAGCCGCTCGGCTCGCGAGGCTAGGTGTGCTGGTCGGCGCGCTGCTGGGCGCACTGCTGATGGTCGGCCCGGCCGCGGTGGCGGACGAGAACAAGATCAAGATCAAGATATCGGACAGTTTCTCGGCTGGCGGCCCAGCGGGTTCGGTGACGGTGAATGTGACCAAACGCACCGAGGGCTGCGTCATGGCGCAGACCGCGCTGGGCATCCGGCTCGCCGGCCTGACCCCCGAGCAGGTACGGGTGCAGGTGGCCGCGGGGGGCGACTGGCGTGAGGTGAGCGTGGCCGCCGGCGGTGCCGATCTGGTCATCGCGGACCGCAGTGCGCCGGACAAGCCGCTGCTCTGTCGGAAGAAGAGCATAAGTGTCCGCTACCGGCTGAGTTTCTCGGCCGACGCGCCCTCCGGGCAGGTCACCGTGGTCGCCGAGGCGTCCTCGGCCGAGGGGGAGGTGCTCGGGCAGGACTCCGGCACGACCCGGGTAACCGGCGGGCGGGTTATCCCGCTACCGACCGCGCGGGCCTCGGAACCGACCCCGGTGGCGACCGAGGAGATAGAGGTTCCGCCGACCCCGGACGACGTGGCCACTGCGGCGGCTGGCCCGGTAGCCAGCAGCGACGACGATCGGGGCGGCGGCTTCGGCATCGGTACCGTGGTGATGCTGATCGGCGTGGTGATGGTCGGCATCGGCGTCGCTCTGTTGGTGCTCTTGCTGCGCCGGGGGCGGGGCGATCGGGCTGCTCCGGAGGCCGGTGGTTATCCGGACGCCGGGCCGCCAGTGCGGGGGTATCCGGCCGCCGGGCCGCCGACCCGGGTGTATCCGACCGTGCGGACCGGGACGGACCAGACGATGGTGCTGCCGACCGGCGCCGGATCAAACCGGGTGCCGCCGACAGGTGGGGGTCCGACCCGGGTTCCGCCAGCGGGTGGCGGTGATCCGACCCTGATTCTGCCGAGGACACCGCATCAGCGGGGTGGCTGATCGCCTTGGCCGAGGCTGGGGTGCTGGCTCCGATACGCTCAGGCCGTTGACCGTTTTGGCCGGGCTGAGGAGCGAGCAGTTGTCTGATTTGTCGGCTATTGTCAAGGCGTACGACATTCGCGGCACCGTCCCCGGGCAGTGGGACGAGCGCGCCGCCGAGGCTCTGGGCGCCGCCTTCGGGCAGCTCCTGCGTACCTCCGGTGAACAGCGGGACACCGTGGTCGTCGCCCACGACATGCGGGACACCTCGCCCGGCCTCGCCGCCGCCTTCGCCGACGGCGTCCGGGCCGAGGGGTTGGCTGTCATCGATGCCGGGCTCGGCTCCACCGACATGCTCTACTACGCCTCCGGCAGCCTGGACCTGCCCGGCGCGATGTTCACCGCGAGTCACAACCCGGCGCGCTACAACGGCATCAAGCTCTGCCGGGCCGGCGCGCGACCGATCGGGCAGGACGTCCGGCCTGGCCGAGATCCGGGACCGGGCCCAGGCTCTGCTGGACAAGGGCGAGGCGGCAGCCAGCGGGCGATCGGGGCACGAACAGCTGCCGCCGGTGCAGCGCCGGGACCTGCTTTCCGAGTACGCCGCCCACCTGCGCGGCCTGGTCGACCTCTCCGCCAACCGGCCGCTCAAGGTGGTGATCGACGCCGGCAACGGGATGGCCGGGTACACGGTGCCCGCCGTGCTCGGCGACGCCGCGCTGCCGGCCCTGCCGCTGGAGATCGTGCCGCTCTACTTCGAGCTGGACGGCTCCTTCCCCAACCACGAGGCCAACCCGCTGGACACCGGAGAACCTGGTCGATCTTCAGTTGGCGGTCCGGGAGCACGGCGCCGACCTCGGGCTGGCCTTCGACGGCGACGCCGACCGCTGCTTCGTGGTCGACGAGCGGGGCGAGCCGGTCTCCCCGTCGGCGATCACCGCCCTGGTCGCGGCCCGGGAGTTGGCCAAGCGTCCCGGGCGCCACGATCATCCATAACCTGATCACCTCCAGCGCGGTACCGGAGATCGTCCGGGAGCACGGTGGGAAGCCGGTGCGCAGCCGGGTCGGGCACTCGTTCATCAAGGCCGAAATGGCCCGTACCAACGCGATTTTCGGCGGGGAGCATTCGGCGCACTACTACTTCCGGGACTTCTGGTTCGCCGACACCGGCATGCTCGCCGCGATGCACCTGCTCGCCGCGCTCGGCGAGCAGGACCGGCCGCTCTCCGAGCTGGCCGGGGCGTACGAGCGGTACGCCGCCTCGGGCGAGATCAACTCAACCGTGTCTCGACCAGCAGGCGAAGCTGGCCGAGGTCAAGCGGGTCTACCAGGACGCGGAGACCGATGAGCTGGATGGCCTGACCGTCCGGTTCGCCGACCGGCGCCTGGATCAATCTGCGCCCGTCGAACACCGAGCCGCTGCTGCGGCTCAACGTCGAGGCGCCGACCGTGGAACGGATGGCCGCGCTCCGCGACGAGGTGCTCGAACTCGTACGTCGCTAGTCACCCTCGGCGCCGGGTGCCGCGCACCCCTTAGAGTCGAGCGCGACGCGATTAATATGCCCTACGCCGATGGATATCGCCCATCCCGCCACCGCATGACGTGGAAGGAGCCGATCATGGCCCTTGACCCGCAGTTGCTCGAAATCCTCGCCTGCCCCGACACCCACCACGCCCCACTCGACTACGACCCCGCCGCGTCGACCCTGACCTGCACCGAGTGCGCCCGGATCTTCGAGGTGCGCGACGACGTACCGGTGCTCCTCCTGGACGAGGCGCGCGGCGGATCCGGACCGGCAGCGGTGATGGACGGTACCGCCGGTGTCCGGGGCTTCCGGCTCGCGGACGATGCGCTGCTCGACAACGCCGCCGCGCTGGCCGAGAACGATCCCGGTGGCATGCTGCGGCACACCGCCTCGGCCGGTGCCCAGGTTCGCGAGTCCGCGGCGCTGGCCGCCGAGGCCAACCTGGGCGTGCTGGCGACGAGGGCCGCCCCCGCGCGGTGGTGATCGCCGGTATCGGCACCGCCGGGCGGACCGGTGACGTGCTCGCCACGGTCGCCGGCCCGCGTTGCCCGGTGCCGGTGATTCCGCACCGCAGCGCCGGGGTGCCCGGTTGGGTGGGCGCCGCCGACGTGGTGATCGCGGTCAGCGCCTCGGGCCGCAGCCCGGAAGCGCTCGGCGCGGCCGAGGCCGCCGCCCGCCGGGGTGCCCGGCTGGTCGCCGTCGGCGCACCGGACTCGCAACTCCAGTCGGTCGCCGAGCGGGCCCGCGCGCCGTTCATCCCGGTGCCCCGGCGGGCGCCGGCCCGGGCCAGCCTCTGGGCGCTGACCGTGCCGGTGCTGCTCGCCGCCCGGGCGCTCGGTCTGGTCAAGGTGAACGAGGCGGATCTGGCCGAGACCGCGGCCCGGCTGGACGCGGACGCCGACCGCTGCCGACCCAGCGCCGAGTCGTTCGTCAACCCGGCGAAGTCGCTGGCGCTCGGTCTGGCCGGCTCGGTGCCGATCGTCTGGGGATCGTCGCCGCTGGCCACCGTCGCCGCCCGGCGGTTCGGCGACACCCTGTCGGCCAACGCCCGCTACCCGGTGGTCGCCGGGGCGCTCGGTGAGGCCGGGCGCGGCCGGGTCGGCCTGCTCGACGGGGTGTTCGGCGGGCTGGGCGAGGTCGACCCGGGACATTTTCGCCGACCCGGGGACGAGCCGGAGACCGATCGGGACCCGGCTGCGGCTGGTGCTGCTGCGCGACGGCGGGCTGAACGCCGACGACGACGCCGACGAGCCGCTGGCGGTGGAGGAGCGCCGGGCGGACGCGGTGCAGACCCTCGCCGAGCGGCGCGGGGTCCGCTGCGACGTGGTGACCGCCGAGGGCGGCTCCGCGCTGGAGCGGCTCGCCTCGCTGATCGCGGTACCCGACTTCGCCTCGGTCTACCTGGCCCTGGCCCACGGCCTGGACCCGATGGCGGTGCCGGCCATCACCGAGATGAAGGAGCTGGCAAATCCGTGAGCGCCGGTGAGGGGAAGCGGGCGATCGTCGCCGCCCTCCCGGCGAATCTGGGCATCGCCGTCACCAAGTTCGTCGCCTTCCTGCTGACGCTCTCCTCGTCGATGCTGGCCGAGTCGATCCACTCGGTGGCCGACTCGGGCAACCAGGCGCTGCTGCTGCTCGGTGGCCGCCGGTCCCGGCGGGCGGCCACCCCGCAACACCCCTTCGGGTACGGGCGGGAGCGCTACATCTACGCCTTCATCGTCTCCATCGTGCTGTTCAGCGTCGGTGGCCTCTTCGCGCTCTACGAGGCGTACCACAAGTTCCTGCACCCGGAGGGGATCGAGAACTGGCAGTGGGTGCCGGTGGTGGTGCTGGTGGTGGCGATCGGGCTGGAGTCGTACTCGTTCCGCACCGCGATCAAGGAGTCCAACGTGCTGCGGGGCGACTCCTCCTGGATCGCGTTCATCCGCCGGGCCAAGGCACCCGGAGCTGCCGGTGGTGCTGCTGGAGGACTTCGGCGCGCTGGTCGGTCTGGTCTTCGCGCTGGTCGGCGTCGGGATGACGCTGGCCACCGGCAACGGCATGTGGGACGCCGCCGGCACCGCGATGATCGGCTGCTGCTGGTGGCCATCGCGATCATCCTGGCGGTCGAGACGAAGAGCCTGCTGCTCGGCGAGGCGGGCACGTCCGGAGTGCGTGGCGCGGATCGAGCAGGCGATCACCGACGGGCCGGAGGTGGAGCGGATCATCCACATGAAGACGCTGCACCTGGGCCCGGAGGAGCTGCTGGTCGCCGCGAAGATCGCGGTGCAGCCGTGGGCGAGCGGCCGAGGAGCTCGCCCGGGGCATCGACGCGGTCGAGGCGCGGATCCGGCAGGCCGTACCGATCGCCCGGGTGATCTACCTGGAGCCGGACATATACAGCGGCCGCGCAGGCCGGCACGGCGGTCGCCGACGCCGCCGGCCGCAGCCGCAGGCCTGCGAGCTGGCGGGGCGACCCGGAGCTGACCGTGGAGCTGCTGCACGGCCGATCCGCGACTACGCCTGGGGTTCGCGCACCGTCGATCGCCGCAGATGCAGGGTCGCCCGGCGCCGAGCGACGGCCCGGAGGCGGAGCTGTGGCTGGGCGCCCACCCGGCCGCCCCGGCCGCGGTGCGGCGCGGCGGGTCGGCGGTCAGCCTGGCCGACGTTGTTCGCCGCCGAGCCGCGGCACTGGCTCGGCGACGAGGTGATCGGGCGGTTCGGCCCCGGCTGCCGTTCCTGTTGAAGGTGCTGGCCGCGGAGGCGCCGCTGTCGCTGCAGGCGCATCCGGACGCCGAGCAGGCCCGGGCCGGACACGCGGCCGAGCTGGCCGGTCCGGTCCGGGCGCACCGCAACTATGTCGATCCGCATCACAAGCCGGAGTTGCTGGTCGCGCTCTCGCCGTTCGAGGCGCTCTGCGGTTTCCGGGACCCGGCTGCGCTCCGCCGAGCTGCTGGCCGCGTTCGGCGGTGGCCGACGCTGGACCCGGTGGTGGCGGCGTTGCGCGCCGGGCCGGACGGGCTGCGGGACGCGGTGCGGACGCTGCTGACCTGGCCGGCGGGGAGCGCGCCGGCCTGGTCGACGCGGTGGTGGCCGCCGCCGTGCCGGACCGGTTCGCCGCGGCGGCCGCGCTGGTCCGCGGAGCTGGCGGGTCGGCTATCCGGACGATCCGGGCGTGCTGGTGGCGCTGCTGCTCAACCACGTCAGTCTGGCCCCCGGCCAGGCGATCTGGATGCCGGCCGGCAACCTGCACGCCTACCTGCGTGGCGCCGGGGTGGAGATCATGGCGGCCAGCGACAACGTGCTGCGCGGCGGGTTGACCAGCAAGCACGTCGACGTTGCCGGAGCTGCTGCGGGTGCTGCGGTTCGAGGTGCTCGACGATCCGGTGGTCACCTCGGTGCCGGTGGCGCCGGGCGTGGTGACCTGGCCGGTGCCGGTGGACGATTTCGCGCTGCACGGGGTGCGGCTGGACGACGAGGTGCCCCGGGTGCGGTTGGCGCCGCCCGGTCCGCGGGTGGTGCTCTGCGTGCGGGGCGAACTCGCCGTCGCCAACGGCGATGGCGAGGTGCCGCTCGGCGCGGGGCAGGCGGCGATCGGCGCGGCGGCCGGCGGGCCGGTGACGCTGACCGGGGCCGGCGAGGCGTACGTCGCGTCGGTGGGGCGGCTGACGGTCCGACACGCCCGAACGGATCGTGGAGCGGTTTCTGTTGACGCAGGCTGGTGCCCGGACCGTACTCGCTTCGGACATAACCCGAAAAATGCGGATTGGCTTGACAGGCCCTAGCGGAGTGTGACTCTATAGCTACGTAGCGTTATCGCGACGGGGGTGCGGGACGCACGTGGGGAACCAAACCGGGGGGATGCGCGGGGCGGTGGAGTGGTGGACGGGGAAATCCGTTCACGACCCACCGCCCCGCGCGCTGTCCGTCCCTGGCCACCGGCTCGGTCCGGCGATGCACGCGTGGCGGTCCTACGGCATCGAAGGTTGAGGCGTACCGTGGATGAGCGCGAACGGACCCGTAGGACAGGAGCTTCTATGACCAGCACCCTCTCGGCGCCCTCGAGTGGCACGCCGGCCGAGGCCCGGCCCGGCACCCTCGCCGAGGGCGATTTCAAGGTGGCGGATCTGTCGCTCGCCGCATTCGGGCGCAAGGAGATCCAGCTCGCCGAGCACGAGATGCCCGGCCTGATGGCGATCCGCCGCGAGTTCGCCGCAGCGCAGCCGCTGCGGGGGCGCGCGGATCACCGGGTCGCTGCACATGACCATCCAGACCGCGGTGCTGATCGAGACCCTGGTCGCGCTCGGCGCGCAGGTTCGCTGGGCCTCGTGCAACATCTTCTCCACCCAGGACCACGCGGCCGCGGCGGTCGTGGTCGGCCCGACGGGCACCGTGGACGCGCCGGCCGGCGTGCCGGTCTACGCCTGGAAGGGCGAGATCGCTGGAGGAGTACTGGTGGTGCACCGAGCAGGTGCTCGCCTGGCCGGACGGGCAGGGTCCGAACATGATCCTCGACGACGGCGGCGACGCCACCCTGCTGGTGCACCGGGGCGCCCAGTTCGAGGAGGCCGGGGCGGTGCCGCCGGTGGAGAGCGCCGACTCCGAGGAGTACGCGGTCATCCTCGAGCGTGCTGCACCGCTCGCTGGCCGCCGACGATCAGCGCTGGACCCGGATCGCCGCCGGCATCAAGGGCGTGACCGAGGAGACCACCACGGGCGTGCACCGGCTGTACGAGATGCAGCAGCGCCGGCACGCTGCTCTTCCCGGCGATCAACGTCAACGACTCGGTGACCAAGAGCAAGTTCGACAACAAGTACGGCTGCCGGCACTCGCTGATCGACGGCATCAACCGGGCCACCGACGTGCTGATCGGCGGCAAGGTGGCGGTGGTGCTCGGCTACGGCGACGTCGGCAAGGGCTGCGCCGAGTCGCTGCGCGGGCAGGGCGCCCGGGTGGTCGTCACCGAGGTCGACCCGATCTGCGCGCTGCAGGCGGCGATGGACGGCTACCAGGTCGCCACGCTGGACGACGTGGTGGAGACCGCCGACATCTTCGTCACCGCGACCGGCTGCTTCGACGTGATCACCAACGAGCACATGGCCCGGATGAAGCACCAGGCGATCGTCGGCAACATCGGCCACTTCGACAATGAGATCGACATGGCCGGCCTGGCCAAGCGGTCCGACGTGCACGCGGGATAACATCAAGCCGCAGGTTGACGTGTGGCAGTTCGACGACGGGCACGCGATCATCGTGCTCTCCGAGGGCCGGCTGCTGAACCTGGGCAACGCCACCGGTCACCCGAGCTTCGTGATGTCCAACTCGTTCGCCAACCAGACCATCGCGCAGATCGAGCTGTTCACCAAGACCGAGCGAGTACCCGGTCGGCGTGCTACGTGCTGCCCAAGCACCTGGACGAGAAGGTCGCCCGGCTGCACCTGGACGCGCTCGGCGTCAAGCTGACCGAGCTGACCAAGGAGCAGGCCGCGTACCTCGGCGTGCCGGTCCAGGGCCCGTTCAAGCCGGACCACTACCGCTACTGATTCCGCACTCCCGGGGCGGACCGGGGTCGGCCGCCGCGTGGTCGTCTCCGGTCCCTTGCGCGTACGCGGGTCCGGTCGGCGCTCGGGTCTCGCGGTCGTCGGGTGGTGACGTCGCCAGTGAACGACTTGACGAGCGTGCGCCTGAGGACACCAGGGAGCAAGGTATGGCTGCCCTAAGTTAACTGAGGCATGCCTTGACCTACTGCGGAGTATACGGATGTTCGCCACCTACCTGATCGGCCTGCGGGAGGGCCTGGAGGCGACCCTGGTGGTCAGCATCCTCGTCGCCTTCCTGGTGAAGTCGCAGCGGCGGGACCGGTTGCCCCAGGTCTGGGCCGGGGTGTCGGCCTGGCCGTGGCGCTCTCGGTCTCTTCGGCTGCGCTGATCGAGTACACCTCGCACCACGCTGCTGCAGACCTCCGCGTCAGCGCGAGCTCTTCGAGGCGGTCACCTCCGTCGCCGCCGTGGTCTTCGTCACCTGGATGATCTTCTGGATGCGGCGGGCCGCCCGGTCGATCGCCGGCGAGCTGCGCGGCAGGCTCACCGACGCGCTCGCCGTCGGGTCGCTCGCCGTCGCCGGGATGGCCTTCCTCGCGGTGGTCCGGGAGGGGCTGGAGACCGCGCTGATCTTCTTCGCCGCCGCGCAGAGCGTGCCGGCCGGCGACCGCGGCCCGCTGCTCGCCTGGTCGGCGGCATCGCTCACCGCCGTCGTGCTCGGCTTCGTGCTCTACCGCAGCGCCCTGCGGATCAACCTGAGCCGTTCTTCACCTGGACCGGCGCGCTGCTGATCCTGGTCGCCGCCGGCATCCTCAAGTACGGCGTGCACGACTTCCAGGAGGCCGGTGTGCTGCCCGGCCTGAACAACCTGGCCTTCGACATCATCCGCCGCGCTCGACCCGACTCCTGGTACGCGGCGCTGCTCGCCGGCATGTTCAACATCACGCCCGCGCGCCGACCGTGCTCGAGTGATCGCCTGGGTCGCCTACGGGGTCCCGGTGCTCGTGCTCTTCCTGCGCCCGGCCGCGAAGCCGGCGCGACCGCCGGCGCGCCTGCGGCAGCCGGAGCCCGCGACGCCGGCGCCGTCGACCGGCATGCCGACCACCGCCCGACGCCCGCCGAGGCACCGAGTCCGGCGTCGACCGCCCCATCGCCGACGGCCCGACCCTCGTGCCGCTGATCGCCGCCCGCCGTCGCGCGGCTGCTCGCCCGACGCGCTGGCGTGACCGGCGCTGCCGGGCCGGCTGCCGGCTCGACGACGGCGACGGGCGCGGCCGGCGGCCCGATCGCTGGTCAAGGCCACCGACACCGCCTGCGAGGTCGGCAGCACGGACCGAGTGCCGGCGGTACGTCACCTTCAAGGTCACCAACTACGGGGCCAAGGTCACCGAGTTCTACGTCTACGCCGCCGGGCGACCGGGTGATGGGCGAGGTGGAGAACATCGCCCCCGGGCTGAGCCGGGACTGCGGGTGGAGTTGCCGGCCGGGACGTACGAGACCGCCTGCAAGCCGGGGATGAGCGGCAAGGGCATCCGGGGGGCGCTCACGGTCAGCGGCGCGGCCGCGCCGCTGCCGCCGACGCCGCCCTGGCCGAGGCGGCCGACGACTACCAGCGGTACGTCATGCAGCCAGAGCGCCGCGCTGCTGGTGAAGACCGGCGAGTTCGTCGCCGCGGTCAAGGCCGGCGACATGGCGAAGGCCAAGGCGCTCTACCCGGTGGCCCGCACCTACTGGGAGCGGATCGAGCCGGTCGCGGAGATCTTCGGCGACCTCGACCCGAAGATCGACGGCCGGGAGGAGGTGATCGAGGAGGGCATGGAGTTCACCGGCTTCCACCGGATCGAGAAGGACCTCTGGACCAGCCGGCGACATCAGCCAGGACGGCCCGATCGCCGACCAGCTGCTGGCGGACATCAAGGAGATCGTGGCCCGGGCCAACGCGGAGAGCTTTCGCCGCTGCAGCTCGCCAACGGCGCCAAGGAGCTCCTCGACGAGGTCGCCAGCGGCAAGATCACCGGCGAGGAGGAGCGCTACTCGCACACCGACCTGTGGGACTTCGACGCCAACCTCGAGGGTGTCCAAGGCGGCCGTCGCCGCGCTGCGGCCGGCGCTGGAGGAGCGCGCCCCGGACCTGGTCAAGCCACGCTCGACGACGGAGTTCGCCAACGTCGCGGCGCTGCTCGGCAAGCACCGGGCCGGCGACGGCTGGAAGCTGCACACCGAGCTCACCAAGGCCGAGCTCAAGGAGCTGTCCGACGGGATCAACGCGCTGGCCGAGCCGGTCAGCAAGGTCGGCGCGGTCGCGCGTGCGGTAGCGGCACGAGCGGTCAGGGAGGTCAGATGAGCGGGAATGCCGTTTCCCGGCGCCGGCGATCGCGCTCGTCGGCGGGGGGTCGGCCGGGGTCGGCCGGGGTCGCGGCCGGGGCCGGGCGCGGTGCTGCGCAGCGCCGGCGGCGTCCGGCGACGGTCGCGGCCGCCGCCGGACGCGGTGCCCTTCTACGGCACGCACCAGGCCGGCATCGTCACCCCGGCCCAGGATCGGCTGCACTTCGTCGCCTTCGACGTGATCACCAGGGACCGGGCCCGGCTGGTGGAGATGCTGCAGGAGTGGACCGCCGCGGCGGCCCGGATGACCGCCGGGCACGACGCCGGGGCGTTCGGGGCGGTCGGAGGCGAGCCGCAGGCCCCGCCGGACGACACCGGCGAGGCGCTCGGGCTGCCCGCCGTCGCAGCTGACCCTGACCATTGGCTTCGGACCGTCGCTGTTCCGGGACGCCGACGGCCGGGACCGGTTCGGGCTCGCCGCGCGGCGACCGCCGGCCCTGGCCGACCTGCCGCGCTTTCCCGGCGACGCGCTCCGCCCGGAGATCTCCGGCGGGGACCTCTGCGTACAGGCGTGCGCCAACGACCCGCAGGTGGCGGTGCACGCCATCCGCAACCTGGCCCGGATCGGCATGGGGGTGGTCAGCGTCCGCTGGTCCCAGCTGGGCTTCGGGCGTACCTCGTCGACCTCCCGCGGCCAGGCCACCCCGCGCAACCTGTTCGGCTTCAAGGACGGCACGGCCAACCTCAAGGCTGAGGATACCGACCTGCTGCGCCGAGCAGCTGTGGGCGCGGGCGAGCGACGGGGCGGACTGGATGGCCGGCGGCTCGTACCTGGTCACCCGGAAGATCCGGATGCTTGTCGAGACCTGGGACCGGACGCCGCTGGCCGAGCAGGAGGAGATCGTCGGGCGGGCCAAGGGCAGCGGCGCGCCGCTGGGCCGGTCCGAGGAGTTCGACCCGGTGGACTTCGGGCCGCGCGGCCCGGACGGCGGCCCGGCGGTGGCCCAGCGGGCCCACGTCCGGCTGGCCCACCCGAGCGGGAACGGCGGTGCCCACCTGCTGCGCCGTGGCTACAACTTCGTGGACGGCTCGGACGGACTCGGCCGGCTCGACGCCGGGCTCTTCTTCATCGCCTACCAACGCGATCCGCGTCGGCAGTTCGTGCCGATCCAGACTCAGCTCGCCCGGCACGACGCTGATGAACGAATATCTGCGGCAGGTGTCCAGTGGCTTGTTCGCCTGTCCGCCCGGGGTGCGCGACGGCGGGGACTACTGGGGACGCGCTCTCTTTGCCTAGGTTTAAGGGGATTGGCGGTTCTTTCTAGACGATGACGGGTGGAGCGGGTCTCCGTAACCGTGGGCGGGATGAAATATTAGTCTCATGAGAGCCCGGGTACTGGTGGTTGACGATGATCCCGCGCTGGCCGAGATGCTCGGAATCGTGCTGCGCAGTGAAGGCTTCCTCCCCTCCTTCGTCGCCGACGGGGAGCGAGCGTTGGCCGCGTTCCGGGAGAACCGGCCGGACATCGTGCTGCTCGACCTGATGCTGCCCGGCATGAGCGGCATCGACGTGGCTCGGGCGATCCGTGCCGAGTCCGGCCTCCCGATCGTGATGCTGACCGCGAAGAGCGACACCGTCGATATCGTGCTCGGGCTGGAGTCGGGAGCCGACGACTACGTCGTCAAGCCGTTCAAGCCCAAGGAGCTGATCGCCCGGATGCGGGCCCGGCTGCGCCGGGGCGAGGATGTTGCGCCGGAGCTGCTGACCATCGGCCCGCCCGGTAACCAGATCAGCATCGACGTGCCGGCGCACACCGTCAGCCGGGACGGCGAGGAGGTCAAGCTGACCCCGCTGGAGTTCGACCTGCTGGTCGCGCTGGCCCGCAAGCCCCGCCAGGTCTTCACCCGCGAGGTGCTGCTGGAGCAGGTCTGGGGATACCGGCACGCGGCCGACACCCGGTTGGTCAACGTGCACGTACAGCGGCTACGGGCCAAGATCGAGCCGGACCCGGAGCGACCCGAGATCATCCTGACCGTGCGGGGCGTGGGCTACAAGGCGGGCACCGGATAGCCTGGGGAAACTGTGGCCCGCTCCGTGATCTCCGGCTTGGCGTTCCTCGCCCGCGTGCTCGTCGTGGCGCGGGCGCGCTGGCGTGCGGTGGCGGCCTGGGGCATGGCGCTGGCCGCCGGAGCGCACCGGACCTGGCGCCGGTCGCTGCAGGTGCGCGTGGTGACGATTACGCTGGTCGCGTCGAGCCTCCTGGTCGGCGGATTCGCCTACCTGGTCGCCAACAAGATCACCAATATTGTGCTGGGGAGCGCGACCAGCGACGTCGAGGCCCGGCTCAAGGACGGCCGGGACTACGCGGCCAAGCAGCTCAGTAACCACACCACGCCCGCCGAGCCCAGGCTCAGGAACACTCTCGAGAACACCGTGAACTACCTGGCCGGCGGTGATCCGGCCCAGCTCGGTGGCGTGGTGGTCACGCTACGGGCCGGCAACGTCTCCGGTGACTCGGCGACCACCTCGCCATCGACCGCGGACGTACGGCCGATGCTCAGCCAGGAGTTGCGGGAGAGCGTCGAGAGCGGCAACGTGGCACACCAGATCCGCACCGGCGACCTCTTCGGCGATGGGCAGACCAAATACCTGGTTTACGGCTCACCGGTGTCGACCCGGTTCGGTCCGGCCGAGCTCTACTACTTCGTACCGCTGACCAGGTGGGACAAGATCGCCGTCGAGGCGCGGACCGCCGTGCTGGCCACCGGCTTCACCCTGGTGCTGCTGCTCGGGCTGCTGGCCGGTCTGGTCACCCGGCTGGTGGTCAACCCGGTCCGGGTCGCCGCCCGTACCGCGCAGCGGCTCTCCGCCGGCCTGCTCGACCAGCGGATGGTGGTCAGCGGCGAGGACGATCTGGCGCTGCTCGCCGCGTCGTTCAACCAGATGGCCACCAACCTGCAACGCCAGATCGTCCGGCTGGAGGAAATGTCGCGGTTGCAGCGCCGGTTCACCTCCGACGTTTCGCACGAACTGCGTACCCCACTGACCACGGTACGGATGGCGGCGGACCTGATCTTCGCCGCGCGGGACGACTTCGATCCGGCGGTGTCCCGCAGCGCGGAGCTGCTCCAGGCCGAGCTGGACCGGTTCGAGGGCCTCCTCACCGACCTGCTGGAGATCAGTCGGTTCGATGCCGGCTTCGCCATGCTCGACGCCGAACCCACCGATCTGGTCCCGGTGGTCCACCGGGTGGTCGACCGGCTCGAGCGGCTGGCTGACCGGTGTGATGTGTCGCTGCGGCTGTGCGTTCCGGACCTGCCGGTGATCGCCGAGGTCGATCCGCGCCGGGTTGAGCGGATCCTGCGCAATCTGGTCGGTAATGCGGTGGAACACGGCGCGGGCCAGCCGGTCGAGGTGCGGCTTGCGGTAAATGACACCGCCGTGGCGATTGTCGTCCGCGACCACGGCATCGGCCTCAAGCCGGGGGAGGAGAAGCTGGTTTTCAACCGCTTCTGGCGGGCCGACCCGTCCCGGGCGAGACAGACCGGCGGCACCGGGCTGGGGTTGTCGATCAGCGTGGAGGACGCCCGGCTGCACGGCGGCTGGCTGGAGGCGTGGGGCGCACCCGGGCAGGGTGCCCAGTTCCGCCTCACCCTGCCGGTCCGCGCTGGCGACCGGCTGACCTCATCGCCGCTGCGGCTGGTCCCGGCCGAGGCGGCGTCCACCGCCGGTCTGGTGCCGCGTGACCGGGAGAAAGCGGCCGTCGAGGCGGCGGCCGAAGCTGAGGTGATCAGATGAGCGAGCAGAGCATCGACTCCCGGGCCGGTGACCCGGCGGCAGTCCGGAGGCGCCGAGGTGCCGGCCTGCGGCGGCGGTTGGTGGTTGCGGCCAGCGTGCTGCTGCTCCCCATCGGGTTGGTCGGCTGTGGCATTCCGGACCAGACCGACGTCATGGTGGACGGCCGCGGCCCGGCCGCCGATCCCGGCTATTCGGGCGGGACGGGCCCCCCGGCGCCGATCCGGGAGGAAAGCGGCGACGATCCCGCGCAGTTCGCGATCAACTTCCTGGCTTCGGCGGCGGGCGAGGCGGGTGAGGCCTACAAGCGGGTCAATGACTACATCGTGTGGGACAAACGGTTCAAGGAGAAGCCGGCCAACGAGGTCGCCATCAACGTCGTACGTTTCACCGAGGAGACGCCGGAGGTCACCCTGAACGGGGACGGCACCTACTCGGTCAAGGTACCGGTGCAGCAGGTCGGCGTGCTACGGGCGAACGGGTCAGTCGGGGAACCGGTGGCCACCGAGAAGTCGTACACCTTCACCATCGGCCCGGAGCCGCGCCAGGCGGAGCGGCTCGAACCCAGCAAGGGCCTGTACGTGCTGAAGCCACCGCCGGTGCTCCTGCTGAGTACCGAGGCGTTGGAGACCTACTACCAGGCCCGGACCATCTACTTCTGGAACGCCGACCGGAACGCGCTCGTGCCCGACCTGCGGTATCTGCCCAAGGTGGTGCCGGTCCAGCGGCAGGCCACCGAGATGCTCGGCTGGCTGACCGGCGGGCCGTCGGACTGGCTCAGCTTCACCGCCGTACGGCTGCCCGAAGGGGCCGCCGTGATGGGCAACGTGCCGGCGCCCAAGTACGGCGGCCGGGTTGAGATCAACCTCACCGTAAAAGCCGGCGAGGTCGACACGGAGCACGAGCTGGACCAGCTCTTCAACCAGCTCGCCTGGTCCCTGCTCGACTACGAGCTGCTCAAGAACGAGCTGGAGCTGAAGATCCAGAATCAGAGCCGCAAGATCGCGAATGCCGCGGCGTACCGGCGGGACAACCCTGTGTACAGGGTGACCGGCCGACCGGTCCGGTACTGCGTGTACGCCGCAGCGGTCCGTGCCTGCGCCGGCACAGCGGCGCGGGTGCCGATAGCGCCGGAGTTCAACCGGGGCATCATCTCCGCCGGCCTGGCCCGACAGGACGATCGGACCCGGGTGGCGCTGGTTTCCGGCGCCGGGAAGGGCCGAAAGTTACTCGTCGGCAACGGAATTCCGCTGGCGAGCACGTTCCACGTGAGTCAGTCGTTCGCCACAATGGGACGGCCGGTGTGGCTGAAGGGCGCCGATCCGGAGAATCCGGTCGGGCTGGTGGTGGCCGATGGCCGGCTGTACCGCTTCGACGCCAGGGCGGCGCCGGTTGAGGTACCGATTCCGAACGGCAAGGTGACCGCCATGGGAGCCTCCCTGGACGGTCACCGAATCGCGTTCATCGCCGGTGGCGTACTCCACGTGGCGGCGCTGACCGTCGACGACGGTGCGGTCAACATCGGCCCGGCCCGACGGCTGGCCACCTCGCTACGGGAGCTGAGCGCGGTCGACTGGACCGGGGAGAACACACTGGCTCTGGCCGGGTCCAATCCGGCCGGCCGGGCGACGATCTTCCAGCTCAGCGTCGACGGAGTGAGCGAGTCGCCGCTGGTCAACAGCGGCGGCGGCGCCCCGATCACCCACCTGGCCGCCTTCCCGGCCAACCCGGTGGACCGGGTTTCCTCCGGCAGCGTGCTCTACGAGGCGAACGAGGTGGCCTATTCCGCGGGTGAGCCGATCGGCCCGGAGCAGGTGGTGCTGGAAGCGGCGAGCCCGACGCCGGGTACGCAGGGCAACCCCACCGCACCGTTCTACCTCTACTGAGGCGGGCGGCGATGGCGTTGGCTGGCCTCTGGGCCGCGCTGACCGATCTGGTCCTGCCGACCGAGTGCGCCGGCTGCCGGGGCGCCGGGGTGCCGCTGCGGCAGGGCGCCTGCGCCGGCTGTGTGGCGATGCTGCGGGCGCTGCGGCCGGCCCCGGTACGCCCGACTCCGGCCCCACCCGGTCTGCCGGACTGCGTGGCGCTCGGGGCGTACCGGGGGGTGCTGCGGGAAGCGGTGCTGTCGTACAAGGAACGGGGCCGGCACGGGTTGGCCCGGCCACTCGGCGCGCTGCTCGCCGAGGTGGTGGCCGAGGCGGCCGGCGGCCGCCGACCGCTGCTCCTGGTTCCGGTACCGGCGACCGCCCGGGCGGTCCGGGCCCGACACGGTGATCATTTGCGTCGGCTCGCCGGGTGGGCCGGCGGACGGTTACGCGAGGCCGGATGGCCGGTGGCCGTGGCCGGAGGGTTGCGAGCCCTGCCCCGGCCCGATTCGGCGACCCTGGACAGCGCCGGCCGGGCGGCGGCGGCGGTGACCGCGTTCCGGTTGCGGACCGGCCAATTGCCGGCGCTACGTCGGGCGGCGGCCGGTCGGGCGGTGATCGTGCTCGATGACATCGTGACCACCGGGGCGACGCTGGCCGCGGTAACCGGGGTGCTGACCAATGCCGGGGTGCCGGTACACGCGGCGGCGGTACTCGCTGCGACAACTCGGCGTGGCCGAGAGTAACGCTCCGAGTAGCCATTTTCCTCCGAACAACCCGGAAGTGAGAAAGTTTTTCCACAAGGATTGGCAACTGGGGGTGACGATGCGGCGAATAACGGCTAGCGTTCTGTTTGCCGGGGGGTGAGCGGGTGATCCACCCACTCCCGGGCCACCTGGAAGGAGGCGAGCCGTTTTAACGGATCGGTCGGCGTCGAGCGGATTCCAGGAAATGCCGACCGGATTTCTCGTCGCTTTCGCGGTGTTGTTGTGCAGGACCGTCCGATGGCAGGGAGGTCACACATGGATATCGTGGTCAAGGGCCGTAACGTCGAAGTGCCGGACCATTACCGGGTTCATGTAGCCGAAAAGCTGGCGAAGGTCGAGCGTTACGACCACAAACTTATTCGGGTTGACGTTGAACTGTTTCACGAACCCAACCCGCGACAGTCCGATCACTGTCAGCGCGTGGAAATTACCTGTGTCTCGCGGGGGCCGGTGGTGCGCGCGGAGGCGCGAGCCAAGGACTTCTACAGCGCGTTGGACGCCGCGATCACCCGGCTCGGCGCTCGGTTGAGCCGCGCCGCCGACCGTCGGCGGGTGCACCGCGGCCGACACGCTCCGATTTCCGTGGCCGAGGCGACAGCCGGGCTGCCGGTGGCCGACTTCGGCCAGCCGGCGGTGGCCACCCTGACCGCGCCGGCCCGGGTCGAGGTCGCGGCCGAGCCGGACCTCGATGAGCACGACGACGGTCAACCCTGGTACATCGCCCGGGAAAAGACACATTCCGCCGAACCCATGACGGTCGACGACGCGTTGTTTGAGATGGAACTCGTCGGCCACGACTTCTATCTGTTCCAGGACAAGGAGTCGGGCCGGCCCAGCGTCGTCTACCGCCGTAAGGGCTACGACTACGGGATCATCGCCCTCGCCCGCTGAGTACGGCGTTCCGGTACCGGGCGCGCGGGCCGCAGCGAGTGCTTCGGTCCGCGCGCCGGTCCTTTCCGCAGTCCCAGTCGGCTTTTTCTGGTTCGGACGTCCGGTCGTTTATCCGGTCGTTTATCCGGTCCTCAGGACGAGGGCCCGGTGGCGCTCGGGTGAAGTCCGGTGGCGTTCGGGTGAAGTCCGAGGTCGCTGGGGAGCAGCGCGCCGACCCAGACATCCGTTCGCACACCCCGGTGGTCGAGTGCGTGCCGGGCCGTACCTTCCAGCACGAAGCCGGCCTTCTCTGCCGCCCGCCGGGACGCGGTGTTTCCCACGTTCGCCCGCCACTCGATCCGGGCCAGGTCGAGCGCGGTGAAGCCCCAGGTGCAGACGGCGATCACCGCGGCCGGACAGTAGCCCCGACCCCGGGCCGGTGGCGCCACCAGAAAACCCAGGTCGGCGACGACCGGGTCGGCCAGTGACAGCCGCAGGTCGATGCCGCCGAGGTATTCGTCGTCGGGACCGGTGATGGCGAAGGTCGCCCCGGCGCCCCGGGCCCAGAGCGCCGGAACGTGCTCGCGTACGAAAAACTCGGCGTCGGAACGCTGGTACGGGTCCGGGACGGTGGTCCAGCGGACCGTTTCCGGGTCCCGGCAGGCGGCCACGATCGGATCCAGGTCCTGCTCCGACAGCGGCCGTAGCCGGATCTCGTCACCGCCGGGCCGGCCGGCGAAGAGCACCGGCTGCGGCTGGCCGAAGACCGCGGCCCGGCGCGCCGCCAGCGAGCCGGTGCCGGCCGGCCCGGCCGGCACCGGCGTGCGATCGGCAGTGCCGGTTGCCGTCGGCGGTTGCCTCGGGCCGGTTGCCGTCGGGCCGGTTGCCGTCGGGGCAGGGTCGCCGGGGAGCAGCGAGCCCACCCAGCCGTCGGGAACGCCGCGTGGATGCGGGTCGGAGAGTCGCAGCTGCCCCTCGATCCGGAAGCCGGCGCGGAGTGCGACCAGCCGGGAGGCTTGATTGCCGATCTCCGCCTGCCAGACGATCCGCCGGAGCCCGAGCTTGTCGAAGGCCCAGCGGGCCACCGTCTGGGTGGCCCGGACCGCGACCCCCTGCCCGCGCGCCCAGGGCGCGGTCCAGTAGCCGACCTCGGCGGAGCGCCGGGTCCGGTCGAGCGTGACCAGTCCGCAGGAGCCGAGCAACTGACCGGTTCCGGCGTCGCAGACGGCGAATGGAGCGCCGGTCCCGGCCGCCCAGGCGTCGGGTGCGATCGAGGTGACGAAGGCAGCGGCATCCTGGGGCAGGTACGGCGACGGCACCGTGGTCCAACGCTGAATATCCGGGTCCTGGCAGGCGCGGTGGACCTCGGTCGCGTCCGTTGGGCACCAGGGACGCAGCAGTAGGCCCGCGTCCTGCAGTTCCACGGGTTCCAGCGGGCCCATAGGTTTCATCCCGCCAGTATCGCGACCCGTTCGCGCTCGGCGTAATGGTTTTTTCCGCCACCAGGCAGGTAGGAACCGCACTAATGTCCGTTCCGTTCAAGATGCCTTGCCGGCATGCCTGCCGAAGGACCCGGTGGTGCGCCTACGATGGTCGACAGACTGTCTAGGGGAGCGTTGATCCGTGTCGATTCTGGAAAAGGTCCTCCGCGCCGGCGAGGGACGCATGGTGCGCCGGCTGAAGGCGATCGCCGCTGCCATCAACTCGATTGAGGATGACTACGTCAACCTCACCGATGCCGAGTTGCGAGCTCTGACCGACCAGTACCGACAGCGACTCGCTGATGGGGAGACCCTTGACGACCTGCTGCCGGAGGCCTTCGCCACGGCTCGGGAGGCGGCCAGCAGGGTGCTCGGCCAGCGGGCCTACGACGTACAGCTGATGGGCGGTGCGGCGCTGCACTTCGGCAACATCGCCGAAATGAAGACCGGTGAGGGCAAGACCCTGACCTCGATCCTGCCGGCGTACCTGAACGCGCTCTCCGGCAAAGGTGTGCACATCGTCACGGTGAACGACTACCTCGCCGAGCGGGATGCGGCCTGGATGGGTCGGGTGCACCAGTTCCTCGGACTGACCGTCGGCGTGATTCTGCCGAACCGGCCGTCGGTCGAGCACCGGGCGGCGTACCACGCCGACATCACCTACGGCACCAACAACGAGTTCGGCTTCGACTACCTGCGCGACAACATGGCCTGGTCGGCCGAGGAGCTGGTCCAGCGCGGGCACAACTTCGCCATCGTTGACGAGGTCGACTCGATTCTGATCGACGAGGCCCGGACGCCCCTGATCATCTCCGGTCCGGCCGAGCACTCGGCCCGCTGGTACGGCGAGTTCGCCGGGGTGGTGGCCCGGCTCCAGGCGGGTAAGGACGGCGAGGGCGACTACGAGGTCGATTACGCCAAGCGCACCATCGCGGTGACCGAGCGCGGGGTGGCGAAGGTGGAGGACCGCCTCGGTATCGACAACCTGTACGAGTCGGTGAACACCCCGCTGGTCGGCTACCTGAACAACGCCATCAAGGCCAAGGAGCTCTACAAGCGGGACAAGGACTACATCGTCAACGAGGGCGAGGTCCTGATCGTTGACGAGTTCACCGGCCGGATCCTGCACGGCCGGCGCTACAACGAGGGCATGCACCAGGCGATCGAGGCCAAGGAAGGGGTGGAGATCAAGCAGGAGAACCAGACTCTTGCCACCATCACCCTGCAGAACTACTTCCGCCTCTACAACAAGCTCTCCGGCATGACCGGTACCGCGCAGACCGAGGCGGGCGAGTTCAACAAGGTCTACAAGGTCGGCGTGGTGACCATCCCGACCCACCGGGCGATGGTCCGGATGGACCGTCCGGATGTCATCTACAAGACGGAGAAGGCCAAGTTCAACGCGGTAATTGAGGACATCGCCGAGCGGCACGCGGTGGGTCAGCCGGTGCTGGTCGGCACGGTGTCGGTGGAAAATTCGGAAATTCTCTCCCAGTTGCTGCGCCGCCGGGGTATTCCGCACTCGGTGCTGAACGCCAAGTTCCACGCGCGGGAGGCGGAGATCGTCGCCCAGGCGGGCCGTAAGGGCGGGGTCACGGTAGCCACCAACATGGCTGGCCGCGGTACCGACATCCTGCTCGGTGGGAACCCCGACTACCTGGCCGCGAACGAGCTGCATCAGCGGGGCCTGGACCCGGTGGAGCACGCCGACGATTACGCCAAGGCGATGGAGGAGATCAAGCCCCGCTGGAAGCAGGCCTGTGACGAGGAGGCCGAAGAGGTCGCCGCGGTGGGCGGGCTCTATGTGCTGGGCACCGAGCGCCATGAGTCGCGACGGATCGACAACCAGTTGCGCGGCCGGGCTGGTCGGCAGGGCGACCCCGGGGAGTCCCGCTTCTACCTGTCGCTGCAGGACGATCTGATGAAGCGGTTCCGGGCCGGCGCCGTCGAAGCGGTGATGGAGCGGTTCAACATCCCGGAGGATGTGCCGATCGAGTCGAAGATGGTCACCCGGCAGATCAAGAGCGCGCAGGCGCAGATCGAGGGCCAGAACGCCGAGATCCGCAAGAACGTCCTCAAGTACGACGAGGTGATGAACAAGCAGCGCCAGGTGGTGTACGCCGAGCGCAAGCGGGTGCTCGACGGCGAAGACCTGAACGACCAGGTCCAGCACATGATCGACGACGTCGTCGCCGCGTACGTGACCGGGGCGACCAGCGACGGCTACGCCGAGGACTGGGATCTGGACCAGCTCTGGTCCAGCCTCAAGCAGCTCTACCCGGTCGGGGTCACCGTCGAGGATCTGGTGGAGGAGTCCGGCGGCGAGCGTAACAATATCGACGCGGAGTTCCTGCTCGCCCGGCTCAAGGAGGATGCCCTCGCCGCGTACGCGCGGCGGGAGGAGGAGTTGGGCGTCGAGGCGATGCGCCAGGTGGAGCGGATGGTGCTGCTGCAGGTCATCGACCGCAAGTGGCGCGAGCACCTCTACGAGATGGACTACCTGCAGGAGGGCATCAGCCTGCGGGCGTACGCGCAGCGTGACCCGGTGGTGGAGTACCAGCGGGAGGGCTTCGCCATGTTCGCCACCATGATGGACGGCATCAAGGAGGAGACGGTCGGCTTCCTCTACAACCTGGAGGTCCAGGTCGAGGAGGCGCAGGCGACGCCGGCCGCGGCAGGTCCGGCTCCGACCCCGGTGGTGGGCGAGCATCCGGTGGAGATCCGGGCCAAGGGCCTGGGCCGGAGCCGACGCGCACAGGGGCTGCAGTATTCGGCGCCGACCATCGACGGCGAGGCGGGCGCCGGTGCCGTGGCGCTCGAGCGTCCGGAAGGGCAGGCACCCGCGCTGGGGGTGGGCGGTCCGCCGCCCCCCAGCGGCCGGCGTACGGCACCCGGCCAGGTAGTGGGCAATAACGGAGCGTCCCGCAATGCGCCCTGCCCGTGTGGCTCGGGCCGCAAGTACAAGCGCTGCCACGGTTCACCCGGCGGCGCCTGAGGCACCCCGGTAGCGACCAACCCCGCCATCCTGCCCACCGGGCAGGATGGCGGGGCTTTTCAAAGCACCTGAAGGGCGGTGCCGACCCAACTTCCCCGACGATGTTCCAGCCGGAACGCTATCGCCCAGGTGCGGCCGGCGGAGTCGAGCGCGGCTGCGGCCTCGGCGACCCCGGACCGGGGTTCGCAGACCCGTAACCGGCGTAGCCGTACCTGGTTGCTCGTCGGGGCGACGCGGGTGTTCCGCCGGTGCGGTCCGGTCATCCGACGGACGCCGTTGGCGAGCTGTTCGCTGATCGTGCTGGCGTCGCCCGGACTTACCAGGGGCCGGATGTGGGCGACCGGTCGGTATCCGTTGATGATCTCCAGACAGGTGCCGGTGAACCGGTTCGCCGCGCGTCGGGCTTCAGGGGTCGCGGTAGCCAGCGCCTCGGGCGGAATCGGGGCGGGGCCCGGCGCTGCTGACCTCGGACGCGGCCCACGGGGGTCGGGACGTCGTCGCCCGGCTGCGGCGGTCCGGATCTCGGGGAGGGTCACCTGCTCCTCCCCACCGAGCCAGCCGGCGGCTAGCAACTCGTCGTCGAAGGGTGGATCGAGGGGCGGTGCCGCTCGCAATCGCACCGCTGGCCGGACAGGCGGTCTGGTATGCACAGCGCCAGCTCCTTTCCGATCTTGCGTTTGCCTTCGTTTACCTCCGATAGCTTACATTCGTGGTCAACAATTTGCATCCCGTCAATATCGAAAATCGCCCATCGGTCCCCGATCCACCCCCCACCCCTCCGTTGATCATGAGGTTGTCGCTCCAGAGAGCGCTCTCTAAGCCGATAACCTCATGATCAACCCCGGAAGGGGGGCGGGGGGGTGGGGGGTGGAGGGTGGGTGGGGCTATTCGTCGGGTTCGCGATCGACCAGGGGGTTGCTCTGCACCCATTCGGCCGTCTCGGCGTACTTCCGCTGGATGTACGCCTCCAATTGGGCCCGCTCGACCCGCCACTGGCCGCGTCCACCGATCTTGATCGCCGGCAACTCACCGCTGCGTACCATGTGGTAGATCTGGGAGTCCGAAACGTTCAGCTCGGCGGCGACGTCGGACAGCAGCAGAAATCTGGGCTCCACGACGAACCTCCCGGTGGCGGTGCGGTGGCTTGCGTTTGCGTCAGTTTGCCACCGACTGCTGGGTCGCTTCCATGGCCAACTCCCGCTCGGCGAGCGGACTGGAGTAGACCACACTCGTGGTGACCGCGCCCAGGCCGGCGATCCGTCCGGTCACCTGCTCCAGGTGACGCATGGCCGACCCGGTCGGCGACCACCACCGCCCGGTACCCGCTGATCACCCCGGTCTCCTCCAGCCGGCGGACCCGCTCGGTGACGGCGCTCGGCGACATCGCCACCCGGCGGGCCAAATCGGCGAAGCTGGCCCGTCCGTTACGTTGCAGCTCGGAAAGGATGCGCCAATCAGTTGGATCCAATGCCACGGAATCCGTTGCCATAGATGTACTTTACCGGGGAATCCCCGGCTAATGCCCACTGCTGCCGTGGGCTGAGCGTTCCGATGGCCCGGCTTCCGCCGTACTTTTTCGGTGTGACGACTACTTCGACGAACCCGGTGCTGGCCATTCCGCCGGCCGCCCCCGACCAGGCCGCCGCCTGGTTCGCAGCCAAACTCGCCGCGCAGACCGACGTCTCCGATGTGCGGGCCGCGCTCGACACCGACGACCCCGGCTTCACCCTGATCGACAGCCGATCCCTGGCGGCCTGGCGACAGGGGCACATCCCGGGCGCGGTCCACCTGCCCGCCGGCATGATCCCGTTGCGGGCGGCCCGGCTGCTCGACCGGTCCGTACCGGTGGTCACCTACTGCTGGGGGCCCGGCTGTGACGGCGCGACCAGGGCCGCCCATGCGCTGGCCGTTCGGGGTTACCGGGTGAAGGAGATGATCGGCGGCATCGAGTACTGGATCAGGGAGGGCTTTCCGGTGCGTATCGGCAGCGACCTGGTGACCCGCGCCGCCGACCCGCTGACCGCGCCGACCCGCTGACCGCGCCGCCGACCCGCTGACCGCGCCGCCGCCCGGCCTGATATCGCTGCCCAGCTGGGCCGACCACTGATCGGATCGGCGCCGGGCGGAGCCGCTTCCGTCCGGGCAGCCAGCGGTTGTACCCGTTGGCATCGCACCAGGCATGATCGGTATCGGGAGCGGCCGGACGGCGGTGCGCACAGCGTTGAGCGGGGGAGACCTACGGTGACAGAAAAGCTGGTCCGGGTGTACGTGCCGGCCACCGTGCCGATCCTGACCGAGCTGCGCGCACAGGGCTGGTTTCCCGCCGTCGAGGCGCACGTGGTCACCCCTGAGCTGCGGGAGTGGTACGCCGAGGGCGACGAGGAGGAACTGGAGTACGTCGCCTTCACCCGGGCCGCCCAGGAGGCGCTGCGGCTGCTCCGGGCGGATCCGAACGCCCCGCGTCGACGGGTCGTCGTCTCCGCCGACCTGCCCGCGGTCGCGGTGCAGCGCGAAGAACTCGAACTCGGTTCCAGCAGCGTACGGCTGAGCGGGCGGATCGGTTTGGCCACCGTCGCGGCGATCCACGTTGACGGCACCGACGCCGTCGAGGATGTCGGCGCCGCGGCCGCCGTGGTGGAGGAGGCGCTCGCGGGCGATCCGGACGCGCAGTTCACCGTGGATGGGGCCGAGGATCACGAACTTGAGTGGTACGACGTCTCGGAGTTGAGCCAGCTCGGCTGAGCGGGCCGCTGCGGGGCGCCTACTCGGGGTCGGACCCGGACTCGGGGTCGGACCCGGATCCGGGGTCGGATCCGGGTACCGGCTGGGATTCGTCGGCGGGGCGCAGGGTGCGGCCGAAGGCGACGGTCGCGGTGAGTGCGCCGAGGAAGAGCACCCACAGCGCGTGGTCGAGCCGGGCCTGACCGAGCACGTTCTGGGCGGCCTGGTCGGTTTCGCTCAGCGTGCCGGCCAGGGTGAGCACCCGAGCGCCCGCAGTACGGGTGAGCAGCTCGGTGGTGATCAGGAGCAGACCGGGCCCGGCACCCGCGATCAGGTACGTGGGCCAACGCAGCGTCGGCTGGACATCGCCGGGCGCACTGTCCCGACGCTGGGCCAGTCGCAGGTAGCCGAAGGCCAGCAGCCCGGCGGCCAGTCCGCTGATCATCGAGACCGTCCGGGCGAACCACCGGTAGGCGGTGCTCCAGGACTCCACCGTCTCGTTGATGCCGAAAATGTTGAGTACCGGATCCTGGAAGTAGCTCAGTACCGGGCCGACGATGAGCAGGAGCAGCGCGGCGACGGCCACGGCGCCCACCGCTCTGGTGCCGCGTAGTCCACCCGCGAGGCCACCGATGGTGGCCGCCGCCGCGCTGGTCCCGGCGAGGACCATGATCGCCGATCCCTCGCCGTAGCTGAGGGTGACCGCCAGGGCGGCGAGCAGGCCGGTGACCAGTCCGGCGCCAACTGAGGCAGCGAAGCGGGGCAGACTGCGGCTGACCTCCCGGCGGGTCAGTAGGTTGGCCAGGGCCAGGCTCACGGTCGCCCCGCTGAGCAGGCTTGCGGAGATCACTCCGGGCAGTGCGTAGGCGGCCAGCACGATGGCTATCGGGTCCACGGCGGCGGCCGAGATCTCCCGCTGCGCCGACCAGAGCATCGCGGCGAGCCAGGCGACGCTCAGCAGGGCCAGGCCGAGGGCACCGGGCGTCCAGGCCGGCGCCAGGCCGGTGTCGGTCGGCCGCTGCGACCCGACCGGGGGCACCGGCGTGGAAACGGCCGTGGTGCCGGACTCGTTCGTCATCATTTCCCCTTCAACGGGTGGCTGGCCGCGTTGGTGGGGCGGCGGTGATGGGGGCTGCGGCATACGGGGGTCGCCGATTCTTCAGGGTACGCGGGATGGCCGGGGCGGCCACCTGGTGCCGGAAGCGGATCGGGGGCGGGTGCCCCGCTACGGCCTGGAGCAGCGCTGATACGGACTGGAGCAGCGCTGATACGGACTGGAGCAGTGCTGATACGGCCTGTTGCAGTGCTGATGCGGCCTGGAGCAGCGCTGACGACCCCTGCCAGGACCGGGGGTAGCCGCTGGTCGTGTGATGATTGGCGCTGGACCCGACCCGGACCGCCGGTACGCCCGGCGCAGGGGTCAGGGTGCCCGGCCGATCGGCCGGCGCCACCGGGTCCGTTCCGCTGGCGTCGAGATCGACTAGGAGCATGCTATGGATGCCGTTTTCTCCGTACCCGACCCGCGCAACGAGCCGGTCCGCGATTACGCACCGGGCAGCACCGAGCGGGACAGTCTGCGGCGGAGGCTCGGCGAACTGGCTGCTGACCGCTTGGAGCTGCCGATGGTGATCGGGGGCCAGCGACGGATGGGCGCGGGTGCCGCGATCGATGTCGTGCAGCCGCACCGGCACCAGCATGTGCTCGGGGTCACCCACAACGCAACCAACGCTGATGCGCTGGCGGCGGTGACGGCTGCCAAGGAAGCCGGCCCGATGTGGCGTGCTTTGTCCTTCGAAGACCGGGCCGCCATCTTCCTACGCGCCGCCGAACTGCTCGCCGGGCCGTGGCGGGACACTCTCAACGCGGCGACCATGCTGGGCCAGTCGAAAACGGCGATCCAGGCGGAAATCGATGCGGCCTGCGAGTTGATCGACTTCCTCCGGTACAACGTGTACTTCGCCCGCAAGCTCCTGGCCGAGCAGCCGGAGTCGGCCGCCGGGGTGTGGAACCGGTTCGACCACCGGCCGCTGGAGGGCTTCGTCTACGCGGTCACCCCGTTCAACTTCACCGCCATCGCGGCCAACCTGCCGGCCGCGCCGGCCCTGGTCGGGAACACGGTGGTGTGGAAGCCGGCGCCGACCCAGCAGTTCGCCGCGCACTTCACCATGCGGTTGTTCGAGGCGGCCGGTCTGCCGCCCGGCGTGATCAACATGGTCACCGGGGATGGGATCGCGGTCTCCGAGGCGGTCCTCGCCGACCCCGAGCTGGCCGGCATCCACTTCACCGGCTCCACGAAGGTCTTCCAGTACCTGTGGCAGGAGGTCGGCCGGAACATCGCCAGGTACCGGGGCTACCCCCGGCTGGTCGGCGAGACCGGCGGTAAGGACTTCGTGATCGCGCACCCGAGCGCCGATGTCGACGCGCTGCACACCGCGCTGATCCGTGGTGCGTACGAGTACCAGGGGCAGAAGTGCTCGGCGGCGTCCCGGGCGTACCTGCCCCGGTCGCTCTGGGAGGGTGGCCTGCGCGACCGGCTGGCGGCCACCGCCGAGTCACTGACGTACGGGGATGTCACCGATTTCGGCAACTTCGGTGGCGCGGTGATCGACGCGAAGGCCTTCGCCCGGCACACCGCCGCGCTGAACCTGATCTCGAGTGACGACAGTTGCCGGATCGTGGCCGGCGGCACCGCCGACGACTCGGTCGGCTACTTTGTCCGGCCGACCCTTTTCGAGTGTGCCGACGCCGCGCACGAGTCGTTCACCACGGAGTACTTCGGACCGATCCTCGGCGTGCACGTCTTCGACGACGCCCGGTTCGAAGAGGTGGTGACCCAGGCCGAGGCGGTGGCACCGTACGCGCTGACCGGAGCGATCTTCGCGACCGACCGCCGGGTGGTGGACTGGGCGACCGAGAAGCTGCGGTACGCCGCGGGCAACTTCTACCTCAACGACAAGCCGACCGGTGCGGTGGTCGGCCAGCAGCCGTTCGGTGGGGCCCGGGCGAGTGGCACGAACGACAAGGCCGGTTCGTGGCACAACCTGGCCCGGTGGATTTCGCCGCGCACGATCAAGGAGACCTTTGTGCCCGCTACGGATCACCGCTACCCGCACATGGGCTGACTCGCCGAAAGTTACCGATTACGCCGATAAATCAGAGAAAGTGTACTAATCTGCGTTATCGGCCTGTTGTCGTCGTCGGGCGCCCGTCCCGGTTGCCGGTTTCCGGTTTCCGGTCTCTGGGCGCCCGACCGGGCGGGATCCGGGGTGGAACCGTGGCGCCGTCCGCTACCCAGGAATCGATCATCCTCAACGGACTGTCGGGCAAAGACAGTGCACAAAGGACTTTTTGACGCGGCGGATAGTGGCAAATCCTGGACGGCGCGCCGGCAAAGTGGCAGCGTAATAGGCATGGCGGATTCTGGAATCAATCCCACAGCGGCAGCCCTGCTCGGGCTGCTCCACGAAGGACCCATGACAGGCGGTCAGCTGATGGCCGCGGCCGAACGCCGTCTCGCTCCGTACTGGTCGATGACCCGCAGTCAGGTCTACCGGGAGCTACCGGTCCTGGCCGACCAGGGATTCGTCCGGCTCGGCAAGCCGGGGCCGCGCAGCAGCCAGCCCTACGCGATCACGGCAGCGGGGAAGCGGACCTTCTCCCGGTGGCTGACCGAGACGCCGGGGCGGGACACCATCCGTAACCCGGTCGCGCTCCGGGTCGCGTTCGGTCCGCAGCACTCGGCCAACCAGTTGCGCAACCTGTACGTGGTGGCGAACGAGTACCACACCGATGCGCTCGCCTCCGCCCGTGAGCAGGCCAAGGAAGCGAAAAAGAACGGCGACACGTACACCGGCGCGGCCCTGGAGTTCGCGGTCGCCTACCACAAGGCCGCTCTCTCCTGGCTGAAGTCCGCGCCGGTCGCCTGAGCGCCCCCGCCTCCACCGCCGGGCCTGGTCGCCGAGCCGGTGGTGCGGTTGGTCGTGGCGGGTGACCGGGTCCGCCGGGTAGCACCGTATTCTTGACTGTCGTGACCACTGCCGAGTACGCCGATCAGCTCAAGGGTCTTGACGCCACGCTACGGAACGTCGAGGCCGTCCTCGATGTCGAGCGGCTGCGCCAGGAGAAGGCACAGCTTGAGGAGGCGGCTTCCGCGCCCGACCTGTGGGACGACCAGGTCCGGGCCCAGGAGGTGACCTCCAAGCTGTCGCAAGCGAACGCGGAGATCGACAAGCTGGAGCGCCTGCGGAGTCGGCTCGACGACGCGTACGTCCTGCTGGAGCTCGCCGAGGCGGAGGACGACGCGGGCGTGCTGGGCGAGGTGGAGACCGAGATCGCCGGACTCACCAAGGCCATCCAGGATCTGGAGATCCGCACCCTGCTCTCCGGCGAGTACGACTCCCGGGAGGCGCTGGTCGCGATCCGGGCCGGGGCGGGCGGCGTCGACGCGGCGGACTTCGCCGAGATGCTGCTGCGGATGTACCTGCGGTGGGCGGAGCGGCACGGCTACTCGACCGAGGTCTACGAGACGTCGTACGCCGAGGAGGCCGGGTTGAAGTCGGCCACCTTCGCGGTGAAGGCGCCCTACGCCTACGGCACGCTCAGTGTCGAGTCGGGCACCCACCGGCTGGTCCGGATCAGCCCATTCGACAACCAGGGCCGTCGGCAGACCAGCTTCGCCGGGGTGGAGGTGCTGCCGGTCACCGAGCAGACCGACCATATCGACATTCCGGAGAGCGAGCTCCGGATCGACGTCTACCGGTCGTCCGGGCCGGGTGGGCAGAGCGTGAACACCACCGACTCCGCGGTGCGGATGACCCACATCCCCACCGGCATCGTGGTGACCTGCCAGAACGAGAAGTCCCAGCTGCAGAACAAAGCCTCCGCGCTGCGCGTGCTCCAGGCCCGGCTGCTGGAGCGCAAACGCCAGGAGGAGCAGGCCAAGATCGCCGGCCTGAAGACCGACGCGGCCGGCTCCTGGGGCGACCAGATGCGCTCGTACGTCCTGCACCCGTATCAGATGGTGAAGGATCTGCGAACTGAGCAGGAGACCGGCAATCCGACCTCGGTCTTCGATGGTGAACTGGACGGCTTCATCGAGGCCGGAATCCGTTGGCGCAAGCAGCGTCAGCTCTCCGGAGAGGCCATCTGAGCGTGGGGTGAGCGGCGCCTTGACACACCGTGTGCCCCGGTCGGGCGCCGCGCGGAAGGTCGAGCGTTGGACTTGGCGTTTCGATTACAACGCGTAGACTCACCACCCGTGATTCAGCTTGAGCAAGTGACTAAGACGTATCCGAAGGCGTCCCGGCCGTCGCTCGACGACGTGTCGGTCTCGATCGAGAAGGGTGAGTTCGTCTTCTTCATCGGTCCCTCCGGTTCCGGCAAGTCGACGATCATCAAGCTGCTGTTGCACGAGGTGACCCCGAACAAGGGCAAGGTTCTGGTCAACAGCCGCGACGTCACCTCGATGCGGTCCTGGAAGATCCCGAACTTCCGGCGCTCGATCGGCTGTGTCTTCCAGGACTTCCGGCTGCTGCCCAACCGCACCGCGTACGAGAACGTGGCGTTCGCCCTGGAGGTCATCGGTAAGACCAAGGCGGTCGCCCGTCGGGTCGTACCCGAGGTGTTGGAGCTGGTCGGCCTCGGCGGCAAGGAACACCGCTACCCGCATGAGCTCTCCGGCGGTGAGCAGCAGCGCGTCGCGGTGGCCCGGGCGTTCGTGAACCGGCCGCTGATCCTGCTCGCCGACGAGCCCACCGGAAACCTCGACCCGGACACCTCGATCGAGATCATGCGTCTGCTGGACCGGATCAACCGCACCGGTACGACGGTCGTGATGGTGACCCACGACTCGAACATCGTCAACCAGATGCGCCGCCGCGTCATCGAGATCGAGAGCGGGCGGATCGTGCGTGACCAGGCCCGTGGCGTCTACGGCTGAGTCGGCGACCCCGGCGGTGGCCCTTCGGCAACGTTTCCCGGCCCCGGCCCACGGCGGCGACCGGCCTGACCTGACGGCGAACGACCCTCTGCGGAGATCCGGAAGGAACCCCCGATGCGCTTGAAATACGTCCTGTCCGAGGTGATGGTCGGACTGTGGCGCAACGTGACCATGACGATCGCGATGATCATCACGATGGCGGTCTCGTTGACCATGCTAGGCGCCAGCGGCCTGCTGTATCTGCAGGTCGAAGACATGAAAGACGAGTACTACAAGACCGTCGAGGTGTCGATATTCCTCCAGGACGAAGTCACCGACCAGCAGCGCACCGACCTGGAGGCGGCGCTGAACAGCGACCCGCTTGTCCGGCAGGTGATCTATGAGGACAAGAAGGAGGCGTACGCCCGGTTCCAGCGGTTGTTCCGGGACACGCCGGACCTGGTGAAGGCGGTCCAGGCGGACAAGCTGCCCGAGTCGTTCCGGGTCAGGCTGGTCAACCCCGAGGAATACCAGGCGGTCTACGAGAAGTACAAGGACACCGAGGGTATCGACGAAATCGTCGACCAGGCCCGACTGCTGGAAAAGATCTTCGCGATCATGAACGCCATCCAGAAGATGGCCCTGATGACCGCCTCGGTGATGGCGATCGCCGCGCTGCTCCTGGTCGGTAACACGATCCAGGTCGCCGCCTACAGCAAGCGCCGCGAGGTCGCGGTGATGAAGCTGGTCGGCGCGTCGAACTGGTTCATCCAGGCGCCGTTCGTGCTGGAGGCGGTGGCGGCCGGCCTGGCCGGCGCGATCCTCGGCTTCGCTGCCCTGGCGGTGGGCAAGCAGTTCCTGCTCGACGGCTCGTTGCGGGATCTCACCGACCTGCTGACCCCGATCGAGTGGCGCAGCGTACTGCTGATGTTCCCGCTCATGGCCGGGGTCGGTGGCCTGGTCAGCGCGGTCACCGCCTGGGTGACTCTGCGTTTCTACCTGCGGGTCTAGCTACGGTTGGTGGGTTTCGCCCCAGTCTGGGTGGCCTGACCGGTTGGTCCTGAGCTGTCGGCGGAGGGCCGCCGGGGAGCATGAAAAGCGCTCTCCGGAGGCCCTCCGGTCCGGGGTAGCATTGCGCGGCTGTCCACGCCAACGAGAGGAGGGATAGCGGATGCCACGGGAAAAGGGGCGCAAGGTCGTCTCCTCCAACCGCAAGGCGCGCCACGACTACGCCATCCTCGACACGTACGAGGCGGGCATGGTGCTGACCGGCACGGAGGTGAAGTCGCTGCGGGCCGGTCGGGCCTCGCTGGTCGACGCCTTCGCCCAGGAGCGCGACGGCGAGCTCTACCTGCACGGCATGCACATCCCGGAGTACACGCAGGGCACCTGGACCAACCACGAGCCCCGGCGGACCCGGAAGCTGCTGCTCAACCGGATGGAGATCAGCCGGCTGATCGGCAAGCTGCGGGAGAGCGGACTGACCCTGGTCCCGTTGTCGGTCTACTTCTCCGACGGGTGGGCCAAGGTCGAGATCGGCCTGGCCAAGGGCAAGAAGTCGTACGACAAGCGGCAGGACCTGGCCAAACGGGACGCCGACCGGGAGATCATGCGGGCGGCGGGCCGGCGCGGCAAGGGGATGGAATGACCCGGAGCGCCTGAGGTGGATGTGGCGATTCGTTCCGCTATGTCGGCTTTCCGGGTTGGTCTTCGCGCCGAACCGAGCCCGCGCGGTGGTATCCGGAATTAAGTTGTTGACCCGAGGCGTTACGCTTGACGTAGCCGCGACCGACGCGGCATCCAGGGGGTGACTGGTTTCGACTTCGTACGTTGCGGCAGGAGAAGCGAGCCGAGGAAGCCGACGTCGTCTCGAGAATCGTTCGTCGGAAACCAATAAGCGCCAAGAGCAATCGCGCTGACTTCGCTCTCGCCGCCTGAGGCGAGTAGCAAGTCTGTCGGCCTGGGAGTGCCTTCGACCCAGTTTGCCGGCATCAGCTAGAGGGCTGGCCAATCGAACCCGGTCGCGGGGTTCAGGCGGCGAGATTAATCAGCGACTGGGCCCGTCACACCGACTCGCTCGCGTGATCGGAGGGGCCGAGTAGAGGCATAGCGAGCTGCGCTCGGAGAAGCCCTGTTAATGCGCCGAAGGACCCGGGTTCGATTCCCGGCACCTCCACCTGAAACTCTGCGCCCCGGCCGGTCGGCCGGGGCGCAGAGTCGTCTTCCGCCCCGGATCGGGGTAGTGCCGCCCGAGCCGGAGGCCCGGCCCGAACCGGCCCCCTTCCACCGGGAACCCGGGGCGAACCGGCCACGTCTGACCGACATGCCGCGATTTCCCGCCCTGCTGGGCGTAACGATGCTGTTGGCGCTCACCGCCTGCGGGCAGACCGGTGGGCCGGGCGACACCGGGCCGGATCACCGCCAGTCGGCGTTCGAGCAGCGGGCGGCGGAAGTCGCTCGGACCTGGCAGGCCGCGCCCGCCCTGAAGAGCTGGCAGACCGGGTACGTCCCGCTACAGGAGCCGACCCTGCTGGTCGGCGATCCGGGTTTCGATGACGAAACCAAACAGGCCTTCGCCGCCGGCTGGTACCGCGAGCAGATCAAGCTGCCCACCAGCAGGCCCGCCGACGGTACGGTCCACTTCCCCGACGGCACGCTGACCGTGCCGCTGGTCAGCGCCGCAGAGGCGTACCAGCAGCTCCGCCAGGGTGACCCACCGCCCTGCCCGGCGCGACCGATGGCGCCGCCCGCCGCCAACCCGTCAGCCGGCCCGGACGGCTCGGATGGCCCGGACCGCTCGGTCAGCTCCGGGCCCCCCTCGGCGTGCATCCTGCTGACCATCACCGACGCCAAGCTCGGCACCGTCGCGGTGCGGACCAGCCGAGGGGAGGCGCAGGTGCCGGCCTGGCTGTTCACCATCGAAGAGCTGACGGCACCGGTGGCCCGGATCGCGGTCGCCCCCAGCGCGGTCGGCGCGGTGCCCGAGGTGGGCGCGCCCGCCGGCAACCTGTCGCCCGACCTGGTCGCGGCCCAGGACCTGACCAGGGTGACCGGAGCCGAACTGACCTACCGGCTGGGGATCGGCGCCTGCGACACCGATCCCACCCCCCTGGTCTGGGAGGAGGCTGACCTGGTGGTGGTCGGCGGCGCGGTCACCCGGACCGAAAAGGCGTGCAACGCGCTACTGGTGCTGGAACCGGTCACCGTGACCCTCGACGCGCCGCTGGGCGCCCGAGCGGTGCTCGACGCGATGACCGGGCAGCCGTTGCGTCTGATCGTCCCCTGATCCCGGTCGGCACCATGTTGCCGCGCGATGGCCGGTCGCCGTGCGGCGACCGGCTCAGGGCAGGTCGAACGGGAGGGTGAGGCCGTCGAGACTGTGCGGGCACGGACACACGCGCTTGGCGGGCAATTCGGCGAGCGCGTCGAAGAGCAGATCACGCAGCCGGGCGGTGTTCTCCCCGAAGACCCGGAAGACCTCCTCCTGGGTCACCCCGTGCCCACTCGCCACCCCCGCGTCATGATCGGTGACCAGCGCGATAACCGAATAGCAGAGGGCCAGTTCCCGGGCGAGCACCGCCTCCGGATGTCCGGTCATGTTGATGACCGACCCGCCGATGCCGGCCAACCAGCGCGACTCGGCCCGGGTGGAGAACCGCGGCCCCTGCACCACGACCATGGTCCCGCCGTCGTGCACGCCGATCTCCCGCCGGCCCGCTGCGGCCAGCAGGCTGGCCCGGCCGTCCGGACAGTACGGGTCGGCGAACGACACATGCACCGCGCCCCGGTCGTAGTAGGTCTGCACCCGACCGGTCGTCCGGTCGATGAGCTGGTCGGGGACCACGAAGGTGCCGGGGCCCAACTCCGGCCGGAGCCCACCGACCGCGCACGGGGCGAGGATCTGCCGCACCCCGAGCGCACGTAGGGCCCACAGGTTCGCCCGGTACGGGATCAGATGCGGCGGATACCGGTGATCCCGCCCATGCCGGGGCAGGAACGCCACCGTCCGGCCGGCGACCTCGGCGATGGTGATCGGATCGGACGGGTCGCCGTACGGCGTGGGCACCCGGTGCTCGGTCGCCTCGGCCAACAGGGCATAGAGGCCGGATCCGCCGATGACGGCGAGCTCAGCATGTGGACGCATCTGACCGTCTTTCGCGTTCGTGCGGCACTCTGCGGCAGGCTTGCGGGCACTGGCCCTTCAGACCTTAACCAGCGCCGGGGTCGCAAGCTATGGTGCGATGCATGGCGTTGATTTCGCGTATGACGGTGATCGATTCCGAGACGGCCTGGATGGTGTTGGCCGACCCCGGAGGCAACCCGCTCCGCGTCTTCGCGCACGAGTAGCGGGGGCTAGCGTGCACAGCGAAGGGCAGGCGATCGGGGGGCGCTCAATGGAGTCGATGACCGGGCGATTGCTGGTCGCGGCCCCGGTTCTCAAGGATCCGAACTTCGACCGCACGGTGGTGCTGCTGGTGGCGCACGAAGCGGGCGGCGCGCTCGGTGTGGTGCTCAACCGGGCTACCGAAGTGCCGGTTTCCGAGGTGCTCGGCTCCTGGGGTGGGCTGGCCCGGGATCCGGCGGTGCTCTTCGAGGGCGGCCCGGTGCAGCCGGAATCGGCGATCTGCCTGGCCCGGTTGCGTACCCCGCACCAGCGGGTGAAGGGCGTCCACCCGGTGTCCGGCGCGGTCAGCACGGTCGACCTCTCGGTGGATCCGGAGCGGCTGCGGGACGTGGTCACCGGGATCCGGGTCTTCGCCGGCTACTCGGGCTGGTCGCCTGGACAGTTGGAGGAGGAGATCTCCGGCGGCTCGTGGTTCGTGCTGGACGCGCTGCCCGGCGACGCGTTCATGGAGCGGCCGGATGATCTGTGGCCGATGGTGCTCCGGCGGCAGGGCGGGATCATGGCGGCGGTGGCGCATTTCCCGCCGGACGTGCTGCTGAACTGACCGGTCCCGGCGTCGGACCCCGCCAAGATGACCAGGCGCCGGACCCCTCCAAGATGACCAACCGGGCCGGCATGTGTACTATTACGCGGGTGCCCGGGAGACCGGGAACAAGCAAGGGGCCGTGGCGCAGCTGGTAGCGCACCACACTGGCAGTGTGGGGGTCAGGGGTTCGAGTCCCCTCGGCTCCACCCGAGCAAAACGCCCTGGTAGGGGAGAGAATCCCCCACCAGGGCGTTCGACATTTCGCCTGCTCTCCGGCCGCTACGTGCCAGATCGCGCGCTGATCTCGCCTCGCGCCTCCTCGATCAAGGCATCCGGTGCGGGGGCGATGGCGTGATCGCGGTCACGGATCGCTTGTTGGTAGATCATGACGGCGCGGGATACCGCCCTGCGCGCCAAGGAACAGTCGATCAGTATCGAGCCGCGAGATTCACGCCTGTATTGTCGGCAATCGGACGTTTGCTTGATCATGGCGGAGCATGATCAATACTTCGAGATGACCGACGCATCCCTTGGCGGCGAGGTGCGTGATGGCTGACCACAGGCAAGATCCAGAGAGGACGCAACATGGGTCGGATGCGAAAATTCCTTGGCGTCGCGAGCTTGGCGGGGGTGCTCGCGGTGGGCTGGCTTCCCGGGCCGGCGGCCGCCGAGGAAGAGCTAACCTTCTCGTACGTCGCCGCGGGCGACGTGGCGTCGGAGAGCCCGCTGGGCTGTGTGATGCAGCGATTTGCTGAGGGCGTCGACCTGCGCCGGGCCATTGAGGAATGCCGGCTGACCGGCTTCGGCGACCCTGAGATGCCGCGTCGGCACATGCTGCTCGGTCCGGCCGGCGGGTCGTCTGGGGGCTCGTTCCACGGCACCGTCAACTGCAATTCGGGGAATCCACAGCTCGGCGAGGACGGCGGCTTCCAATGGGGAAGAGGCAGCGAAGGCTGGTGGTATTACGGCAAGGACAACTACCGGGACGAGTACGAGGCGCCGGGCCGCGAGCCGGCGGTAGGCGTTTGGAAGGATCCCGAGTACCAACGGCTGGCGGACGAGGCGGACCGGCAGTGGGCGGAGTACATCGCTGCAATCAAGGACGGCGCTCATAATGACACCGCGGGTGAGGACCCCGAAAAGGACAAGGCGTTGTGGGATGCCTGGAAGGAGAAAGAGGCAGAGGCCAACGAGGCGATGAAAAAGCGGGATGCCTGGCGGCCTCCGATGGTCGAAGGAGATGGTACGGGCGGTGACGACGACGGAACCGCAGTCGCCAGACCGGGCCGGGACAGCGCCTGCGCCGAGTTGGCCGCGCTGGTGGCAGACTGCAACGCCCATCAATGGCAGTCACAAGAATGCCAACAGGCACTGGAACGGATGACCAACTGCAACCGGCTCGTCGCGATGCCCGGCCCGGACCAGACTGACCCGTGCGGCGAACAGGACATTCCCGACGGCAAAACAGCGCAGCAAATAGCCACCCTCATCTGCGGCATGAGCATCAAGCCAGAGCCCGGAGCCGACCCCTGCGGCGGGATCCGTACGGAGGGCCAGGTCCTGCACGGATACCTGCCGACGAAGGAAGGCGGCGCACCCTGCGGCAGCCCATGGGCGCTGACCACCGGAGAAGACTGCACCCCGACGATAACCGTCGTAGGCGTGAATGAGCTCTGGCGCGAGCGCGTACGAGAGCTCCTCGCCGGACTCGGCGGCAAGGGATTCATCATCCATCTACCCGAGCCGTACCCCGTCCTCGGGCCGAACGACCCACGCACCTGTACGCCGTTCTGCTGAATGCAGGCTGCCGGCACCGGGATCACCGAACCGGGCAGACCCGGTGTCCTGGCCTAGCTGAGACGAACACTTGACGTTCTCTCCGCCCTAAAGGACGGAGATTCCCTCCACGCTGCGTGTGGAACACGCGGCGTCCGGGTGGATTACCGCTTCGCCGCGCGGTGCCGGAATCGCTTCCGGTCTTACCCGCGCTCCACGGTCGTTGAGGTCCGCCCGTCCGGCGGCCCTGATGTTCCTGGCGGCGTTCACATCCCGGTCATGGGTGGCGCCGCACCGGCAGGTCCACTCCCGGACGTTCAACGACAGTTTCTCGCCCACCGCACCACACACAGAACACATGCGAGTGGAGGGGAACCAGCGGTCCACCCTGCCGAACGTGCGCCCGTACCGGGCCGCCTTGTACTCCAACATTGCTGTGAAGGTCGCCCAGCCGGCGTCGTGGACGCTTTTTGCCAGCCGGGTCCGACCCAGACCGGCCACGCTCAAATCCTCGACGTGGATCGCTTGGTTGTCGCGAACCATCGTGGTCGAGAGTTTGTGCAGCCAGTCCCGGCGGGTGTCGCCGACCTTCGCGTGCGCGCGGGCGACCTTGACGACGGCCTTCTTCCGGTTGCTGGAGCCCTTCTGTTTGCGGGCGAGGTCCTGTCGCAGTCCGGCGGAGTTTCCGGGCCGCCCGTCGGAGGAACTTCGGCGCCGCGACCTTCGTACCATCCGAGAGCACGGCGAAGTGCGTCAACCCGAGATCGATACCCACCTCAGCATCCGTCTGCGGCAACGTTTCGTCCCCGGTCGTCGTGACGACAAACGACGCGAAGTAACGGCCCGCCGCATCCTTGATGACCGTCACGGAAGTCGGGTCCGACGGCAACCGCCGTGACCAGCGCACCTGAAGGTCGCCGACCTTCGGCAACCTGAGCCGGCCGTTGTCCAACACCCGGAACCGTGAGTTGGCGGTGAACCGGACCGCCTGCCGATTGTCCTTGCGGGACCGAAACCGTGGCGCCGCGACCCTGTCCGACCTTTCCGCTTCCCCGACAGGGACGAGAAAAAGTTCCGGTAGGCGGTGTTCAAATCAGCGAGGGCCTGCTGGAGCACGACCGACGACACGTCACCCAACCAGGCCCGGGCGTTGGTCTTCTTCGCCTCGGTGATGACCTGCTTGGACAGTGCCCCGTCCGTGACATACGGCAACCCCTGCTCGCGGGCCTCCTGCCGTGCGCGCAGCCCATCGTTGAACACCACCCGCGCGCACCCGAACGCCCCCGCCAGCGACACACGCTGACTCGGGGTTGGGTAGACGCGGTAGTTGTACCGAAGCCGCACATTCACAATCTACCAATGGTCTATGGCTACCGAACCCGCCATACGCACTGGCAGACACTGCGTTTTCGCCCTCCACGCCCACTTGGTCTTCGTGACCAAGTTCCGGCACAAGGTGTTCACCGACCGGCACTTGACCCGGATGGAAGAAATCATGCGGGCAGTGTGCTCTGATTTCGAAACCGAACTGGTCGAATTCAACGGCGAAACCAACCACGTACACCTGCTCGTCAACTTCCCACCCAAGGTCGCCCTGTCGAAGCTGGTCAACAGCCTCAAAGGGGTTTCCTCCCGAAGGATGCGGCAAGAGTTCCCCGAACTGGCCCGCCACTACTACCGGGCCAACCGACTGTGGTCGGCGTCCTACTTCGCCGGCTCCGTCGGCGGCGCACCGTTGACAGTGCTACGCCAGTACATCGAGCAGCAAAACCGCCCGGTTTAAGGCACGGCTCGGGCCTTGGCGGCCCTCCCCGCGCGGGCCTTCACCCCCGCCCTGAAGGGCGGAGCACTGGCCCGCAATCCGGTAGCGAGATCATGCGCCCGTCCCGCGGCTCGACTGCGGCAGGGGCGCATGGTTTTGCGTTTCCGGGCTCGGCGCTAGCAACTCCCCATCACCATTAGGGGCGGTAGTCGTCGTGGTGGACCACGCGGGAGAACTCATAGCTGTCTCGGGTACGCCAGTAGTGCAGGCGGCGGGCGGCGGCGGTCTCCCGCTGTAGCGCCACCCGCCAGCAGGTCGCACCATCGGAACGGCTCACGTAGGGGCTGCCGGGACCACCACTGCGCAGTGGGTGCAGGTCACGGCCGGCGATGTGCTGTACCTGGTCGGTGAGCACCTCGACCACCACCGCCACGATCTTGGCGCGGCTGACGCCCTTGACCTGCTCGACAGAGTCGAGGAACTCCGGGCCGAGTAGATAGTCGGCGAGCTTCTTGTCGGCCTTTTCCGCAGCCGGGATCCGTTGCACCCACTCGCAGTAGACCTCGTGTCGGAACTGTTCCTCACCATCGAGAAACGCCGGCCCGTCCAGGTTCGACGGTTGGTCGGCCCGGCTCTGGGCCGCCTTGAGCAGCTTGACCGCCTGTTGGCGGGCCTGATCCGCCTTGCGATAGCGGGTCTGTAACCCTTCGATCGACCGGGTGGCGTGGGCGAGTTCGGCCTCCAGGTCGGCGGCCCGGGACCGCAGGCCCGCGAGTTCATTCGCGAGAACTTTGCGGGTGGCCCGCTCCGCCGCCAACTCGTTGCTCAGCTCGGCGATTCGGGTCCGCTGCACCTCCGACGGCAGGTCGTCGCCGGGCCGGGCTGCCGCCGGCCTCGGCACCGGCACCCGCTGTCGTGCGACGAGATCCAGTGGGGTCGGTCGCCGTACCGGTGTCCGCGGCATCATCGGGCGGCTCGGCGCCGCCGCCGGTAGCCCGGCGGTCGTCGAGCCCGTCGAGCCCGTCGAGCCCGTCGAGCGCCGTCGAGCCCGTCGTGGCCGTCGTGGCCGGGGAGCGTGCCTGCGGGGCAGGCTCGGGCAGGCGTAGCCAGGCCGGCCCACCCGGTAGCAGGCTCGGCGCCAGCTTCGGCACCTCGTCGTCGTCAACGTCATCGAGCCGCAACCGCAGTGGCTCAGTCGAGACGATGCGGCAGGCCACGATCTCCCCCGCGGTGAAGAGGCCGCGCAGGGTGTCACTCGGGTTGGAGGTGACCATTTCCCGGTCGGCGTCCACCACCAGGTTGGGCAGTAGCCGCAGGCTGACCGCGTCATCGGTCACGCCGGATACGTCAGCCAGGACCACGTCATCGACCTGGTACGCCTTGACCACGGCCGTCCGGGCGCTGGCCGGGTCGGTGAACTGTAGGGCGTCGCGCAGATCCAGCTGACGCGAGGCCGGGTCGTACGCGCCGGTAACGGCCTGCCCCTTGACCACCACCCGCTCCAGCGGCACGCCGGGGACGGTCAGCTCCTCCCATACGGTGGCTACCGAGCCGTCGTCCAGGCCGACCACCGCCCGTGATCCGATCACGCCCCGCACGGTGCCCGAGCGTTGCCGCAGACCCGTCCTGGTACGTGGCTCGACCAGGCCCGCCGCGAGCGCCGCCTCCAGCGCGTCGTTGATCAACTGCTCGGTGATCCGGGGCCGGTCCTGCGGCGAGTACGCGAACCGCAGTCGACTGCGTCGGGGGTCCGCGACCCAATCATGATCGACCGGGTACACCCGCCCGGCACCGCCGTACACCTGGGTCATCTCCGGCATTTCGCGGGAGAAGGACCAGGAGACGGCGCTGGTGGGCATCAGCACCACCTCGGCCAGGTCGCCGAGTCGCGTCCTTGATCTGCTCTGGATCACCGAACGGCTCGTCGTGCCCGCCCGCGCTCGTCAACACCACCACCGGCCAGCGCCGTTCGGGGATCAGTCAACCGCTGGGCGAGACTGGTGGCCTCCGCCTCCGAACCGATGCGCCGTACCTCCGCCGGAGGTACGCCAGCGTCGGACAGCCTGCTGGTTTCCGATTGACCCATCAGTCCCGACCTCTTCTCTAGCGGTCCGGGCTTCGATGTTGCCACCCTGAGTCACGGCAGGGTGGCATCCGACGGTTTTCGCCGCAGGCGTGCCGGGTCCGGGGTGCCGCAGGAGCAGCACTGTCGCAGATCAGCGGGCGGGCAGTGGCGGCTTGGTTGAGTGTCGAGGTCGGCCGGTGCATAACCAAACGGTCGCCCGGGGCTTGACGAAGGCTAAGGAGAGTGCCGTCAGGCCCCGGGCGACCGGGTCGATCACAAGCGATCGGTTATTTCAAGCGGTACGCGTGGATAACGCTCTGGGTGACCGTGTTGCCGCCCGTGTCGGTGGCTTTGGCCCGCAGTGACACGTACCCGGAGCCGCGCGGGTGGTTCACCGTGGCGACCCAGCCCTGCTTCCCGGTGCGTAGCTTCGCCGTTCGCCAGGTCCGGCCGTCGTCGTAGGAGACCTCGACGGTCAACGTTGCTCCGACCCGGACCCCGGAGGCGCCCTGCTGGTGGTCGACGGTTACCGGAATGTCGAACGGCCGGCCGGCCGGTGCCGCGCTACCGACGTCCAGCTTGGGCGCGAACCGGACCGTCGCCACCGGGAGTTTCGCCACCTTGTCGCCGTTGATATGCCCAGACTTGAAGGTCCACGCCAGGTCGATCCGGGTGCTCAGGTCGCGGCTGCCGCGGATGGCTGAGGTCTCCAGTTCGATAGTTGGCTGATCCCGGCGGCACGGTGAAGAATCCGTACCCGGAGCTTTCGCTTTCCTCGATCAGCTTCCCGTTCCGGTACAACGCGGTGTGCCCGATATCCAAAAAGGAGAAACTGCAGTGCCCGGCGCTGTCGCAGCGAAGTGGGACGTCGACCGAGAGGTAGTCGCCCTGCCGGGTGACCCCTTCCCAATTCGCGAATCCGGTCAGGAAGGCCGGTCCGAATGGCGCCTCATTCCACACCTCGCGGTACTCCCTGCCGGCCTGGTATCTGACCAACCCGGAGTTCAGCGCTTCCCGCTCGCTCCCGCTGAAGAAGAGTGCTCCCCCCCAACGCACATTCTCGGTGGTGACGTATGCGACTCGGTGACCGGGCAGCGGAACTGGAAGGGCCACATAGGCGCCGAAGGGACCAGCGAGATCATGCTCCGGATAGACCATCTGATCCGCCTGACCACCAGGCGCCTCGCCCCGGAACTCCTGCCTAATGGTAGCCAGGTCCCGGGCCTGGTAGTGGCGGACGAAGCCGGTGGGTAGTCGACCGGGAACCTCCTCGCTGAGCGCATAGACGTATGGGCTGCTGTTGAACCCCTCACCGTCGGCGTCCGGCTTGCCCCACTGGTTGCTCAACACGGTCGAGAATTCGCGGTCCGCGACTGCCGGGCCGAGGTTGGCCGCGCTCAAGCCGGCAAAACTGCTGCCCCCCACGGTGAAAAACTGGCGCTGGCCGGCCGGAGGGTTGAATACCTGGTGCAGAACAGCCGCAATGCTCGCCGCGGATGGTTCGGGCACGCTCAGCTGGATCGGCTTCGCGGTGCGCGCGTCCAGGGTCACCGTGCTGTCTCGAGTAAGTCGGAGGTCCGGCTGGGTCAGGGCCGCCAGTTCGTAGTCCTCGCCGCGCTGGGTCCAGAGAAAACTGGTCAGGCCGTAGCGCCCCTTGGGGAGCCGGTAGGTCACCGTGCCGGTCTCGTCGAAGAGACTTACTGGGTCCTCCCAGTCGTCCAGCCTGAACACGAATGAGACGTAGTTATCGGCGGCGGCCCCGGTCGCGTCCTTGTGGATCAGGGTGAGGTCGTGGCTTTCGACCTCCTTGTGCACCGCCAGCGGGGTGATCACCGAGGTAGACCCGGCGCTGGCGAGCAGCCGACCGGTCCAGTAGCCGTCCGCACTCTGCACACTGGTGTCGGCGGTGACGCTGACCTGCGCCGTACCGCCAGCCGGCACGGTGACCGTAGCCGGGCTGACCCGGAACATCCCGGCCGGCGCCATGGCATCTTCCGGCCCGGTGACCCGCAACGTCAGGTTCAGGGTGACGCCGGTGGTGCCGGTGTTGCGGTAGGTGACCGTACGGGTGATCGGCTCGTTGCCGGCGTGCGGCCAGCGCGTCCGGCCGAAGGAGACCGCGACCGGGTCGGTGGTCACGGTCTGGGTGATGGCGCGGGCCACATCGACCCGGCCGGCTCCCTGCTGGTACGCGGTGAGCGCCGGATTGGGCTTGGCGGAGGCGATCAGGGTCGCCTTGAGCTGTTCGGGGGTCCAGTTCGGGTGCTGCTGGGCGAGGAGCGCCGCTGCTCCGGCGACGTGCGGGGTGGCCATCGAGGTGCCGGAGGCACTGACGTAGTGGTCGTCGAGCGCTTCGCCCATCTCGGTGCCGCTGGCCCCGGGCTGCGACAATCTCCACCCCGGGCGCGGTCAGGTCGGGTTTGAGCCCGTCGTCGCCGACCCGTGGCCCCCGACTGGAGAAATAGCGCAAGTTCGTCGTTGCGGTCCACCGCACCGACGGTCAACGCGGCCTCTGCGCTCTCCGGGCGAGCCGACCGTACGATCGCCGCCTGCGTTCCCGGCCGCGATCACAAAGAGGGTGCCGGTCTGTGCGGTCAGGGTGTTGACCGCCTCCTCCAGCGGGTCGATCTCCGGGCCGTCCGGACCGCCGAGGCTGAGGTTGACCACGGTGGCTCGCTGTTCGACGGCGGCCCACTGCATGCCGGCCAGGATCGCCGAGTCGGGGCAACCGTCTACCTCACAGACCTTGCCGTCGAGCAGTACGGCGTCCGGGGCCATGCCCGGTATTCTACCGCCGGAGGCGGCACCGGTGCCGGCGATGGTCGAGGCCACGTGGGTGCCGTGGCCCACGACGTCGGCCGCCTCCGGCTCTTCGGTGAAGTTCCGCGCCTGCGCCACCTTGCCGACCAGGTCGGGATGCTGACTGTCGACCCCGCTGTCCAGCACCGCGACCCGCACCCCGCGACCGGTGAAGCCGGCCTGGTGGGCGGCGGGCGCCCCGATCTGTGACACGCTCTGGTCCAGGGCGGGCTGACGTTTGCCGTCCAGCCAAATCCTGTCGATCCCGCCAGCGGTGTTGGCTCGCGCGCTCTGACCGGTCCCGGCGATCGTCGTCCAGAGGTCGGTCGCCTCATCCTTGGCGGCGGTCATCGCCGCACCACCGATCGCCGGAAGCTCCCGGGTGATCCGGGCACCGGTGGCGTTGAAGGTGCCGGCGGCCCGATGGGCGGCACCCGGCTGGTAGGTGACGATCAACGGCAGATTGTCCCGGACGTCGTCGTGGTAACCGGACCGGATCAGCCCGGTCACATCGAACAACCGACGGTCCAACTTGCCGCTCTGCAGCAGCGGTTGGGCATCCTGCGGGATCACATACAAGTCACCGCGCTCCCGGTGGGCCAGGAACCGGATGTGCTCACGCCCTTTACCGGGACGCACGGTGTGCTGCTCCCCGCCGGTTCCGAAAACCGTGACCCGGTCACCGGTCAACAGGGTGACCGTAACCGTTCGGGTCGGAGGTCGATCTTCCGGAGTCGCACCCGGCGAGCGGGCCGGACTACCAGGACTGCCTGGCCTGGCCCAGCCGGCTTGACCGGTGCCGAGCACCAGTCCAGCCGCGAGCGCGGCGGCGAGCCATCTTTTTGTTGTCTGCAACGCAACCTCCCCCGATCGACGTCGTTGATGACGTCGGGTCGTGTATGGACGAGAGTGAGCATTGCATACTCGGTAGGTAAATGAAATACCTAAAAATCCCTCGATTTAGGGGAAGATCAGGCCACAACGTGTCGAAGCGGGACAGTTGTTAGTCCTCGAGCGGGCAGACCGGCGCGGATCCGCGCGCTAATTGGTGGGTAGGGCAGCGGAAACCCCAAGTCGAGGGAGGCTGTCGATCAGAGTGATCAGTCAAGCCATTGATATTGACGGTACCGGCTGATTGGCTGACCATTGTGGCTTAACGCGCACTATCACCACATTGTCCAGACAGGGTAGCGTCGCCGCATGCTTTTGGGGCGGGCCTGGTTCGCGCGGCCATCGACGCGTCGCCGGTGCGGTGGGTTCCGATGACGGTCGAGCTGACCAGGGTCGGTGACTATGAGCTGGTCAGTCGGCTGGGCTCCGGCGGAATGGGTGACGTCTACTTCGGAGTCTCACCCACTGCTGAGCCGGTCGCGGTCAAGGTCATCCGGCCACAACTGGTCAGCGATGACACGATGCGGGAGCGCTTCGCCGCCGAGGCGGAGAGCCTGAAAATGATCTTCGGCTCCCGGGTGGCGAGGCTTGAGAACGCTGACCCGTACGCCGACCCGGCCTGGCTGGCGGTCGAATATGTGCCAGGGCTGACCCTCAAACAGTACGTGGAGGCGCGTGGCCCGATCCCGACGACGATCGTCGCCATGATCGGTGCGATGCTCGCCGACGGGCTGGCCAAGGTGCATCAGGGTGGTCTGCTGCACCGGGATCTGAAGCCGCAGAACATCATTCTCGGGCCGGACGGTCCGGTGCTGATCGATTTCGGGTTGGCGGTGTTGACCCAGCGGGAGCCGGGGCAGGAGTTGACGGCGCCCGGCACGCCGATCGGCACGCCGGCCTACATGGCACCGGAGCAGGCCAGGGGCGACCGGGGGCTGACCACGGCGGTCGACATCTACGGCCTGGCCGCGACGTTGGTTTTCGCCCTGACCGGGCGCACCCTCTATCCCGCGTCGACCTGGTTAACCCTGATCGGCCGGATCCGGGACCCGGCCGATCAGCCGGACCTGACCGGGGTGCCCACCGCGTGGGCGTCCCTGGTCGGGGCGATGCTCGCCTTCGACCCGTCGGCCCGCCCGGAGTTGAGCAGCGTGCGGGACAGCCTGCTGCGAGTCGCCACCCACGGGGGCGGTTCGGTCGCGCAACTGCGGGCCCAGGTCGCCGAGCAGACCTACGACGACCAGGCGAGAATCGCCGTGCCGTCCTGGTTGGCGGACCCGGTGGTGGATCCCGAGCAACCGGAGAGCGACGCGGATCCGGAAGGGCGCAAGACCATTGTGGAAGAAACTGTCGTGCCGTCGGTGCCGGCGCGGCGACCGGACCTGGCCTGGTTGATGGAGAAGTTGCGCCGCCAGTACGCTCGCCGATCAACCCTCTGAGGCAGGTCATGACCACCACCCCGTACGCGCCAGGTGTCCGCATTCTTGTCCGGGATGAGGAGTGGCTGGTCCGCACCGCGAAGCCGATCCGGGCGGACGGCACGATGGTGAAGGCCGTCGGCGTGTCGGAGTTCGTCCGCGACACCGGACGCGGTCTTCTTCACGGAGCTGGACGAGGTCGAACTGATGCGATCCCGAGGACACCGTCCTGGTGCGGGACAACTCGCCCCGGTTCCGCCAGAGCCGGCTCTTCCTGGAGGCGGTGCTGCGCAGTACGCCGCTGCCGCAGTCGGAGACGCGGCCTGGCGCTGGCCGACCGTTTCCTGCTGGACCCGCTGCCCTACCAGCAGCGCCCGGCCGAGCTGGCCCTGTCCGGGACTCCGGCCGCGGATCCTGCTCGCCGACGTGGTCGGCCTGGGCAAGACGCTGGAGATCGGCCTCATCCTGGCCGAGCTGATCCGCCGGGGCCGGGGTGAACGGATCCTGGTGGTCACGCCGCAGCATGTGCTGGAGCAGTTCCAGCACGAGTTGTGGACCCGGTTCGCGATCCCGCTGGTCCGGCTGGACTCGGTCGGCATCGAGCGCATCCAGCGGCGAGATCCCGGCCGGCCGCAACCCGTTCACCTACTTCAAGCGGGTCATCGTCTCGATCGACACGCTGAAGAACCCCGGCCAGTACGGGCATCACCTGGAGACGATCCACTGGGACGCGGTCGTCATCGACGAGTCGCACAACCTGATCAACGGGGGACCGCTGCGCAACCAGCTGGCCCACCTGCTGGCCCGCAAGACCGACGCGCTGCTGCTGGCCAGCGCCACCCCGCACAACGGCGACCCGCGAGTCGTTCGCCGAGCTGATCCGGCTGCTCGACCCGGCCGCGATCGCCGACCCGAAGACACTACTCGGCGCGGCGACATCGAGCACCTCTACCTGCGCCGTACGAAGATCAGCCCTGAGGTACGGGACCAGATGCGGCAACCAGTGGGCCGACCGGGGGCCGTCGTTGCCGTCGCACTGCCCGGCGACCCCGGCCGAGGAGAAGATCTTCGACGAGCTGACCGAGGTCTGGCTGGCCGGCCGGCGGAGCGGCGATCCGGTGATCAGCGGCAAGGACCGGCTCTTCCCGTACACGCTGCTGAAGTCTTTTCTCTCCTCGCACCGGGCGTTGGCGGCCACGGTCGCCGCCCGGCTGCGCAAGCCGACCGCGTCGAACGGCGGGCGGAGGTGACCGCGCCGGGGACGGCGCGTTGACCGGCTGGCCGAGCTCACCGCCGCGATGTCCGACGACGACTCGGGCAAGCTGACCCGGTTGGTCAAGGAGTTGACGGAGATCGGCGTCGGCCCGAGGCGCGGACGCCCGGGTCGTGGTCTTCTCCGAGCGGGTGCCGACCCTGGACTGGCTGGCCGAGGAGCTACCGACGGCGCTGGGGCTGAAGGAGAACGCGGTCCGGGTGATGCACGGCGGGCTGTCCGACAAGGAGCAGCAGCGGCTGGTCGAGGAGTTCGGGCTGGCCGGCAGCGAGGTGCGGCATCCTGCTCACCGGCGACGTCGCCTCCGAGGGCGTCAACCTGCACCGGCAGTGCCACCACCTGATCCACTACGACATGCCGTGGAGCCTGATCCGGATCGAGCAGCGCAACGGCCGGATCGACCGGTACGGGCAGGAGTTCCGCGCCGGAGTTCCGCGCGCTGATCCTCACCTCGGAGGTGCCGGGGGCGAAGGATGACCGGACGGTCGCGGAGAAGCTGCTGGAGCGGGAGCAGGTGGCCCACCACACCGTGGGCAGCGTCGAACCGGTCGGCCGGGCTCTACGACGCGGAGGTCGAGGAGGGCCGGCTGGTCCAGGACCTGCTCGCGGGCAAGACGGTGGAGGAGTCGTACGACACCGGGTTCGAGGTGCGACGTGCTGGCGAACCTGATGGCGTCGGTGGGGGAGCTGCCGGCGGCGACGCGAGGTGCGCCGGGCGCGGACGCCGAAGCTTTTCCCCGGCACCCGCGAGTTCGTCGACGCCGCGTTGCGGGAGATCTACGACGACCGGCCGGAGGACGCGATCGGGTTGCGTCGGGAGGATGAGCTGCTCACCCTGCTCGCCCCGGCGGATCTGCTGCACCGCCTGGCCGACCTGCCGAAGTCGTATCTGAAGGCGCACAAGGAGGGCGACCAGCTGCGGTTGAAGGTCACCTTCGACCGCCCGTTAGCGCAGCGGAAACTCGACGAGGCCCGGCGCAGCAAGGAGACCAGTTGGCCGGAGATCGCCTTTCTCAGCGATCTGCACCCGATGGTGGACTGGCTGATCGACAAGGTGCTGATCCGGCTCGGCCGGCAGCAGGCCCCGGTGCTCACCGCCGACGTGTGACCGGCCCGGTCTTCCTGGTCCAGGGCGTCTACTGCAACCGGCTCGGCCAGCCCACGGTGGTGGAGTGGATGGCGATCTCCGGGCTGCCGGGCACGCCGAGCATCATCGCGATGGATCAGGCGCTGACCGACGCCGAGGTCGGGCCGGGCCTGGTCAACCGGGCTGAGACGATCGCGCTGGCTGAGCTGCAGGCCCTGGTGCCGGCGGCGGTGCGGGCAGCCGGGGAGCATCTGGCGGCCCGCCGCGACGAGTGGGCCGCGCGGATCGCCGCGCCGCTGGACGACCACCGGGCGCACCTGACCCGGTTCGAGCAGTTGAGCCTCGCCGACGCCGGCGACGCAGCCGGACGCAGCCCGGAGCGCGGCCCGGACCGCGGCCAGCGCAGCCGGGGCCGGATCCGGGCCACGGTCCAGGAGCAGCGGGACCTGGTCGACCGGCTGGAAACCGATGGTGACCCGATGCTGCGGGTGCTCGCCGTACTTGTCGAATCTCCCGAGGATGCCGCATGAGTTTCGATTCGCTGACCAACCGGGGCGAGTACCTTTCCGCGCACTACCTGGCCGAGGTGCTGCCGGCCACCCTCAAGGGCGGCCTGCTGAAACGCTGGGCCCAGGACGAGAAGAGCGGCCGGGTCACGCCACGGGCCGGCTTCCGCGGGCTGCGCCGCGACTATTTCAGCGCGAAGACCGAGCTGGCCGACGCGGAGCTGTTCGGCGCCGACACGGCTGGGCAAACTGCACCACGACATCCTCGGCGCGTTCGGCTACGACCCGCAGCCGCAGACGATCACCGTCGAGCGGGCCGGGCAGAGCTATGCGATCCCGGTCGCGCACGCCGAGCTGAGCACCGGGCACGGGATCATCGCCCTCGACTGCGGCTGGGCGGTGGACACCGACGCCGCGCACGAGCCGACCGGCGCCGGCCGACTGCTCACCCCGGTCCCGCTGGACGGCACCGAGACGATCGAAGCCGGCGCCAAGCTCGCCTCCTGGCTTTTCGCCGCCGAGAACCCGCCCCGCTATGTGCTGATCCTCAACGGCGGGGTGGTCGTCCTCGCCGACCGGGCGGTCTGGGGCGAGGGACGCTATCTGGCGGTCAGCCTGGACACCGCCTATGGCCGGAACGAGGCGCGGGAACTCGACCTCGTCGCGGCGCTGTTCGGCGCCGACTCGCTGCGGCCCCCGCCGGAGGGCGGCACCGAGGAGCTGGCCACCCTGGTCGCCGGCTCCCGGCAGCACGCCGTCGGCGTCTCCAGCGAGCTGCGCGAAGGGCTGCGGGTCTCGGTCGAGCTGATCGCCAACGAGGTGCTGGACCGGATCCGGCAGGCCGGCTACCAGCCGCAGGAGGTGATGGAGCTCGACGAGCTGGCCAAGGAGCTGAGCCGGGAGTCGCTGCGCTACCTCTACCGGGTCCTTTTCCTGCTCTACGCCGAGGCCCGCCCCGAGCTGGGCGTACTGCCGGTCAACGACCCGGAATACCTGCGAGCGGCTACAGCCTGGCCCGGCTCGGCGATCTGGTCTCCCGCCGGCTGGCCGCGCGGTCCGCCGAGGGCCGGTTCCACCTGCACGACTCGCTGGACCTGCTCTTCCGCATGGTCAACGACGGCCACCGGCCGCGCGGCGGCCGGGCGGATGCCGGAGCAGGCCGAGCGAGGAGGCGGGGCTGCGCTTCGAGCCGCTCCGCTCGAAGCTTTTCTACCCGGAGGCGATCCGGCTGATCGGCCGGCAGATCCCGCAGCCGGGCAGCGACCCGGACGACCCGGACGGCCCGAAGCTCGACACCCGGCTGCGCAACGCCACCCTGTACCAGGTGCTGCGCCGGCTCATGCTCACCAAGGGCGGCAAGAAGCGGAGCGCGGCGGCTTCATCTCCTACGCCCAGCTCGGCATCAACCAGCTCGGCGCGGTCTATGAGGGGCTGATGTCGTACACCGGGTTCGTCGCCACCGAGCAGCTTTACGAGGTGGCGAAGGGCGGCGACCCGAAGGACGGGTCCTGGATGATCCCTGCCTCCAAAGCGGACGAGTACGACGGACGAGGTCTTCGTCGTCAAGGACGACCCGGTCACCGGCGTCCGAGCGCCGGGTCGACTACCGCCCGGGGCAGTTCGTCTACCGGCTCGCCGGCCGCGACCGGCAGACCAGCGCCTCCTACTACACGCCCGAGTCGCTGACCGAGGTCACCGTGCAACTCGCCCTGAAGCACCGCCTGGACCAGGACGGCACCACCACCGCGGCCCGGGAGCTGCTGGACTGGACGATCTGCGAGCCGGCGCTCGGCTCCGGCGCGTTCCTCAACGAGGCGATCAACCAGGTCGCCGCCGAATACCTGCGCCGCCGGCAGGACGAGCTGGGCGTCGAGACTCGACCCGGAGAAGTACGCCGTCGAGCTGCAGAGGGTCAAGGCGTACATCGCGCTGCACAACTCCTACGGCGTGGACCTGAACCCCGACGGCCGTCGAGCTGGCCGAGGTCTCGCTCTGGCTGAACGTCATGCACCCGCGGCCTGCAGGCCCCCTGGTTCGGCCTGCACCTGCGGCGCGGCAATTCGCTGATCGGCGGCGGCCGCGGGTCTACGGCCCGGAGCAGCTGGCCGACAAGTCGTGGCTGAGCACCGCGCCGGAGGAGAAGCCGTTCCGGGACGGGCTGATCACCCCGGGACCGGTCCACCATTTCCTGCTGCCGGCGGAGGGCTGGGGCGCGGTCGCCGGGGAGAAGGAGGCCCGCGAGCTGGCGCCGGTCGAGGCCGAGAAGCTGAAATGGCGTACGGCGTTGAAGCGCGTCCCTCGCCGAAGTCGCGCGAACCGTCGCAGGTGAGCCCCTGCAGGCGCTGGCCGACCGGGTCGAGTACCTCTGGGAGCTGGTCGTGCAGCGCCTGGAGCCTCTCGGAGCGGGACATCCGCCGCGACATCCCGGTCTGGGGCGCAGATGATGGCTGCCCGCCGGACGGGGCGGTGCCGCGGGAGAAGATCCTGGCCGATCTGGACCGGCCCGGCACGCCGTACTGGCGGCTGAAGAAACTGATGGACGCCTGGTGCGCGCTCTGGTTCTGGCCGGTGGACAAGGCCGGCCTGCTGGACGGCACCGACCCGGCGCTATCCGCGCGGCACCGGCCGCGGTCACCCACGTCAGCGGAGGTGCCGGCGTTCGAGGCGCCGGTCGTCGTACGAGAAGGCAGGACCTGTTCGGCGGGGTGGAACCGCAGCAGCTCACCATGCCGACGCAAGACGACCGGGACGCGGCAGATCCACGCGATCGAGAAGTCTGAGCGCCCGGTGCCGCTGGCGGACCTGGACGACTGGCTGACTTCGCCGAGGCACTGCTCGGCACGAGGACATCCCGGCCGATTCGCTGGTCAGCGGGCTTCACCACGCTGGCATGAGCTGAGCGACGTACGAGGATTCGCTGATCGGCCTGATGGGCATGGAGCCGGCGCACCGGCTGGCGGCCGGTTCCCCTGGCTGCCGGCGGCCGAGCAGATCGCCGACCAGCAGGGCTTCTTCCACTGGGAGCTGAAGTTCGCCCAGGTCTTCGCCAAGGGCGGGTTCGACCTCCAAGTAGGCAACCCACCCTGGGTCCGCCCACGCTGGCAGGAAGACGCCGTGCTCGCCGAGCACGAGCCATGGTTTAGGCTGGCAGAAAAGCCGCCGACTGCGGAGGTATGGCGCGAGCGGAAGTTCATCGCACTTGCGGGCGCGAGAGGCGCACGTTTTTCCTTTCCGAGCTTGTTGCCAACGCGGGAGTCGTAACGTTTCTTGGGAACCTGCAACTTACGCGCTTTTGTCAGGTACCCAGCCTGACCTCTATCGTGCTTTTATGTGTCAGGTCTGGAGCCACGTCAGCCCATCCGGCACTGCTGGTCTTGTTCATCCGGATAGCCACTTCGGAGGACCTAAGGAAGGGCGCTTCCGAGCGGCTGCCTATCGGCGTCTACGGGTCCATGGGGAGTTCGTGAACGCGGAACGCATGCTTTCGATGAGGGAGTGACAACTTGACCTTCGGAGTGCATGTTTATGGCGCGATGGGTCCGATAAGGTTCGACAATCTAAGCTCGGCTTTTTGATCCAGAGACAGTGCTGTCCGGATCGCTAACGCACGACGGAACAGGGCCTCCGCCGGGATACCGGCACGCAGGTGCATGGGATTTGCGGCCGCACCGTTCGCGCATTGTCCGTGTTGACATGGATGTACTCACCGTTTGGCAGCGCCTGCGCGGGATGATTGAGGGTCCGATAAGTGAAACGCCACTGCTCTATCCGATCACTATTTACGAGGAGCGTGCCGTAGCCGCACTCGCAACGTTCGGCGTAGATTGAAGGAGCAGCCACTCTGATTGGAGTCGTGGGTACGATGAAACTCATGCCAAAAAAAGCGGGCTGATTCGGTGGCAACAAGGGGTGCCGAAATCCCATGGCGGTCTTGTCCTACAGGGACCCATTTTGGGATAGCGACTCCCTTCAGTAAGCAGCCAAGGGTGCCTTGTAGGAGCAACAATGACTGGTCGACGATCGAGGCTGCCGCGATGCCGTCCGATTTCGTGCCGCTGACGAACTATATGCTGAGCGATCAGGAAGCGGAGACGAGGGCGGGGCAAGATGCTGGGATGGAAGGCCTTACACCGATTACTATCGCGTCTCCTGGCGACGCATGATTCCGTTTAATTCGGAGAGATCCTTTTTTCGGCTTTAATTCCGCCTGGCCCGGCTCATGTAAATGCGGTCATTACAATGGCTGCCGTTAATAATCGAGTTACAGCTCTTATCTCAGGATTCTTTGCGGCGTTGCCAATAGACTACTTGCTTAGAATAAGCGGTCAATCTGATCTTCAGGCGGCGCAAGTTCCCTGGCTTCCCACTCCACATGAAGGGCACCCTCTGAGTCCATTCTTGCTCCTCCGCGTCATGCGCCTTAACTGTCTTACTGCAGCATACTCGTCTCTCTGGGGGGAACTTTTTGAGTCAAGCTGGCTTGCTGATGATTGGGTCACCCAGTCGACAGGGTCGCGGACTCGGGATATGCTGCGCCGATGTTTGGGGTCTGGAAACTCCGTTGCGCAGGGAGCGAGATCGGCGCGCGGCACTCATTGAAATTGATGCCATTGTGGCTGTATGGTTGGGTATCGCGGTTGATGAGCTAATCGCTATCTTGCGTTCGCGCTACCCTGTTCTTACTGACCGTGAGAGTGAAATGTGGTTCGACTCCAGTGGTCGAAAGATTGCCTCGGATTCGTACGCATTTGGATTTGGGCAGACCAAAGAGCACTATCAGCAATTGATGGCGTACCTGGACGATCCGGATCGGAATCCGGTGCCGAACGGGTACTCGGCGCCGTTTTACAAGGCGGACCGGGAGAACGAGTACCGCCAAGCTCACGCTGCATTCACGGCACGTCTTCAGGCTGGTTAGCTTTACCCATGCCAAGGTGAGGGGATCTACGACTGGCTGTCGGCGATTGATTGGGCTTCGAGCAGGATCTGATCCAGGGCTTCGTCGGAGAGGTTTTCCTGGGTGAGAATTGTATAAACCACAAGCGTCTCAATCTCGCCCATGGCTTGTGGCGAGATGTTGAACTCAACTGGTGGGTTCAGCACGGCTTTGATCAGCAGTTCGGTATCCGACGGATTCAGTGGGGGAGCGCCGTCTCTCGCCTCGGCTCGAAGCTCCGCTACAAAGCGGATCGCTTGCGCTTCGTCGTACTGTCCGTTGAACCGCCGATCGACAGCGATGAAGAAGAGTGCGCTCAAAAATTTTGGCCACTCTTCCCAGCCTTCTTCGTCGAGCTTCTTTTCGTATCGATCATTTGCCTCAAAGTCGCCGTTGATCAGCGTGCGGACAAACTCGATGACGTCACTCTTCGTCGGCATTCGACTTCCTTCTGTTCCATTTCATCTTGACGTAGTTTATGGTTGCCCTGCCGACAAGTACGGCACCGATTAGCGTAACCGTGCCGGCTGAGACTGCGTCAGCGATGTTCACGGACTGATCGACTGCTGGCCTTAGGGGGGCGGGGGTGGTTGAGGTGCTGGTCGAAGCAGGTCTCGTTGCTGATGGGGGCGGGTTTCGTTTGATCGCGTGAATAACTGCCTTCGTGCCTTGCTCGGCGGCCTGTCAGCGGCTTCAGACGCCATCGATGCGGGATGGCAGCCCTCCTGAGGTATGCAGGGGATGTTGCTGCCGTGGTTTCTTGACGACCGCTAGAAGCGGAAGCCGAAAAGGCCACCGTCGTCATATTGATCGGTCAGTCGTTGCGACAGTAGATAGTTGTCTGGAGAGAAGCCGCGCCTGCGTGCTTTGTCCAGGTCGTCGGAGTTGAGGGTGATGATGTATTGGATGCCTTCGTTCTCAGCGACTTCGGCGGCCAAGCCGAGCGCGGCGGCGAGTTGGCGGTCATCCACTCCGTCGAACAGGTGACTGTCGTGGACCAGGAAGTTGGGTGCGCGCCCGGCCCGGTGGGCGAGCACGTTGACCGCCAGGTCGAAACAGAAGACGACCATGCTGCCGATGCCGGTGCTGTTGTCACTGTCAATATGTGGATTGATCCGTAGGCTCTTGTCCCCGGCCTCGAACCGCAGGTAGGCCGTTCGTCCCGATCCATATAGCCGGCGAGCGAACTCGGAGAACAGCACCGTTGCCTCATCGATTTGACCTCGCCGATCCTCGATGTCGCGGTCCATCTCCTGCTGCAACGTGAGCCTGGCCTGGGTGATCTCCCGCTTGGTCGATTCAAGGGCCTGGGCGGCTTCATACCGGTGCCGGAGAGCGGAGAGCACGGCCTGTTCCTGGCCGAGAACCTGCTGCAGGGTGGTAAGCGCTTCCAATGCGCCGCCCTCTTGAAGCGTGCGCAGGATCTGGGCCAGTTGCTCGCCGAGCTGATTGCGTTCGGACTCGCTGTCGGCCAGTCGTTGCCGGATAGCGCCGGCCTCTTCGTCAAGGTAGCGGCGACGGTTCCGCACGACGGACTGATGGAACGCCTCCACCTCGTCGAAGCGCCTGCGCACCTGATCGGTGAGCATGATGCCAAGCTCGGCATAGACCGGTTCCAGGTAGCTGACGTCCGGGTCGGTTGCCTCTTCCAGCGCTTTTTCCAAATCCTGGAGGTTGTGCCGGTCAACGGTGTCGCGGCTACGCAGTTGGCGGATGCGCTGGTCCAGTTGGTCCGCTGCTTGGTGGAGGTTCTCGTACTCGGGTACGACGTGGAAGCCGGCGAGCTGCCGTTCCACGTCCGTGACGCGTCGTTCCGCGAGCGCGATTTCGCTGCGCAGGTCTGCGACCTTGCCGATGATCCGGCCCAGGAGCGGGTCCTGGGCGGCCTTCTGCATCTGCGCTCTAGCGGTGTCTCGGGTTTTCAACAGCCGGTAGCGGTCGGCGAGGTGCCAATCCAGACCGAGCAGGTAGGCCAGGTTCGTCGTTGCGTCTGCATCCGACTGTCGGCCGTGGCTACGCACGGCGGCGCCGTAGCCGCCCGAGCTGGTCCGGCGCATCAGGAACGACAGTAGGCTGCGGCCACTGATGCCAGGGTGATCATCAGGCAGCCTGAACAGGTCCCGTTCGATGAGCCGTTGCCATTCGGCCAGCCGTACGTGGCCGGTGCCGAGTTCTAACTGACCTCGGTCAGCGCCGGGCGGCAGTGGCTGCAGATGGACCCAGGCCGGACGGGAGCCAATTCGGTTCACAGAGAGAGGGCTGGCTTGCTCTGGCCAGTCGAGTTGCAGGTTGAACTCGATGGACCGCAACTCAGGGCGTAGGGGTAGCGCGGAGCCGTCGGCACGCTCGCCGAGCAGAAAGTGCAGGAGCTCGATCATGCTCGACTTGCCAGCCCCGTTGCGGCTGTCGGTCTCCCTCGATCCGGGCGTGACGTCCGCGACGAGGATGTTCAGACCGGGCTGGAAGGACAGCGTCCGGAACCGGGGATCACGTGCCCCCAGTTGGCGCAACATCAGGCCGCCTCCTCGTCAATCCCGCGCACAAAAGGCTTGGGGTCGAGCTGGTCATGATTGCCCTACCTGGTTTTTCTCCAGCGTCGACCATTAGGTGGAGCGGAGGCCGAGGGCGGTGAGGGCGGCAACCAGGGTGGTGGCTCGGGCGAGTGGGCGGGTGCCGTCTCGTTCGTGGAGGTAGATGCGGCAGCCGTCGGCTTGCAGGCAGACGGTGATGGGCTGGCCGGCGTAGTGGTAGCCGAGTCGGCTGATCAGGGGTGCCGGGTCGGGGACCGCGGCCGGTAGCGGGGTTTGTGGCACGGCGATGGGTTGGGTCGGGTCGGTGGGCACTGCTTCGCCGACGGCGCTTTCCAGGTACTCGTGGCAGGTGGCGAGGGCGACTTCAAGGGTCTGCGTGTGCGGTTTGTTGCTGTTGTCCGGGGTCCGGTCCGGGGTGATGAGATCGACCTGCCACCGTTCACCGTGGATCCGGAGTGGATCTCCTGTGTTGAGCCGATGGTTCTCGACGCTGATGGCGATCCCGAGGTGCAGGCCGTGGGCGAGTCGGATCAGCTCAACCAGGCTGGGCGCGGTGGGGACGGCGGCCAGGACCAACAACCGGGCGGCGGGCAGGCCCCGACTGGCGCCGACGACGTACTCCAGGCACCGGGTCGGTGGTGAAGGATCCGGCGGTGACGATGCCGTCGCAGAGGTCCTGGCCGACCGGGTAACCGGTGTCCAACTCGGTCAGATCCTCCGGTCGTACGCCGAAGTAGCGGGCCCAGCGGGCGAGCCGGTAGCGGTGCGGGACCTGGTAGACCGGTTTCCCGCCAGGTTGGGTGGCGACCGGTACGGCGGGTTCTCCGGCGGCGGGTTGCCAGAGTTGGTGTTCGACCCGGCCGTTCAGATCGGTGATGGTGACCTGGACGGCGAGGTGGACCCGGTGGCTGTCCCGGCAGGTGTGGCAGGCCAGCGCTGAGGGGGCGTATCCGGCGCCGGAGCAGGCGGCGCAGTCCGGGTCGGCGGTCCGGCCGCCCATCGTGCAGCAGCAGCGTTGCAACCGGCTGTCGGGTTTGCAGTCCGGGCAGGCGATGCTCGGCAGGGGGTCACCTTGCCAGACCGGGGTGGGTGGTTCCCAGTTGCGGAGCAGGTTGGTGACCCGGTGCCGGTCCACCTGCCCGGTCTCCCGTTCGACCATCACGATGGTGCTGCCGCCGGGGCGGAGCCGGGTGTGCCACCACCGACCGTTGCGCCAGATCGCCTGGGCGGCGGACGCTAATTGCAGGTCGGCGTAGATCCGACGTTCGACCTGATCGGAGTCGACCTGCGGCGGCCCGAGCAATTCCGGATCGGGGTGAATGGGCCGGATGCTGTAGGCCGGGGCGGCCAGACTCCGGCGGGCCAGGTTGTCCAGGGCGTCGGCGACCGTGGTCGCGGCGATGGCCGCTGGCAGGTCATCCCCGCATTGCCGTGGGTCTGGTGGCACGTCCGAGCCGGGCACCTCAAAGCGGATGTCCCAGGTGACCCGGCCGGTGTTGAGGTGGCGGGCTTCGATGACCAGGTCGAGGCAGAGCTGATCGGCCACCTGACAGAGCCGGCCCAGGAGCTGATCCGCATCGGGTTCCGGTCCGGCCGGGGCGCTGCGGCCGAGGTAGAGCCGCCACGGGCGGTGGTCCTGCCCGGCGATCGCTGCCGTCTCCAGGGTCTGCCGGGTTTCGGCGGGGAGTTCGGGTCGCCACCTGGGCAGCCAGATGGCTAAATCGTCCTGGCGTGGGTCCGACCCGTCCGCGGCGATGATCTGCCGGGCGCCGACCGTGTCGGCGAGCTCATCGACCAGCGGGGCCAGCGGCAGCACCCAGTGGTCACCCTCGGGCGCCGGGGTGGGTTCGAGGCTGCCGGGGACAACGTTGCGGGAGGCGACCTGGCCGGTGTCCAGGTTGGCCACGGTGAGCACGAGTTGCGCTCGCCGCCGCCCCCGCTGCTGGCACCGCATGCAGCCTCGGGCCACACTGCCGGCGCCCCGGCAGACCTGACATTCCCGGTACGGTTCCAGGTCGAAGCCGCGCTCGTCGACCAGCATGCGATCGCCGCCGGTGGTGCAGCCGCAGGCGACCAGGGTGAAGGTGATCCCGTCGCATTCGGGGCAGGTGATCACGATCATGCCGGTCACCGCCGTACCCGTCGGGCGCACGGCCCGTCGTGCCCGGCCCGCAGCAGGCAGCGCCGGCCGACCGACAGCAACCGGTCACAGAAGACCCGATGATGTACGCCCTGCTCGTCCTCCCCGGAGACGGTGATCTCACCCGGATCGACGTAGGGCAGCAGGCGCATCGACCGACCTATCGCCCGAGCCAACCGTTGCGCGCCGGCCAGGTCCCGGGAGATCACCGGCAGGTGGATGACGAAGCGTTCCCCGGCGGCCATCAGTAGCGACCTCCGGCGCTGTTCGCCATCCGGGCCTGCCGCGACTGCCACTCCCGCAGCGCGTTCTTGATCCGCATGGTTTCTTCCCGGCTGGACGCAAGCGCGTCGTAGACGGCAGCCAGGTCACCGGCGACCCGATTAAGAAACTCGTCCACCTCCATCGGATCCAGGCCGCGCCGGCCGAGCCGGGTGACCCCGAACCGCCGCTCCCGGATCTGCCAGGGCCGCATTGGCGGACACGACGCCGACCGGTACGGCGTACCACCAGACCGCGCCCGCTGGGGCCCGGGACCGGAAGAGACGTCGGATGAACTCGCTCATCAGGGAATTTGCCTTCCTGTCAGGACTGGGGATCTGGAAGGGGCGGTCCACCCGTCCGCCGCGAACGGGCGGACCACCCCGCCCCACCACCGCAGCCAAGATCAGCAGTACGGCAGCAGGGCTGCTCGTCGGTGTTCCTCGTCAGTTGGTCGGGCAGTGCGTGCGGGATTTGGCGTTTCCGGTGCGCCAGGGTCCTTGACTGCGAAGATACAGACAGGGGCTCAGGGGCACAACCAGTCTGGGCCACGGGGGAACAAGGCTTGTGCGGTATGACGATCGATCCGCGTTCGCACACGCCGGTCTATGTGCAGTTAGCTGACCTGCTCCGCGAGCGCATCGAGTCCGGCGAGATTCCGCCAGGAGCGACGCTGGCGAGCGAGGCACGACTGACTCAGGAGTACGGGATCGGTCGGGAAGCTGTCCGGATGGCGGTTTCCCTGCTCCGATCCGAGGGTCTGGTCAGCACCGTGCGCGGACACGGCACTCGGGTACGCGAGACTCCGCAGCGCGCCCGAGTCGAGTTGCCGGCTGGCGGGTCGGTGATCGCGCGGATGCCGACCGGTCGAGAGCGCCGGGACATGCAGCTCGATGAGGGCGTTCCGGTACTCGAAGTCCGCCATCCGAGCGGCAAGCTGGAGGTCCAGCCGGGTGACCAGGTCGAGTTGATTCGTCCAGACGACGAGTGAGGTAGCTGGCGGAACCGCCGAGGGTTTACGCCCATCAGCCCACCTTTCTCTCGATCAGGGATCAAGATCTTGGAAGGGGTGGCCCACCCGCCCGCCGCGCACGGGCGGACCACCCCGCCCTACCGCCGCAGCTTCAATCAGCAGTACAGCGATAGGGCTGGTCAACGAGTAGTGGATGACATGCCTTGTCTGCTTGAGCCTGCTCATGCTGGGACTAGCATCGAACAGGTCGGCATTTATATCAAGCCCCTAGTTGCTAGTAACTTTTTCACGTACGCTCCAGTTGTTATCCGATAGGTGTTTCTCAGCGAGGGAGTTGTGATGGAGCCCAAGTCGTCGGCATCGCGTGGCCTGACGGAGACTGCGGCCGGATCGCCCACGGTGCAGGCGTGGGAGTTGGGACTTCGGTTACGTGAGCGCCGGGAAGAGCTGGGCATGACGGCGGTGGTCGTTGGGCGTGCCACCGGTATCGCCCAGGCATACGTGTCCGGAGTGGAGGCTGGCCGAGTGAAGCTGCCAGCCGACCGATTGGCCCAGCTCATACAGATATTTGAGGTTGACGAGGATGAGGGGGCCGAGTGGGAAGAGCTGCGCATCGCGGCTTCCCGGCGGGCCTGGTGGCACCAGTACTCCCAGCTCTTCCCGGCCGACTTCCTGCGCTTCCTCGGATACGAAGCCGGCGCTGAATGGATCCGCAGCTACGACAACGAGCTGCTGCACGGTCTGTTGCAGACCGAGGAGTACGCCAGGGCCGTCATTCGGGGCGGGAACACCTACGTCCGCTTGACTGAGATGGATCGTCGGGTCGGCGTCCGGATGGCCCGACAGGCGCGGCTGAACGGTGACAAGCCGCTGCGCTTGACCACCGTCATCGCCGAAGGTGCGCTGCGGCAGCAGATCGGTGGCCCAGCGGTGATGCGCGATCAACTTGACCACCTTGCCCGGCTGATGACCGAACGGCCGGAGCAGATCGAGATTCGAGTCATGCCGTTCACCGCCGGGGCGCATCCCGCGCTCGGCGGACCGTTCCAGATCCTTTCGTTCCCGTCGCCCCGGCTGCCCGACCTGGTCTGGCAGGAGGTGCTGACCTCCAGCGACATCATTGATCAGTCCAACCGGGTGGCGGACTACGTGGTGACGTTCGCGGAGGCACAGGAACGCGCGTTAAACTCCGACGAGTCGTTGGCTCTGATCCAGCGGATTGCCAAGGAGATAACGTGACCCCCCTCGACACCACCCCTGACCAGGGTTGGTTCAAGTCCTCCCGGAGTTCGAACAACGCCGCATGCGTCGAGGTCCGGTTCGTTGGTGACGCGGTGGACGTACGTGACACCAAGGACCGCAGCGGGCCGGTCCTCGCCTTCAACGCGACCGCCTGGTCCGGCTTCATCGCCGCCCTGAAGGCAGGCCCCGACCTGCACGCCTGAGCTGTGACGGTCGCGCGCTCATGCTCTCCTCGGCCAGTTCGAATGTCTGGCCTACCGGTGCCACCTGTTGCGTGCAAGCCGACCCCGAGCAACAACGGAGGGGAATGCATCGAGGTCGCCGACAACCGGTCCGGCATGATCGACCTGCGGGACAGCAAGGACCTGGTCGGCCCCGGCGCTGGCCTTCGCGCCAGTCGGATGGTCCGCCTTCGTCGCCGCGTTCAAGACCAACACCCTCGCCCACTGACGATCCGTACCGCCTGATCGAACGTCTCTAAGCCCCCGGCCTTGGAGGCGTACGTCAGTCGATCGTGCTGGTACGGCCTACGGCGGCGACATCATCTTGCCGAGGCCAAGACCACTTCCCGAAAGCGAGGGTAGGCCCTCGGCATGCGGAAGTCCGGGGCTGCCGGCTGGCTCTCGTGCACCTCGTGAGCGAGTGTCGCTACGGAGCCGCTATTCAGCGCCTTGTCAGAAGTGCCGCTGTCGCCAACGGCGTGAAGCGCCTACACAACTACACGTCTCAGGTCTGCCGGCATCCAATTGTTGACGCCCGCTGGTCCGTATGCGGAGGCGGCGCACATCCGTGCGCTAGGAAAGCTCCACAACGGCCCCGACGTGGCGAGCAACGTCCTCTGCTTGTGCCCCAGCCACCACGTGCTGTTTGACACCGGCGCCATCTACATCGACACAGGAGGAGCAGCCAGGCTAGTGGAAACCGGCGATGAGCTGGGAAAGATTCGGGTCGTGGATAACCACGTGGTGGGCTGGGCGCAGCTGGCATACCACCGCGAGCATCACAAATCGTAGCGGCTGCTCGCTCTCCGAGTCTGCCGTCCCACGTTGACTCACGGCCGTAGTAATGCACACCTCGAAGAGCGAGAGTCGGCAGGACGCAGGCAGACGAGCCGGAACGTGGCCGAGCGAGACGACAATTGAGGCGCGCAGACCTTCCACATTGCTCCCCCGCTCAGGCAGTCGGTCCCGTGCCCTACGGTGCGTAGGCATGTGCCCCTGATGAATCAACGATGTCGTCTTGCTGCCGGCCCCGAAGACTCGACCTTGAGGACTGATCACGCAAAGTATCACGATCCCGACACAGGATCCGACGTAGCTTCGCTAGCCTATCCGGATCGCTTAGACCAACGGAGGCCACCAGTGACAGAAGTCCTGCTTGAAGTTGGCGAGCCGAAGATACGGCAATTTGAGAACAAAAAGCCGATTGCGGCAGTCGCAGAGCTAGTTTGGAACGCGCTCGATGCGAATGCCTCCCGAGTCACAGTCGAACTCAGACGTAATTACCTCGGAGCTGTCGAGAGCATCGCCATAGCCGACAACGGTGATGGAATAACTCCCGAGCAAGCTAGGGAATCATTTCGTGAATATGGAGACAGCTGGAAGGCGCGACGGACACATACTGCGGGTCACCAACGCATCCTGCACGGGAAGAACGGCGAGGGTCGCCTTTATGCACTCGCTTTGGGCGAGACGCTTGAGTGGGACTCCGTTGCCGTCCTTGACGGCCGCCGAGTGCGAACTCGTATCGCAACGACCAGGGCGAGGCCGACGCTCTGGAGGATAACTGAGCCCGAGGAAACGGCGAGCGAACCAGGAACTACGGTTACCGCAACCCTTCCCCAAGGTAAGCGGTTGCGCGCGCTCGAAAGTAATGATGCCGCAGAGTCTTACCGCGAAACTGGCCTTCTATCTACGAGCCTATCCAGATATTGTCGTAAGTTACGACGGAGCGATCCTCAACCCGAATGCTCTGATACAAAACGTCGTGGACCCGATTCCTGACCCGCCACCCGAGTATGCCGTCGATCCCACTCCGCCGGTCGTTACGTTCGTGGAGTGGAAGGCTCACATGACCGACCGGAAGTTGCTGATTTGCAACGAGGCCGGGATTGCGTTGGCCGAATATGGCGAAGATTGGCATGATCCGTTGTAGCATTCACGCCTTATCTTCGCTCGGCGAGGTTCGATGGACTATCTGCCGAAGGTATTCACATGCTACCGATGACGGATGCGAGCTTGCTCCACGTGGCCGAGCAAGCAATACGGCGACATCTCAAGATGCGCCGCAGCGAGATTTCTCGGCAGGTCATTCAGCAGTTGAAATTCGAGGGCCTCTACCCTACGACACGGACGATCCGTCTCCGACGGAGACGGTGGAACGTCAGACGTTCGATCTAGTAGTAACCGTTGCCCGTACTGCCTTGCCGCCGAAAGGCGCACCCCGCGAGCTATCTGTGAACCTAATCCGTGCTGCGTTAGAACGTGATCCCACTGATCTGCACAGCATTCTTGACAAGGTTCTCGCACTAAGCCCCGAGGAGCGAGTGCACCTGGGGCAGCTAATCAAGGACACTCAACTTTCGAGCATCATCAGCGCGGCAAATACCGTAGTCGAGCGGCTCAATTTTGTCGGCGGGCTGCGTAAACTCCTTGCGGAGCCGGAGCTAAGGGCTGAGCTAAGGGAAGTCGATCAACTGCACCCGATGGTTCCGAGGAACCTCTGGCTATTCGGGGAAGAGTGGACGCTTGCTCGTACCGAGGTTGGGCTTACATCAGTCCTTGCTGAACATCTCCACTTGCTTGGTGGTGACATAGCTCTTGAAGGCCGGCTTGAAAGCGTTAGGAGTGATGACGGCCGCGCTGGCCGGGTTGACATACTTCTCTACCGGGGCACGGGCGATGAGCGGCAGAGCGAGCGATTGATTGTTGAGCTAAAGCGACCGTCGGTGAAGGTCGGCACTGGGGAGCTGACCAAATCAAACGGTACGCCAGGACCATCGTAGATGATCCTCAGTATCGGGGCGCCGAATGCAAATGGAAGTTTGTACTCGTCACATACGACTACAGCAAATCAATTGAGCGCGACCTTAAGCAGAAGGATAAGCCCTTCGGCTTAGTTGATGACCAGGAAGAGTATCAGGTGTGGGTACGGTCATGGGGGGACATATTCGACAGTGCGGAACGGAGCTCTCGTTCTTTCGTAAGCAGCTCGAATATGAGGCAACCGACGAGCGTGTCACGAAGTTCCTCCGGGATACGTATCGCGAATACATTCCGGAGGCGCTGCGGGATCCGTCAGAAAGTGGAGATGTCCCGGAGGCGATCGGCACGACCGAGGGGCAAGCTGCTCTGATTCCAGGTCAACGCCCCCCTGAATGAGACGATCTTTGAGATGGTGTATGGTCCGCTCGCGCCCGTTCCCATCGCCCTGACCATTGTGGCGATACGGATCCGGAAATTAGCCGGCGGGACCGTTCGATCAGGACCCCAGCGATCTGAGGTGCACCGAGGTCTCCGGACACGTCCCCAAGTAGGGTGACGGAGAGTTCGGAAGGAACGGTACGTGGCAAAAAAATTAGCAAAGTACTCACCGGAGTTACGGGCAGAAGCGATCGAAGCTGGCTACGTCCTTCACCAGGCTCGGCGGTCGGAAGCGCTTGTGTACCTCGCCGCCGGGGTCGCCGGTACGTACATCGGACCGGATACCAGACAGCAGGATCCCAAGGCCGCGGATGTCGGCGTCAAAGTAGAGGCGGACATCCGCGGGCTTCGTCCGGGTCACGCCGCGCGAGTGGTGGCTCGGACGGAAAATTCATAGCATGCCCAGGAGACATCGGCCGGCTGCAGCGCGTACATCTCGGCGATGGCGTCAGCGTCCTCGCCTGCGTCGTGCTGCTCGCCGATCACCTCGGTGCTCACGCCCTTGACTGATGGTTTGCCGAACCGTATGTCGGGCTGTACCCGTACCGGTGACTCAGGGTTGGCGTCCGGGCTGTAGGCGACCGCTACGTTTCCACCCATTCGACGCGACGGATGAACGAATCGGCAGGAGTGGTGAGCAGCAGTTGGTCACCCGCGACCGTGACCATCCAGAAGTCCACGCCGAGGCCCGCTGTGGTCTGAGCGTCGTAGACGAGACTCTTGCCCGAGACGAAGGGACGCCGGTCGGCCAGGGAATAGGGCACCCCGAACTGCTCCCGCAGCAGTTCGATGAACCTGCGGAGTTCGGCCATTGGCACGTGGTGAGTGCGGCGGTACTCCCGCAGGAAGCCGGCTTCGACGAACTCTGCCCAGGTCACTGTGCGGCTACCACGTGGTTTATCGCCGAGAATCGGTTTGTAGTCTTTCCGGCGGCCTTGCGAACCTTCCAGCCAGTAGTGCAGGGTCGACTGACGGACCCGGAGCAGCCGGGCGGCCTCGGCCTCGGTGTACATCTCGCGATCCAGCACGCTGGTCATGCCGTCATGCTGGCACCCCGACAGGGACGTCCGAGGGACACGAGGTCCGCCGACCTACTTGACCGCTGCGGCCGAGCCGTGCGAAGGGACGATCGTGGAAGCTGAGACCGTACTGGGTGCGGTGTCGCGGACCCTGGACGGCCGCGTGGTGGCGCCCCGTACGGTGATGGATTGCTTGTCGACCTGCCGTTTTTACCTCCGGGGACGGTGACGCGGTGCGGGTGCTCGTCGAACCGATCGGCAGCGGCTACCGGGTGTCCGACCGGGCAGTTGCGGCAACCCTGTTGACCACGGCCGGGGTCAACGTCGCGGAGGGTCGGGCGGCTGAGGCGTTCGCGGAGACTATGCGTAGCGCCGGTCTCAACGGGCTGGATGCGGCGCCAGGAGAGCTGGCGGCCTGCCGGGCCTGGTGACGACCTCGGCCGGCTCATTCTTGACGTGGCTCAGGCATCACTGCGCGTAGCCCAACTTCGGTGGCCGGAACCGCCACTCCCGGCTTCGCTTTGTTGATCAGGTGACCGGGCGCGATCCGAACCAAGCTCGCCTTGCTGTCACCTAGTGGACAGGGTCCGGACCAATCAAGGGGGAGCGTAGGTCAGTCGGCACCGGAGGTACGGTTGATCGCCATGAGTGCAATTAGGCCATGGCACCTGGCCACGTTGCTCTGCTGCCTTGCGTCGATCGGCCTCATCGTTGGCGGTATCTGGTGGGCGGTAAGCCGATCCAAGGGGCGGTGACCATCTCTACCAGCCGAGACGACGCGATCATCGCCGCCTACGCCGACGGCCAGGAGGTCACCGACATCGAGCAGCAGTACGGCGTCAGCGAGGCGGAAATCGAACGCCTTGTCGCCGGTCGACTCGCGTCGTTGTCGATGAGGTGCGGGACTGTATCGCCAGCCTGGACGGAACGAGCCCACGAGCAGGGAGGGCAACCGTGAGCGGCTACACCCGCTGGCAGGACATTCGTGCCGAGCACGTCGCACGTGCCGGCGGCGAGGAAGCAATCGAGGCAGGCAAGCAGGAACTGCTTCACCAGGTGCTCGGACACCGACTGGCTGAGGTGCGCCGCGCCCGCGGTCTGACCCAGCAGGAGGTTGCCGACCGGATGGGTGTCACCAAGGGCCGGGTCTCCCAGATCGAACAAGGCAAGATTTCCGGCCAAGAGGTGTTGGTCCGATTCGCGGCTGCTCTCGGTGGACGACTACACCAGGCCATCTACTTCGACGACGGCGACATCGCCGCCATCGCCTGATTCGCGCCAGTATCGACCTATTCGGTGATTTTCGGGTGCGCTCGTCGGTCAACGGCTCGGTCAGCTCACAGTGACTTTTACTCGTAAAGGTGTCATCCGGGGTTCGACTCCTGGGCGTTCCTGGAAAGCTGCTGCTGACCCGACGGCTGCGGGCGTGCCTCCCTGTGCCCAGGCACGTATGGCGCTACTCTCGGGCGATTTGTCACCGAGCGGGGGAGCGCGAGCGTGGGGCAGGCCAGAGAGATCGAGGTCAAGTACCGTGTTGGCGACCTGGCCCGGCTGGAGCATTCGCTTCAGGGGCGTGGCCTTGCGCTCTCCACGTCGGTGCACCAGGACGACCAGGCGTACGCCCAGGTCGGTTGGCATTACGGCATGAGCAAGCTCGGTGTGGCGTTCGCCCGACTGCGAACGCAGAATGGTCGGCACCTGTTCACGCTCAAGCGGCCCATGGAGAACGAGGTGGCCTGCCTGGAGTTTGAGAGCGAGGTCGCCGACCGTGACCAGATGCATGAAGCCGTACAACAGATGGGCTTTTATCCGACTGTCCGGATCGTGAAGACGCGCCGGACGGCCCGCGACGGCGGGCTGTTGTTCTGTGTCGACGAGGTTGAGCGCGTCGGAAGCTTCCTGGAGATCGAGAAGGTCATCGGGTCGGGGCAGTCGGGGGAGGCCGTGCAAGCGAGCTGCACGCGTTCGCCTGCTCGCTCGGGGTGCAGTTGGAGCGTACGAGTGAAACCTACGACTCGCTGGTCCGTGCGGCCCTGGCCGCCGCCTAGCGCAGGGCCAGCACGTTGTCCCCGGCCGGGTCGCGTGTGGGCAGCCGATTGACGGCGTCAACGGCCAGGTTCAGTGTCACGGCGGCGTGATCGGTCAGCCGTCGTTCGCGGGTCTCGTGCAGGTAGACGCAGCCGCTGATCTGCTTGGCGAGCGCGCGTCCGACGTGGAAGTAGTCGTAGCGGTAGCCGTCGCCGGTCCGTCCGATCCAGCTGTGCGCCTGCTCTCCGGGTGAGCAACGTTCGTGTGGGTCGACCAGGCCTTGTGCCTCGATCGCTTCGAGTAACCCGAACTCGAAGGGCAGGAAACCCGGATGCCGTGGGCGGTGCGTCCGGCAATGACGTTGTAGTCACCACCGAGCACCAGGCGTTCCCGCAGCTCGCCGGGGAGCCCGTCGAGCGCGTTGAGGAATGACTCGATGAACGCCTGTTTCCGCCCAGTTTTGCCCAGGCTCCGATCGCGTGACGGCACATACATGGCGACCAGTGCAACGGCCGGGCTGGTGTCGAGCACTGCGGCAAGGGCAAGGGCCGGGCCGAAGAGCAGCGACGGCGTACACATCGGCACGATGCACCGGTTCAAGGGCCTCGAATATCAGCGAATCATCCTGGCCGGGGTGTCCGATGGCTTCGTGCCCCGGGAGATGATCGTGATGTATCGGGATGCCGATCCGAAGCGCTACCAGCGCGAGCGCCAACGCGACCGTTCACTGCTTTTCGTCGCGGCGACCCGTGCCCGGGATGAGCTCGGGGTTACCTGGCACGGCACCCCCAGTCCCTTCCTCACCAGCCGGCTGGTCCATCCGCCGAGCAACTGAGACCACCGACGAGGGCAGCCGGCACACCTCCTACTGAACTCCACATATGACCGGTGGGGGCGGTTCAACCTGGGTGTCGGCGATCGCCTCAGCGCCCACCGGCGACGTCCAGAAAAGAACCGGTGCTGTACGACGCGGCGTCGGACAGCAGCCACAGGATGGCCTCGGCCACCTCGTCGGGTCGGCCACCCCGACCGACAGGCAACTGGCTGGCGAGGCGGGCCACCCGGTCCGGCTCACCGCCGCTGGCGTGGATCTCCGTTTCAATGACTCCCGGCCGTACGCAGTTCACCCGGATCCCCTCGGCCGCGACCTCCAGCGCGAGGCCGCGGGTGAAGGTGTCGACCGCACCCTTCGAAGCGGCATAGTCCACGTACTCGCCGGGCGAGCCGAGCCGGGCGGCGGCCGAGGAGACGTTGACAATGGCACCGCCCCGGCCGCCGTGACGGGTGGACATCCGCAACACCGCCTGCTTCGAGGTGAGGAAGCAACCGATGACGTTGGTGGTGAGCACCCGCAACAGCCGCTCCTCGTCGATCTCGTCGACCCGGCACTGGCGCTCCAGGATCCCGCCGTTGTTCACCAGCGCGGTGAGCGGTCCGAGCCGGTCGTCGACCGTGGCGAAGAGCCGCTCGACGTCGCTGGTCCGACCGATATCGGCCGGCACCGCGATGGCGGTTCCACCGGCGTCGGTGATCGCGTCGACCACGGCACGCGCTGCCGGCTCGTTGCGGTGGTAGTTGACGCAGACCTGATATCCGCGCTGCGCGGCCAGGCGGGCCGTCGCGGCACCGATGCCCCGGCTGCCCCCGGTGACCAGCAGAACACCATCCATCAAAATGCCCGCCATTCGCTGTACGGGTGGAAACCGATCTGACCGATTGTCCCTACCACATGGCTATGCCGATGGGTGCTGGTGCTCTCGACCGGTTGGCCGACCATTGTGGTCCGACGAGCGTCAACCCCGGATCGTGTCGCCGGGGTAGCGGCTCGGGATGTTTGCGGGCCGGCAGTGATCACGCGCGGATCGGTGCGGCGCCGGCTGCTTGACCGCCATGGTGTGCAGGTTCGAGCCAGCCAGGTGCGTGCCGGCGCTAGAGCACGTCGTAAATGTCGCTGCGGTGGCCGAGGTGGACCACGAGCACGAGCAGTTGGCCATCGTTGACGGTGTAGACAATGCGGTAGTCGCCCACGCGGACCCGCAGTAGGCCGGGATGTCCCGACAGTGCCTTGGCCCCGGGTGGCCGTGGGTCCGTACCCAGAGCGGCGATGGCGACGACCAAGCGAGCCTGCACGGGGCGGTCCAGTTTACGCAGCAGCTTGGCAGCTCTGGCATCAAACTGGACCTGGTAGACCGGTGGTGCGGCAGAAGGCCCGGTCACAGGCCCAGCTCGCTGCGTAGCTCGGCCAGGGAGACCGGCTGGTCGCCAGCGTCGATGCGGGCCAGGGCCTCGCGGGCGGCGGCGACGTCAGCGGCGTCTTCGGCGCGCTCGATGGCCTCGGCGATCTCGGCGGGGACGATCGCGGCGAGGCGCTGCCCGCGGCGGGTCACGTAGGTGATCCGGCCGCTGTAGTGGGCGCGGGACACGATGTCGGCCAGCGAATCACGAGCGGCCGAGATGGTCAGCTCCTGGTTGGGGCGGATCGGCTCAGCAGTCACGTCCCAAGCGTACGACTCGTACGACTCGTACGAGAGCTGTTTCTGGTCCAGATCACGCATGTCGGGCCCGACCGGGGCCGGACAAGCTTGTAGCTCCGGGTAGTAACGGGTAGAAAGCTGCGCTATCAACCAGACCGATGACGGGCCATGCGCCTGGTTGAACATTTTCGATAGTGTGCAGCCAGTCACGCAAACGTGAATTTGTTCCAGCTACTTCGCCTTGCCCGTCGGCACCGAACACTCGGACTTAACCGCGAGGAGGAAGGTCAGGATGGCCAGCATCGAAGAAGTGAAAGCCGCGCTCGCCCAGGCAGCCGACCAGGGCTCCACAACCGTGAACCAGATCCAGGCCGCGATCGCCAGCACCGAGCAGATGCTCAGCCGCCTGCGGACGGTGGCCGCTGGCACTGGTCACGCGAAGATCGTCGAGTCCATTGCCCGCGCCGAGCAGGCCAAACAACGCCTCACCGAAATCGCCACCCTGATTCAGGGCAGCGGACAGGCCGCCCGCGAATACAGCAGTATCCTCGGCTGACCGCCGGGCCTCTGGATGAGCATCGGGGAGGTCAAAGCAACCATCCGGATCGTCCGAGCCTTCAAACAGGGCCGACGCGGCTAGCGTTACGTGCCTGAAGTGCTGCGACAGACGAGTGGCAAACCGGCGGGATGAGTCGGTCGGTGCGGCGTTGGCTTCCGGTCAAGTCCGTTGCGCCATGATCATGTAGGGTCCGGCCGGTCGGCGCCGGCCAAACTCTTCAGGATCATGGCGGCCGGGTCCTCCCAGGTGTTGGGGCCGTCACCGACTCAAACCTCCGTCGGGCCCGGCACCGGCCCATGATCGTCGTTCAACGGCTCGGTCAGTTCACGCACGAGTGCCGGATCGGTGTAGATGACTGCGGTTGCCTTCCACTCGCGGACGGTCTGCGCGAGGACGGACCATTGCCCCAGCTCGGCCGAGATCCTGGCTGCGGTCACAAAGTCCGCGACGAACTGCGGAAGTTCCTGTTCGGGAAGCAGGCCCAGCCAGGGGAACTCCTCGGTGAGTGCTTCGATGGCCACCTCGACGGGCAGGTGGGCGACGATGTTCCGGAGTGCCCGGATGGCCGAGAGTGCTTCCCGGGTAGCCGACATACCGTCTTCATGAACCTTTTCAGAACTCGCCGCAAGTTGGTGGCGGCCTGACGTGGCGGTACGGCTATGACACTTTCCGGAGGGCATGTCTTGATCAACCGGACCTTCCTGGCGGGCGCGCGGACAGGGAGTGCGACTTTTGCTCACAAACGTGCCAGTCGGCCGGCAGTGGCCGTCGCTGGGCCCGAATCCATGCCGGCCACCTGTGGACTAGCTAGCGGTGTCCGGCTCGACCTTGCAGGTGGCGGGCCACCGAGGTAGGTAGCGTGTCGGGTTCGTCGTGCTCGTGGCCGGGGCGGACGAAGTCGAACAGCAGTACGGTCCGCGTACTGGTGGAACGATTCCATGCCTCGTGGTTGATCGTGTCGTCGAAGAGCAGCAGGTCACCCGTGCGCCAACGGCGGGTTTCCGTGCCGACCCGGAGCGCGCAGTTGTCCGGCACGACAAGGCCCAGGTGGGCGCGGTAGACGGTCGTGACCCAGCCCTCGTGCGGCTTGATGTGTGTTCCGGGTGCCATTCGAGAGAATCCGGCCGTGGTCAGGCCGGGAACAGCGGCCAAGGCTTCGGCCGTACGCGGACAGTTGGCCAGGGCCGCGTCGATCCGCGTACCGAAGGCCATTAGTCCGTACACGCTCCAGCCGTGGCCGTACATCTCGCGCTGCACCCAGGGTTCAAACGCGTCCTCGGGCAGGGCGAGGTACTCGTCGCGGATCTCGCGCCACCTGTTTCGTAGCCCATCCAGGAACGAAAACTGACTGGGATCGAGAAACATGGGCGGCCCTCCAGGGAAGTTGGGTGTGGCAGTGCCGACGGCTGGCGGTGGCGAGGAGGTACGGGTGCAACGGTACGGCCGGCGGAACACTGTCTGGTTAGGATCGTCGCCATGCAGTTGATCGATCGACCCTGGGGTGTCACCGCATACGGTGCGGCGAGTGTGAAGGCGATGCCGGATCTGATGCGGGTCCGATTCCGGGTGAATCGGGTGGAACAGTCGCCGTCGAAGTCGTTCGCTGTGGCCAGCGAAGCGGTGCACGCGGTACGCCATGCGCTGCGCCAGCATGGGATTCCCGACGCTGCGGTGGAGCGCTCGCGGCTGGATCTGAAGAGTTCCTGGAGCGGCTACGGGCTGGAGCGCAATTTCATCGGGTACGAGTGCCAGGCGTCGTTCGCTGTCGAGTCCAGCAACCTTGACGATGTGCAGGAGCTGCTGGTCGACCTGGTCGCGGCGGGCGCTAACGAAATCGAGGCGGTTGACTTCGACGTCACCGGCAAGGGGGAGTTGCGCGCCGAGGCTCGACGGCAGGCGGTGGTCGCCGCGCGGCGTAAGGCGGAGTTGTACGCCGAGGCAGCCGGGGTACGGCTCGGCACAATCCTGCACATCGACGATGTCGACCCCGATCGGGTTGGCAATGAGCGGTACCGGGGGCATGGCTCTGGTGGCGCGGCCTCGGCGGAGGATCTGGCGCCGGGGCACGTGGTGGTCTCCGCTGCGGTCATCCTCGGGTACGCCATCACCCGCGACTGACACCCCTCCCCGGCGGTCATCCCTGCGGCAATTTGGCCGGTGGGCAATTGCTAACCGCCCACACCGTCATGAGCTCCCGCCCCGACACCGTCTTCGCGTCATTGCTCCACCACCGGTCGCCGGCCCGGGTGGTCGGCGGTACGGGCGTGGTGGTGTCCATGTAGTACGAGTATCAGGTTGCCGGGGCCAACGGCAGTACAGTGATCTTTTGGTGGTAGGCGGATGCCGCAATATCCCTGACATTGCGAGTTCCCGCCGCGCCCGAATCCATGCCGGCCACCTGCGGGCCAGGACGCTCCCGATTCACCCCCGCCGGCCGCTGTGCAGCCGGCCGAGGGGTGGTGTTGGACGGGTTCCACACTTACGACGGCGCGCAGGGCACCGGGAGCCTCCAGACCTGGGCCCAGGAACAGGAGCTGATCGTGGAACAGCTCGGTGCCTGTACGCCGCAGGCGCTCTTCGGCCCATCGGGGCCGATTTCCCCAGCAACGTCACCAAGAAGCTCATGATTGTCTTTGAATACCTGAACGAGCACGAGGTCTGCTGGTGCTTCTGAGTGGCGCCGGGCATGTTGTGCCGACTGCTTTGCTTGACGCCGAGCAATCCTGGTTGCGGTTCGTGGTTACCATGGCGGTCGACTCGATTGAGAGGCAGGAACGTGCTATCGAGAGGCGAGTTTGGCCTTGACGGGCTGAAGGCCTTGCATCGAGAGGCCGTGGACCTAGCTGAGGAGCTGAGCGCGCTTCAGGCAGCAAGCGATGATCGTTTTATTGGTGGTGACCCGGATGGCGCCGTCGAGATCGTAGTTGACGGTGCGGGAGTGGCCTGCCAGGTTCGTCTCGATCCTAATTGGCGCTCGGTGGTCGGGCCTGCTGGTCCTGGCCCAGCCGTGGTGACCGCGATGCAGGAGGCCTCGACGGCTCGTCTCGTTGGCTCGGTCGAGCGTCAGGACCGAGAAGCGGACGCAATCCGGAACCGAAGTTCAAGCAAAGGTCCATCCGGCACTGCGGGCGGGCCAGCGTGGGCTGAAGAAGTCGTGGTCGCTGCCGTGGCACGACGTCCGGGGACCCGAGCGCACCGGAGCATCGCCGTCGTCGGCGCGTTCATGACCTACATCAGGCCGCTGGGGAGCGGCATGAGCGACCTCCGACAGTCGCTCTACGGCAACGAGGCATATCCGGATGGTGACTGGCCCAAGTCGACGGCCTCCGATATCAGCGGCGGCAGCCTCAGCAGCGGCAGCCTCAGCAGCGGCAGCCTCAGCGACGGGGACGGCACCGACTGGCGGCTGAAGCACTGATGGATGCTTACGTTCCGATCTCGGGCGATCAGCCGGGGTGGCGGGCCCTACCCGCAGGTGGCGGTAGGCGGCTGCGCCGAACATATGTCTTGATGTCTGCCCTGCATGTCATCATGTTGGTTTTCCTGATAGGCGCTCTGTATATCGGATTATGGAGTACCCGACATAGCTTCGTGCAGCCTGCCGTGCTGGCCATCATAGGTGGCATCGTGGCACTCATCTTCATGCTGGCTGGTGGGTTGCTCTGCGCGATATCGGCGGTGAAGGGGGACAGTGCACTTCTCGCCCCCCTGGCCCGGGCCAGGAGGCTGGTGCTGATCAGTCAGGTCGTCGCTTCCACGGCAATAGCGGTCGCCCTGGTTTTGGGTGTGCTTCGTATCGCCGACGACTCTTCGGCGTTCTGGCTCGCCCTGGGATTTGCCGGTATTGATCTCATTATTGCCAGCATCGCTGGTTCGCTGGGTAAGCTCATCCGGCGAAGTATGGGTTATCCCTGACGGATTGGCCGGTTGGAGATATCGCGACAAGCGAGTCGTTGACGTGGTCACATAGGGCGGTCGCGCGACGGTCAGCACTGCTCGTCTCCCTGTCACCATGTCAACAGGGCTGACCCCGGTCAGGGGGAGGTAGGGAGATCGGCGCCGTAGGGTCGGTGGACGCGTCTCTATCGCTGTCCATCAACGGCTCGGCTGGCCCGGGCGGCACGCAGGTATTGTCGTGCGGCATGACCGGCGCTCCGTACTCTCACTGCTCGTACTGTGGCAACGGCTACCCGGCGCCGCCCAGCTGGCCACGGGAGTGCCTGGCCTGCGGCCAGACCACCTGGCGTAACCCGTTGCCGGTGGCGGTGGCGATACTGCCGGTGCTGACGGCCACCGGTGTCGGCGTGGTGGTCCAGCGCCGCGCCATCGAGCCCGGCCGGGGACTGTTGGCGCTGCCGGGCGGCTTCATTGAGTACGGCGAGGACTGGCGCGCCGCGTTGGTCCGCGAGCTTCATGAGGAGACCGGCCTGACCGGTGCGGCCCACGCGGTACGGCTCTTCGCCGTGCACAGCGCGCCGCGCGGCGGGAGCATCCTGATTTTCGGCGTGCTGCCGGCCCTGCCAGCCGGCCAGCTGCCATCCCTCTCGGTGCCCACCGAGGAGTCCACCGAATGGCTTGTCCTCACCGAGCCGGCTGAGCTGGCCTTCTCCAGCCACACCGAGGTGGTGGCTGAGTTCTTCGCCCAGCAGGATCCGGGTGACGTTGGGCCGTGAGGCCGAAGGCCGGCGACAATCCGAGAGTGGATCACCAGCGCATGGTCAGACTGAGTAAACGGATGTCCCTGGCGCTGCGGCATGCTCCGGAGCGGTTCGGCCTGATGCTGGATGCCGCTGGTTGGGTGCCGGTGGATCGGTTCCTCGCGGCCCTGCGGATCAGTCGCGGTGAACTCGATGCGGTCGTGACGGGAAACAACAAGCAGCGCTTCGCCGTCGACCGTGGTCCTGATGGGGTCGAGCGGATCCGGGCCAGCCAGGGGCACTCGATCCCGGTCGATCTCGGGTTGGCGTCGCAAGCTCCACCAGCACACCTCTACCACGGTACGGGCGCCGCCTCCATCGAGTCGATCCATGTCACCGGCCTCAACCGCGGCAACCGTCACCATGTGCACTTATCCGCCGACGTCGAAACCGCTCGTCACGTGGGCGCCCGTCGGGGCGGCGACGTCGTGGTCCTGACCGTGGACGCCGCCGCCATGGCCCGCGACGGTCATGTCTTCTACCGCAGTGCCAACGGGGTCTGGCTGACCGACGTGGTGCCGGCGGCCTATCTGCTGACCTGAGCAGCAGACCCTGTGGGCGATCATTCGCCACGAAGAGCAGCAGGTCACCGGTGCGCCAACGGCGTGTTCCCGTGCCGACCCGGAGCGCGCAATTGTCTGGCACGACAAGGCCCAGGTGGGCGCGGTAGATAGGAGGGACGGACAACCAACAGCCGGGGCGGGGCCGCGACGAGCCGCGACCCCGCCCCGGTGGAACAGCCCTTAGAAGACCGGTACGCCTTCGCGGACCAGTCGCCAGTTCGGCTGGAAGAAGTCGGCCGGGTCGATCCTGCCCTTGGCCTGCGCCCAGTCGATGAGCAGTTGGCGGATCTCCTGCTGCTCGTTGTAGACCTGCGGCTTCACGATGCCGGGGAACGCTCCGCCGCCGCTGCGCCGGTAGTTGTTCACCGCCACCACGAACTGCTCGCCGTCGGCGACCGGGGTGGCGGTGCCGGCGTGGGTCAGCTTGGTGATCCGCTGCCCCACCGGCTTGCTGATGTCGATGTCGTAGTCGATCCCGGACATCGTGTCGTAGTTGTAGTCCGGCACGGCCGGGTCGCTGATCTGCGCCGGGTTGACCGGGGCGCCCGGACCGAGGGTCCGGAAGTACTTCGCCGAGTACTCCAGGTAGGCCCGGACCTCGGCGCCGCTGAGCACGACCGCCTCAAGGGTGTTGTCGTAGATGTAGAGCCCGGCGACGTCCTTGATCTTCACGTCGCCGGCCGGGAAGACCGCGTCCCGGCTGAACGGCGCCGCGATCGACAGCACCGGCAGGCCAGCGTACGGTCCACCGGCCAGCGCGGCGGTGACCACGTCGGTCTGCACCTTGTTGATGTAGTCCAGGATCGGGGTGTCCTTGTACCGCGACTCCGCCGCGGACAGTTCGGTCACCGACCGGGCGACGACCTGGTTGATGTACGCCACGGTCTTGGCGTGCTGGGCGCGCACGGCCGCGAGCACCGCCGGGTCCTCGACCACCGTGTTGGTGTTGAGCATCGTGGCGCGCTTGTCGATGATCTGCCACTGCCCGCGTTCACGGGTGAGCGTGAAGTCCATCCGGGTGAGCCGCTGGCCCCACTTCGACGGCTCCGACAGCAGCACCCGGGTGCCGGTCTGCTCGTTGGTGACGAACTTCTCGACGACCTCGTTGTGGGCGTGCCCGAAGAGGATCGCGTCGATGCCGGGCACCTGCTGGGCGATGAGCGCGCACGGGTTCTCGTTCGGCAGCTCCGGTCCGTAGCTGGAGGTGCCGCTGTCGCCGCCGTGCGCGGAGATCAGGATGATGTCGGCGCCCCGGTCCCGCATGATCGGGCACGTACTTGGCGGCGGTTGCCACCATGTCCTCGAAGCGCAGCTTGCCCTCGACGGTCTCCCTGTCCCAGATCGCCACCCCGGGGTTGGTCAGGCCGAGGATGCCGACCCGAAAGGCCGGCGCGGTCCCGCCGAGTCGACACCTTCTTGATGACGTACGGCTGGAAGGCCGGCTTGCCGGTGCGCGCGTTGACCGCGTTGGCGGCCAGCGCCGGAAAGCCGAGCTGGCGGATCCACAGGTCCAGCAGCGGCAGGCCGTAGTTGAACTCGTGGTTGCCGAGCGTGACGGCGTCGTAGTCGAGGATGTTCATCGCCCGGGCCATCGGATGCTTCTCACCGGTCGAGGTGATCGGCTCCTGCTTGGCGTAGTACGTCGCCAGCGGCGTGCCCTGGATCGTGTCGCCGGCGTCGAGGACCAGCGTCGCCTTGCCGCGCCGCTCGGCCCGGATCTGGTTGACCAGGGTGGCCAGCTTCGCGACGCCGACGTCGTTGTGCGCGCTGTCGTCGTACTCGGCGTCCTTGTAGTAGTCCCAGTTGTAGACGTTGCCGTGCATGTCCGACGTGCCCAGGAGGGTGAGGTCCCAGGTTTTCGGCTTCGACGGCGGGTTCGCCTGCGCCGGCGCGGCGGTGACCAGGGGCGCCGCCGCGGCTGCTGCGGCGAGGGCCAGGATGTGGCGGCGCGATGTACCGGAGGGGAAGGTCATTGACGAGCCTTTCCAGAAAGGTCGAGTGCGCCTCGTGGGCGCCGACGGGCACACAATAACCCCGTCGATCAAGGACTTGTTGCGGCGGATTGGAGATCAATCCACCACGATTGGTCCTTGATCGACGGGGCAGGGTTGTCCGCCCTGCCGTCCGCGCCGTTGTCCGCGCCGTCGTGCGTGCCGTTGTCCGCCCTGCCGTCCGTGCCGTTGTCCGCGCCGTCGTGCGTGATCGCCGGGAGGACGGGTAAGGGGTGCCGGGAGGAGCAGCCTCCGGGATCGAGGGCGTGATGACAACCGTCGTGATCATCGCCGTGATCGTCGTCGCGGTCGGGGTGATCGGGCTGGCCATGAGTGTCCGTCTGGTGCAGCAGTACCAGCGCGGGATCGTGTTCCGCTTTGGCCGGGTCCTGGATCAGGTACGCCAGCCCGGACTGCAGCTCATCATCCCGATCGTCGATCGGATGGTGCGGGTCAGCATGCAGACGGTCGTGATCGGCATCCCGGCACAGGGCGCGATCACCCGGGACAACGTGACCCTGACGGTGGACGCGGTCGTCTACTACCGGGTCGTCGACCCGGTGAAGGCGCTCGTGAACGTACACGACTATCCGGCGGCGGTGCTGCAGGTCGCGCAGACCGCGCTGCGGTCGGTGATCGGCAAGGCTGACCTGGACACCCTGCTCGGTGACCGGGACCGGATCAACACCGAGCTCAAGGCGGTCATCGACGCACCGACCGAGAAGCCGTGGGGACTGCTCATCGAACGGGTCGAGGTCAAGGACGTGGCGTTGCCCGAAGCCATGAAGCGGTCCATGTCCCGGCAGGCCGAGGCGGAGCGGGAGCGGCGGGCCCGGGTGATCGCCGCGGACGGTGAGTTCCAGGCTTCCAGCCGGCTGGTCGACGCGTCCCGGCGAATGGCGGCCACGCCCGGCGCCTACCAACTGCGGCTGCTGCAGACCGTCGTGGACGTGGCCGCCGAGAAGAACAGCACGCTGGTAATGCCGTTCCCGGTCGAGTTGCTCCAGTTCTTCGCCCACTTCACCAAGGGCCCGCAAGAGGTGACTCCGCCGCCCGCCGAGCAGGCCCCGCCGCCCGCCGAGCAGGCCCCGCAACCCGTCGAGCAGACCCCCGACGACGGGCAGGGTGCTCGCGACATCCCGTCAGCCTGGTAACTCGACCTCCGTTCCAGAACATCACCCGGCACTGGACGCAGAAGCGCCACTGGTCCTGGCCAGGATCGGAGTGGTCGTGGGGTAGAAAGTGGCCGGCGGGTTCCCTCCACAGGATGGGCGGCGAGCGTCATACCTGGTGTGAGGGAACGATCGTGAGCGGGCCGGTGAGTCCCTCGAACGGGGCCAACCTCCCCTTTGAGGAGTTCGTGCGTGCCCGTACTCCCGCGCTCGCGCGGATCGCCTACCTGCTCACCGGGGACCGCCACCACGCGGAGGACCTGGTTCAGGTGGCGCTCGCACGGGCCGCCGTGCGCTGGTCGCGACTGGACGAACCAGAGGCGTACCTCCGGCGGACCCTCTACACCCAGGCGGTGTCCTGGTGGCGGGTCGCGCGGCGGCGCCGGGCGGAGTTGCTCGTCGACTGCCCACCGGAGTCGTCGGCGAACGGCGGCGGCGACCCGGACCTGCGCATCATCCTGGCCCAGGCGCTGGCCCGGCTCACCCCCAAGCAGCGAGCCGTGCTGGTGCTGCGTTTCTACGAGGATCGCACCGAAGTGGAGAGCGCGGAACTGCTCGGGGTGACCGTCGGCACGGTCAAGAGTCAAACCCGCCATGCGCTGCGCCGGCTACGGGAACTCGCCCCGGAGCTGGCCGACCTGATGGTGGACCGCCCGAGCGAGGAGGTGCCGGTATGACGGATCGGTTGCGCGAGGTCCTGACGGCGCTCGCCGATCAGGCCCCGGTCGTACCGGTGGCACCGGACTTCTATGACCGGGCCCGCCGCCGGCACCGTCGCATACGGACGGTCCTGGCGGTCGCCGGTACGGCCACCGCCGCAGTCGGGACCATCACGATCGCGGGGATGGTCAACGCCCCCAGGACCGGCCGGTCGGTAGCCGAGCCAGCCGCGGCTGACCCGGTCGCGCTGGTGACCGGACCGCTGGGCGCCGCTGCCCTGGCCGTACTGCTTCTGCTCGGCGCGGTGCTCTGGCGCCACCTGCCCGGCGGGTACGGTTCCGCCGGCTCGTCGCGCTCGCCCTCGCCGGCCTGGCGGTCCTCGTCGCCGCCCCGCCCGGCCTGGCGTTGTGGGGCGAACCCGCCGGTCAGCCCGGCCTGCCGAGCGAGGTCGTCGCACCGCCGATCTGGACCGCCCGGGCCACCGACTCCCCACCCGGACCGGTCGCCATGGTGTTCGGTGGCCGCAACACCCGCAACGACTGGGACGAGGGTCGCATCGCGATGGTCGCCGGTGACGGGGACCGGTACCGCATTCTCGACCCGTTCATGTACGTCGAGCCGGGGGCCGGGGCGGCCCTGTCGCCCAACGGCGCTATCTCTATCACGAGGGCCACTTGCTCGACCTGCGCACCGGCCGCCCCGCACCGGAGGTGCCGGGCGTCGTCCGCGCCTGGTCCGGTGACGGACGGCGGCTGGTCTACTCCGACGAGGGCCAGTACGACGGCCGTACCGGGAACCTGATCGCGGTCTGGGATTTCGCGGCCCGGCAGGACCTGATCCGGCTGACCGTCCCGGTCGATGCCGTCGCCTACGGGTACGGCGCGGCGCTGTCGCCGGACGGTAGCCGGCTCGCTCTGCAGATCGGCGCCGAGCTGCGGTTGTATCGGGTGGGCGCGGCGCAGCCCTACCGGACGATCCCGCTGGGCTGCTCACGGCTCGGTGGTACGGCGGCCTGGACACCCGACGGGCGCGGGGTGCTGGTCGCCCGCCGGGAAACCTGCACGGCCTGCCCGGTGTCCTGGTACACCCGACAGTGGCGGCTGGAGACGCTCGACGCGGAGACCGGCGAGCCGGTGCCCGGTGCCGGGTATGCGGCGCTGCCGTCGATGGTCCGGCTCGCCGTGCTCGGCTGGCGTACGCCGACGCAGCCGGTCGTACAGCTCTACGACCCGCAGCCGGGGGCCCGGGACGACAGCGATGACGAACCCGAGTACTCCGCCGAGGTGCGGTACACCGGCCGGGTCGTCGTGTTCGACGTCGATGGCGCCGGGATCCGACCGTTGGTGCGGCTCCCGGAGGGCACCGAGGATGTGGCCATCGCGGCGGACTTCCTGGCATTACCGGTCCGCGACGCCGGCCCGGCGACGTACGGGCCGCTGCATCTGCGGTTCATCTGGCTGCTGGTCGGACTCGGACTGCTGGTCGTGATCGTCCGTGCCGTACGAGGTCGTGGCGGGCGGCGTCACGGCACGCCAGCCGGAGGTGGTTCGTCGGCTGGTGGTGGTTTGTCAGCTGGTGGTGGTTTGTCGGCTGGTGGTCCGTCGGTTGAGGATGGTCCGGACGGTGCTCCGGCGCGGTCCGGCGGATCCTGGCGGCGGCGCCTGCACGGTTCGGCCTGCGTCGCGCTGCTCACCTGGCTGATCGTGTCGGTCGGGGCGCAGATCGTGTCCGCAGCGGATCGGGACATGCCACAGACCGCGGCCAGCGGCACGATCCCACAGAAGATTGTCCGCCCGTACCCCTGGGTCGGTGATGGCAACTGGTGGCACGCCAGCGTCGTCTACGGCGGCGGTGCCGAAGCTGTCCTGTACGCCGTTGACGCTGGTTCCGCCGCTCAGCGGACCATCGACGAGCTGCCACGGGTCGACCTACTGCTGTCCCCGGATGGCAGCACCATCGTCTACGGCGGGTCCGACCGGTCGATCCGGGCGGTGGACCTGCGGGACCTGTCGGGGCGGTACGAGGCGAGGCCCGACCCGGGTATGCCGAGCGGGCCCTACCGCCCACTCGCCTGGCAGCCTCGGGGGGAGGGCCTTGTGGTCGGGGTCCGAAGCGCTGACCAGCGGTGGTCGCTGTGGCGGCTCAACCCGTACCTGACGGGCTGGTCCAAGGCGGTGGACCTGGGCACCGAGCCGCCGCTGGCCGGGCGGACGGCCTTCGCCCCGGACGGCCGCGACTTCGCCGTGCAGTCCGGCGCGCAGGTCCGCGTCGTCACCTCGGACAACCAGGTCCGTGGGCCCTGGTCGCTGCCGCCCGACGCGCGGCTGGCCGGGCCCGGTGCCTGGACCCCGGACGGCCTGCTGATCGCCGAACCGGATCCGGACGCCGGGGACCCCAACTCCCGGCACTGGCGGTTCCGGCTGCGGGATCCCGACACCGGAGCCGACCGTGGACCGGCGGCGCTGCCGGCGGTCACCGGCGGCGCGGTGAAGCTGTTGGGGCGCCGTGCCAGCACCACCTACCTGAGCGTGTACGAGGTTTCCAGCACCGCCGGACCGCAGACCGACGAGCTGTCGTTCGTCACCCGGGTGGAGGTGTTCGCCGTTGGCGCGGGCGACCTCGTACCGCAGCGCTTCATCGACCTGCCCGACGGCGTCGACACGGTGGAGATCGCCGCAGACGCCCTGGCGCACGCCGCCGTCCGCCCCGGGGGCGAGCGCCCCGTCGGACCGCTGCCGGGGTGGATCTGGTGGCCCGCGCTGCCGACCGTCGTCGCACTGCTGACCGGCTGGCTCTGGTGGCTGCGGGCCGGGTGGACCCGACGAGTCGCCAGGGTGGTCAACCGGCTCCGCAGTCGGGGCGGAGCCGGGGTGACGCCATTGGGGGACTGACCGAATGCGTTAGCCGGCGGTGTGCCGGTCGATCTCGGCCAGCTCGTCGGCGGTGAAGTCGAGATTCGCCAGGGCGGCGACGTTCGCCTCCAGTTGGCCGACGCTGCTCGCCCCGATGATCACGCTGGTCATCCGAGGGTCCCGCAATGCCCAGGCGAGCGCGAGCTGGGCCAGCGACTGGCCCCGCCGCTCGGCGAGCGCGCCGAGCGCCCGTACCGTCGACATGGTCTCCTCGGTGAGGTGCGCCTCGGAGAGGAAGACGCTGGTGCGTACCCGGGAGTCGGCCGGGATGCCGGCCAGGTAGCGGTCGGTGAGCAGGCCCTGGGCGAGCGGACTGTAGGCGATGCAGCCGGCGCCGACCCGATCCAGGGTGTCCAGTAGGTGGTCCCGCTCGGTCCACCGGTTCAGCATCGAGTACGACGGCTGGTTGATCAGCAGCGGCGTACCCAGTTCGCGCAGGATCGCGACGGCCCGCTCGGTCTGCTCGGCGGTGTAGTTCGAGATGCCGACGTAGAGCGCCTTGCCGGCCCGGACGATGGCGTCGAGCGCGCCCATCGTCTCCTCCAGCGGGGTGTCCGGGTCGAACCGGTGGGAGTAGAAGATGTCGACGTACTCCAGGCCCATCCGGCGCAGCGACTGGTCCAGTGAGGAGATCAGATATTTCCGGGAGCCCCATTCGCCGTACGGGCCGGGCCACATGTCGAAGCCGGCCTTGCTGGAGATGATCAGCTCGTCCCGGTACGGGGCCAGATCGCTGGCGAGGATGCGGCCGAAGTTCTCCTCCGCGCTGCCCGGCGGCGGCCCGTAGTTGTTGGCCAGATCGAAGTGGGTGACGCCCGAGGTCAAAGGCGCGGCGAATGATCTCCCGCTGACCGTCCAGCGGTCGGCCGTGGCCGAAGTTGTGCCACAGCCCGAGCGAGATGGCCGGCAGCCGCAGCCCGCTGCGTCCACTGCGCCGATAGATCATCGAGTCGTAGCGGTCTCCCGCGGCGAGATACGTCACGGCGCTCACCCTACCGCCTCCCCCCTTAACCCCTCCTCGTCTCGCCCCGCCCCCGTCTCGCCCGCCCCCGCCCCCCACCCTCGCCCCCCGCCCCGTCTTGTTGATCATGAGGTTATCGTCGAAATCCAGCCAAATTTCAGCGATAACCTCATGATCAACCGGGTGGGGGCGGCGGGGACCGAGGGGGCGGGGACCGGGTGGGGATGGGTCAGGTGTCGGCGGCGGGGAGGCGGGCCACCCAGCGCCGGTACGACTCCGCCAACGCCGGGTTCCGCGCTGGTTCGCGCAGTTCGCTCGGGCCGGTGTGGACCGGGAGCGCGACGCCGACCGCCTGCGCGGCGAGCAGCGCCGCGCCGGTGGCCGAGGCGCTGCGTACCTCGATGCGCTGCACCGGTACGCCGAGGCTGTCCGCGATCAGCTGCCGGATCAGCGGTTCCCGGCCGCCCCCGCCGGTGAACGTGATCCTCGGGCCGAGCGGGCCGAGGAGTTCCGCTGCCCGGCGGAGCGTGAAGACCATCGCCTCCAGCGCGGCCCGGGCCAACTCCGCGCGGCTGGTGGAAGCGCGCAGTCCCAGCCAGCCGCCGTGGCTGTGCGGACCGGCCAGTCCGCCGCGCTCGCCGGTGAGGAACGGCAGGAATGTCACCCCGCCCGCGCCCGGGGGAGTGACCTGCGCGGCGGCGACCAGTTCCGGCCAGCTCAGCCCCAGCATCCGGCCGGCCCAGTCCAGCGCCAGCCCGGCGTTCTGCACCGCCGCCATGGCGTACCAGCCGTGGTCGGCGGCGGCGTAGAGGTGCGTGTTCGGATCGGCCACCGGATACGGTTCGGCGACCCGGCGCAGCACCTGTGCCCCGGTGCCCAGGTTGATCAGGGTGGCGTCCGGGGCGGTGCCGGCCCGGCCGACCGCTAGCAGCGCCGCCGGGGTGTCCCCACAGCCGGCCACCACCGGCACCGATCGCCTCGTCGATCCGCGCCCGTCCCACATCGCCGGCTGTTCGGTGGCTCCGAGCACGGTGTCCGAGGAAACCACCGAGGGCAGCCATTCCATTGGTACGCCCGAGGCGGCCACCGCCGCCGCTGACCAGGCGTCGCCTGGTACGTCCCAGAGCAGGGTGCCGGAAGCGTCGCTCCGATCGGTGACCCGGTGACCCCGGTGACCCCGGTGAGCTTCGGGCCGCCGCTGTCGATGACGGACTGCCGCAGGTAGTCCTTGGGGAGCAGCACCTGGCTGGTCCGGGCGACCGTCTCCGGTTCGTGCTCGATTAGCCAGGCGAGGATCGGCCCGGTCATCCCTGGTACCAGCGGGTTGGCCAGTTGCTGCGGGACGGCTGGCGGGAGCCGCCGCCACCGGTCCAGCTGTGGTTCGGCCCGCCGGTCGGGCCAGAGCACCGCGGGCCGTACCGGCGTGCCGTGCTCGTCACAGAGCACCGCGCCGTGCATCTGACCGGTCACCCCGATGCCACCGAGCCGGACCGACCGGAGCCGGTCGGCGATCAGCTCGACGGACCGGTTCAGCGCGGCGACCCAGCGGGCCGGGTCGATCTCGGCCCAGTCGGGCCGGGGGCGGAGGATCGGGTACGGCTCCTCCGCCTCGGCCAGCGGCGTGCCGTCCATGCCAACCAGGGTGAGTTTGAGACCGCTGGTGCCGAGGTCGACGCCGAGGAACGCGTCCACCGGCTCAGTGGCCGTTCGGTTCGCGGGACACCGGCTCAGTGGCCGTTCGGTTCGCGGGACACCGGGCGGGGGCGAGGGGCATGTGGCAAGTGTCGACGATCCGCCACCTCAGCTCGGCGCCGAGTCGGCCAAATCGCTCCTGAGCTGGGATTTTTCCCTAGACTCGGAGTAATGGAGACGGTGGTGCTGCGCCAGGCGTACGACACCCTGCTCGCCGAGGTGGATGCGGGTGGGTTCGGGGCGCCCCAGCCGGGGGAGCTGACCGCCGAGCAGGTGGTGGCGCACCTGGTGGCGAATGATGAACTGCTCACCGAGGCGACCGAGGCGGCGATCGCCGGTGCGCCGTGGGCCTACTACGACCTGGAGACGATCCACCGCCCGCAGTTGGACGCCCTGGTCGCTGAGTACGGCGGACTGGACGGGCTGGCCATCCTGTTGCGGGCCACCAGCCGGAAGCTCTGCGCGTTGACCGAGCGCCTCGGCGCCGGGGCGGACACCGTGGTGGACACCCACATCCGCGAGGGTTTCGACCTGGTCATCGATGAGCCGCTGCCCTGGGGGCGGACCCTGGACATTCATGGCCGGGTGCACCTGCCCGTGCACACCGAGCAGTTGCGCGAGATGCGGTCCCGTTCCTGATCCGTCGGTGTTCAGATGATGTGTGTCTGGCCCGGGCTGGGCGACGGGTGGTGGGTGCCCGTCGGGCATCCATGAGACCGTCTGGTGACTTCGACGTCACGCGCCCTGGTTAGTGAGCGGACGGTCACCGACCCGCCCCGGATCGCGATGTGGTTCCGCGTTCCGATCGATTTTCGTGGGAGCGTTCCCAGGTATTGAGACTGTTGGATCTAGTTGCTCGGCGCGGCATTACGGTCCGGTTAACCGATGGGAGCCGATATGTTGCGACGTCAATCGCTCAGGCGGCGGCTGGGTCTGGCCAGCATGCTCGCCGTACTCGTACCTCTGGTTCTACCCGGCAGCCCCGCCGGGGCGCAGCCCGCCCCGGTGGGTGCCAGCGGCGCCGGGGTTCAGGCCGCGGCGGTGCCGCTGGACCAGCTCACCGTCACCAGCACCCAGGTCGCGTTCGGGCTGCAACGCCCCACCGCGATCTACGCGCCGGACGACGGCAGCGGCCGGCTGTTGATCACCGAGAAGGCCGGCATCATCCGGGTGTACCACCCGAACACCGGGTTGGCCTCCGCGCCGCTGTTGGACATCCGCGACCGGGTGGACACCTCCGGCAACGAACGCGGCCTGCTCGGCCTGGTGGCCACGAAGAACTTCACCACCACCCGGACCCTGTACGTGGTCTACACCGCGCTGCCTTCCGGCACGGTGACGCTCTCCCGGTTCACCCTGGACTCGGCGAGCCAGCAGCCGGTCCCGGTCAACCGCGAGCAGGTCGTGCTGACCCAGGCGCACTCGCAATACTCCAACCACAACGGCGGTCAACTGGCCTGGGGCAACGACGGCTACCTCTACTGGGGCATCGGTGACGGCGGTGGCGCCGACGACGTGCTGAACTCCGGGCAGAACCTGAACACCCTGCTCGGCAAGATGCTCCGGATCGATGTAAACCGCTCCTGCAACGGCAAGACCTACTGCGTGCCGGCGGACAACCCCTTCGTCAACCGGGCCAACACCCGGCCGGAGATCTGGACGTATGGGCTGCGTAACCCGTGGCGCTTCTCCATCGACCCGGCGGACGGCTCGCTCTGGCTCCCCGATGTCGGCCAGGGCACCTTCGAGGAGTTCAACCACCTGCGCGCCAACCAGGGTGGAGTGAACCTCGGCTGGTCCTGCAAGGAGGGTCCGCAGATCTTCAACCAGGCCCGCTGCGTAGCGGGAGCGCAGTACGTCGATCCGATCCACTACTACCGGACCTCGTACGACGGCTGCGCGGTGATCGGCGGTCACGTCTACCGGGGCCGGCAGTACGCCGACATCGCGACCGGAACGTACCTGGCCACCGACTACTGCTCCGGCTCGGCGTTTGTGATCCGGCCGCCGGCCGTTGCCGGTGGGGCGTACGAGACCAGGACCCTGCCGGAGTTGACCATCCAGCCGACCAGCCTCGGGGTCGACGCCAACGGTGAGATCTATCTGGTCAATGACCTGCCGGGGCAACTGCACAGGATCTCCTTCGGGGTGCAGCCGCCGCCCGCCAGTTGCTCGGTCAACTACCGGGTCGACGAGCAGTGGGGCACCGGCTTCACCGCTACGGTGACCGTCACCAACAAGACCACCAAGCCGATCAACGGTTGGACGGTGGGCTGGACCTTTGCCGGCACGCAGGTGGTGGGCACCTGGTGGAACGCGGAAGGCAGCCAGCAGGGCAAGGTGGTGACCGCCAAGAACGCCGGTTGGAACCCGACCATCGCCGCGGGCGGCACGGTGGAATTCGGTTTCCTCGCCTCGAACACCGGCTCGAACCCGGCCCCGACCAGGTTCACCCTCAACGGCAGCGCCTGTAGCTAGACCACACCCGCCCCCGCGAGCCCGCCCCCGGCACCCAGCCGATCACCGACGGTTGATCATGAGGTTATCTTGAGAATAAGCTCGAAAATCGGCGATAACCTCATGATCGACGGGCTGGTCCATCAGCCCGCGGCACGGGCTTGCGGGGGTGGCGTGGCCCCTTGCGGGGGCACGGCCGAGGCCGGCGGCTGGAAGGTCCGCCGATAGGTGCTCGGCGCGACGCCGATCGCGCTGTGCAACTGCTGGCGCAGTGCCGACGCGGTGCCGAACCCGGTCTGCCGGGCGATCTGGTCGATGCCGAGGTCGGTGGTCTCCAGCAGCAGCCGGGCGTGATCGGTGCGTTGCCGCAGCAGCCAGCGCGCCGGACTGACCCCGGTCTCCGCCCGGAACCGGCGGGTGAAGGTCCGGACACTCATCCGGGCGTGCGCGGCCATTTCGCGCAGCGCGGGTGGCGCGTCGAGCTGCTGCGTGATCCACTCGCGGGTCGGCCCGGTTGACGTGCCGCTCGGCCCCGGCAGTGGACGCTCGATGTACTGCGCCTGACCGCCGTCGCGCCACGGTGGCACCACGCACCGGCGGGCCGCCTGGTTGGCCACCGCGCTGCCGTGGTCGCGTGCGGATCACGTGCAGGCAGAGGTCGATACCAGCGGCCACCCCGGCGGAGCTGAGCAGCGTGCCGTCGTCCACGAAGAGCACGTCGGCGTCGAGCCGAACACTCGGATGCAGCCGGCGGAACCGCTGCGCGTACGCCCAGTGGGTGGTCGCCGGTCGTCCGTCGAGCAGTCCGGTCGCGGCGAGGATGAAGGCGCCGGTGCAGATGGACACGATCCGGGCGCCCCGGTCGTGGGCCGCGCGCAGCGCCGACCGTACCGCCGGGTCGAGCGTGCCCTCGGTGAGCGACGGCTCCGCCGTGGATGCCGGGCAGCACCACCGTCTCCGCCGTGGTCAGCAACTCCAGCCCATGTTCGGGCAGCACCTGGTAGCCGGCGGCTGCTGCGGATCGGCCGACCACCGGGGGTGCAGACGGCGACGGTGTAGAGCGGCGTGTCGGCAACATCGCGGGCGCAACCGAAGACCTGGGCCGGGGTGCCGAGGTCGAGACCGACCACCTCGTCGAGGGCGAGTACGGCGACCCGGTGCGGGTTGGCGGCGAGCATGGCCTGATTCTTGCGCACGTTGGCTTGCCGGCCACTCGTGGCCCGATCACCGTTGACCGACACTGCCCAGGTGACCCGATACCGCCTGCATCCGGCCTGGATTGTCGCCGCCGTTTCGTTCATCGCGCTGGTCGGCGCCGCTGGCTTCCGTGCCACCCCGTCCGTGTTGCTGCACCCGCTGCACGCCGAGTTCCGTTGGCCGTTGGCGACCATCTCCGCGGCGGTCTCGGTCAACCTGCTGCTGTACGGCCTGATCGCGCCGTTCGCGGCCGCGCTGATGGACCGGTTCGGCATCCGCCGGGTGGTGGCCGTCGCCCTGCTGATGGTCGCCGCCGGCAGCGGGCTGACCGTCTTCATGACCGAGAGCTGGCAACTCATCGCCTGCTGGGGGGTGCTGGTCGGGCTGGGTACCGGCTCGATGGCGCTGGCCTTCGTGGCCACGGTGACCGGGCGGTGGTTCATCCACCGCCGGGGCCTGGTCACCGGGGTGCTCACCGCCGGCAGCGCCGCCGGGCAACTGGTCTTCCTGCCGCTGCTGGCCACCGTGGTACGCGATCGCGGCTGGCGTCCGGCGTCGCTGATCGTCGCGGCGGTGGCGCTGGTGGTCGTACCGCTGGTGCTCTGGTTGCTCCGCGAGCACCCGGCGGAGCTCGGGCTGCCCGCGTACGGCGGCACCGAGGTCGAGCCGGTCCCGCGCCGGCCCGGGGCGCGGCGGCACGGGCGCTCGGCACGCTGGCCGAGGCGGCGCGGACCCGGCCGTTCTGGCTGCTGGCCGCCGGTTTCGCGATCTGTGGCATGACCACCAACGGTCTGGTCGGCACGCACTTCATCCCGGCCGCGCACGACCACGGCATGCCGCAGACCACCGCCGCCGGGCTGCTCGCCCTGGTCGGACTCTTCGACATCGTGGGCACCATCGCGTCCGGGTGGCTGACCGACCGGATCGACAGCCGGTTGCTGCTCGGCGCCTACTACGGGCTGCGCGGGCTGTCGCTGCTGGTGCTGCCGAGCCTCTTCGCCGACTCGGCCCAGCCGAGCATGCTGGTCTTCATCATCTTCTACGGCTTGGACTGGGTGGCCACCGTCCCGCCCACGGTCGCGCTCTGCCGGGAATACTTCGGGGCCAGCGGCTCCGGTGGTGTTCGGCTGGGTGTTCGCCGCCCACCAGATCGGCGCGGCGGTGGCGGCCAGCGCCGCCGGCCTGATCCGCGATCAGCTCGGTACGTACGCGTTGGCCTGGTATCTGGCCGGGGCGCTCTGCGTCGGCGCGGCCGGACTCTCCCTGCTGTTGCGTCGCCGGGCCGCCCAACCGGTCCGGCCCGGGGCGACCCAGCCGGGCGTTTCCGGGGCGACCCAGCCGGGCGTTTCCGGGGTGCCCCGGTCGGACGCCCCGGCCGGTTCTCCGCCGGTGGCGGCTATCGCGTCCGCCACTGCTGATTGGCCGCACCGTGACAGTCGTGCTGGATCATCCTGACTCCGGGCGCCGGGTCGCCGCCGGGCAGGTCCACGCACATGCCGCTGCTGACACTGACCAGCATGAACGCGCCGGCGCCGGCATCGGTGAACCGCCACTGCTGGTTGCCCTCACCGGTGCAGGACCACTGCTGCACCGGGGCGCCGGCGTCGGTTCGGCTGCCCTCCACCTCGAGGCACTTGCCGCTGGCCGCGTTCACCAGGGTGACCACGTCCTCGGCGACCGCGGTCGGCCGCCACTGCTGGGTCGCTCCGCCGTTGCACTCCAACTGCTGGACGTCGGCCCCCTCCGGGTCCTCTGAACCGACGATGTCCAGACAGAGGGTGGAGGCGCCCGAATGGAAGATCAGCGCATCGGTGGGACCGGCGGGGACCGGTTCGGTCGCAACCGGTTCGGTCGGGGTGGGTTCCGGCGAGATCTCCCCGGCCGCGCTACCGCCTGGGAGGTCCGATGGCGGATCGCTGGGGCTGGCGAAGGTCGGTACGCCGGTCGGCTGGTCACCGTCGGCGGCGAAAATTCCGGTCGCGAGCAGCCCGCCGAACAGTACCCCCGCCGCGCCGATGGCCAGCGCGATCCGCAACAGCCGGTCATTGGGCAGCCGTGACCGGGTCGGCGCACCATAGACAGTGCCGCCGGAGGGCGGATCCCCCGTTTCGAAGGTGGGCATAAGGCATGGTGGCCCATCCGCCTGACGCGAGGCCAATCGGCCCCGGGGCAGGGCGGCAGGGTTCCGGCGATATGTCGAAATCTGTTGGCCGACCATCTGGGCGCCGGTGCGGAGGTCATTCGGACGACCCGCTGTCGTCTGGCTGACAGGAGAACCGCCGATAGCCGACAGCACGGCTACCTATTGTTACTGGACGATCACTCCATGATGGGTAGCGAGATCCGCCTGCTGGTTTCGGGTTCGATCCCCGGCGGCCCGTACGGCGACGCCGAGGCGGCCACCGCCCTGCTCAGGGAGCTGCACCTGCACACGGTGCTGCGGGTGACCCGGGCCGAGAATGGGCCGCCCCGTCAGGTCGGCAGCAAGGGCGGGGCCGGGGCGCTGGCCGAACTCGCGGTCACCGGGCTCTTCTCGGCCACCACGATCGCCGCGTTCGCCAAGGTCGCCGTGGCGTTCGTGCAACGCGGATCGGCGCGCCGGATCATCCTCAGGGATGACACCCGCACGCTGACCATCGTCGATCCCTCCGACGATACCGAACGGGCGGTGGCGGCCTGGCTGGGTGCGCCCCGGGCATCCAGCGGTGCCGGGCCCGGTGCGGGTTGACCCGCCGGTCGGCCGGTACGCGTTGCTCGTCGCCGTCGGCACGTACACGGATCCCTCGCTGGACCAGTTGCGGGCCCCGGCGCAGGACGTGGAACGACTGGCCGCGGTGCTGGAGGACCCGGCGGTCGGCAACTTCGCCGTCCGTACCCTCCAGGACGCGGCAGACCACGAGGTACGCCGGGAGATCGAGGATCTGCTCGCCGATCGGGTCAACGACGACCTGGTGCTGATCTACTTCTCCTGTCACGGCATCGTGGATCCGTTGCACCGGCTCTATTTCGCCGTCACCAACACCCTGCGCATCCGGCCGGCCAGCACCGCCATCTCCCGCTCCTTCGTCAACGAGCAACTTGAGGCCTGCCGCGCCGCGGCCAAGGTGCTGGTGCTGGACTGCTGTTTCGCGGGGGCGTTCGCCGAGGGTTTCAAGGGCGCCCCGCAGGGCGCGCTGGACGGCCAGGTGGGCCGGGGGTACGTGGTGCTCAGCGCCTGCGACAGCTATGAGTACGCCTTTGAGTCCGACAGCCTGGTCGAGTCGGCGCCGCGTGGCTCAATCTTCACCGACATCCTGCTGGAAGGGCTGGCCACCGGGGGCGCGGATCTGGACGGCGACGGTCGGATCGGCGTGGACGAGCTGTTCCGCTACGTGCACGACGGGGTGGTCCGCCGCCGGCCGGACCAGAAGCCGAAGTGGAGCGCCTACAACGCCGAGCCGCACATCTATCTCGCCAACGTGGCCCAACCGGCCGGACCGGCGGTCGGCTGTCGCGCGGGCTCCGCGAACGACGTGGCCAAGTCCGCCGTGCCGCCGCCGGTCCGGCCCACCAACTACAACCGGCACCAGGCGATCGTCGCCCGAGGTTTCCGGGCCGCCGCTGACCTGGTCCGTCGGACCTTCGGCCCGCTCGGCCGGCGGGTGCTGGTGGAGGACGCCTCCGGCGCGTACCACGAACTGGGCGACGCGGCCACCGTGGTCCGGCTACTCGCGCCGAGTGACATCCGGGACGCGATCGGCACCAGCTACGTCAAGGAACTGGTGGAAGGGGTACGGCACCGGGTCGGCGACGGCGCGACCGGCACCGTGGTGCTCGCCCAGGCGATGATGGACGGTGCCTCCGCCGCCCTGCGCGCCGGAGCCAACCCGGTGGCCCTGCGTCGTGGCATCGAGTCGGCCGTGCTGGAGGTGATCGGCGAACTGGCCGGCATGGCCGTGCCCGTGGAGACGAAGGAACAGCTCAAGGCGGTGTCCACTATCGCCTCCGGTGACGAGATGATCGGTGATCTGCTCGCCGAGGCGATGGAGCGGGTGGGCAAGGACGGGGTGATCACCGTTGAGGAGAGCAACCTGTTCGGTCTGGAGCTTGAGCTGACCGAGGGGATGAGCCTGCGGGCCGGACACGTCTCACCGTACTTCGTCACCGACGCCTCCGGCGGTGAGGCGGTCCTCGACGATCCGTACGTCCTGATCGTCGACAAGCGGCTCACCGCCGTGGAGGAGCTGCTGCCGATCCTGGACGCGGTGCGGCAGGAGAACCGTTCGCTGGTCGTCTTCGCGTCGGACGTGCGGGACGGCGCGCTGGCCACCCTGATCGTCAACCGGGTCCGGGAGACCCTCGCCTCGGTCGCGGTCCGGCTACCCTGGCCCGACGAGGAACGGCGTGCCGCCATGGCGGACCTCGCGGTCCTCACCCAGGGCACGGTGATCGAGGACCGACCCGGCGCCGGCCTGGCCACCGCCACGCTGTCGATGCTCGGCACGGCCCGCAAGGTGATCACCACCCGACGGGAAACGATCGTGGTGGACGGGACCGACGAACTGGCGGCGATCCACCAGCGGGTCCGGCAGATCCGCGCCGACCTGGCCCGGGGCGGCCCGGAGCACGAACAGGGCGTGCTGCGGGACCGGCTCGCCCGGCTGGCCGGTGGGGTGGCGGTGATCCGGGTGGGCGAGTCGACCGAGGCGCAGTTGCAACAGCGCAAGCGCCAGATCGACGACGCGGTGCGTAACGCCAAGGCCGCGGTCGAGTGGGGGCTGGTGGCCGGGGGCGGCGCGGCGCTGCTCGCCGTCGCCGGCCAGATCGGGCGGCGGTCGCCCCGCAACGGGGACGAGGCGCTCGGGTACGCGGTGGTGGTCGACGCGCTGATCGCCCCGTACGAGGAGTTGCTGCGCAACGCCGGGCGGGACCCGACGGAGAGCCCGCTCGACCTGGCGCGGCGCGACCCCGGGGTGACCTTCGACGTGGTCACCGGGGCGTACGTCGCGGCGCTGGAGGCCGGCATCATCGATGCCACCGCGACGCTGCGGGAGGCGGTGACCGCCGCCGCCGGGGTGGTCACCCGGTACCTGATGATCGGCTGAGGTCCGGTGCGGCTCGGCCGCCATCGACACGGCTCCGGTGGGCCGTGTTCGCGGCGGCAACGCCGGGTCGGGTCGTTGGCCTGATCAGGACCGGGGCCGGGGCTGGTCATCCGGACCGGCCATGGCCGGCACCAGGGCACTGCCCTGGTGCCGGCCGAGCCCGTGCTGCTACGTGGTGCCGCCAACGTGCAGCAGGTCAGCGAGCCGCTCGATGACGGGACGGGCCTCCAGATGCAGTCGGGCCACGTTCAGTCCGTCGTCGCCGAGTACGGCGAGCAGGGCGGTCTCATGCACCGCGTACACGGTGAAGTAGCCGCTCTGGCTGTGGATCGTCGATTCGCGGAACGGGCCGTGCCGGAGTGCCTGACCGCACTGCCGGCTGAGACCGAAGATGGTGGCCGCGAGCGCGGCGAGGTCGTGCGGTTCGGAACGGTCGGTGAGGTCCTGGACGACCAGCAGGCCGTCGATGCCGGCGATCAGAGCGCCGCGTACGCCGGGCACCCGGGTGCGCAGCGCGGTCAATTCCGCGTTCACGGCCGAGTGTGTCGCGTCGTCCAACCGCGGTATGTCCAACAGGATGCCGAGGTCGCCGTTGCGCCCGCCGCGCGGATCCGCCCCGGGGGACTGTCCGGGACCGAACTGCGGTGCTACCCGGCGGGGTAGCCGGGTGGCGTACTCGCCCGATTCGGTAGCTCGGCCTGCGGTCACAGCTCGAGACTCGCCTCGATCTGGCGCAGATGGTGCCGGGCGAGTGCGAGGTTGGCTCGGCTCCTGGACAGGGTCAGATAGAGGAAGAGCCCGGCGCTGGAGCGGGATTTCAACGGCCGGATCAGGTGGTACTGGGTATCCAGCGTGATCAGCATGTCCTCGATGCCGTCGGGCAGCTTCAGCATCTCGATGGTGCGTAGCTTGGCCCGGACCACGTCGGTGTTCCCGGCCGCGGCGACGGTCAGGTCGAAGTCGGCGGAACCGCCAACCACTCCGAGCGTCATCCCGCTGGTGTGGTCCACCAGCGCGGCGCCGATCGCGCCGTCGATGCTCATCGCATCTTTCAGCGCGATGTCAAGGTTCATCACTGCGCACGGCCTCCTTCTCGCTGCGAAAGCGTCGCACGTTCAGATGCAATTTGCATCTCCCGAGACGTTTTCTTGACTGTGCGGCCAACCTACTGCCGGTCCGACCGATAGGAACCGGGCGGGATGACCGATGTCGCGCCGGCCGCGCGGTCTGTTCGCGCTGGGTCCGGTGCGGACAGTGACAATGGGCCGAGCCGGACCGGTCGCGCGGGACCGGATTCCCGGTCAGCGGGCACAATGGGTCCGGACCGACCGGGTCCAGCAGGTGGGAGAGAAGTGTGCGCAGGAGTCCGCATCCGGCAGTCGTACTGCTCGCCGTACTGCTCTCCACCCTGGCCCTGCCGATCACCCTGACCGGAGCGGCGGTCGCGCTGCCGGACATTGGCAGTGAGCTACGGGGGAGCCTGGCCTCGGTGCAGTGGGTGGTGAACGGATACAACGCGACTTTCGCGAGTTTCATGCTGGCCGCCGGGGCGTTGGCCGACCGGTTCGGGCGCCGCCGGGTATTCGCCACCGGAGTCGCGATCTTCACCGGAAGCGGGCTGCTGGGCGCCGTCGCCGGCAACATCCTGCTGCTCGATCTGGCCCGCGTCGTCGCCGGCATCGGTGCGGCGGCCGCCGCCACCAGCGCCTCCGCCATCCTGGCCGACACCTTCGAGGGACGGGCCCGCACCCGGGCCTTCGCGCTGTTCGGCACCGTGATCGGGGTCGGGCTCGCCTTCGGGCCGTCGATCGCCGGACTGCTGATCGAAGGCTTCGGTTGGCGGGCGGTCTTCGGCGGCCCGGTGCTGATCGGGTGTGTGGTGCTGGCTCTGGTGCCGCTGCTGCCGGAATCCAGGGCGGCCCGGATCGGCCCGATGGACTGGGCCGGCAACGCCGCGTTCACCGGCGCGTTGCTGTTGCTGATCTTCGGATTCGTGGAGGGCCCGGAGCTGGGTTGGGCCGAGCCGATGGTGCTGGCCGCGTTCACCGGTGTGGTCGTACTGCTGGTGGTTTTCGTGCTGGTCGAGCGGCGCGTGCCGGCTCCGATGTTCGACCTGGGCCTGATGGCCAGTCCGCGTTTTCTCGGTTACCTGCTGGCCGCCGGGGCGATCGTCACGATCTTCGTACCGTTGCTGATCTACCTGCCGTCGTACCTCACCACGGTGCTCGGGCTGAACGTCGGCTCGGCCACCCGGACGCTGATTTCGCTCACCGCCCCTACCGTGGTGCTGCCCCTGCTCGGTGCCATGATCACCAAGCGGATCCCGGCGGGTGCGGTGGTCGTCGGGGCCGTTGTCGTGATCGGCTTCGGGGCGGCCTGGTTGACCGGGATCGGACCGAATTCAACCCCGAGCGGGCTGGTCGCACCGCTGCTGACCATCGGCGTGGGCATCGGACTGTCGATCGGCCTGCTGGACGGGTTGGCGATCAGCAGCGTCGCGCCGGCCCGCGCCGGTATCGCCGCGGGCATGATCAATACCGCCCGGCTGGCCAGCGAGACGGTCGCCATCGCGGTGGTCGGTTCGGTGCTCGCCACGAGCACCGGAGGGCGGCTGGCCGAGCCGGGCTTCACCGGTGGGCTACGGACCGTGCTCTGGTCGATGGCCGGGTTCGCCGGCGTCGCGGCCCTGTCGACCGCGCTGCTCCTGCGCCGGGGACCTGCCCGGAGGAGTCGACCGCCGGTTGCTGGCTCGTTGACCACAGTGAACCGGCCGGATTTCTCCGGCCACCGGACCGCCTGATGATCAGTCCGGCTGGTCGGGATCCACGATGTCGACGACGCCGAGCAGGCGGGCGAGGGTGACCGCCTCCTGCCGGGTCAGGCTGACGCTCAGTGCGGCATCCAGGTCGTCAGTGCGATAGATGAGCAGGTCCCGGCGACCGGTGTGGTGCGACACCACGCCGACCTGCCGGTCCTCTGCCGTGGTGAACACAGACCGCACGCCGATCGCCGGCAGCGCGGTGCGTTCAACGTTCATGGTCGACTCCTGAGGGGGTACGCGTCGGGCCCGCCGTTCGCGCCGGCGGGCCCAGATGGTGACGGTAGTCAGGTGGCCGCGGCGACCTGCTGGCAGGGCACGCAGTAGCGGGTGTGGGGCAGGATCTCCAGCCGTTCGACGGGGATGTCCGCCCGGCAGCGTTCGCAGGTGCCGTAACGTCCTTCGGCCATCCGGCGCAGCGCCTCGGCAGTGTCGGAGAGGGCCTGGCGGGTGCTGGCGATCAAGGTCGGCACGGTCGCGCGGTCCAAGCCGTCACGCTCCGGATCAACGCGGTTGACGGTGAGCCGGGTCAACTCCTCGGTGTGCCGGTCGTACTGCTGCTCCAAGGTGGTACGCAACACGTCAAGCCGGTCGCTTCCGTTGATCATGTGCCTTCCTTTCCTTCGGTAGAGTCGCCCGGGCGGGCCGAGGGTGCACGGCGGGTCAGCCGCGGTGAAACGTGGATGTCCGGGTGGCGCCGAGTGGTATGACGAACTGCCCTTGCCGGCATCTGGCGGATCAGCGTCTCGGGCGGGGTGACTGGCGAAGCAGCACCATCGGGCGAGCGACGAACCAGTGGCGGGACGGGCGGCGGGCCGGTCGGATCAGGTGCGGGGGCTCAGTCTGGAGCGCGGCGTGATGCTCGCCGACGACCGACTCGCGGAGCCACCGGGATCCGGATGCCTGGCGGTGGGAGTGCCGATCGACCGGTCAGCGTACGGCTGGTCATCACCGCCTCCTCGCGGCCGGGGGAGAACGTGGAAGCTCCAGCGTCCGCCCGAGCCGGGTCGGAGCGCACGGGCCAGTGTCGGCCAATACCGGGCGCACCTGATTGCCGACTGTCGGCAACCAGACGCCAGTCGTGCCACGCTGAGACCGGGCGTGCGCGGGCTTCAGACCGACCGGGGCAGAGGTTGGTGTGGCCAGCGCAACAGGCGCGCCCCGAGTACGGCGGCATGCAGGGTGAACCAGTCGGCCGGATCCGTCGGGTCGTACCCGGTCAGTGCGCGTACCCGGCTCAGCCGGTAGGTGACCGCGCGCACCGACAAATGAAGCTGACGCGCCGTACGGGTGACCACCCCGCCGGTGGTGAAGTACGCCTCCACCGTCGCCAACAGGGGCTCGGCCCCGCCGCGGGCCAGCGTCAACGGGGTGAGCACCTCCTCCACCAGGTCGGCGATCGCGGCCTGGTCACGCAGCAGCATCCGATAGACCAGCAGGTCCTCCGCCTGGGCCAGATCGCCCGGCAGGCCCAGCTTGTCGGCCAGGTCGAGCGCCTCGCGGGCCTCTTCATAGGAACGGGCGATGCCGAACGCGCCCGGGTAGGGGCGGCCGACCGCGACCCGCCACGGTTGACCGGCCGGGATGCTCTGCAACGCGGCGTGCACCACCTGGCCGAGTTCACCGGTGGCCTGCCGGCCGGTCCGCGGCCCCCGATCGGGGGTGGGGGAGCCCGGGACCAGCACGGCGAGCATGCCGTCCTTTGTCGCCACCAGTACGTCCCGGTCCCCGAACCGGTCCAGGATCATCCGCTCGACCCCGCCGATCGCCGTCGCCGCTTCGGTCAGTCGCTGGCTCGGGCAGCGCGAGCGCCACCTGGTGCGGGCGGGTGAGATCGAGGCCGAAGGGTTCGGCCCGTTCCACGATGCCGGCCACGTTCGGGTCGCCGCGCAACAGGTCGTCGATCAACTCCCGGCGTAGTGCCTCCTCCCGGCGTACCATCTGCCGGCGGGCGGCCAGGTAGCCGTCGGCCAGCGCCGCCAGCGCGTCGTTGACCACCCGCAGCACGGCCTCGCCGGCGAGGCGGACCGGCTCCGCTTCGGCCGGCCCGGACACCACCGGTAGCAGGCGCCACAGTCGCCAGGCCGCCGAGACGTAGAGCTCCACCGCCTGGCCGATCGGTACGCCCTGCTCGGCCGCGCGCCGCCCGGACGCCCCGATGGCCCCCACGGCGACCCGGTCCAGTCGCCGTCCGGTGCCGGCGGCCTCGGCGAGTAACGGCAGGAAGTCGCCCAGCAGTTCCGGGTTCGCTCCACCGGCCTCCCGGCTCGCCGCCTGCGCCACCGCCGCGAGATCCTCGTCGGCCGGACCGAAGCGGGGTACGCCGCTGCGGCCGGCGATCCGATTGGCGCTGGGCGGGACCACCCGACCGGTGTTATTGCGGGCCTCAGGCATCTCGCGGGCACCTCCCGGCCGCCGCTGTCCGGCTGGCAACATATCACCGCAAAATTGATCATGAGGTTATCGCCGGAATCAGCCCGGAAATCGACGATAACCTCATGATCGACGCTGAATGGGGCGGCGGGTGGGGCGGCGGGTGGGGGGCGGTTGGTTACCGGTCCGGCACTGCGGCTTGTACCGTGCTCGGGTGACGGGATCCGGACCGGTCGAGGGGGAGCGGGTGCCGAACGTCGACGAGCGGCTCAATCGGGTACGCGGCGCGGTGCCGCCGCGCCGCCACAACGCGCGCACCATCGCCGCACTGACCGCCAACCCTGGCTGTGCGCGGCGGGCGGTGCTGGACTGCGCCGGGGTGGACAAGCCCGCGCTCGCCGCCCAGGTGGGCTTCCCGGCCCAGTTCGGTCAGTCGCGGTTCGCTATCACCCGGGGCAACGCCTTCGAGGCACGGGTGAAGGCGGACGGCGGTGCGGAACTGCTCCGGCTGCTCGGCGAGCGGCTGGGGTTGCCGATCCCGGAGGCGGGCTACACCGACCTCTCCGAGGCCCGCGGCGACACTGGTAACGAGCTCAGGCATGCCCACTCACGGGAGCTGCTGACCCGCGCCGCCGCCGAGGACGTACCCGATCAGGTAGCGGCCCTCTTCGATCACCCGCTGCTGCGGTTGGAGGTCGCCGGGCGGTGGGTCTACCTCGAACCGGACCTGATCGCCGGCCAGCTCGGCGGCCGGTTCCACGTCGTGGAGATCAAGTCGTTCGCGGTGATCGACGGGCAGGCCGATTCGAGCAAGCTCTCCGCCGCCGCGACCCAGGCGGCGGTCTACGTACTGGCCCTGCGGGACCTGTTGGCCGGGGCCGGGCACGACCCGGAGCTGGTCTCGCACGACGTGCTGCTGGTCTGCCCGCAGGACTTCTCCACCGACCCGACGGCCGAGCTGATCGACGTACGCCGGCAGCTGCTGGTGTTGCGACGGCAGCTCGCCCGGATGGCGCGGGTCGACGAACTGCTGGCCGGACTGCCCGCGGACCTCACCTTCGACCTCGCCGCCGATCCGGCCGGCCGGCCGACCCGCCCGCCGCTGGCGCTGCGGACGGCCCTGGAAACCATCGAGGCCCGGTACGCCCCGGAGTGTCTGGCCGCCTGCGAGCTGGCCCGGTTCTGCCGGCACGAGGCGGCCGGGCACACCGCCGCGCTTGGGTAAGTCGGTACGCGAGGAGCTGGGCGGGGTGGAGTTGGTGAGCACCGCGCTGGCCCTGGCCGCCGGCGCAGCGCGCCGCCGGCGAGCCGGTCAGCAGAACGACCGAGGCGGCCGTACGGCTGCGGGCCGCCGCGCGGCTGCGGGCCGAGGTGCTGTCGTGAGTACGCTGACCGCGCTGGCCCGCGCCCAGGCGGTGGCCGCCGGGGTGGCCCAGCCGATCGCCACCGTCCGGCACCTGCACCTGTCGGCGCACCCCGCTGGTCTTCGTGCCGCTGGCGATGGCCGGTGAGGCGAACGCCCCGCTGGCCGCCATGATCGGGGCCGCCCCGGACGAGGCGCGGCTGCTGATCGTGCCGCAGCCACGCAACCGCGACCAGCGGTTTGCCTTCGCCACCAGAGCTCGCCTCGGTGTCTGCTCTCCTACCTGGACGGGCGACGCGGGGTCGCCGAGGCGGTGCCGATCGACCGGGGCCGGGACGAGCGCTACCGGTACGTCGACGCGCCACAGCTGCTGGTGCCCAACCTGGCCGGGATCAACTTCGTCCGGCTGCTCGGCCGTTCCACCCGGTTCCGTCGCACCGACGGGGACTACCCGGTGCGACGCCGCCGTGCCGCTGCTCGGCCGGTGGTTGACCTTCTTCGCTGAACGCGCCGAATATCCCGGGTCATCGATGCTGTTGGCGATGACCGACGTGCTCACCCGACATTGGGCGACCGGGCAGAGCGCGCTTGAGGACGCCCACCTGGCCGCGCTGCTGGCCTGGATCGACCCGCCGCCCGGGGTGCCGGGCGCCGAGGCGGCGGCGCGGGTCGAGGACCCGGCGGTCTGCCCACCGGCCGGGCCGGCCACCGACCCGACGTTCGACAACACCGTGCTCGCCCCGGCGATCGCCGTCCATCAGGAGGCGCTGGGCGACCCGGCCGCCGAGCACCGGGCGTACGCCGCGCTCGAGGACGTGCTGCGCGCCCAGCTCACGCCGACCTGGGAGCTGATGTGGCGTGGCGTCGAACTGCTGCGCGGGCTGCCGCCCGGCGCCCGGGTGGCCGGGCCGGTGGGACGCGGACAAGGACGCGTTCACCGGGTACGCCGAGCACGTCGATGCCGGTGGGGCACCGCAGCCGAGCCGGGACGGGGCGGTCGCCGCGGCGCAGCGGCTGGACCGGCTGGAACGGGCGCTCGACCTCGTACGCGGTGCAGCGGGCCTACGACGACCCGCTGGTGATGGCCGACTACCGGCTGACCGGCGAGGCGTTCGTCGGCGAGGTGACCCTGGCCGACCCGAAGCGGGTCGACGACACCGGTAAGCGGCCGGTGCTGCGGCCCCGGATCATGCTGGTCACCACCGACCCGGTGCTGGTCAGGCCCGGCACGAAGCTCTACTCGCCGACCCGGCCGACGCAGCAGGCCCGGGTGGTCTTCGTGACCCCGCCGGCCGGGGTCCGCTGACGGGACGAAGACCGAGGTGGTGCTGGAGCTCTCCGGCGGGATGGGCCGCGGGCTGACCGCCCCGCCGGGCAGCGTGCCCGAGGTGGGCGAGCGGCTCTGCTACACCACCTTGCTGACGGGTCCTACATCCGGTCCGGGGCGTTCCCGCACCCGGGAGGAGACCCCGTGGACCCACGGCGGCCCACCGCAGGAGTACGTGCCGAGCGACGACGACGCGCTCGCGGAATGGCCCTGACCGCCGGGTAGCGGACCCGTCGCGGTACGTACCTCGATCGGGCCCAGGATGCCGCGGTTGACTCTGACGTAACGGGAGGCGGCAGCCTGGTTGGCGGAAGGGAGGGAACCATGGCGTACCCGGTAGGGAAGGTGGCCCGGCTGGCCGGGGTGACCGTGCGGACGTTGCACCACTATCACTCGGCGAGCTCACCTCGGCAATTGCGTCGAAGATGCCCCATTGGCGGAACAGTTCGACCGTCGGCGGGCGCAGGCCGATGCCGGCCCCAACCTGGCCCAATGCGGGCGCCTGCTCATAGACGTGGACGTTCTCCGCGCCGATGCTCTGCAGAGCCTTGGCCACGGCGGCGCCGCCGTAGCCGCCGCCGATGATGGCAATCTTGAGGTTCTTGATTTCCGAAGTCTTCATTGGTTTCATCTCTTTCTTGGCCCATTCTTGGCCCGGGGCCAAGTCTGGTGGAACGGGTAAGTTGTGGTGGGGGCCCGGATATCAGGCGCTCAGCGACAGGAAGTCGGCCGGGTTGTCCTCGAGCAGGAGTTTGATCGTGGCGTCGTCGATGCCGGCCGCGCGCATGTCCGGGATCATGTCCTCGAAGATGTAGTTGATGGTGTGGCCCTTCACACCCGGCCAGCCCAGCGGGCTGCAGTTCGCGTCGGCCGAGACGAGGAGCTTGTCCGTATAGCCCTTGTTCACGAGGTTCACGAAGTGCGCCATGCGTTCGGCGCGCTTGCGGCCCCAAAACGGCGGATCCGGCAGTTCGAGATCGTAGCCGAAGGTATCGAAACCGATCCGGCCGCCCTGGGCGTAGATCCAGTCATGCGGGGTGATCGGAGCGTTCAGCCCGTCATCGGCGTGGCCGAAAAGCACCCGGTCCAGCGAGAGGCCCTCTTCGTTGAAGATGGTCACCGCCGGTTCGGATCGATGGCCAGGTGGGTCAGGATCGGCGCGCCGGTCACGACGGCGGCGCGGGCCGCGGCCCGGTAGATGCGCTTGTCCAGGTCCGTCATGCGCCCGCCGCGGCTCACCCCGACCTTGATCACACCGGCCTTCGCGCCGGTGTTCCCGATCCCGACCGTGATCTCGTGGATGAACACCTTCGTCAGGTAGTCCACACCCGCGCGGGAGAAGTGCGGCAAGGCGGTGTCGCCGCCGACGAAGCCGGTGCAGGCGACAATGTGGACCCCGGTCTTGGCGGACAGGGACTTGTAGTAGTCCACGTCGCGGCCGTTGCAGATGCCCGTGGCGTCCACGAAGGTCCCGCCGCCGTATTCGCGGAATTTCCGCAGCTTCGGCACGGTTTCCTCGTAGGCCTGCTCCGGGGACTTCCACCACCGGGTGTCCAGTTCGGACCCGGGCATGCCGTAGCCGATATGTTCGTGGACCGCCACGATTTCCAGTTCTTCGGCCGGGATGGTTCCCAGCACGGTGTTACCTTGGTCATTCGTTCACCTCAGGGGTTCGAAAGCTTCTCATGTAGGGGCCGGGACGTGCTTAGCGCACGGTCAGCAGGTCGCGCGGGTTCTCCACCAGGATCCGCCGGGCGTCTTCGTCACTCAGGCCCTGGGTCTTCAGGAACGGCACGAAAACGGACACGACGTGGCTGAACGGCAGGTCATAGTCCGGCTGCCCCTTGGCCACACCGATCGCGTTGCTCGACAGGATGACCTTGTCCGCATGGCCGGCCCGCACGAGCCCGAGCACCAGGTCCGCGCGCTCGTGGTCGGTGAGGTAGTCCGCGTCCTCGTTCAGGCCCACATGGTCGATCCCGACAAACGCCCCACGCCCGGCCACCGCCAGGGCAGCCCCGGCGGAGACGGCGTCCCTGCGGTCCAGGCCGCCGACCAGCACCCGGCCGGCCGGAAGCTTTTCATCCAGGACAACCTCCAGGTCATGCAGCACGTCCGCACCATAACGGATGGACACCGGAACACCCGTGTCCAGCGCGGTCCTGGCCGCGCCGCGGAACAGGCTCTCCTCGGTCGGCGTCATGCCCGCCCGGCCGCCGTCGTGGTCACGAGCCCGGCCGCGCCCCGGCGCTCGACGCGCGGGACCACCATGCCCTCAGTGACCTCCTTGGAGAACAGGTCCGCGAACTTCTCGGCCGGCCACGGCGTCGGCGGGTTGGTCTGCGGCGTCAGGAAGTAACCGCCCAGCATCTCCTCCGGACCCATGCCCGTCGAAGCGACAATATGCACCCCGGTCGAGCGTGAGAGCGCCTCGTACAGTTTCAGGTCGCGGCCATGGAACATCCCCGTGCTGTCCACGATCGTCTTCCCGCCATGGTCCCGGAAGTCCGCCAGCTTCCCGGCCAGGACCTCGAAGATCTCCGCCCGGTCCATGCTGATATCCGGGGCATACTGCGCCCCCGGAACCACCGAAAGCAGCGCCTCATGGACCGCCACCACACCCAACTCAGCAGCAGGAACAGGACCAAGGACCGTATTGACGGTTTTGCTGGTGACACTTGTTGTATCCGTCATTGGCACAACCTTTCGTCAGCGTCACGCCATCGTTGGCGTCACGCGCTTTGAAGGATCATGCACCGCGCGACCTCTGGATTGATTCCTCGCCGAACTCGGTGCAGGCTGTGGTAATCAAAGAGGCAGTGCACCGGGGAGCCTGACGTCCACCTGTAAGCCGTAGTGCGTTGCCTGCTGTGACCTTGATTACCTGTCTACTAGGTTTACATGGTGTAAAGCCAAAGTCAAGAGGGAGTCGTCTCGAGCGGCCCAAATTCCCGAGCGCAGGGTGTGGGAACGGAGCTCTGGCCCACAGGGGTGATCACTGGCTTGTGCTGAACCGGTACTTGAACTTTTCGGCCTGGTGCACTGCGGAGCGCCACCCGCTGGCCTGTCACCCGTCGGTGTAGAAGATTGTCTCGATGACGAGCAACGGGCTTCCCTGGCTCACGCCGAAGGTCGCCGCCTGGCGGGCGGTGGCCGCGGTCGCCCATGCATCGTGCTCGGCTCGTACGTGTGCGATGCCGAACTTTTGCTCCAGGAGCCTGAAGGCGGAGCCCTCGTCGTCCAGTTCCGCGGCAGTGGGGCTGAAGTCCTTAGGCGCCCGGATGTAGACGTCGGCTTCGACGAGGGGCTCGTCTTCAACCGAGATCAGGCGCGTGAAATGCAGGAGCCGTTCGTGCGATTCGATCCCCAGGAGGTCCCGGATCCGGGCGGGCGGCTCCACCCGCCGACGCCGGTGACCTTCCCTGTCGGATGCAGTCCGGTATCGGAGAGGTACTGATACAAGGCCCCCGACCGCACGTCGGCCGGCCGCTGTACCCGGGTGCCCACGACCGGGAATGTCCCTTTGCCTTGCTTTCTGTAGACGTAGCCCTCGCTGGCAAGCTCCTGGAGCGCCTGCCGGATGGGCGCCCGGCTGACATCGAATCGGCTGAGCAGTTGCACCTCGGTCATCGGCTTCTGGGGATCCACGATTCCCTCGGCGACCTCACGGCGCAGAATTTCCTTGATCTGCCGGTACAGGGGTACCCCGGACGAGGGATCGAACTCGCCATATGCCATGAATCTTCTGTCCCTACACGTCGTCGGTCACCGGGGTGTACTCTGGCCGCTCCTCAAGGGAACGACGCCGGTGCGCGCCAGGTACAGGTGCAGACCGGCGACCAGCGACCGGCGACCGGCGACCGGCGACCGACGGGATTGTTACGGAGCTTTCGGGGCCGCTCCGGGACAACCCTGGCCCTGGGGGTTTTGAAGGCAGTTGTCCGCGTAGTTTCGGGTGATCGAGCGCCACACGCTGACCTGCTGTGGCGGCGAGCTGAATTGGCCTTGTCCCGGGATGGGCAGGGGTGGGCCGCCATTGACGGAATAGGTGCCTTGGAAATGGGTCGTCAGCACCACGGAGAAATCTCCGGTCTGGGTGTAGATGTGGCTCGTGAGGGTTCTTTGCCCCAACGGTCCTCGGGCAGCGGGCCACCGGCTGCAGTCTGCGGTCCCAGCGAGGTGCCGTCGCCATAGACCCACGTGTACTGCACCGGTTTGGCGATGACGTGTACTTGTTGCCCCAGGAGGGTTGTGGCGAACTGCTGTTCGGTCGCAGCTGCGAAGAAGTTAGTCTCGGCCCCGCGGAGAGTGTGCGGGCTAGGTTGGGCCGTGACCGTTCCAGCGGCGACCGGGAGCTTCTGAAACTCTGTTTGGATCATGGCGGCGATCCGGGGCAGCAAATCTTCTGGCTTGGGATCGAAGAGGCACGTGGGCCCGGAATAGAACGACCACGTCGGGTTCGGCACGCCCGCCGGTGCTTTCAGCCAGACAACAGGGATTCCATCCTGCCCATCCGGCCCATTCCCCTTGCAGTCCACGCGTCGGCAAGGCAAGGAGTGTCGAAGTCACCGCCGCCAAGATGACACTGGAGCTCCCATTTGTACTGGTATGGATCGGCGGAGGGGGTGCCAGCTTCAAGGGGTACGAAATGCCCGGTGTCCGGATCCAGCCTCCAACCGCCCACGTTGACGCTATCGGGATTCCAGCCGCTGAAGATTTCAGGCGGCTCTGCGTCACGGACCAATCCCCATGATGACTACGATTGCGGAGGAGATCCACTAACGTCAACAAGATGCGACAGGAATTCGCTAGCCCCATGACTCAGCCGACGATTCTTCCGACGTTTACGAGCGTCCAAATGCCGCCGTTGAATGAGACGAACAACAGATTCCCGGTATCGTCGGCCTGAGGATCGCTGCGAGCGACACTGGCATCCTGCCTTATGTATGTCAGAGGCGTTTGAGAGCCTGAACGACTACCTGATAAGTCGTATCCGCGCCTTGAACAAACTCATGCTCACTGAAGGGGTCGTGATCTTCCCACCTACGAGCCAACGACCTTCTGTAATTCCAGGCATTGATGATGCTCTTGGCCTTCGCTGCACGGCTCGCAGGCTGAGGACGTCACTGCTTCAAGGGGCGCCAATCTCCAGTCTCGTATCCATAGCTGAGCAAACTGAACCAGTACGAGGCAAACGCCTCCAGGCCTTCCTTCGTCTCTGCCTTCGCGGCCTCCGGCAGAACCGGGACCGGAACTTCAGCCTTACCCGAGGCGTCGGCGGGCTTGTAACTGGCCGTCGGTGACGGCGTGGCGCTAGGAGTGGGCGCCGCAGACGCCCTCGGTGACTCAGTCGCCGGCGGGCCGCCCGGCGAAGACCCTCCACCGTTGCAGGCGGTGATCAGCAGCAGAGACGCAGCAACAACCACAGCGGAGACGGCCTGGCGACGGCCGGAGACGGAAGGTCGAGATGTCATGGTCAGCTACTCCCCCGATAGAAATCAAGACGCCTGAGTGCAAACAATGCTTAAGGGTAACCGACGCCACATTTTGGACGTCACGGTTATCCACAGGCGCCGGATGCAGTGCGAAACAAGGCAGAGGCCACGCAGGGGTCGGACACTTTAGCCTGGCGCATCGCCCCGCCTCATTCCCCGTAATTCCCCGATTTTCCGACGTCAGCCTCTGGTGTTTTTCTACACGGGATAGAACAATGAGCCCATGATGTTTGAACACGCAGACGGCAATCCCATCCTCAACCTGGACGACGACCAGTCCTGGAAACTGATTGAGGCCACCAAACACGGCAGGCTGGTAGTCACCGTGGCTGGCGAGCCCGACATCTTTCCGGTGAACTATGCAGTGAGCGGCCGGAAGCTGATCATCCGCACCGCCCCGGGCAACAAGCTGGCCGAACTGACCATCAACTCCAAGGTGCTCTTCGAAACGGACGGCATCCTGTCCGCGGACGCCTGGTCAGTCGTCCTTCGCGGCACCGCGCGTGTGCTGGAGCAGTCCGCGGACATCGCCGCGGCCGAGGCGCTGGGACTGAAGCCCTGGGTTCCCACCTTGAAGGACTTTTACGTCGAGATCGAGCCGACGTCGGTTTCCGGCCGCCACTTCCAGTTCGGCGAGCAGCCCGAACGGGAGATCTAGCGCCGGACACCGCCCGCCTAGACTTGATGCATGGCGGACAGGCTGACCCCGGAGCGGCGCAGCTGGAACATGTCCCGCATCCGGGGGAAGAACACCAAGCCTGAGCTGCTTGTTCGCAGGCTCCTCCATGCCAAGGGGTACCGCTACCGGCTGCACGGAACCGCCCGCGGCGGTCGCCTGCCCGGCAGCCCCGACCTGGTGTTCGCCAGCCGCCACAAAGTCATCTTCGTCAACGGCTGCTTCTGGCACTTCCACGACTGCCGCGTAGGCCAGCATGCGCCGAAGGCCAACGCGGAGTTCTGGGAAACCAAGCGCACGCGCACCCGCAACCGCGACGCCGAGCAGCGCCGGCAGCTCGAGAGTGCAGGCTGGCAGGTCCTCACCGTTTGGGAATGCGAGCTCAAGGATCCCTCGGCGCTGGAGCAGCAGCTCGATGCCTTCCTGCTGGGCACCCAGGTCCCGACTGCCGGAGCACGCCGGCCCGCCGGCGTCGAACCCGAAGACACATCAAAATTATCGTAGCGGCTAAGCGAGACACGGCGGTCTGCCTAGGATAATGTTCAACTTCGGGGACTTGGACCCTATTCGGCCAGTACCTACAGGCCCTACTACACCCACCGGAGAGCGCTAGATCATGCCACACTCGCTGATGTCGAACGAGCCGAGCTCCTCAGCTCCACCCTCAACGCCGTCCTCCGCTTCTGACGCCCAGGTGCTGGAATTCCGTCGGCCCCGAGGCATGGAACGCACCCAAGCCCGAACCCTCGACCAGCTGGGTGCGGACGAGCAGGATCTCGACCCCTTGCGCGGGCAAGTGACCGAGATCATCGATGCGATTCTCGCTGAGACCGGACCAGAAGAGGCGGAGGTCCGCGATAATCTTCGCCGGCATGTCGCCAACCACCCTGGCCAGCCGGAAAAAGCACTCTTGAAGCATTTGCTGAATTTGTCCGTCCAGCAGGAAGAAACCGCGTAACACGCACCACCGACGCCGTCGCCGTCAGCGGCTGATTGTGGCCTGACGCACCACTTCGCCCCACGACTGTTGCGCGAGGTCCGCCACCGAAGCCAGGATTTCCGACGGCGGCAGGGACAGATCCAGCGGGAATTCTACGACGTCGATGTCAGTATTGAGGATCCGCCGCAGCTTGATTTCGCCTGCACCCGGGTAGATCAGCCACGCGGTCGGCACCCTCAGTGAAGTGCAGTAGGCCAGCATCCGGTAGTGGTCCCCCGAGAGGGACGCGCCGAGGTCGGCAGCCGCCTGGTACTTGGCCTCGTAAACCATCACCGGCCGGCCGCCCAGGAAATGGACCGCGCCGGGCTGCACCACGATCCGGTCGGAGTCGCGGACGGCCTCGTTGAGCAGCGCGTTGTAGCGAAGGCGCATCTCCCCCTGGAAAGGCCGCCATGGCCTGCCGCAATGCCGTCCCGACGAAGTCCTCGAAAACCTTGGACATGTCCACCACAAACGACGCCGACTGCTGCTTCCCGTCGCCGGCTTCCGCCGAGGCGTTGCGCAGGATCACCTCGGCGAGCCGGAGCGCCGCGTGGTACCGAGTGTTCATCCGGCTGGCGCGCCACGCCGGGAGCGGCGCTCCGGACTGAAGGCGGGTCACGGCGTCGAGCTTTCCCTTCAGCTGCCGCAAACGGCTGAGCACTTCCGGACGCACACCCGGGACCTGGGACATCCGCTCAAGCGCGGCGCGCAGGATCCGGTTTTCCGCGATGTCCTCGGTGAACTCGTCGTAGGAGACCTCCAGCGGGACCAGCATGCCGGGCCGGCGCGAAATCTGGTCCGAAATCCGGATCCGGCCCTTGACCGTCCGGAGCGATTCCTCCACATTGAGGTAACCCTGCAGCACGCCGCGGCTCAGCGCACGGTCCGCCAGTTGCGCGAGGGACTCGGCCAGGGCACTCCACAGCTCGGTTTCCTCGACCGCGGCCACAGAATCATCCCGGAAGCCCTGCTCCCCCGCGTAGCCGAGCAGGAACAGCAGCCTGCCCAGGCCTAGCCGTTCCTTGGGCCGCACCTCAAGCTGCACCGCCGGGGTGCGCACGGAGCCCACCTTGCCCACTGGCTCAATCCGGTACAGGCCCAAGCCCATCGGCGAGGCCTTGGCGAGGCCGCTGCCGTTGACATAGGCGGCGCTGGCAGGGTCGAGCCGCTCCACAACACCGCCCGAGAGCTCGTCCAGCACGATCCGGCGCACCGCCGCGGCAGGGCCCCGGGACGTCGCCGGCCCGTGGGACGTCACTGGTCCCGCGGACGTCCCGGGCCGCTGCAGGCTAGACGCGCGCAAGGCGGGCGAGCAGTTGGTCCAGGCCGAACCGCTCCTCCAGCTGGGCCCGGTTGAGCTGGCCGTGATAGTGCTCCTCGAGGAGCGGCATCAGCTCGTACTTCCAGATCCGGCGCAGGCCCTTCGGAGTCTGGGCCGACTTCTTCATGAAGTAGGACGGCCCGATCATGAGGTCCCGGTCCCACTCGTCGATCGCGTCGTTGAGCGCGTCCAGCAGCAGGGCCGGCGTCGTATCCAGGTTCCGCGCCTGCAGGAACCGCAGTAGCGAGCCCTTCACCGGCTCGGTCTTCGGGTGCAGCTCGATGAAGGAGAAGCGGCGGCGGATGGCCGCATCCATCATCGCGATGGAGCGGTCCGCGGTATTCATGGTCCCGATGATGTACAGGTTGTCCGGCAGCGTGAACGGCTCGTTGGGGCTGTACTGGAGGTAGATCCGGTCGTCACGGTATTCGAGCAGGAAGTACAGCTCACCGAAAACCTTCGCCAGGTTCGCCCGGTTCATCTCATCGATGATCAGGAAGTACGGCTTGCTCTCGTTGCCGGGTTTGGCGGCCTCTTCGGCGATCCGGCGCAGCGGACCGGCCACGAGCTTGAAGGACACCTGGCCCTCGTCGGTCTTGTCCGGACGGAAGCCCTCAAAGAAATCCTCATAGGCGTACGAAGGGTGGAACTGCACGAGCTTGACCCGCTCGTCCGTGGTGTCCCCTGCCAACTGGGCCGCAAGGTGCTTGGCCAGGTAGGTCTTGCCGGTTCCGGGCGGGCCGTAGAGCACCAGCTGCCGGTTCTCCTCCAGCAGTTCGGCGATTTCCTGCAGCGGCTCCAGGTCCATGTGCAGGGACGCGGCAAATTCGGGCGTCAGGGGGCGGAAGCCTTCACAAACGGGTTCGACGACGGCGGCCGGCTGCTCGCCCTCCTCGGCTTCGGCTTCCGCTTCGACCGGCAGGAGTGCCTCGAGCGAGGCGATGACGCGGGTGATGTCCACGATGATCCCGGCGGTGGCCAGCTGGCGCTGCACGTGCCGGGGCAGCTCGGTCATGTCATGGGTCTCGTCGAACCAGCGGACCTTACGGCGCAGCCGGCGGTTGTCATCGTGGTGCTCCGGTTCTCCGAGGACCACGCCGACCCGGACGGCGCCCGAGCTCTGCGAGAGAGCCAGGTCGCCCGGCTTCATGACGGTCAGGAAGGCGAAGACGGCGGTCTTGGTGTCTTCGCGCTCCACATAGCCGAGGTGTTTGTAGTCCTCGTCCACGGCGTGCTGGACCAGCCCGGCCGTGACGCCCGGATCCAGCAGGCGAAGGTGCTCGACGTCTAGCGTCACCGTTTCCTCGGCCTGCCAGGCCGCGAGGAGCTCGGCGTTGTCATGGTGGGTGCGCAGCAGCCATGCGCGGCGGCCCGGATCGCCGACCTTCCGCCATTGGCTGACCAGCTGACGGGAGTACCAGTCGATCCGCTGGCCGGCCTGCTCGTCGAGGTGGAGCCGGATGCGGTGGATATCCGCCGAGATTTCCTCGTCGCTGTCACCCTTCGCCCCGCCGACCAGGGAAGCGAAGGCATCGCGGATCTCCTGGCGTTCGACGTTGGCCACAACGGGTTCGAAGTAGCTGGGCCAGACCAGGAATTCGATGCTGCGGCGGATGGCCGGCTGGTCCTCCGGGGTGCCGGCGACCAGCTGGTGGAAGGCCAGCGGGTCCTTGACGGCCGCGGCGACGACGCCGGCAGGGCGCTGGGCGACGTGCTTCACGAAGCGGCAAAGCCACTTCAGGTGGCCCAGATGGTCCAGTTGAATTTGCCGTGCGGTCCCGGATCACGCCGTGGTCTGTCATGCTCGCGTCGAGCTCGCCCGGGAGCTCCAACGGCGGTTCCAGCCAGCTCGCGGCCTCGGCCACACGGGCGCGCTTGACCTTGAGGACTTCACCTCGTGGGCCAGCGGCAGGGACTGCAGGAAGAGCAGTTCCATGGCCAGCTGTCTGGCGACGCGTGATGCACCCTCAAGGTTCTGCCGGAGGTTCGTCATCATGGGAGCCTTGGAGTCCGGAACACCGCGTTCGAGGCGGTCCAACAACTCCGCGGCGGCCGGTACCGACCACGTTTTGGTGCGCCCGTCCAGGGCCGACGGCCTGCCATGCAGTCCCGGGCCCAAGACAAACCAGGCAGCGTCTTCGATCTCCTTGGAGATGCCGAGGGCACGGTGCATGGCAGGCTTTTTGGATGGGTCATGCTCCCAATTTACAGGCTTAAGCTTAACGCCCGCATAAAGCCCAAGCCGCGGCTACTGCCGAGTAGCTACCGGCAGGCACGGTTGCCGGGCGGCTATTTGACTGCGGGAGCCCTCTTGACACCGAAGGTGAAATAGCTGCCCCGGTCCGATGAAGTTGATCAGCGTGATCGCCCGCCACATCGCCTTGCTGCCGCGGATCTGCTCTGCCGGGCGGCGGGATATGTCCCGCTGCGCCGCGACCAGAAGGCTCAACTGGACGACGGCCGCGGCAATGGTTCCCGAACCGCGCCAGCGGCGAGAGTTCCTTCCACGACTTCTTCTTCCGTGTGGTTTCTTGCTTCTCTTCGTCATCGTCACAGCTCCTTGCTTCCGGGATTGTTCATTGTAGAGGCGATTCGTGCACCTGAGGTAGAGGCTATGGG
>CAVVPI010000005.1:0-320072 GCA_963750055.1 uncultured Actinomycetota bacterium | reverse complement strand
GCGGCCGACGACCGAGGGGGACATCGCGGCACCGGTGAGGATCTGAAACGGCGCGAGCAGAACACCACCGCGAAATAGCTGAGCTTCTGGGTGGCGTTGAACGGCTCGCCGGGCAGCGGAGCGGCGAGGCGGAACTGAAGGTAGGTGCCGACCGCCTTGATCGCGTCGGGGAACAGCGACCAACTGGTGGGCACCAGGTAGCGCCAGTAGCCGGTGCTGAAGACCAGGGCGACGTAGACGGCGCCGGTCAGCACCCAGAACTGAACGGTCATGAAGTGCCAGTGCCGGCCCAGCCCGAGGTTGCGCCTCCCGGGCAGGGCGATCACCGACGACCACGCCTCCTCCTCGTCGTGCGAGGTCCACAGCCGGCGGGCGTCCGGCGCGTACACCTTCTTCGAGAACCGGGCCCACGCCCGGTTGGGTGGGCAGTCGTCAGTCCAGTACAGCTTCGGGTGCGCGGCGAGTACCTCCAGACCGGAGCGGGCCAGCAGCAGCAGGAAGAAGATGTTGAGGAAGTGGGTGACGATCACCCAGATCGGGAAGAAGCTGGGCACACCGGCCTCCCGGGCTAGCTGGCCGGCTTGCTTCCGGCCGAATCGTTCAGGCACGTATCGCATCCGCATAGGGCCCGCTGGGCCGGCACCGGCGAGTGGCCGATCACGGCAATCTGGCCTCCAGGACGCCGTCAATGACCCGCACGGGTAGCACCTGCTGGTCGGTGCTGGACGGGCCGTGCACGACCTCTCCGTCCTTCAATTTGTAGGTGCTGCCGTGCCAGGGGCAGACGACGCAGGGCTGCCCGTCGACCTGGATCACCTGGCCCTGCCCGAGCGGCCCGCTCTGGTGCGCGCAACGGTCCAGCATGACGGTGATATCGGTGCCGTCGCGGTAGACCACCACGGGCACGTTGTCGACCTGCCGGTTCAGCAGTTGGCCCTCAGGCAGCGAGTCGATCTCGGCCACCGCCGCCACCGTACTCGACCCGGTGCATGTCCGGGGCGCCCTGATTGACCTGGGCCGTCTGCTTGTAGACGAGGTGGCCACCGATGTAGCCGCCGCGCTCACCGCGGCCAGCCCGAACAATCCGATCGTACGGCCGAGCCGGTGCCGCCCTCGTAACCGTGCGGCGAGCGAGCCCGCGTAAAGGAGCACCGCCAGGGTGTTCGTTGCCGCGTGCACCAAGCCGACCCGTCGTTCCTCCTGCCAGAGCCACGACCAGTCGTTGATGCCGGTCAACGCGGCGGGCAGCGCGCTTGCCGTGCCGACCGCGACCAGGGTCGTCGCGGCTGCTGCTGCCCGGGCATCCGCTGCTGTCTCGGCATCAGGTCGAGGACGGCGCTGCTGATCCACGCGCCCATCGGGATCTGCACCAGCGCCGGGTGCAGCGGATGGCCCAGCCACACTCCGTGCAGTGCATCCTTGACCCGTTGCGGCCGCAGCAGCGACCAGACCCTGGGCTGGAGCCGGTCCCCCACCCGATCCAGCCCGGACGCTCGCTCCAGCTTGTTCATCAGTGCGGTACGCATGGCGCCGCCCTTACCCCGCTACCTGGCCCTCAAACCCGGCTCGATGAAGCCGTGAGATGCCTCAGACACCCGGGCAGTGCCTCACATCAACTGGCAGACGACAGCTGATGTGATTCAGTGGGCCGGGTCGCAGATAGCCGGTCCAACAGCGCTCAGTGGAACATCTCAGCTCCGCTGGGACAGGAACGCTAATGCAACAACCACAGCGAGCCGGGACAACGGTGAACATCATAATGACACTTATGTTGTTCACTGCGTCAGTCGCGATTCGAGGGTGCGCAAGGGACTGCTGTCCTGGTTCCGTGCACCTGATGCGGCTCAGGGCAGTTGACGCATTAGTTGACTGGCGGTGCTGTTGAGAGGACCGGTAGCGTCAACGGTCAACGGGATGGGGTTGCTGTTTGCGCTACGTCCACCGCAGCCGCGTCCGAAGAGCCTGCGCCGTGCCACCCGGGCGCAGCGGCGTGAGCACCGCCGGGCTGAGGCGGAGGAGTGGGCCGTAATGGAAGAGCGGGGTTGGCTGCTCGATGTGTCCGTGGAGGACCTGCTGTCGTTGGTGAACAGGGCCGGTGGGAATTGACTCCGGGTCTTCGGTCAACTTGACCCATGGTCGGATGGCGTACTCAAACGCGAGGACCTGCCGCGCCTCGATGCCGAAGTCGATCGACTGGAGGCGTCGGCTGGCAACGACGTGGCACGTGAGCTGGTGGCCGCATTACGGGCGTTGCTGGCGCGGTGGCGTGGCGAGCCTGACCTGGTGCTCCACTGGTACGGAGATTGACTCGGTTCAGAATTTGATTCACCGCAGGTCAGGCCCCTTTCAAGTGCTATTTCGCGGCGGGTGGCTGGCAAAAGGCGCGTCCTGGACTGCCCAGCGAAGCTGGAAGCGGTATTGCGCGGGAACAATGTAGAACCTGGACGCGTGTTGGTCCGGAAGCCGTAAATCAGTGGACAACACCTACCTTTTACCGCGATCGTTGGCGGCATGCGACAGGAGGAGATCTGGGACGTCGATGCCGCCCAGCGCTATGACACGCCAGGCACTGGCATGTTCGCGCCGGAGGTTCTGGGCCGACCGTGGACCGGATCGCCGAGCTTGCGGGCGACGGAGCGGCGCTCGAGTTCGCCATTGGAACCGGACGGGTGGCCATCCCGCTCGCCGAGCGGGGAGTGGCCGTCACCGGCATTGAGCTGTCCCGGTCGATGATCGACCGACTGCGGGCAAAGGCCGACGAGGCGATGATCCCGGTAATCGTCGGCGACATGGCCACGACGGTCGCCCCCGGCGAATACGCGCTCGTCTACCTCGTCTACAACACGATCTCGACCTGCTTACCCAAGCCGAACAGGTCGCGTGTTTCCGAAACGCCGCCCGCCACCTCACCCCCGGGGGTCGCTTTGTGATCGAGCTCTGGGTACCCGAGCTGCGCAAACTCCCACCGGGCCAAGCGCCACGGTCTGGCATTCCGATCCCGGCTACATCGGCTTGGACACCTATGACGTTCTGCGTCAGCACGTCGTATCGCACCACTTCCTGTTCGACGAGACCAAACAGGCTCAGCTGTTCCGCAGCCCGCACCGCTACATCTGGCCTGCCGGACTCGACCTCATGGCTCAGCTGGCCGGATTCGAACTGGAGACCACGAGGGTTTCGAGTCTCATTGACATCGATGCACGCAAGGGTATCGATGTGACTTGGAGTGATCTGCGGTGGTTGGTGTGACCGGGGTCTGCGTGTCGTATGTGGACGCGGTGGCCGTCACCCGGTAGATCAACTGAGTTGTGTGGAAACAGATGATCGAGGGACAGCCGCCGCGCTGTGAGCGTATGACCGGTCTGCGTCGGGAGCAAGTTGACTGGCTGTACGAGCAGCTCAACCTGATGCTGGACTGGCGGGCGCCTCTGGGACGGCCCAGGGTGTTGCCGCTGTACACGGCGCTGGTGATGGTGCTGTTCCAGCTGCGCCACAACCTGCCCGAGGATGCCTGCGCCGAGCTGTTCGGCTGCTCGACAGCGACGGTGCACCGCTACCGGGAGGAACTGGAACCGTTGATCGACGAGCTGCTCACGGCGTTCGCGGAGGAGGCCACCGCGCGGCCCGCCGGGAGGCCGCGCTGGTTGACGGGTTCGTCGCCCCGGTCGGGAACGTGATGGCGTGACCGAACTCTTCTCGGAGAAGAAGCATGTATCCGGCAGAACGTGCAGGTGGTGGCGACTCTGGATGGCGGGTCGTGGATACCGGCGCCGTGTCCCGGTGCCAGGCACGACAGTCGGGCCTTCACCGAATCGGTATCGCCGAACAATGGTCGGCACTACACCGTCGGTGGCCCCGGCATGATCGGCGACAAGGCTACCAGGAACCGGCCTGACGACCCCGTACAAGAAGCCACGGGCCGGACCTACCGACGTGAGACGAGCCTGCAACACCGCGATCAACCGGTACGCGCCGCCGTGAACGCGCGATCGCCCACCTGAAGAACTGGAAGATCCTCAAGACCGGCTACCGCCGGTCCCTACACGACTTCCCCAGAGTTCTACGCACAGTAACCAAACTGGAGATCTTCAGAACCTTCGGATGACTTTTAAGCCTCCAGGCATGCCGACTGGGCCGGGGCCGAATTCACCGCCGACTCGCGTTCTCACGTGTCCGTCTACCGAATCCCGCCGAACCAGTAGGTACGGTCGTAGCCGCGGCGGAACCGGCAGCTTGTCCGCGTGCTGTCCACGCGGAGTTGCTCAGGTCTCGCGGGAGTTCGTACCCGTTGGCCAAAATCATCCCTCGTATCGTCACCCCCGTGGAACGTGATGGTTTCTACCTGGATCGCGCTCGCGCCGAATCCTTCGGCTCAGTCGCCCAGCGGTACGACCGCTACCGCTCCGGCTCCCCCGACGCGTTGGTTGACGACCTCGCGGCTGCCCGTCCCGCTCGCGAGTGGATAGGGCTGGCGGCGACCGTAAGCGATCACCTACCTGCTCGCCCGGCGCCGGCCCAACCTGGCTAATTTTTTTCCTTTTTTGGAGATTGGCGGCAATCGGGTACTTCGTGATTTCCGTGTGTTACTGCCTGAGGTAGAGGGTGGGCGCTGATCCGGGCTCTCGATCAGCCTGGCGATCCACCGGGATGGTGCGGCACTGAGCCTTTGTCAGTAACGGTCGGTGGCGTTGGGTGATCATGTAGTTCGGTCGTGCTCGGTGTGTAGCAGGACAAGTGCCGCGGCGGTGATCTGGCCGATCATGCCGGGATCGAGGCTGACGTGCCGTAGCGCCTTGAACGTCATTTTGAGCACCGCGTTCGCCTGCTCAGCGCGGGCCCGGGCGTGGGCCTGGAGCCAGTTGAGCTGCTTCTGGATGTTGGTGAGCTTGCCGCCCTTGGGTTTCTTGATCGGCAGGGTAAAGGTGGCCGGTTCGCCCTCGTAGCCCAGATCGGCAAGGACGGGCAGGTCATCTCCGGTCCATTCGGTCAACGCCGTCAGGATTTCGGGGTGGGCCTTGAGGCAGGTCAGGTCGTGTTCCCGTCCGGGTCGTACCGGCGAGGTCCACAACGGCCAGCCGTCCGGGCTGGAAACGACCTGGATGTTCCCGCCATGATGGTGATGCTTGCCGGACCACCAGAGATCCACCCCGGCGTCGGCCGAATGGAACAACGGTCGGTGCGGATCAGCGTGCCGTCGAGGTTGACGTGGGAATGTCCCGCCATCCTGCTGCCAGCAGCACCGAGTGCAGGCGGCTACGCGCGAGACCGAGATGCCCTCGTGAGGCACCGGTATTCCGTGGACAGACCGATATCGTTGTCGCCGGCCAGTTGGTCAGGCGTCGCGTCCAGAACCATCGTAGACCAGACGGCCTGTTTGAAGCAGCCCAACGCCCGCCACCCCGGCGCTACCACGCGTTGCCGTTCGCGTCGAGTAGGCCGGAGACGAACAGCACGGTCTCCCGCGCACGTCAGTCGGCGGTGTATGCGACACTCGTTGCCACGCAGACCCCTGTGAAGTTGATCTGTGTAGGACCACCTTCATACCGGGGTTCTGCGTCTTTTCGTTGCGCGCACGCCATCGCGAGTCACGCCACCCCAGCCAGACCCTCACACACCCAACGGATCGTTACCGAATGGCTCACTGACCGACCTGGACACCGGTCGTGGTCCAGCCGGCTGTCTCCGTCCTCGGTTGCGTGGCGGCGCTGCGCTGGGTGGCCGGGACCGGATCGGCTCGCTGTGACCGGCACCGGCATGGCGGGTGCGCCCACCTCCTCGCACCGGGTGGCGGGTATCCGACGAACCGGCTCAGTGGCCGATCAGGCGATGCAGCCGGAGGAAGGTTTCGCTGAAGCCGAGCGCCGGCCAGGCCCGTGAGGAGAGCAGGTTGGTCACCCGCCAGTCGGTGACCACACTGTCGAATCCGCTGCGGGTGGCCCAGTCGATGACGGCTTCGCCGAGTGCCCGGCCGGCGCCGGTGCCACGGGCGTGCGGGAAGACCGCCGCGAACGCGAGAAAGCCGGCGTTGTCCGGGAGGGCCGGGCCGAGGTGCGTACTCGATTTCTCCAATGCGCACCCGATGGCGGAGCCGATGACCTCGCCGTCACGTTCGGCCACGAACGTGACGTAATCGGTGTTGTCGATGTCCTCCGTCCACGCGGCGAGGCTCTCCTCGACCGTGCCGACCCTGCCGGCGGAGAAGGTGGGTGACCGCCCGTGGTGCGCGGGCAGCTCGACGTCGAGCCGGGCCAACACCGGCACATCGGCCCGGATGGCCCGGCGCACCGGGCATCGTGGCGGCGTGGTCGACGTCGGTCCGGTGGCCGGCCGGATGGCGTGCGCGTGCTGCTGGCCGAAGCCCAGGCGGAACCAGGCGCGTACCAGCTCCGCGTCATGTGCCGGCACGAGGACGTAATGCGCGGTCCGGCCCTCGTCGACCCAGCGGGCGGCGGCGACCGAGTACAGGTCGCGCATCACCTCGGGGTCGGCGACCGCCTGCCCGGCGGCTTCGATCCAGACGTTCGGTCCCCACAGTGGTGACGGCTTCGGGGCGCCGAGCACGAAGCCGACCGGGACGCCGGCGCGGAAGGCGACCGCACCGGACGCTCCGGGCAACCCCAACGCGGTGGCCAACTCCGGGACAGTGGCGTCGGCGTGCTCGAACCGGGGGGCCAGCAGCGGCTGGGCGATACGGTGGCGGCGGTGTCGGTCGGCCAGCAGGGCGCCGCACGCGGCCAGATCGCCGGCCTCGAGTGGCCGCACCTCCACGGGGTACATGGCAGGGATGGTATGCCCCGCGAGGCCCGGTCGGTAGCCGTTTTCCCGCCGGTGGGCCGGTTGCGGGCCCACAGGTACGGCCGGACAACCGCATCGGTAAAGGTCCGCTCGGCTGAGTCAGCCGGGACCCGGCAGCATGAGTCCGGATTGGAGAGCGAAGACGACCAGTTGGGCCCGGTCGCGGGCCTGGAGTTTCAGCATCGCCCGGCTCACGTGAGTGCGTACCGTTGCCGGGCTGATTACCAGCTCGGCGGCGATTTCGTCGTTGGAGCGGCCGGTGGCCACCCAGGCGACGATCTCCCGTTCCCGGTCGGTGAGCCGGTCCAGTTTCAGAGGGGGAGTGCTGGCTGGCGTGCCGCGACCGCTGAACTGTTGGATGACCCGACGGGTCACCGACGGTGACAGTAACGACGCGCCCTCAGCGACCACCCGTACCGCGCGCAGCAGCTCGTCAGGCGGGGAGTCCTTGAGTACGAACCCACTGGCACCATCGCGCAGCGCCCCGAAGACATACTCGTCCAGTTCGAACGTGGTGAGCATGACGACGCGGACCTTGGCGAGTGCCGGATCCGAGGTGATTTCGCGGAGCGCGGCGAGCCCGTCGAGCAGTGGCATTCGGATGTCCATCAGCACCACATCCGGCACGGTCCGCCGAACCAGTGCCACCCCGGCCCGCCCATCGGCGGCCTCGCCCACCAGTTCGGTGTCGTCTTCACTCTCCAACAGCGTGCGTAACCCCATCCGGACCAGGGCCTGATCGTCGACGACCACGACACGAATCATGACGGCGATCCTGGCACGTCGGCGGGGCTGGACCTCGGCAACGGCAGCCGGGCTCGAACCACGAACCCACCCTCCGGTCGCGGGCCAGCCTCGAAGTCGCCACCGAGCGCTTCCGCGCGGGCCCGCATGCCGGCGATGCCGCTCCCCGGGCGGCCGTCGGCGTCCTGACCCCTGTCGGCGCTGCTCGCGGGACCGTTGTCGGTGACTTCCAGCACGAGGTCGGCACCTTCCCGGGTGACCCGTACCCGCGCCGGCGTCGCCGTCACACCAGCGTGCCGGAGGACATTGGTCAGTGACTCCTGCAGGATGCGGTACGCGACGCCGTCGACCTCCGGTGGCAGCTCTCCCGGCTGGAAATCGGCCACTATCTCGAGTCCGCCGGCACGGATCCGGCCCAGCAGCACCTCGACGTCGGCCAGGCCGGGAGCCGGCTGCCGGGGAGCGTCCTCGCCTTCGGGGCCGCGCAACACATCGAGTTGGACGCGCATCTCATGCAACGACTGCCGGCTCGCGGCCTGGATCGCCTCCAGCGACTCACGAGCCCGGTCCGGGTTTCGCGCCAGCACGTGCAGCGCGACCCCGGCCTGCATTGCGATCACCGCGAGACCGTGGCCCACGGAGTCGTGCAGCTCCTGCGCCATCCGTAGTCGCTCCTCCGAGACCGCGCGCTGCGCCTGCGCGGTCCGCACATCAGCCTCCGACTCCCGGCGGGCCCGCACCGCCGCGCCGAGGGCGGTGGGCACGGCCACCGCCGTGCACGCGGTCGCCAGCCAGCCCAGAAAGGGCATACCGGGGCCCGCGGCCAGGTCGGTGCCGAACCGGAGGCCGCCGGCCACCAGCACGGCCAGACCCAATCCGCTGTTCCAGACCAGCGCCCGGCGCAGCGGCCACCCGACAGCCACCCCGGCGGTGGCGACGGGGACGGCGATGAGTATCGGCCCGACCGGGTACCCGACCGCCAGATACGTCACGACCGCCGCGGCACAGCAGGTGAAGGTCACCGCCGGGCGCCGACGCAGCACGGCTGCGGCGAGCGCCGCGAACACGACCAGTGCGTACGCGAACAGGTCCGGCTCCCTGCTCCAGCCGAGCTCGCCCTCGCCGGCCGAACGGGTACCCAGCAGCCCGGGAACCATGATCAGCAGTACCGGCCAGATGTTCTCCCAGCGACATTTCACGTCGTAGGAACGCACCAGCCCACCTCTTGTCCCAGTCGCACCCGTCACCGGTTCGCGGCCCGCCACGGTATCCGCTCCCAGAGGCGGGACACACCCAGGCGGCACATCGCTGCCGAGGATAGGCGCTCGCGGCGGCACCACACCTCGGGTAGCCCGCGCAGGCCCGGTACGTTGATTTACGTACCTGGGGAGCGGTTCCCGGCTGATGCCCGACGGCGTCGTCGGCTGCGACGCTTCCGGCATGACCGAAACAGTCGTGACCACCGAGGGGCTGACCAAACGGTACGGGGCGCACACCGTCGTCGACAGCGTCAACCTGACTGTCCGCAGAGGAGAGGTGTACGGCTTCCTCGGACCCAACGGTGCGGGCAAGACCACCACCCTGCGGATGCTCCTCGGTCTGAGCCGGCCGACCAGCGGGGCCGCGAGCATCCTTGGGCGCCGACCTGGTGACCCGGCGGCGACCGCCCGGACGGGCGCACTCGTCGAGGGCCCAGGGTTCTACCCGTACCTGTCAGGACGGCACAACCTGCGGGTGATGGCCCGGTATCAGGGACTCCCAGATTCCGCGGTCGACGATGCGCTCGACCGGGTCGACCTGACCGGCCGGGGCGGGGAGGCGTTCCGCTCCTACTCGCTTGGCATGAAACAGCGCCTGGGCGTGGCGGCGGCCCTGCTGGGCGATCCGGAGCTGCTGGTGCTCGATGAGCCGACCAATGGGTTGGACCCGGCGGGAATGGCCGAACTGCGACGACTCCTCGTTGACCTCGCGGCGGGAGGGCAGACCGTGCTGCTCTCCAGCCACCTGCTCAGCGAGGTCCAGGAGATCTGCGACCGGGTAGGGGTGATCTCCCAGGGTCGGTTGATCAAGGAGAGCACTGTCGCCGGCCTCCGGGGCATCAGCTCGTTGTATGTCCGCGCCGAACCGACCGAGGTCGCCCTGGCGGTCGCGATCCGGATCGCTGGTGACGACGCGGTCGAACGCACCGCCGGAGGTATGCGGATCGACGCGGATGCCGCTGCCGCTCCGAAGTTCGCATGGGCGCTGGTCGAGGCGGGGGTCCTCCTCCACGAGCTCCGTGTCTCCGAGCGCTCCCTCGAAGAGGTCTTCTTCGAACTCACCGCAGCGGCGGACTCCTCCGTACCGGATGCGGCCAGCGGAAGAACGGTGCACTCATGAACGCGCTTCGCGGCCCGGCAGCGCTATTTTCCAGCACGCGTGCCGAGCTGCTCAGGCTGGGCCGGTGGCCGACACTGTGGGCGATGGTGGGGGTCGGGCTGACCCTCAACATCTTGTTCGGCTATCTCTTCGACTACCTCAGCTACCGCACCGACAGCAGTTCCGCGATCCGCGAGGGGCTCCCACCCGAGCTGCTGCTGAACAGTCTGTTGCCGGTCGGCGTACCGGTGACCACCCTGCAGGGGATGCCCATGTTCGGCAGCGCGATCCTGCTGATCCTCGGTGCGCTCGCGATGGGCAGCGGGTACAACTGGGGGACCTGGAAGACGATCTTCACCCAGGGGCCCACACGGGCATCGGCCTACGGCGGCACGCTGACCGCCCTCGCCGGGGTGGTCGTCGTACTTGTCGCAGCCACGTTCCTGGTCAACTTCGGCATCGCCGTACTCATCTCTGGTCTCGAGGCTCAACCGCTCGCCTGGCCGCCGGTATCCGAGCTCGCGCGGGCGTTCGGCGGTGCCCTGCTGATCTATGGCATGTGGACCGCCGTCGGAATCCTGGTCGGAACACTGGCCCGCAGCCCGGCCCTCGCGGTCGGCCTCGGCATGGTGTGGGCCCTCGCGGTCGAGAACCTGCTGCGCGGGGTCGCGAACGTGCTCGAACCGCTGAAAGCCGTCGCCAACCTGCTGCCCGGCACGGCAGCCGGCTCCCTGGCCAGTGCGTTGGGCGCACCCACCTTCAGCGACGGCGGCACGCCAGGAGTGCTGGCGATGCTCGACGGCGGCGCAGCCACGTCACTGCTCGCGTTCTACCTGGTTGTTTTCGCCGTCGCCGCCGGCCTGCTGATCACCCAGCGGGACATCGTCTGACCGCTGATGCGTCCTGCTGGATGGCGTGACTGAGGTTGCCGCGGAACAGGGGAGCACCGGCGAAGCGAAAACCAACCGCTCCAGCGCCGAATGATCGTGGAGAGTCCGGCTCGCCATGACCGGCCGGATCCTTCACGATCATGGGAGAACGTACGAGCAGTGCGAATCAGCATTGGCTGAGTGCGTTGCGGCACCGCTCGGCGTGCGTCGACACCCGCTCCACGAGCACCTCCGGGAGCCTGCTCCCGAGAGCTCTGACGGCCTGCTCCTCGGCGGCCTCCGTGAAACCCGCCGGCACCCGCGCGGCAAGTTGATCGACTCGTTGCACTGTGGCCTCCGGGTCGAGTCCGTTCTCCACCGCGAAGCGCCGCCAGTGGCGGCCACTGATCCGCGCGACCCGGTACTCCCCGCCGATCCGCATGGCCAGGCGCAGCTTCGGCAGGTACATGTCGTCGTACGGCAGGACGCTCGCGATGTCGTACAGCGGTGCCAGTCGGACCTGACCGTCGGCGAGGAGGACGGAATAGTTCTTCGCATGTGCGTCCGTCCCAGCGATCAGCCAGTTGAAGGCGAGCGCGTCGACGAAGCGGCCGACCTCCTGCTCGGCTTGGCGTAGCGGTTGCACCGCCCGGCGGAGCAACTGGGTGATCTGCTCCGGCGTCGGGCCTCCTTCGCTCTGGTATTTGGCGGTCGGCGGGACGCCGAGTGCCTGGCACATGTCTTCCTGATGAATTCGTCCGATGGCTCCAGTGGACCCGACGACTCGGTCGTAACGCTCGACCACGATGGCGCGCTCGTTGCCGAAGGACATCACTCGCGACGATGCTACGGCCAGACCGGATCGCCGAGCGGCCTGGAGGCAGAGATGCTCGTTGAGATCGTGCTCATCGAAGCCGGCGATCGCCGGCTTCAAAATGTACGTCGTGGGCACCGAACCCCAGGGATCACCCCATTGTCCGGAGGTGGGATCGAGATGCAGAGCGGTCTTCGCCTGCGCTCCGGCCAGGCTGAACTGTCCACTGTTGGCCAAGTGCCAGGCTGCGGGATCCCGGCGCAACACTCGCAACCGCTCAGCGATCTCGTCGTCGTTGATCCACTCGATCCCGCCGTCTCCGGTGAGCAGCGCCTCGACCCGGTTCGGTGGAACGAACTGGGCCGCCCCGGCACAGTCTTCGCCGACGTGCCGTAGCAGGGCGAAAGGATTGCGGGCGGAAACCTGATAATCCCGTGCCCATCGCTCCAACACCTGCTCGCTGTCTGGCAGCAAACCCCACAGGTACGCCCGGACAATCGGATCGGCAAAGGTTCGCGCGATGATCGGCATGGAGAGGGACAGTGGCGTCTGGTCTGATAGGTGCCGTAGGTCATCGTCGTAGGTCAGGCTGAGCCGTCCGTCGGTGCCCTCAGTGACGAGGCCGGTCTGTCGGCCGCCGAGCAGCACCACGAGTCGCTTGTCGTGCGCGTCAGGCATCCCGCGCTCCCAGTTTCCGCAACAGATCGTCCAGGTCGGGCCCGCTGCGCTTGAGGGTTTCCAGGCGTTGCAGATCGATGGCGAGGTTGAGGGTGGCCAGGGTGCGTAGCACCAGGCCGACCTCGGCTGTCTCCTTGCCGCCCTCCAGGTCCGACAGCCAACGTCGGCTGACCCGGGCCTCGGCGGCGAGATCGGCCTGGGTCAGCCCGAGATCGCGACGGCGCTCGCGCACGTACAGGCCCAGTTCATAGGTGCTATTGATCCGCATCAGCCGACTCCTCCCCGTGCACGTACGTACTCACTGTATCGCCTGTGCATGTACGTGCACACAGACTTTGATGTGCGCGTACGTGCATGCTGCTGGACCCGGGAAGGCGGATGTAATTCGCTGCACGACCCAGCGGCGAATCGTCCGTGGTTCACTGGCACTCGCCGGTGTTCATGGCGTAGGAAAGCCCCGGCTTATGGTCGGCGCACCGCCTGTACGGTCACCAGGTCGCTCAGGCCGGCGAAGTCATCGGGGTTGGTGGTGTAAAGCGGTAATCCGTGGGTGTGGGCGATGGACGCGATCATCAGGTCCGCAAGCCGGCGGCGTGTTTGACGCCCAGCAGCCAGCACTGCTGCGGACACCATGCCGAAGGCCCGTGCCGCCTCGGCGTCGAAGGGAAGCGGATCGAAGGTGGCCTCAGCATGTTGCAGGACGCTGGTTCGGCGGGCTCGCTCGTTCGGATCATCGGTGTGATGTGGCCCTGCGGACAGTTCCGCGAGCGTCACGGCACAGATGACCATTTCCTCGGGCAGCTGATCAGGACCGAGAGCGGCGAGGTGTATGACGATGCTCGTGTCGATCAGACCACGAAGGCGTACGTCACCAGGCACGGTTGAACGGATCCTGCTCGACAGCGGTGTCGATGTCGTTGCGGAACCTCACCGGATCGAGAACGGGGGCGGTCGCGAACGCGGCCATGACCTCTGCGCGAGGAACGAAGGTGCGCCGTCGCAACGGGATCAGTTTGCCGATCGGGGTGCCGTTACGCGTGATCGTGAAGGACTCGCCCTGCTCTACGCTGCGCATGATCGAGCCGGACTCATTCCGTAGCTCGCGCTGGGTGATCTCCCGAGAAAAAGCATGCTCAGCCATAGGTCGATTCTAAGCCAGTTGTGCTACGAAGTGCTACGACGTTGCATGCACGGTCTGGTGGCGTGCGCGTACGTGCACCTAGTAGTTGATGTGCACGTACGCGCACATGATTCAGCTGCGGAAGGGGCGCACGGCATACGCCGTGCGCCCCTTCCGATGAGCCGAAGACGGATCAGGCCAGGCCGAGCTCCGCCTCGAAGTTGCCGGTCTCCAGCCGCTCCTTGATCGCACCCAGGAAGCGGGCCGCGTCGGCGCCGTCAACGAGCCGGTGGTCGTAGGAGAGGGCCAGGTAGATCATCGAGCGGACCGCGATGACCTCGCCCAGCTCCCGGTCGTTGACGACAACCGGACGCTTCACCACGGCACCGGTGCCGAGCATCGCCGACTGCGGTGACGGCACGATCGGGGTGTCGAAGAGCGCGCCCCGGCTGCCGGTGTTGGTCAGGGTGAAGGTCGCTCCGGAGAGATCATCCGGGCTGATCTTGTTGGTCCGGGTCCGGTCGGCGAGGTCAGCGACCCGCCGGGCCAGCCCGGCCAGGTTGAGGTCACCAGCGTCCTTGATCACCGGAACCATCAGCCCACGCTCGGTGTCGACCGCGATGCCGAGGTTCTCAGCCGCCGGGTAGGTGATCGTCCCGGCAGCCAGATCCATCTGGGCGTTGACCACCGGGTACGTCTGGAGCGCCTCGACTGCGGCCATCGCGAAGAACGGCAGGAACGAGAGCTTCACGCCGTGCCGGGCGAGGAACTCGTCCTTGGCCCGCGCCCGCAACTTCGCGATCCGGGTGACGTCCACCTCGACCACGGTGGTGAGCTGGGCCATCTCGTGCAGCGACTCATGCATCCGCTTGGCGATGACCGTCCGGATCCGAGGCATCTTCTCAGTGCTGCCCCGCTTCGGGCTCGGCTGAGGCTTCGCGGCCGGCTTCGCGGCCGGCTTCGCGGCCGGCTTCGCGGCCGGCTGTTCGGCAGCGGGGGCCGGGGCGGCCGGAGCCGGCGCGGCCTTAGCGGCCTTGGCCCGCTCAGCGGCGGCGAGAACGTCCTGCCGGCGGATCCGGCCACCGACCCCGGTGCCGGTCAGCGCGGCGAGGTCGACGCCCTGCTCAGCGGCGAGCTTGCGGACCAGCGGGGTGACGTACCCGGCGCCCTCCGCGCTCGGCGCCGGTGCGGCGGCCGGGGCCACTGCTGGCTTGGCCTGGGCGGGCTGGCTGGCCTGCTCGGCGCGAACCGGTTCGGCGGACTGCTCCGCCTCCGGGGTCGGGCTGACGTACGACGCGCCCGGGGTCGGTTCCTCGGTCGGTGCGGCTGGCGCAGCCGGGGCGGGGGCCGCCGGTGCCGGGGCAGGAGCAGCCGCCGGGGCGGGGGCCGGCGCGGCGCCGGCCGCACCGATCACGGCCAGCGCGGCGCCGACCGGCACGGTCTCGTCCTGACCGACCTTGATCTCCAGCAGCGTGCCGGCGGCCGGCGACGGGATCTCGGTGTCGACCTTGTCGGTGGAGACCTCGAGCAGCGGCTCGTCCGCCTCAACGGAGTCACCGACCGCCTTCAGCCAGCGGGTGACCGTACCCTCGGTGACGCTCTCGCCGAGCGCGGGCATCGTGAGCACCGTGCCCTGGGCGGCGGCGGCCGGCGCGGCCGGTGCCGGGGTGGGCACTGGCGCCGAGGGCTCCGGCTGCGCGGCCGGCTGCTCCGGGGCGGGCGCCGGTGCGGCGGCCGCCTCCGGTGCGGCGGCGGCGGGTGCTGGCGCAGCCGCCTCACCCTCCCCGGCGATTACCGCCAGCTCGCTGCCGACCTCGGCGGTCTCGTCCTCGCCCACCACGATCCGGCTCAGCACGCCGGCTGCCGGCGAAGGGATCTCGGTGTCGACCTTGTCGGTCGAGACCTCGAGCAGCGGCTCGTCAACCTCGACCCGCTCGCCCTCCTGCTTGAGCCAGCGCGTGACGGTGCCTTCGGTGACGCTCTCGCCCAGCCGGGGCATGGTGACCGATACCGGCATCTCTCAAGACTCCTTCGTGGCCTGGTTCGATGCTCGCCCGGTTGCCGCCGGGCATTGCGAATTCTTCTTGGTCAGGCGTGCGCGTGCAGCGGCTTGCCAGCCAGCGCGAGGTGCGCTTCGCCGAGCGCCTCGTTCTGGGTCGGGTGGGCGTGCACGAGCTGTGCCACCTCGGCCGGGTAAGCCTCCCAGTTGAAGATGAGCTGCGCCTCGCCAACCATCTCGCCAACCCGGGCACCCACCATATGCACACCGACCACCGGACCGTCGTTGACCCGGACGAGCTTGATGAAGCCCGCGGTCTTGAGGATCTGGCTCTTGCCGTTGCCGCCGAGGTTGTAGTTGTAGGTGCTGACCTTGTCCGCGCCGTACTGCTCCTTGGCCTTCGCCTCGGTCAGTCCGACGGAGGCCAGCTCCGGGTCGGAGTAGGTGACCCGGGGGATGCCGTTCTCGTCGATCACGGTGGGGTTCTGGCCGGCGATCTCCTCGGCCACGAAGATGCCCTGCTGGAAACCACGGTGGGCGAGCTGCAGGCCGGGCACGATGTCGCCGACCGCGTAGACGTTCGGCACGTTGGTGCGCAGCCGCTCGTCGGTCAGCACGAAACCGCGTTCCATCTTGACGCCCTGCTCCTCGTACCCGAGGTTGGCGGTGCTCGGGCCACGGCCCACCGCGACCAGCAGCAGCTCGGCCTCGATGACCTCGCCGCCGGCGATGGTCACCCGTACGCCGGAGTCGGTGCGCTCCACCTTCTCGAACGGCTTGCCGGTCTTGAACTTGATACCGCGCTTGCGGAACGCCCGCTCCAGCGCCTTCGACGAGTCCTCGTCCTCGGCGGCCACCAGCCGGGGCAGCGCCTCGATCACGGTCACCTCGACCCCGAACGAGCGCCAGACGCTGGCGAACTCGACGCCGATCACGCCCCCGCCGAGCACGATCGCCGAGGCGGGCACCCGGTCCAGCTCCAGGGCGTGGTCGCTGGTGATCACCCGCTCGCCGTCGACCTCCAGGCCGGGCAGGCTGCGGGCGTACGAACCGGTGGCGAGCACGATGTTGCGCCCGGTCAGCCGCTGGCCGTTGACCTCAATGGTCTTCGGGCCGACCAGCTTGCCGGCCCCCTCAACCAGAGTGATCTTCGAGCCCTGCACCAGGCCCTGCAGGCCCTTGTAGAGCCGGGAGACCACGCCGTTCTTGTAGCTGTTGACCCCGGCCATGTCGATCCCGACCAGCTCGGCCTTGATGCCGAACTGCTCCGAATCGCGGGTCTGGTCGGCGATTTCGGCCGCGTGCAGCAGTGCCTTGGTGGGGATGCAGCCATTGTGCAGGCAGGTCCCACCCAGCTTGCTCTTCTCGATCAGCGCGACCGACAGGCCGAGCTGGACGGCGCGCAGCGCGGTCGCATAACCGCCGCTGCCACCTCCGAGGATGACTACGTCGAAGGTCGAGTCGCTCGGCTCGCTCACAGTTAACTCCCAGGTCGCGTCGCTGCTACGAGGGTCATGCCATGACTAACGGGCACACCGGCTTTCCGGCCTGTCGCAGCTGACCGGAGAGCTTCTACCTCGGTCATCTTGTCACTTGGCTCGTCGGGCCGCGTAACGAGGTGCCCAAGGACACGTTGTCGGGACGTAGTCTTGCCAAAGTCGCCAAGAACGGGCGGTGTGGAACATCGGGGAGGAGAAGAGCGGGTGGCCTGGTTTCGGCGGCGCAAGAAGTCGGAGGTTGCCGCGGCGGGCGATCGTCCGTCCAGCCGCGCTGACCTTGAGCATCTCGAACAGTTTGTCCGGTCGAGGCGGGGTGTCGAAGCTTTCCTCGAGCCGCGGACGACGGTCACCGAGACCACGGTGATGCTGATCGCCGATGACGGCGAGTGGACCCGGCGGCGCGTTGACGGACCGGAGGGTGCCCGACGGTTCGCCCATCGCCTGGCCATCCCGATCTACGACGTGCGGTTGGTCGGCTATCCGCAGCGGATGCGCGACTTCAACGAACGCCGTAAGCGTAAAACAGACTGAGTGACGGTTGGGGCGGATCCGGCCGATGCGCCGGACCCGCCCCAACCCGCCGCGCGACGTCAGTCGTTGGCCGCGATGTCGTCGATCAGTTCGAGCAGGGTACGCACCGGCACACCGGTTCCGCCCTTGCTCCAGTAACCGCTCGGCTCGCCGGAGTGGTAGCTCGGGCCGGCGATGTCGATGTGCGCCCAGGACACCTCGGCGGTGACGAATTCACGCAGGAACACGCCGCCCTGCAACATGTGCCCGGCCCGATCCATCCCCGCGTTGACCTGGGAGATGTCCGCTACCTCGGAATCCATGCCCTTGCGTACGTCGTCCGGCAGTGGCATCGGCCAGGCCGGCTCACCGGTCGCGTCGCCGGCCGCCCGCACCCGGGTGCAGAGCTCCGGCGTACCCATCACCCCGGCGACCCGCTTGCCCAGCGCGATCACCTGGCCACCGGTGAGGGTGGAGGTCTCCAGCAGATAGTCGCAACCGTCCGCGCAGGCCCGCGCCATGGCGTCGGCCAGCACCATCCGGCCCTCGGCGTCGGTGTTGAGCACCTCGACCCGCATGCCGTTGTACATCGTCACCACGTCACCGGGCCGGTAGGCGGTGGCCGACGGCATGTTCTCCGCCATCGGCAGGTACGCCTGGACCGCCACCGCCGGCTTGAGTTCGGCGACGGCGAGCATGGTGGCGGCGACCGCCGCCGCGCCGGCCATGTCGGACTTCATTTCCCACATGCCCTGCGCCGGCTTGATCGACACGCCGCCGGAGTCAAAGGTGATGCCCTTACCGACCAGCGCGATCCGCTTGCCTGCGGCGCTGCCAGCCGGCGGGCTGTATGAGAGCTTTACCAGCCGGGGTGGCGCCGACGACCCCTGGCCGACGGCCAGGATGCCGCCGTAACCGCCGTCGATCAGGGCCTGCTCGTCGAGTACCTCCACGGTCAGGCCGGCCGCCACGGCGGCGGCCCCGACCGAATCGGCGAACGACGGCGGACGCAGTTCGTTGGGCGCGGTGTTGACCCAGTCCCGGGTCCGGGTGACCGCCTGGGCCACCACCGCGGCGCGCCGCAGTTCGGCCTCGACCGTCCGGTCCCCGGCGTCCGGCACGTGGATCGCCACCGCGCGTACCGCCGGCCGGCGGCTGGGCTGTGGTCGGGTCTTGTAGCCGGGGAACCGGTAACCGCCGAGCAGGGCTCCCTCGGCGACCGCGCGCAGCGCGGCGGGAGCGTCCTCGTCGTCGGGGACCGGCAGGGTCAGCGCCACCTGATCGGCGCCGGCGAGCGCCCGGATCGCGGACGCCGCTGCCCGGCGCAGGGTTTCCGGTGCCGGGGCGGCGCCGGCCGGCTCGGGGCCCAGGCCGACGGCGGCGATCAGGGGCGCGGTCACCGTGCCCAGGGTGGCGAGCTTGATCACTTCGCCGGGGCTGCCGGTCGCGCCCAGCAGGGCGAGCGTTTCGGTCAGCCGGCCGTCGAAGGCCGCTGCGATACTTTCCGCGCCGGTGGCCAACAGCAGCGTGCCGGCGAATCCGCCAGGACGCTGATCGGTGGCGTCCTCGGTGCCGGTTTGACTGTGCACGCCGATCACGATCGCGTCGACGGCAATCTCGGCGGGGTCGGTGTCGACCAGGCTCAGGGTGGTGCTGGGCGATGTCACTCGGCGTCTCCGGGCGGGCCGGGCCGGCCACGGCGTACGTGGTCCGGCGATGAAGGTCTCCGGCGCAACCTACCCGTCAGATGGGTGGGTTGTCCCACCGACCGTCGGTGAAGTGATCACGCTGATGCTGAAAAAGGTGGATACCCGGTAAGTTGCAAGCCATGAGCGACCTGTTCCTGGATTCCAGCGCTGATGCGTTGCGCCACTCCCCACTGCATGACCGGCACGTCGGCCTGGGGGCCAGGTTCGCCCCCTTCGGCGGTTGGTTGATGCCGCTCGAGTACACCGGCGGCGGGGTGCTCAAGGAACACACGGCGGTCCGTACGGCGGTAGGGGTGTTCGACGTCTCGCACCTGGGCAAGGTCCGGGTGACCGGCCCCGGCGCGGCCGAGTTCATCAACTCCTGCCTGACCAACGATCTGGGTCGGATCGGGCCGGGACGGGCCCAGTACACGCTCTGCTGTGACGACGCCTCCGGCGGGGTGGTCGACGACATCATCGCCTACCTGTACGCCGACGATCAGGTGTTCCTGATCCCCAACGCGGCGAACACCGCCGAGGTGGTGCGTCGCCTTCGGGCCGCGGCACCGTCCGGGGTCACGGTCGCCGACGAACACGAGGCGTACGCCGTGCTGGCCGTGCAGGGACCGCGCTCGGCCGAGCTGCTCGCCGACCTCGGGCTGCCCACCGGGTACGAGTACATGAGCTTCGTGACCGCCACCCTGGCCCGGCCCGGCGTGGACGCCGCCGAATCGGCGGTACCGGTGGTGGTCTGCCGGACCGGCTATACCGGCGAACACGGGTACGAACTGGTCGTACCCGCCCAGGGGGCGGACCGGGTCTGGGACGCGCTCTTCGCGGCGGGTGAGCGGCACGGTGTCCGGGCCTGTGGGCTGGCGGCCCGGGACACGCTGCGCACCGAGATGGGCTACCCGCTGCACGGGCAGGAACTCTCCCTGGAGATCACTCCGGTGCAGGCCCGCACGGGCTGGGCGGTCGGCTGGGGCAAGCCGGCCTTCTGGGGCCGCGACGCGCTGCTCGCCGAGAAGACGGCGGGCCCCCGACGGAACCTGTGGGGCCTGGAGGCGGTGGACCGGGGCATTCCCCGTTGCGGCATGGCGGTCCACCTCGGCGAATCCGAGGTGGGCACGGTGACCAGTGGGACCTTCTCGCCGACCCGCAAGCTCGGGATCGCCCTCGCCCTGCTCGACACCGCTGCCGGGCTCGCCGAGGGTGCGACCGTCGAAGTCGACGTACGCGGTCGGCGGACGGCGATGCGGGTGGTCCGGCCGCCCTTCGTACCATCGTCGGTGCGTTAGCCGCATCCGGCGGTCGGTGGGTTAGCCGCCTCCGGCGGGTCGGTCAGGACTGGTTGCCGTCGTCCAGCACGGCCTGGGTCCAGCCGCCCTCCACCACACCGCTGCCGTCGAGCAGTGCCCAGTCCACCACGTCGACGGCCTCCACGATGACTGGCTGACCGATGCGGACCGTGGGGTCCGCGGTGGCGTCACTCGCGCTGGCGCCGATGATCCGGTCGGGACTGGACCAGGAGGTCACCCCGGCCCAGACGAACTCGGGGCCGTCGTCGGTGGGCAGGCCGTACTTGACCAGCAGTTGCACGTCGGCCGGGAGCGTGCCGGTGAGGAACCGTTCCCGGATCGCGGGCAGGCCGTCGCGGGCTGTCGCGATCGCCCGGGCCATCGCGTCGCCGGGACGGGCGTACCGGACGTCGGACTGGGCGGCGCCGAAGAGAGCGGCGCAGGCCGCCGCGAAGTACCGACCGGGCGGCCCGGCGTGCGCGGCGGGCGGCAGCAGGCTCAGGAACGAGTCGGCGTCCGGGTCGGTGGCCGGGTCGAGTTCCAGCCGGAGCACCGCCGGCCCGGCGGTGTCGTGCTGCTGCGGATTGCCGTACGCCACGGCGATGTCGTGTCCGGTGACCGAGGTCAGTACGGGCAACTGCACGAACGCCGGAACCTCGCTGGCCGACAGTTCGTCGGTCCAGGCCCGCAGGAGCCGGCGGGCCACCCCGGTCATCACCGCTCCCCAGGCCCGGGCGAGATGGGTCGGCACCCCCTGCGCCTGTAGTTCCAACAGACCGAACCGGCGCAGCCCCTTGGTGGTGAACCACAGGCCGCCGTCATCGGACGAGTAGGGCACCAGCACCCAGTCGATCAGCCGTACCCGACCCTCGTCGTCCGGCAGCGAGCGCAGCGCGGCGGCGGGATCGAGGAACTGTAGGCCGAAGACGTCGACCAGGTCGCCGCCGACGGTCTCCGCCATCGCCGCGGCGACGGCCCGCGCCGCCCATTCGTGCGCCGGCGGCCAGCCGGGCCGGTAACTGGCCTGAACGACGACCAGGTCCGTGGCGGCGGCCAGCCGCGCCAACTGCTCATCGGTGGCCCCGAACGCGGTGAGCAGATCCGGCGGTAGGTGCGGAAAATCGGCGATCGGTCGGGTGTCGACCGTCATCAGTGGGCTGTCGAGCATCTGCCGGGCGAGATCGTGCACCGGCCCGGTGACCCGACCTTCGAGCCCGGCCACGGCCTGTGCCGGGGAGGCGGTCGGGTGGGTCGGGGCGGGCACCAGGTAGGTCGCGGTCAGCGAATCCGGTACCGGCACCGGCAGGAAATCGTCGGTAATAATCATTATTTACCCTCGCTCGACGGCGTTGGCGACGTTCTGTCGCGAACGCTACCCGCGTTGTTACGCCGGTTCAGCCCGTCAGCACGAGTCCCAGGTAGGCCCGCGTGGTGATAGCGCCCGGTAGCGGTGGCAAGCACCGCTACCGGGGTGCGAACTGACCGGTCAGCCGCTGGCGGGCGTGCTGCTGGGACCGGGACCAGCCGGCTCGGGTTCGCTGAATTCGCTGCTTTCCGCCGACTCGGGTGTGCCGGTCTCATTGCTGGGCTCCAGTGCCGGGTGGCCGGGGAGCGTACCGGCCAGCGTCAGCGCGGTACGCAACAGCGGCAGCGTGGTCAGCGCGGTGGCACCCTCGCCGAGGTTGAGCCGCAGGTCGAGCAGCGGGGTCAGGCCGAGTACGTCGGCGGCGAGCCGGACGGCGGGGTGGTTGCCGTGGTCCGGTAGCAGACACCAGTGTCGGGTCTGGCCGGCGAGGTCCCGGCTGATCAGACCGGCGGCTACGCCGACCGGGCCGTCCAACAACACCGGGGTCCGCTGGGCGGCCGCGCCGAGCAGCACGCCGGTGGCGATCGCGATGTCCCCACCGCCCAGCTCGGCCAGGATGTCCTTGGCGTTCCGCGATCCGTGCCGGGTCCGCCGCAGCGCGTCCCGGACCGCCGTGCAGCGGGCCATCCACGCTTCGTCGTCCACCCGGCCGCCGGGACCGATCACCCGGTCGAGTACGGCCGCCGGCTCGGCGCCAGCGGTGGCGGCGAGCACCGCGGCGGCGGCCGCGTCGGTGCCGTCGCCACAGGCGGCCAGCACAATCACCTGTACGCCCTGCTCCGCTGCCTCCTCGGCCAGCTGCCAGCCGTACCGCAGTGCCGACTCGACGGCCTCGGCGTCCAGCGCCGGACCGTCCTCCATCGGCGCGGCCGTCGGTGCCTCCACCACCTGCAGGGTGGCGCCGACCTCGGCGGCCAACTGGGCCAGCGGGCCGGTACCGGTCCGGGCCTGGCGCGCCCGCCGGGCCGACTCGTCCGGGGCCGTGCCGGCCGCGGCGCCACCGTCGTGGTCGCCATGCAGCAGCAGTACACGTACCGACTGCCAGCCGGTGGGTACGGTTCGGCCCTGGGTGCCGGCGGCGAAGCCGACGACCTGCGCGAGGTGGCCCAGGCCGCTACCGGGTAGGTCGAGGTCGGCCAGCCGCTCGATCGCCAACGGACCGGCCTGCTCATCCGGCAGGGGGAGTTGCAGGCCCGGCTGAATGACCAGTCCGGTGGCTGGACGCGGCCGTACCCGACCCGGCCGCGCGTCGGCGGTGACGGTCCACCCGGCACCGGGGCCGCGACGATCGGCGCGGTCCGCGCCGTACCGGAAGAGTCGCGCGCCGGCCCGACGGCGCGACCCGGTACCGGTTTTGAGCCAGGCCGGTTGACCGGCCACCACGAGGACCACCGCGTCACAGGCCTCGGCGACCGCCTGATTGATCGAGCCGAGCGTGTCGACGAAGGCCCGGCCCACCGGGGTGGTCGGCATCAGCGCGAGCCCGACCTCGGGGCTGACCAGCACCAGTCGGCCGGCGCAGGCCCGGACCGCGGCGGCGAGTTCGTCGATGGCCGCGGCGGCGTCCACCGGCTGCTGGGCCGGATCGAGCAGCCGGTCGACCCAGCCGCCGAGGTCCTCGATGAGCAGCGTCTCGTCCGCTCTGGCCCCGGCGATCACCTCGGCCAGCCGGGACGGCTCGGCGCCGATCTCCTCGGTTGTCCAGGTCGCCGCCGGATCGTCGTCGCCGGGGCTCCGCCCCGGACGTCCGATCCGGGTCGTCGGTACCCGGATCGTCTGCGGTCGTGACATACCGGACAGCGGGCGCGCCCGCCAGCAGCGACTCGGCGAACTCGGACTTGCCGGACCGAATTCCGCCGAGCACGAGCACCGTGTTCCACCCGTCAACGGACATGCCCGTACCTTAGAGCTTGACCTCCGGGTACGACCTGGGAGGTGTGGGCCGGGTCACCTGGCGTACGCTGCGCCGCGTTCACCCGTACCGCATTTGGACGGTGGCGGCGGCGACCGCAGCGGGGCTGCCGATGTCGCCGCGCAGACTAGGCTGGCGGGGGTCTGTCGGCGCGGGACATTGACGAGGGGAGACGCGACATGCCGTGGAGCTGGCGGCTACGAGGGGCCGGACGGCGAGCCGGTGACCGGGCCGTCCGAGACGTTCGGCAGCCAGGCCGATGCCGAGTCCTGGGTCGGTCAAACCTGGCGTGAGCTCGCCGCCGCCGGCATCGCCTCGGTCACCCTGGTCGAGGGCGACCGGGTCGAGTACCGGATGAGCCTGTTGCCGGCGACCGAATGACCGCGATGGGCTCCGACCGGTCCGGCCGGGACCGGTTGCTCCTCGGCGTACCCCGGGAGGCGTTCCGACCGAGCCCGATCTTCCTGGCCCTGGTCGCGCTCTTCGTGACCAGCGGCGCGATGGCCTGGCACGGCTTCGGCAACGTCCGGTTGGATGTCTTCCTCTTCGTCGTCTCGGGCTGGCTGGTCTCGCTCTGTCTGCATGAGTACGCCCACGCCGTGGTGGCGTTCCGGGCCGGCGATCGCAGCATCGCCCATCGCGGCTACCTGACGCTCAACCCGCTCAAATACAGCCACCCGCTGTTGTCGATCATTTTTCCGGTGGTGATCGTGCTGCTCGGCGGGATCGGCCTGCCCGGTGGCGCGGTCTGGGTTGACCGGCACAACATCCCCGGCCGGCTGCGGCACACCCTGGTCAGCTTCGCCGGACCGGCGACCAACGTGTGCTTCACCCTGCTCCTGGTGCTGCCGTTTGTCATCGGCGTGGACATCTTCGGCCCGACTCCAGTTCTGGGCCGGCGTCGCCCTGCTCGCCTTCCTCCAGTTCACCGCGAGCCTGCTCAACCTGCTGCCGGTGCCCGGTCTTGACGGCGGCAACATGCTCCAGCCCTGGCTAGTCGCCGCCGTGGCGCCGGATGCTACGACCTGTTCGCCCCGTACGGCTTCCTCCTGCTCTTCGCGCTGCTCTGGAGCCCGGAGATCGGCGGCAGGTTCTTCGCCCTGGTCTTCGCCGTGGGCGACCTGATCGGCCTGCCGCTGAACCGCTCTACCGGGAGGGGCTGCGGCTGCTCCGCTTCTGGCAGGGCTGATCCGTCGGCCGGCCAGCTCCGCCCGCCGCTCAGGGCCGGGCGCGGCGGGTCGACGCACCACCGCGCGCCGGCCCTGATCGGCGGGTCGAAGATCACGGACGCTGGGCCGGGCTCTCGGTCCTGGCCGGGTCCCGCTCGACGATCGGGTCGATGATCTCGTCGATCGCCTTGAGCAGGCCGGCCTCGAGCTTCACCCCGGCCGCCTTGACGTTGTCGTGCACCTGCTCGGGGCGGGACGCCCCGACGATCGCCGACGACGACGTTCGGGTTCTGCAGCACCCACGCGATGGCCAGCTGCGCCATGGTCAGCCCGGCCTGCTCGGCGAGCGGCTTGAGCCGCTGCACCGGTGCTGAGGACGTCGTCGGTCATGAACCGGGCGATGAACCCGGCCCCGGACTTGTCATCGGTGGCCCGGGAGCCGGCCGGCGGCGGCTGGCCGGGCAGGTACTTTCCGGAGAGCACGCCCTGGGCGATCGGCGACCAGACGATCTGCCCGACCCCCAGCTCCTCGCTGGTCGGGACGACCTCGCCCTCGATGACCCGCCACAGCATCGAGTACTGCGGCTGGTTGGAGACCAGCTGGATCTTCAGTTCGCGGGCCAGCGCGTGCGCCGCGCGGATCTCGCCGGCCTTCCACTCCGAGACGCCGATGTAGTGCGCCTTGCCGGAGTGCACGATGTCGGCGAACGCCTCCATCGTCTCCTCCAGCGGCGTGGCGTAGTCGTACCGGTGGGCCTGGTAGAGGTCGACGTAGTCGGTCTGCAGCCGGCGCAGCGAGCCGTTGATCGACTCCATGATGTGCTTGCGGGACAGGCCGCGGTCGTTGCGGCCCGGCCCGGTCGGCCAGTAGACCTTGGTGAAGATTTCCAGGCCCTCGCGGCGCTCGCCGCGCAGCGCCCGGCCGAGGACCTCCTCGGCCCGGGTGCCGGCATAGACGTCGGCGGTGTCGAAGGTGGTGATGCCGACGTCCAGCGCGGCACGCACGCAGGCACTGGGCGGCGTCCTCCTCGACCTGCGAACCGTGGGTGATCCAGTTTCCGTACGAGATTTCGCTGACTAGCAGGCCGGAGCGGCCGAGGTGTCGGAATTCCATACCGCCGAATGCTAGCCCGCTGCCGGTCCGGCTGCCGAGCACGGCCGGCCGCGGGAGGAAATCGCGGATCACAGCACCGGCTTGGTGTCCGCCAGTAGCCGGTCGATCTCCTCCATCACCTCGGTCCGGCCCGGGTGCACCAGGTCGATCAGCGGCTCGCCCGCGCCGGTCCAGCGCGCCCCACTGGCCCGCGCCGTTGCCGATCAGGAACGCCACCGGGTGGATGACCAGCGCCGGGTACGCCGGCGGCACGATCACCCGACCGGACGCGGTCGACCACGCCCTTGCGGCCGGAGGCGTCCACCACGGCCAGTCCCTCGTCGGTGAAGCCGTCCACGTGACGGCCGTCGGCCAGTGCCGTGCCGAGCCCGGTGTACCGGGTCGGCAGCATGATCCGGCCGGTCTTGTCCACCGCGCCCCAGCCGCCGCGGCCGAACCGCGGCGATCCCGCGACGGAACGGACGTACCTCGTCGAACCCGGCCGGGCACCATCACCTTGTTCGACTTGTCGATCGCGATCCACCTGCCGGTCGCCGTCCCGGGAGACCCAGGCCAGCCCGTCGGAGAAGGAGCCGACCCCCGGTAGCCGCTTCGGCGTCGATCAGCAGGTCGCCCGACTCTGTCGATCAGCTCCCAGCGCGGGTCTCCGGGCGGCGTACCCAGGCCACCCCGTCCCGGAACGGCTGCGCGTCGGCGTAGCTCGGGGCGACCGACCAACTGCGCCGTCCGGCGTCGGCGTACCCCCAGCGCCGCACCTTCTCGCTGAACTTCGCCACCGGTGGCCGGTGCGCCTGGAGCACCTCGTCCCGGTCGCGGGGCGTACGGGCCCCAGCCGTCCTTCGCCACCTTGCCGCGAAACCGCGTCCAGCGCCAGTTCGGTCCGTGCGATCAGGTCCGGGTCCTCGACCTTGCGCAGCTCCAGCGCCTTCTCAAAATGATTGCACGCCTCGATGTAGCGGCCCTGGTCGTAGCAGGATCGGCCGGCATGTTCGTGCATCGTGGCGCGCAGCCGGTCGGGCAGTTCGGAGGAGTTGGCCTCCTCGAACAGCCGGTCGGCCTCGGCGAAGTCGCCCCGCCACTGCAGCACGTGCGCGAGCCGGGCCTGTGCGATGGCGATCCGTCGCAACTGACCGGTGGCCTCCGCGTGTGCCAGGGCGAGCTTGCCGTCGGCAAGGGCCTTGTCCAGGTCGCCGAGGATCCGGGAGACCACCGCCCGCAGGCTCAACAACCGGGCCCGGGTTCCGTTGTCCTTAGCCGGTTCGAGCTTCTCGGTCAGTCGGTCCCGGATGGTTCGCAGTTCGTCCGGCTCGTCGACCAGTTCCCGCAGGGTCTCGTGGTGAAAACGCCACTGGTACGAGGCGAGCACCTGCTCCGGGTCCACGGCCGGCGGTTCGGGGGGCGGTTCGGACTTGACCGGCTCGGCCTCGGTTGGCTCGGCTGTTGTCACGACGGGCGGGAGTATGGCCGGTGCTCGTGGTGGGGTGGCCGCACCGGTCGGCAGTACGGTGTCCGGGTTGGCCTCGGCGACCGGCGCGCTGGTGGCCCGGGGGTCGGCTTCGGATTCCGTCGGGTCATCGGCTGACGGTTCGGCTTCTGGAGTGCCGGGGTCGACGGGTGACACCTCCACCGACAGCGGATCGTCGGTGACCGCTGACTGGGTCGCCGACCCTTCCGGTACGCCGACGAGCTCCGGTGCCGCGGGTTCGTCCGCTTCCGGTGGGTTTTTCGCCACTTCCCCGGGGATCGCTGCGCTGGGGTTGTCCGCCGTCGGCTCAGGGATCGGTGGCGCTGTCCCGGCTAGCGTCGGTTCGGGCCGTGCCGGTTCGGGCCGTACCGGTTCGGGCCGTGCCGGTTCGGGCCGTGCCGGTTCGGCCAGCGCAGCGGGCGGCCCGGAGACCGGAGCCGGATCCGCCAGCGGATCAGCGACCGGATCCGCAGCCGCTTGTGGTGCCGAGACGGGAGCGACGATCGGGTCGACGGCCGGCCTGGTTGACACGTCGACGGTCGGCTGGTCGACGGCGGGCTCGTCTGCGGTTGGGTCGGTTGGCGCGCCGGGTAGCCAGGACGATGATTCGATGGGTGTGGACACTTCGCGTTCGCCGACATCCGGCCCGACCTGGTGGCCTGGGAGAGGACCGGTCGGTGTCGATGGGGCCGTTCCGGTCGGCACGTCCTTGGCGGGCGGCGCCGGGGCGGGCAGGAACTCCAGTCGTAGCCCGGTGGCAGGTGGCGCCGAGATCGGGATGCGTGGCGGATCGTCGGCCTCGGCCGGTGCGGCATGCCGGTGTGGGCGACGGGCCGAATCCGGCGACCCCGCCCCGGCCGGAGAGAGCCATCCGCCGCTCGGCGGCTGACCCGTCGTGGAGCGTGGTCGGGACAGATCGGGACCGTCCGGCGGCGATCCGCTTCCGGCAGGGGAACCGGGGGCGACTGTCGGGCGCCCGTACCCCGTTGGCTCGGTCGGTGGTCGCCGGGTATCCGCTGGGGAGAGGGTCGGGTATCCGGCGCGGGGTGGTTGACCTGGCCGGTCGGCCGGATCCGGGACGCTTCGAGGGTCGCGGGCAACCGGACGGGGGGGACCCAGCTCGGGAAAGCGCGGTACCTCGCGGGCGGGTGGCAGGTCCCGGCCGGGCGCCTGGCCACGCTGCCCAGGCCAGCCCGGCGCCGGTACCGGTCCGGAGCCGGACCGCCGATCGTCGGGTACGAAGGTGTCGCGGTGGGGGTGTTCCAGCCACCCCGATGCCGGTGCGCGTCCGGGCTGTGGTTCGCGTCCGGGCTGTGGTGCGCGTCCGTGGGGGTACGGCGGTTCGCCCTGGGTCGGGTTCCTGGTCCGACCGTCAGTCCAGCCTCGTTCGGCGGGCTCGCCCGGTAGCGGGGGAGTCGGGCTCTGGGGTGGCCCCGGCAGGTGTGCGCCGACGCGACCGCTGCCGTCCGCCGGGGTGAGCGGAGGTACGGGCGCTCCCGGTCGACGACCGGGCGGCGGCTGACGGTCTTCCGATGGTGGTTGACCGGACCAGCCCGCTCGCCGGTCCGAAGTCGGGCCAGCGCCGCGGCTCACGATGGGGGGCACCGGCCCGCGCCAGCGCGGGTCCCGGTCCCGGTCCTGTGGGCCGTGGCCGGATTCGTACTCGCTGGAGCGAGGACCCCGGTCCATGGGCGGTCCGCTTGCCGGTGCGTCGGCTGGCCAGCGTTCACCGCGCCGGCTGCCGGTCGGGCCGGTGGGCCGCTCGTAGGGGGTCGCCCCCCAGCCGCCGGGTTGCTCGTCCCAGCCCTCGGCTGGGCCGGTACGGCCGTCCCGACTGGGTCCGCCCCGGTACATCCCCGAGGGCTTGGGTCCGCCCGACTGTGTCGGCTGCCCGGGGGAGCGGCGATCGCTGGCCGGGCCGGACTGCACTGAGGCCCGCCCGCTCGGGCGGGCCGGCTGGGGCGGCCGAGGGCCGGGGTCGCCGGGATAGCGCTGCCCAGGGAAGGCGGCCTGCCACTCGGCGGTTGGCTCGCCTACCCAGGAGGGCTCGGGCGGCTCACCCCAGCGGTCGGCGTACCGTCCGCTCATGCCGCCACTCCATGGCCGTCAATGCGGAATCCGCCGTGCCGAGCGCCAATCCCGCCGGGGCGGGTGATATCCGTACCGCGCAGTTTGTCGGAATGAGCGTCGACCGATCGAGGCGCGGCGCGCGGCGCGGCCGGAATAGCCGGCTCGCGTCGCTCACTCACGGGGTGTCACCTCGTCGGAAATATCTCGCTGGACAGCCGGGGACGCCGGGTGGAGTCGCCCGGTTCGGTGCAGCGTGGTCGCGGAAGGAGGGTAACGGCGTGGGCTTGGTCACCGCCACTGTGCCACTGGCCATTAGCCAAAACCTTGTCCCGCACTTTCGGACATTTACTGCCATAACCGGATCGGTGCACCGCCGTACTCTACCGACCCCTGCGACGCCCGGCGGCAATTTCGCCACCCCTCCCGGCCCCACCCCCTAAAAGTCGATCATGATGTTATCGGGGCTGGAAAGCGCTTGCCTATTCGACAACCTCATGATCGACCACGGGGGCGGGGGAGGGTGTTCGGGGGTGGGTGGGTGGCTAGTGGTGTTCCATCACCAGCACGGCGACGGTGCCCGGTGCCAGCGCCTCGTAGCGGTGTGGCAGGTCGCCGGCGAAGGTCACATAGTCGCCCGGCTCCAACTCCACCGGATCGCTCACCGGTCCGACCCGCAGCCGGCCGCTGGCGACGATCAGATGTTCGATACTGCCCGGCGTATGTGCCTCCGCCTCCCGGCCACCGCCCGGTTCCAGTTCGATCAGATAGATGTCGCGCCGGACGTGCGGGGCGCTCGCGGAGAGGAGATTCACGTTGAAGTCGGCGTAGGCGGACCGTAGCCGTGGACCGTCGCCGGCCCGGATCACCCGTACGGCTGGAGCCGGCTGCTCGACCAGCCGGCTGAACGGCACGCCCAGCGCGACGGCGAGCGCCCAGAGGGTCTCCACGCTCGGGTTTCCGGTGCTCGCCTCAAGTTGGGACAGGGTCGACTTGGCGATTCCGGCACGCCGGGCCAGCTCGGCGAGCGAGATGCCGAGTCGTTCCCGCTCCCGCCGCAGGGCGGCGGCGATGAAGGGCACCGGTGAGGTCTCGCCCGTAGTTCCAGGCGATATGTCGGACTTAGACAACGTTCGCTCCATCGATCGACCGTTCGGTTTGACGAACGATAGCGGCTGCGTCATCATTCTGGGCCATGCCTGTCGCAGAGCGAACCATCGAGCGCGCCATGCTGCGCGACATTGCCGCGATCGGCGTGGCCATGGTCGCTGTCGGCGCCTCGTTCGGCGCGATCGCGGTCGCCGCCGACATCCCGACCGGCGTGACCATCGCCATGTCCACCCTGATCTACGCCGGTGGAGCGCAGTTCATGGCGGTCGGACTGGTCGCCGCCGGCAGTCCGGTCGCGGCCGTCTTCGCCGGGCTGCTGCTCAATGCCCGGCACCTGCCGTTCGGGCTGGCCCTAGGCGGCGGTCTCGGCGACCGGTGGCGGCACCGACTGATCGGTAGCCACCTGATGACCGATGAGGCCACCGCCTTCGCGCTGGCGCAGCCGGAGGGCGCCCCCAGACAGCGGGCCTTCTGGCTGGCCGGCATCGCGTTGTTCCTCGCCTGGAATCTGGGCACCGTTCTCGGCGTGCTGCTGGGCGGGGTCGTCGGTGACCCGGCCCGGTTCGGTCTGGACGCCGCGTTCCCAGCCGGCCTGCTCGCGCTCCTGCTGCCGAGCCTGCGCGATCCCGGCACCCGTCGGGTGGCGTTGGCTGGCGCGGGGATCGCTGTGCTGGCCACACCACTGTTGCCGGCCGGACTGCCGGTGCTGCTCGCCCTGACCGGACTCGCCCTGCTCCTGCTGCCGCGCCAGAAGCGGGAGCAGCCATGCTGATCGCGGTGATTCTGGCGCTGGCCGTCGGGACGTACGCGTTCCGGCTCTCCGGGGTGGTGCTGCGCGACCGGCTGGACCTGCCGGACGGGGTACGACGGCTGCTGCCGATGGCGGCGGCGGCGCTGCTCGCCGCGCTGGCCGCGACCGCCGCGCTGACCGAGGCCGGCGCCTTCGCCGGGATCGCCCGGCCAGCGGGGGTGCTGGTCGGCGCGGTGCTGGCCTGGCGTCGGGCACCGTTCGTCCTGGTGGTTGTGGCGGCCGCTGCGACGGCGGCCCTGCTCCGCCTCTTCGGTGTGCCCTGAGGTGACAGGAAAGGGCCCCGATAGGAAGGGGCCCTTTCCGGATGTTCTGGGGTGCTCAGACGGCGTCGCCGAGTTTGACCTGGGGCGCAGGTGCGCGCATCCGACGGAAAGTGATCGCCCGCATGATCGCGTACAGGTAGAGCGAACCCATCCGCTGCTCCGTCTTGGGGAACCGCTGGCGGACCAGCTTCTTGATCTTCCGGGAGATCAGCACCGAGTCGATCACCACCCCGAGGGCCAGCGCGGCCCACAGCAGGTTGGAGATCAGTCTCACCACCTCGGGCATGCCCTGCGCCGAACCGATCAGCACGATCAGGGCGCCACCGAAGAACCAGGTGCCGACGGTACGCCGGGAGTCGACCACGTCCCGGGCCAGCTTCCGCTCCGGGCCCCGGTCACGGGGGCCACCCTCACGGCGGAACTCGGCCGCGGCCTCGGCACGCTGTGCCCGGCGCCGCTCGCGGGCCTCCTGCTTGGTGGCGGGCTTGCTTTCGGTCACCGGTCGTCGACCCACGCTCGGTCGCTTGGGGGTCTGCTTACCGAGCTCTTTCTTGCTCGGCGTGTAGCTGCGGGGCCGGGCAGGCGAGGACGGCTCGTTGGACGTCACCTCGGTGACGGACTCCTCGACGAGGCTGGTGGTTTTGCGGCGAAACAAGGACGGCACCCGTGAAGGGTAGCCAAGCCTGCCGCCAACCGCACATCACGGTAGGTCGGCCGGGCTGACCAGCCCGTCCGACCTACCGTGATCACTACGGGCGCTCGACGTGGGCGCCGAGCGCGGCGAGCTTCGCCTCGAAGTCCTCGTACCCGCGGTTGATCAGATCCACCCCGTAGACCCGGGAGGTGCCCTCTGCGGCCAGCGCGGCGATGAGGTGGCTGAACCCGGCGCGCAGGTCGGGGATGACCAGGTCGGCGGCGTGGAGCTTACTCGGGCCGGCGATAACCGCCGAGTGTTTGAAGTTGCGCCGGCCGAACCGGCACGGGGTACCGCCCAGGCAGTCCCGGTAGACCTGGATGGTGGCGCCCATCTTGTTCAGTTCCTCGGTGTAGCCCAGCCGTTGCTCGTACACCGTCTCGTGCACGATCGACAGCCCGTGGGCCTGGGTGAGCGCGACCACCAGCGGTTGCTGCCAGTCGGTCATGAAGCCCGGGTGCACGTCGGTCTCCAGGGCCACCGCCCGAAGCTCCCCACCGGGGTGCCAGAAACGGATGCCGCCCTCCTGGCCCGGACTGCCCAGCCGGGGCGGTCGGGCGTCGGTCACCTCGTACGCGCCGCCGACCGAGCGGAACACGTTCAGGAAGGTCATCATGTCGACCTGCTCGGCGCCCAGCACCTCGACGTGGCCCTTGGTGGCCAGTGCGGCGGCTGCCCAGCTCGCCACCTCGATCCGATCCGGGATCGGACGGTGTGAGTAACCGGTCAACCGGGGCACACCCTGGATTTCGATCACCCGATCGGTGTGCACCTTAATGATCGCGCCCATTTTCTGCAGGATGCAGATCAGGTCGATGATCTCCGGCTCCACGGCGGCATTGCGCAGCTCGGTGACCCCGTCGGCCAGCACCGCGGTGAGCAGCACCTGCTCGGTGGCGCCGACGCTCGGGTACGGCAGGGCGAACTTCGTGCCGTGCAGTCCGTTCGGCGCGGTCAGGTGCAGGCCCTCGGGGGTCTTCTCCACCACCGCGCCGAACTCACGCAGCGCCTGCATGTGGAAGTCGATCGGCCGGGGACCGATGTGACAGCCGCCGAGATCCGGGATGAACGCGCGCCCGAGCCGGTGCAGCAGCGGCCCGCAGAACAGAATCGGGATCCGGCTCGATCCGGCGTGCACGTTGATCTCGTCGGTTGTCGCGCTCGCCACGTTGGCCGGATCGAAGACCAGTTCGCCGTCCTCGGCGCCGTCGGTGACCTTGACGCCGTGCAGCTCCAGCAGCCCACGGACGACTTCGACATCGCGGATCCGGGGTACGTCGTACAGCCGGCTCGGCTTGTCGCCGAGCAGGGTGGCGACCATGGCTTTGGAGACAAGATTCTTGGCGCCGCGGACCCGGATCCGCCCCTCCAGTGGGGTGCCCCCGTGTACGACCAGGACGTCGTCGGTCAACGCAACCTCCAGCGTATCGATGTTGCTGGGTGAAATCTGAAGCGAATGATCCACTTGTGTCGCTGCCCGGGGCGCGTCGCGGGGCGCGCGGATGGCTCAGTGTCGCCCGGGCAGCATAGCCCTCCGTAATAAAAACGAGTCAATCAGACCGCATTCAATGGCACGAAACGGCGCCTTCGTGCTTATCTGTTGAAGCTAAATTACGCACGGTGACAACCGAATCAGTTGATCGGGGCGGCCTGAGGGGCCCCCGGCAGGGCGAGCATCTGATCCAATGCCGCTCGGGCATGCTGCGCGGTCTCCGGATCAACCGTGATCTGATTCACCACGCGCCCGGCCACCAACTCCTCCAGGGCCCAGACCAGGTGCGGCAGATCGATCCGGTTCATTGTCGAGCAGTAGCAGACCGCCCGATCAAGGAACGTGATCTGCTTGTCCGGGTGCGCGTTGGCCAGCCGGCGGACCAGGTTCAGTTCGGTGCCGATCGCCCAGGCCGTGCCGGCCGGGGCCGCCTCGATGGCGTTGATGATGTATTCGGTCGAGCCGACATAGTCAGCCGCCGTCACCACCTCGTGGCGGCACTCCGGGTGGACCAGCACGTTGACCCCGGGCACCCGGGCGCGCACCTCGTTGACGCTGTCCAGGGTGAACCGGCCGTGTACCGAGCAGTGCCCGCGCCACAGGATCATCTTGGCGTCGCGCAGCTGCTGCGGGGTGAGCCCGCCGCCCGGCTTGTGTGGGTCGTAGAGCACACAGTCGTCGAGGTCGAAGCCCATCTCCAGCACCGCGGTGTTGCGGCCCAGATGCTGATCGGGCAGGAACAGCACCCGCTCTCCCCGCTCAAAAGCCCAGGCCAACGCGGTTTTGGCGTTTGATGAGGTGCAAACCACACCACCGTTGCGCCCGACGAAACCCTTGATGTCCGCCGACGAGTTCATGTACGTCACCGGCACGGTGGACCCGGCCACACCCGCGTCGCCCAGCACCTCCCAGGCGGTCTCGACCTGGTTCAGCACGGCCATGTCCGCCATCGAGCAACCGGCCGCCAAATCGGGCAGTACCACCCGCTGCGCGTCAGTGGTGAGGATGTCGGCACTTTCCGCCATGAAGTGCACGCCGCAGAAGACGATGTACTCCGCCTCGGGTCGGGCGGCCGCCTCCCGGGCCAGCTTGAACGAGTCGCCGGTCACGTCGGCGAACTGGATCACCTCGTCACGCTGGTAGTGGTGGCCGAGTACGAACACCTTTTGGCCGAGGGCGGCCTTTGCCGCAGTGGCCCGGGCGACCAGGTTCGGGTCGCTCGGCGGCGGCAACTCACCCGGACACTCCACGCCGCGCTCGGTGGAGGGGTCGGCGCTCCTGCCCAACAGCAGCAGGGCGGTCGCAGTGTTGGACGGCTCTACCCAGGTCGAAGTCACACTAGCCATGCTTGCACAACCCGGTGCCGAACAAACTCCGCCCGCCGTCGGAAACCGGTCTCAGTGGGGCCTGCCACACTGCCGTGCATGCGGGTTCTGATCTGTCCGGACAAGTTCGCCGGGACACTCTCGTCCCCCGAGGTGGCCGCCGCCGTGGTTGCCGGCTGGCGCGACCACAACCCCGCCGACGACCTCGTGGTCCGTCCGCTCGCCGACGGCGGGCCGGGTTTCGTCGAAGTGCTGGCCACCGCCGTGCCGGGCCGGCGGGTGCCGGTGTCGACGGTCGACCCGCTCGGCCGGCCGGTCACCGGTGAGATCCTGATCACCTCGGACGGGACCACCGCGTACCTGGAGAGCGCGCAGGCCTGCGGCCGGCACCTGCTGACGGCCGCGGAGCGGGACCCGAAGCGGACCACCTCGTTCGGACTCGGTGCGCTGGTGGCCGCGGCGGTGGAGTCCGGGGTCCGTCGGGTGGTGATCGGCCTGGGCGGGTCGGCCACCAACGACGGGGGTGCGGGTCTGCTCGCCGCCCTGGGCGCCGGCCCGGTGGACGAGACCGGATACGTCCTGCCGTACGGCGGAGCGGCGCTGATCTCGGTCGCCGGCCTCTCCGGGGCGCCGTTGCTGCGCGAGGTCGAACTGGTGGCCGCTACCGACGTTGACAATCCGCTCACCGGGTTGCACGGGGCGACAAATGTGTACGGACCGCAGAAGGGCGCGTCCCGGGAGGACGTGTTGCTGCTGGACGCGGCCCTGGAGCGGTTCGCCACGGTGCTGCAGCGGGCACTGCCGGCCAGCCCGCCCGGGCTGGCCGGGCAGCCGGGCGCTGGTGCCGCCGGCGGGCTCGGCGCGGCGATTCTCGCCCTCGGCGGCCGTTGCGAGTCCGGTATCGGGCTGGTCACCCGACTGCTCGGCCTGGACACCGCGCTCGACGAGGTCGATCTGGTGATCACCGGTGAAGGGTCGTTCGATCACCAGTCGCTGCGCGGCAAGGTCGTCGCCGGGGTGGCCGCTGCGGCGCGGGACCGAGGGCTGCCATGTGTGGTGTTGGCCGGGCGGGTCAGCACCGGGCGGCGGGAATCGGCCGCGGCGGGGGTGACCGAGTCGTACAGTCTGGTGGATCACTTCGGCGGTGAGGAGCGCGGTGGCGTCGGGCGGGCGATGGACCACCCGGCGCAGGGGCTCCGCGCCCTCGCCGCGCGGTTGGCCGCCCAGTGGAGCCGGTAGCCGGGTTAAGGTGCGGTGACCGGCCTACAATCGAGTTTCGTACCCGGATTGGGAATCACCGGCCAGACGGTTAGCGTTGCCCAGTACGGACCAGGAAACCGCACCGTCGCAGGGGAGACTTTCAAAGTGACCACGCCAGCGCAGACCGAGTCGACCGAGGCAAAGGCCCCGACCACTATCGTCCTGACCGACGTCGCGGCGCAGAAGGTCAAGGCCCTGATCGAGCAGGAGGGCCGGGACGACCTGCGACTGCGGGTCGCTGTGCAGCCGGGTGGCTGCTCGGGCCTGCGGTACCAGCTTTTCTTTGACGAGCGTTCGCTCGATGGCGACGTCGTCACTGACTTCGACGGGGTCGGGGTCGTCGTTGACCGGATGAGCGCCCCCTACCTGAGCGGCGCCAAGATCGACTTCGCGGACCGGATCGACGCCCAGGGCTTCACCATCGACAACCCGAACGCGCAGAACTCCTGCGCCTGTGGCGACTCGTTCCACTGAGCCGCTGACCGACGGCCGGTATTGACCGGCGAACCCGCGACCAGGGCCGCCCGGCACGCCAGCTCGATCCTGACCGGAATCTACGGACGGGATCGGCAGGGTTGCCGGGCGGCCCTGTTGTCGGGGCGGCCCTGTTGCCGGCGCCTCGGCGGTAGGCCCGGGTAGGACACTCTTCCCCCGGGTTAACGGATAGCCAGCATTTTGAGTGCGGGTATCGAGCCGGTTGGACCGGTAAGCTAACTCGCGCCGCGCTTTCCGTTTCCGACCCAGAGGGCCGACATGAAGATCGCCGTAACCGGCTCGATCGCCACTGACCACCTGATGTCCTTTCCCGGTCGCTTCGCCGACCAGTTCATCGCCGAGCAGTTGCACAAGGTCTCCCTTTCGTTTCTCGTCGACGACCTGGTGGTCCGGCGGGGCGGGGTGGCAGCCAATATCGCCTTCGGGATGGGACAGCTCGGCCTGCGGCCGATGCTGCTCGGCGCGGTCGGTGCCGACTTCGCCGACTATCGGTCCTGGTTGGAGCGGCACGGCGTGGATTGCGATGCCGTGCATGTCAGCGAGGTCGCCCATACCGCTCGCTTCGTCTGCACCACGGACCTGGACATGTGTCAGATCGCCTCGTTCTACGCAGGTGCGATGAGTGAGGCCCGGAACATCGAGCTGGCCCCGGTGGCCGAGCGGGTCGATGGTCTCGACCTTGTCCTGGTCAGCGCCAACGATCCTGAGGCAATGCTCCGCCACTCGGCGGAGTGCCGTACCCGGGGCTACCAATTCGCCGCCGATCCCTCCCAACAATTGGCCCGGATGGACGGCGGTGACGTGGTGGCACTGATTGACGGTGCCGAGTACCTGATGACCAACGAATATGAGAAGTCGCTGCTGCAGAGCAAGGCCGGACTGACCGAGGCCCAACTGTTGGAGCGGGTCCAGGTGCGGGTCACCACGCTGGGCAGGGACGGCGTGGAGATCGCCGGCCGGGATTTCGCTCCGTTCCGGGTGCCGATCGCCCAGGAGGTTGCGGCGGTCGATCCGACCGGTGTCGGCGACGGCTTCCGGGCCGGTTTCTTCGCGGCGCTCTCCTGGGGATTGAACCTGCAGCGAGCCGCCCAGGTCGGCTCGCTGCTCGCCGCCCTGGTGCTGGAGACCGTCGGGACCCAGGAGTACGAGGTGCGCAACGACCTGTTCGTCAAGCGGCTGGCCGAGTCGTACGGTGATGCCGCCGCCGAAGACGTCCGGCCGTACCTCGCCGGATGAACCAGGCGCTCGTCGCTTTTGCCGGCCTGCCCGGGGCCGGCAAGAGCACGCTGGCCGCGCGGGTCGGTGTCGCGCTGAGCGCACCGGTGCTACCGGTGGCCCCGATCGCGTGGGTGCTCTCGCAACACGGCGTGTTCGGCGATTCCGCTGAGCTCGCCGCGTACGACAGCGCCGCGGCCCTGGCCGAGGTGCAGCTCGGCCTCGGCCTGTCGGTGATCATTGACGCGGTCAATCCGGTGGCGTCGGCCCGCGGGCTCTGGCATGACCTGGCTGAGCGTGCCGGGGTGCCGCTGCGGGTGATCGAGGTGTGGTGCGGTGACGAGGCCGAACATCGCCGCCGCGTTGAGCAGCGCCGCTCGACGGAGGCCGGAGCGCCCGTGCTGACCTGGGAACAGACCCGGGCACGCCGGGCTGAGTACGAGCCGTACCTGGGTCCGCGCCTGGTGGTGGACACCGCCGTCGACAGTGACCCGGTGCCCGGCATCCTCGCCTACCTGCACTGACCCAACCCGCGCCCTACCCACCCCGCGCCCCACCCACCCCACCCCGCGCCCCGTCGATCAAGGACATCTCGTCGTGAAGTGATCTCTATCGCGCCGCGATAAGTCCTTGATCGATGCAAAAGTCCTTGATCGGGGGAGGGTGCCGCTACCGGGAGCGGCGGACATCGTACGCGGGGGAGTCCGCCACGGTCGTGGCGCCGACAAATTCGTGACCGCGCATCCGGCACCAGGCTGGGATGTCGATGGCCGCCGCCGGATCGTCAGCCAGCACCCGGAGCGTGGCGCCGATCGGCAGTTCAGGCAGCCGCCGGGCCGCCGCGATCACCGGCAGCGGGCAGCGTTGCCCGAGACAGTCCAGCGTTTCGTCCGGCCCGGCGGTCACAGTCCGATCACCCCGGCCTCGGCCCGCAGGTCGGCGACGATCCCCGGCAGTTCGGCGAGGAACCGGTCCACCTCGTCCTCGGCGGTGTCCCGAGATAGCGAGATCCGCACATTGCCGTGTGACAACACCCCCATCGCCTCCAGCACATGCGACGGACGCAGCGTGGAAGACGTGCAGGACGACCCGGAGGAGACGGCGAAACCGCGCCGGTCCAGCGCATGCAGCAGCGCCTCGCCGTCGACGTACAGACAGGAGAAGGTCACCAGGTGGGGGAGTCGGTTGACCGGATCACCGACCACCTCCACGTCCGGCACCATCGCCGGCACGACCGTCCGGATCCGATCGACCAGCGCGGCGAGCCGGCCCGCCTGGGCGGCCGCTCGGCGTGTACCGCGCGGAGCGCGGCCGCCGCGGCCACAATCGCCGGAAGATCAGGAACCCCCGGGGTACGACCTGACTCCCGCTCGTCGGCCGGGTACGGGGACTCCCAGCGGGTGCCCTTGCGCACCACCAGCAGCCCGACGCCCGGTGGGCCGCCCCACTTGTGCGCACTCGCGGTCAGTATCGACCAGCCGGCGGGCAGGACCCGTTGCTGACGGCCGGGTCGGCCAACCAACCGACCGACTGGGCCGCGTCAACGTAGAGCGGCACCCCGGCGGCGGCGCAGGCCCGTGCCGCCTCGGCCACCGGCTGTACCGTGCCCACCTCGTGGCTGGCGCTGATCAACGCGGCGAGGGCCACCCCGGGCGCGGTCACCGCCGCCGCCCACTCGTCCAGGTCGAGCCGGCCGAGCCGGTCCACCGGCACCGGCACCGCCGTGCCGCCAGCGGCCACGTGCCGCGCGGCGCGCGTGCAGCACCGCGGAGTGTTCGATCGCCGAGTGCACCAGCGTGCCGCCCGCCCGACGACGTCCGGCCAGCCCACCCAGTACTGCGGCGTGCGCGGCGACCGTACCGCTGGCGGTGAAGGAGAGTTCGTCGGGACGTACCCGGAGAATCTCGGCGGCCGCCGCCCGCGCCGCGTCGAGCAGTTGGCGGGCCCGGCGGGCCTGCGCGTACAGCTTGGTGGGGTCGGCCCAGCCATCCGTCAGGGCCGCGACCAGGGCCTGCCGGGCAACGGGGTGCAGCGGCGCGGCGGTGGCCGCGTCGAAGTACGCCGGTGGCCCACCTCGGCCGACGGGTGGCTGACTTTCGGGGAAATTCGGTGGCCCGCTCACGGCTCAAACGGTATCGCGTTGACGGATGCCGCAAGATCTCCGATGGGGATGACATAGTGACCCCAAGGCCGTCCGGCCTGCAATGGTCGAGTAATCTGCGACCGTCGGTGACGCCTTTGCCGTGGGTGCTGACCAAACAGCTACCGGCGGCGCGCTAGGGAGGCAGGACCAGGTGGTCGCAAGGGGTTCGGAGGTACGGCCTACGGCCGTACAGCACAGCACTCCCCGGAGTGCCGGTGGCCGCGGGCGTCGGCCCGGTGCTGGTCGGCTTGCCGGACTTGGTCTCGGCGGTGCGGTGCTGCTGATCCTGCTTACCGGATGTAACGTCGGCAAGACCTTCGACGGGTTCGGCTGGCCGCAGGGCGGGATCACGCCGCAGGCGAACAGGATGTACGACCTCTGGATCGCGTCGGTCATCGCCGCGCTCGCGGTTGGCGTCCTCGTCTGGGGGTTGATCTTCTGGTGCATCATTCGTTACCGCAAGCGCGGTAACGAGCTGCCGGTGCAGACCCGGTTCAACATGCCGATGGAGTTCCTGTACACCATCGCGCCGATCCTCGTCGTCGCCGTGCTCTTCTACTACACGGCGATCGTGCAGACCGATGTCGACCGGCTCAGCAAGAATCCGGACGTGACCGTCGAGGTCGTGGCGTTCAAGTGGAACTGGCAGTTCAACTACCGCGACGGAATCAGCGCGGACGCCAACACCGTGGCGTCGACGCTGGGTACCACCGAGGTCATTCCGGTGCTGGTGCTGCCGACCGGCAAGACGATCCGGATCGAGGAGCACAGCCGGGACGTCATCCACTCCTTCTGGGTGCCGGAGCTGCTGTTCAAGCGGGATGTCTTCCCCGGCAACGTACGCAACGTCTTCGAGGTCGATGAGCTGCAGGCCGAGGGCGCGTACGTCGGTCGCTGCGCGGAGCTCTGCGGCACCTACCACTCGATGATGAACTTCGAGCTGCGGGTGGTCTCGCCGGAGAAGTACGACCGGTTCCTGGCCGCCAAGTTGGAGGGCAAGTCGACCCAGGACGCGCTGAGCGCGATCGGTGAAGCGCCGCTGGCCGTGAAGACGAAGCCCTTCGAGACCAAGCGTGACGCTGCACAATTTCGGCAACAACGGCGCCGCTGGCGCGGGAAGCTGAGGACCGGGCATGAAGTCTGAGTGGCGCCTGTTCGGCATCGTCGCCTTCTTCCTGGCCATCACCGCGGTCGCGTATGCGGTATGGACGCGCGGTCATTACGGCGGCGTGGAGTGGATTGGCAGCACCGCGCTGGTCCTTTCCGCTCTGCTCTGCGGGATGTGCGGCGGCTTCTTCTGGTTCGTGTCCCGGCGGATCGACCTGCGGCCGGAGGACCGGCCGGACGGCGAGATCGCTGACGGCGCGGGCGAGGTCGGCTTCTTCAGTCCGGGCAGCTACTGGCCGTTCGCATTGGCGTTGACCGCCACGTTGACTGGTCTGGGCCTGGTCTTCTGGCAGTACTGGATGATCATTGGCTGGCCTGCTCACGGTGATTTTCGCGGCCAGCGGCCTGCTCTTCGAGTACTACTCCGGCACCCGCCGCACCGCCGAACACTGAACCAACCCGCCCGCACTCCTTCGCTAGCGTTACCACGAGCCGCCGCGGCACCCCGGTGCCCGGCGGCTCGTCGTCGATCAAGGGCTTCCCCGCCGATCCCCGCCGTTCAAGGGGCTCCCCCGCCGATCAAGGAGATCTTGCTGCGGTTGGATCTCGCCACCGCGACAACTAGCCCTTGATCGGCGAGGAAGTCCTTGATCGTTGGGCACCAGTGGTACCGGCGCCTCGCGTGGGGACACTGTCAGTCCGGCAGACGGCTCGGCTGGCGATTCTGCTCGCAGAGCACGCGGCGACGCCGTATCGGTGCTGGTTCGGATTGTGGAGTGGCTTCGGTGCTCTCCCACCACTGCTGCCGCACCGGCCCATGGTATTGCTGCCCGCCGCTGCCACCGTACCCATAGGCCGGACGCGGGGTGCACATCATCCGCCGCGAAATATGCATCCACGGATCTCGGCGCAGTGAGTGCTGGGGTTGGTCCTGGTTGCGCTGCTGCTGCTAGCCGGGGGTGAACGGACGTATGCCGGCCGCAGCGGCCCGTTGCGCAGGTGCGAGCGTAACGGGAGGGGGGCGGAGACGGACGTGGCGCCCGCCGGAATCCGGCGGGCGCCACGTGGTACGGCGACAGGTCTCCGATCAGCGCTTCTGGCCGCTGCCGATCTCCTCGCGATCCGGTCCGAGGCTCGACCGGCGGGTGCCCGGGTGATACCGCGGATCGGCTGGCTTCTCGATCGGATAGAAGAATCCCTTGATGGCCGGGGCCAACGCGCCGAGTCGGTTCATCTTCTTCGGCACCACCCAGCCGACGTAGTCGAGCTCACCGTGGCCGTGCTCGTCCGTGCGGCCGAGCGGCTGGTGTACCTCGACGAACCGACCGTCCGGCATCCGCCGGATGATGCCGGTCTCGACACCGTGGGCCAGCACCTCACGGTCGTGCTGCTGCAGGCCGAGGCAGATCCGGTAGGTGACGTAGTAGGCCAGTGGCGGCAGGATGAGCAGACCGATCCGGCCACCCCAGGTCATCGCGTTCAGGCTGATGTGGAACACGTAAGCGATCACGTCGTTCGCGCCGGTGAGGGTCAGCACCAGGAAGAACGTCACGGCCATCGCACCAAGTGCGGTGCGACCGGGCACGTCCCGGGGACGCTGCAGCAGGTTGTGGCTGCGGGTGTCCCGGTTCATCCGTGCCTCGATGAACGGGTAGAGCAGCGGCAGCACGGTCAGGATGCCGGGCAGCACCACCGTCGGCCAGAACAGCGGCGGAATGACGTAACCGTCGCCGATCGGGATGTTGATTTCCCAGGCCGGCATGAGTCGGGTCGATCCGTCGAGGAACATGACGTACCAGTCGGGCTGGCTGGCCGCGGAGACCACGGCCGCCTCGTACGGACCGAAGAGCCAGAGCGGGTTGATCTGGAAAATGCCCGCCGAGCAGCGCGATCACGCCGAAGACGACCATGAAGAAGCCGCCCTGCTTGATCGCGTACCGCGGGAACATCCGCTCGCCGACCACGTTGGAGTTGGTCCGGCCGGGGCCGGGCCACTGGGTGTGCTTCTGCTTGAAGACCAGGCCCAGGTGGGCACTGATCAGCGCGATCAGCAGGCCGGGGATCAGCAGTACGTGGGCGATGTAGAAGCGGCCGATGATGATCTCGCCGGGGAATTCGCCGCCGAAGATCGAGGCGGTCACCCAGGAGCCGATCACCGGGATGGAGAGCATGATCGCTGAGGCGATCCGCAGACCGGTACCGGAGAGACCGTCGTCCGGGAGCGAGTAGCCGGTGAAGCCGGCCAGGAAGCCCACCCAGAAGAGCAGGTAGCCGATCATCCAGTTCAGCTCACGCGGCTTGCGGAACGCGCCGGTGAAGAAGATCCGCAGCATGTGCACCACGATCGCGGCCATGAAGAGCAGCGCGGACCAGTGGTGCATCTGCCGGATGATCAGTCCGCCACGGACGTCGAACGAGATGTTCAGCGTCGTCTCGTACGCGGCCGACATGTGCGTGCCCCGCAGCGGGGCGTAGCTGCCGTTGTAGGTGACCTCCTTCATCGACGGATCGAAGAAGAGGGTCAGGAACACGCCGGTCATCAGCAGCACGATGAAGGAGAAGAGCGCGATTTCACCGAGCAGGAACGACCAGTGGTCCGGGAACACCTTGTTGAGCAGACGGCGCAGCGGGGTTGCCACCTGCAGCCGGTCGTCGACCTCGCCGGCGGCCTTGCCCGGTACCGCTGCTATGTCGAACTTTCGGCGCTTCATGGCCGCTCCCAGAAATCTGGCCCGACGGCTTCGGTGTAGTCGGACGTGGCTACGAAGAAGCCCTCCGCGTCTACCGAGATCGGTAGCTGGGGCAGTCGCCGGCTGGCGGGTCCGAAGATCGGTCGGGCGTTATCGGTGATCAGGAACTGCGACTGGTGGCACGGGCAGAGCAACCGGTTGGTCTGCTGCTCATAGAGGCTGGCCGGGCAGCCGGCGTGCGTACAGATCTTCGAGTAGGCGGTGTAGTTGCCCCACATGAAGTCGGGCTTGCCCTCCCGGGCGTTCGCCTCGCGGGCCGTCAGCGCGTCGTTCTCCCGCAGGTGGATCAGGAGGGTGGGGGAGTCGGCGTGCTTGTTGCTGGCGCCACCGGGGATGCCCGGGAAGACGGTCAGCTGGCCGCCCGGCGCTGACGTCCTCCGGACGGATCGGGGTGCCGTCCTCACGGGTCAGCCGGATCAGCTTGGTCGCGCCGCCGGCAGCCACCGGCGCCCAGCCGGTAGTCATCAGTTCGTTGTTCTTGTGCGGGTTGGTGATCATGCCGCCGACCAGCGGTGCCACCGCCACCGCGCCCACCGGCGCCAGGCCGGCCAGCAGCGAGACGCCGAGCAGCGGCCGGCGCTTGACGCCCAACTCGTCGGCCATGTAGGCCAGCGTGTTACCGGTGATCTTGCGGTCCGCCTCGCTGGAGCCACCCTCGTGCCGGTCCTGGATCGCCACCTCGCGGGGGAGCAGCTTCTTGCCCCAGATGAGGATGCCGAACCCGACGCTGAGTAGCGCGATGCCCAGGGTCACGCCGAGCAGTGGGGTGTAGAACTGGCCGGCGCCAGCGCCGGCCCGGTACTCCCACGGCCACCAGATGTAGATGGCGAGGAACGCGGTCGCGGAAACGCCGGTGAGCAGGAACATTCCGGCGACGGTACGGGCCAGGCGGCGTTCGGCCTTGGTGCCGGGAACCGGGAACGGGGGCTCGTAGTGGACGATCTCGATGTCGTCCCGGCGGGCGCCCTCCCGCATGATGTCGAACCGGGTCAGGTTCGGGTCATTGAGGTCGAGCGACTCCGGCTCGGCTCCGGGCGCCTGCGTTGTCAGTGCGCGCACTCATGACTTCCCCGCAATCCAGAGGCTGGCGAAGACCAGCGCCACGATGCCGACCAAGAAGATGACGACGCCCTCGGTGGAGGGGCCGAACCGGCCGAGGTTGAAGCCGCCCGGATCCTGGTCGTTCTTCAGGGTCTCCTGGATGTACGCGATGATGTCGGCCTTCTGCTCTGGACGCAGTTGGTTGTCACCGAAGACCGGCATGTTCTGGGGGCCGGTGAGCATCGCCGCGTAGATCTGCCGATCAGTCGCCGGGGTCAGGCTCGGGGCGAACTTTCCGGAGGAGAGCGCCCCGCCGCCACCGCCGAAGGCGTGGCAGGAGGAGCAGTTGATCCGGAACAGCCGGCCGCCCTCCGACACGTTGCCGCCCTCGGAGAGCTTCGTCGCCAGCGGGCAACTGTGGACCGCCACCGAGTTCCTGGATGTACTGCCCGAGCTGGCGGATTTCCTCGTCGGTGAAGACCGGGGGCTTCCGCTCGGCCTGCGCCTCCTGGCGCGCCATCGGCATCCGGCCGCTGCCCACCTGGAACTCGACGGCGGCCGAGCCGACGCCGACCAGACTGGGGCCGCGTCCCTCGATGCCCTGCGTGTTGCGTCCATGGCAGGAGACGCAGCTAACGTCGAACAGCGCCTTGCCCCGATCGGCGGCGTCGGTCAGCCGAGGGGTGTCCTGGGCCTGCAGGCCCGGCGCGAAGGCGGTATAGGCGCCGCCGGCCAGGGCCAGCGCGGCCACCAGCCGTACCGCGGCGCCGAGTCGCCGGCGGCTCCTGCTGCGCGGCACGGACCGCGTGCGGCGCAGCCGCGATAGCAGGCCGCTATGGCGGCCGCCGCCGGGGGTGTCAGAAGTCATGGCCTGTGTCCTTAACGGGTTTCTCGACCTTGTCTCAGGGACGGGGCATCGGTACGGAACGTGACGGCGTCAAGATCACTGGAGCCAGTAGATCATGCCGTACAGGGCGATCCACACCACGTCGACGAAGTGCCAGTAGTACGAGACGACGATCGCCGAGGTGGCCTGTGCCGGGGTGAAACGACCCATGGTGGTACGGATCATGAAGATGATGAAGGCGATGAGGCCGCCGGTCACGTGGAGCGCGTGGAAGCCGGTGGTCAGGTAGAACACCGACCCGTACCCGTCTCCGTTGATCTTGACGCCCTCGCTGACCAGCGTGCGGTACTCGTTCATCTGGCCGAGCACGAAGATCAGGCCCATCACGAAGGTGATGGTGAACCAACGCCGTAGGGCGTGCACATCCCCCTTCTCCGCCGCGAACACGCCGAACTGACAGGTCACCGAGGAGAGAACCAGGATCGCCGTGAAGGTCGTCGCGTACGGGACGTTGAGTATCGCGGTGTGCTTCTCCCACTAACTCCGGCGCTGCCGCGCGGATGGAGAAGTACATCGCGAACAAACCCGCGAAGAACATCAGTTCGCTGGAGAGCCACACGATCGTCCCGACGCTGACCATGTTCGGTCGCGTCAGCGAGTGGATCCGGCTCTTGTCAATGGCTGGGGCCGCAGTCACGGGCTCATTATCGCCCCCGATCAGCACCGGCGAACGTCGGGGTGGCCTAACTGGTCGCGATTGCGGGGTGGCTGACCTCGCCCGGTTCGCCTGGCCTAGCCTGAAAAGCGTGCTCCACGTCGATCCGCTCACCATCCCCGCCTCGGCCTCGGCGTCCGCCTTCGCGGCTGGCGCGGGTGCCCTGCCACCGTTCACCGTCTCCACGATCTTCACTGCGGGTACGTTGAACAGCTGGCTCGCGGTCAGTCTCGTGCTGGTCGCCGGCTGCTATCTGTACGGCGTACATCGGTTGCGGCTGCGGGGCCACCGCTGGCCTGTGACCCGTACGGTGCTCTTCCTCGGTCCGGGGCTCGGCTCGATCGCGGCGGTGACCCTGACCGGGCTGGGCACCTACGACACGACCCTGCTCTCGGTACACATGATCCAGCACATGATGCTCGCCATGATCGCGCCGATCTTCCTGGCGCTGGGGGCCCCGGTGACGCTGGCGCTGCGGACGTTGCCCGAACGCCCCCGCCGCCGGTTGCTGGCCGTGTTGCACAGCCGGGTGGCCCGGGTGCTCGCCTCGCCGCTGTTCGCCTTCGCGATCTTCGTGGCCAACCCGTTCGTGCTCTACTTCTCCTGGCTCTACCGGTTGACCCTGGAGAACGTGTTCTTCCACGAGCTGGTGCACGCCCACTTCATCCTCACCGGCTGTCTGTTCTTCTGGCCGCTGGTCGGGCATGACCCGTTGCCCGGCCGCTGGCCGTACCCGGCTCGGGCGCTGCTGATGGTGCTCTCCGTGCCGTTCCACACCGTGCTCGGGTTGACCGTGATGCAGAGCACCACGCTCTTCGGTGGGGACTGGTATCCCTCGCTCGCCCTGGGGTGGGCCGATCCGTGGGCCGACCAGAAGGTCGCCGGTGGGATCCTCTGGGCCGGCGGTGAGTTCGTCAGCGTCATCATGCTGGGGGTGCTGGTGATGCAGTGGATCCGACAGTCCGAGCGGGAGGCTCGACGGCTGGACCGTGACCTGGACCGGCGGGAGGCGCGCGAACGCGCCGCCGGCTCCGCCGCCTGAGAACTGGAGCGGGTGCCCGCCGGTAGGCGGGAGGGCCGCCGCAGGCGGGCAGCGGTAGGATCAGTGCGCAGCTACGAGGTGGGAGCCTTGCGACCAATGAGCGATCGTCTTTACACCGTCCTGCTTTACAGTGACGACCCGCGGGTCCGGGACCGGATGCGGCTGGCCGTCGGCACCCGCCCGGCCAGCGACCTGACCGTCGAGTTCACCGAGGCGGCCAGCTACGACGAGTGCATCCGGCTGGTTGACGAGTACGAGATCGACCTGGTGCTCCTCGATGGCGAGGCCAGTCCGGCCGGTGGCATCGGCATCGCCCGGCAGATCAAGGACGATCGCGATGACGCCCCACCGACCTGTGTGGTGATCGCTCGCGCGGCGGACCGCTGGCTTGCCGCCTACGCGCAGGTCGACGCCACCCTGGTGCACCCCCTGGACCCGGTGGCCACCGGCCAGACCGTCGCGACCCTGCTGCGCGCCCGCGCGAGTGGGGCCGGCGCGGCGGCCTGACTGGTTGATCGGGACGCTCGCCACCCCTTTCCGACATCCCAACGCCTGCTCGGGAGGCCCATCATGGGCGAACGGACCTGGCCCAACCTGCTCACCGCGCTCCTGAACGGTGAGGAACTCTCCACCGCCGACACCGCGTGGGCGATGGGGGAGATCATGGCCGGAACGGCGACCCCGGCGCAGATCGCCGGGTTCGCGCTGACTCTGCGGGCCAAGGGGGAAACCTCGGCCGAGTTGGCCGGTCTGGTCGAGGCGATGCTGGCCAACGCCGTGCCGGTGGACCTGCCGGCCGCACTGCGGGCCGACACGATCGATGTGGTGGGCACCGGCGGTGACCGGGCGCACACGGTGAACATCAGCACGATGACGGCGATTGTGCTGGCCGGCGCCGGGGTGCGGGTGGTCAAGCACGGCAACCGGGCCGCCTCCTCGTCCTGCGGTGCCGCCGACCTGATCGAGTTCCTCGGCATCCCGCTCGACCTCGGCCCGGCCGGCGTGGCGCGCTGCGTCAGCGAGGCCGGGATCGGGTTCTGCTTCGCGGCCCGGTTCCACCCAGGGATGCGGCACGCCGGGATGCCGCGGCGGGAGATCGGCGTACCCACCTTCTTCAACTTTCTCGGTCCGTTGACCAATCCGGCCCGGCCGAGGTCCGCTGCGGTCGGCTGCTTCGACCCCCGGATGGCCGCCGTGATGGCCGGGGTGTTCGCCGGCCGGGGCGATTCGGTGCTGGTGATGCGGGGTGAGGACGGGCTCGACGAGTTCAGCACCGCCGCGCCGACCCGGTTGTGGATCGCCCATCAGGGTCAGGTTGTCGAGAGCGTCGTGGACGCCCTCGACCTCGGGCTGTCCCGATCCGCCCCGGGCGACCTGCGTGGTGGTGACGTGGCGTTCAATGCTGACGCGGCGCGTCGACTGCTGGCCGGCCAGACCGGGCCGGTACGCGACGCGGTGCTGGTCAACACGGCGGCGGCGTTGGTCGCGCACGGTGGCTTCGACGACGATTTGCGGGTCGCGCTCCGCGCCGGTCTGGACCGGGCTGCGGCGGCCATCGACTCGGGCGCGGCAGCCCGGGCGCTCGACCGCTGGGTCGAGGTGGCGCAGGCGGCGAAGGCAGTCGAGTAGGCCCCGGTCGCCACCATTGCCGGACTGCCCGTGCATTCTGCCGCGAAACCCACCCGTTCGAGACGTCCAGTTCCCGGCTGGCTGATCCGCCTCTGGTCGGGTCGAGTGCGCGCCGACCAACCGGGTACCCCCGAAGTTCAGGACAGAGGGGGGAACAGGATGTTGAGTGTCAAACGGGTAGGACTGATCGTCTCGCTGGCGGTGTTGGTCCTGGCCCCGGCCGGGGCGGCCCAGAGTGCCGCTGCCCCAGCATCGGCTCAGGACAAGCAGTTTCTCCAGGAGATTCACCAGGTCAACCTGACCGAGATCCGGGCCGGCAACCTGGCCCAGCAGCAGGGCACCAATCAGGAGTTGCGGAACCTCGGGGTGCGGTTCGTGACGGACCACGCTCAGCTGGATCAGAAGGCACAGAGCGTGTCGGGTGCGGTTGGCGTGACCCTGCCTCAGGAGCCGAACCCCGAGCAGTTGCGGGTGTTGCGGCATTTGGAGAGCGTCAACGGTACTGAGTTCGATACCCAGTGGCTCACCGCGCAACTGACCGGGCACAGCCAGGCGATGCAGATCGTGCAGGCCGAGCTGGACCACGGATCGGATCCGGCGGTCAAGCAACTGGCTCAGCAGACCGCACCGGTGATCCAGGCCCACCACAACGCTCTGGTGGCGCTGGCGCAGACCCTGGGCGTGCCGATTCCGGGTGGAAGCCTGGTCGCACCGAGTCCGAGCGGTAGTTCGGCCACCCCGGGCCCGAGCGGGACTTCGGCCACCCCGGGCCCGAGCGGAACTTCGGCCACCCCGGGCCCGAGCGGAACTTCGGCCACCCCGGGCCCGAGCGGAACTTCGGCCACCCCGGGCCCGAGCGGCGGCGCGGGTACGCCGAGTCCGAGCGACACCGAGATCGGGCCCAGCCCGGAGAACAGCTGACCGGTTGACCGACCGGCCGACTGACCGAACTGATCCAAGGTGACAGGTCCCCGCGGGAGATCCGCGCGGGGACCTGTACCGCAGGTACCGGCCTTTTGTCCACCAGGACTTCCTCACAGGCCCCAGGCCAGCGTTTTCTGCTAGAAACAGGCATGGGTGGTCGGTCAAGCCCCCGCTCCAGCAACACGCGAAGGGTGTGCCCCCACACATGATCGATTCCCCGACCAAGACCCCGGTCCGCAGATCTTCCTGGGCTCTGCACAGTGACGGCCGGACGGTGCGCCCCGGTGATGTCGTGCACCCCCATGAGCGGCTCTCCTGGCCGCGTACCGTCGGCATCGGTGTTCAGCATGTCGTCGCGATGTTCGGGGCGACCTTCACCGTCCCGCTCATCACCGGGTTCCCGCCCGCCACCACGTTGTTCTTCTCCGGGCTGGGCACCCTGCTCTTCCTGCTCATCACCCGGAACCGGGTGCCCTCCTACCTCGGTTCGTCGTTCGCCTTCATCGCCCCGGTCATCGCTGCCAAGGCAGGCGGGGACATCGGCCCCGCGCTCGGCGGGATCGTGATCGCCGGAGCGCTGCTCGCCGTCGTCGGGCTGGTGGTGCAATGGTTCGGGGCCCGCTGGATCGATGTGCTCATGCCACCGGTGGTTACCGGTGCGATCGTCGCACTGATCGGCCTCAACCTCGCACCGGTCGCCTGGGACGGCGGCGGTAGCGGGGGAGTCCGGGCGCAGCCGGTGATCGCTGTGGTGACGCTGGCGGCGATCGTGCTCGCCACCGTCGCGTTCCGTGGGTTCCTCGCCCGGTTGTCGATCCTGCTCGGAGTCGTGGTCGGCTGGATCTGCGCCGCTGTGCTGGGCGATCTGGATCCGGCGGCCACCAAGCGGCTCGCGGATGCCGCCTGGGTCGGGCTGCCCGAATTCCACGGTCCCCGCTTCACCTGGCACGCTGTCGTCCTGATCATCCCGGTGGTGCTGGTCCTCATCGCGGAGAACGCCGGGCACGTCAAGGCGGTCGCCGCGATGACCGGGCAGAACCTCGACCAGGAGATGGGCCGGGCGTTCATGGGCGACGGGTTCGCCACCATGCTCGCCGGTTCCGGTGGCGGGTCGGGTACCACGACCTACGCGGAGAACATCGGGGTGATGGCGGCGACCCGGGTCTACTCCACCGCCGCCTACTGGGTGGCCGGCTGCGCGGCTGTGCTGCTCGGACTGAGCCCGAAGTTCGGAGCGCTCATTCTCACCGTACCGGCCGGGGTCCTCGGCGGCGCGACCACCGCGCTGTACGGGCTGATCGCGATTCTCGGCGCCCGGATCTGGATCGAGGGTAAGGTCGACTTCCACAACCCGATCAACCTGCTGACCGCGGCGATCGCGGTGATAATCGGTGCCGCGAACTACACGCTCACCTACGGCGAGCTCTCCTTCAACGGCATCGCGCTGGGCACCGCCGCCGCTGTCGGCGTTTACCACCTGATGCGGACGGTTGAGCGGTTGCGCCGCGCCGCTGCCTGACCTAACCCGGACCGGGTAGCTCGGCGGCGAACCCGGCTACCCGGGCGGCGATCGGGTCCGCATCGCGTACCCAGGTGAAATGGTCCAGCCGACGTCCGGCCCGCGCCGCGGTGTAGCGTTCGCGCCGCACGGGGGCCGAGGGCAGCTTGTCGCACAGGTGGTCGAGCGTCTCGTGTGGCGTGTACTGATCGTGGTCGACGCTGATCGCCAAGATCGGCGTCTGGACCGCAGCCAGGGCGGCGTCGACGTCCACCCCGTCGATGCTCGGGAAGCGGCCGGTGCGCGCGGTGGCCGCCCAGTCCCGGATCACCCCGCGCGCCTGTCGCCCGCCGAAACCCCACCCGGGCCAGTAACCGAGCAGTGCCGAGGTGGCGTCGATGGCCCTGGCGTACGGCGACACCAGGTAGCGCCGGTGGTCGCGGTAGCAGCGCCAGTAGGGCAGGCCTACCGCGACCAGGGCCAGGCCGTCCACCGGCTGGCCGGTGGCGAGCGCGACGTGCAGCAGCGCCAACTGGCCGCCCAGTGAGTGCCCGAGGAGTAACCGGGTGCGACCGTCGAGACGAGACTTCAAGCTCTCCAGCACGGCCCCGACGTCATCGACCAGCTCTGAATAGCCGTAAGTCGATCCGCGACCGGGTGGTGGGGTGCTGCTTCCGGTGCCACGCAGGTCGGCGATCACCACGGCGAGGCCGGCCGCGCGCAGCGTGGCCGCGAACGGCCGGTAGTAGCTGGCCCGGACCCCCATCGCCGGCCAGATCACCACCACCGGCGCGTCGGTCACCCCATCCGGTTCCGGGTAGATCCGCAGGCCGATCCGATCGGTGCCGCGATCGACGAACTCCTGGGTGAACTCCGGTGTCGTGGTCACCTGCCCAGCCTACGGCGCTAAATTACCGACCGGTAACAGGGCGTGGGTCAGTCCGCGTCGGCCAGACCGATCGCAAAGGCCTCCTCGAGGTCGTGCTGCGAGTAGGCCCGGAAGGCGATGTGCGACTCGGTGTTCAGCACGCCGGGCACCTTCGAGATCCGACCGGCGATCACCTCGGCAGTCTGTTCGAACTCGCGTACCCGGACGATCGCGATCAGATCGACGTGGCCGGCCACCGAGTAGACCTCGCTGACGCCGGGCAGGGCGGCCAGGGCTTCGGCTACCTCGGGGATCGAGTCGGTGGCGCAGTCGATCAGGACGATAGCGGTGATCACCGATGGGCTCCTCTCGTCACAGGTCTCGCTGCGGACCCGGTCCGCTCGCTCATGCTAGATGCTCCGCCGGCACCGGGTGCGCGCCCTACCGACGCCGCCGGAACGGGGTACCGGCGGCAGGCCCGGGCCGGGACAGCGGCTTCGGTCGGGCCGGGGCAACGGCCCCGGCCGGCGTTCATTCGGCGCGGGCCGGGACGGTCAGGTCCCGACCGACGCGTACCGCCTCGACCAGCCACTCGCCCAGGCCGACCACACCACCGGGCCAGACCACCGCCCGGGTCACCGTGCCGCGGACCACCGCGCCGGCACCGATCACCGCCTGCTGGTGGGCGCCGGAGACGGTCGCGGTCGGGTCAATCAGGCTCTGGCCACCAGCGGCGTGCAGGTTGGCCGTGAGGTAGTCGGGATGGGTGCCGGTGTCCAGGTACGTGCCGTGAAAGGCGATCACTTCCAGTTCACCGGCCGCCTCCGCCACTCGCCACACGGTCCGGACCAGGTCCGACGGGGTCGCCGGCAGCTTCCGGACCCGGGCCCACGGCAGCAGTGAGAATCCGGCGAACCGGTGGCCACTGAAACCGCCCCGCTCGGCCGGGTCGGTGACCCGCTGCCCGAGCAGCCGTACGGTCCGGCCGTCCCAGCCGGCCAGTAGCGCGGCGATATCCGCTCCCGGCGGTGTGTGCGGGTCGGCCAGGTAGCCATCGGCGTTGCCGACCAGCACCCCCCGGCCATCGATCCAGGCCCGCAGGTTGGCCACCCCGCCGGAGGTGCCGAGCGGATCGCCCGTCTCCAGTGAGCGGTGCGCCCGGTCGCCCACGTGTCGCACCACCTGATCACCCAGGTGGCAGGCGTTCACCGCGACGTCGGCTGGACCGGTGAGGCCCAGCGCCGCCAGCCGGTCCAGCACCCGGTCCAGCAGCGGTACATTGCCGACCGGGCAGAGCGCCTTGGGTATCCTGGCGGTGAGTGGCCGCAGCCGCTGGCCTTCGCCCGCGGCGAGCACGATCGCGCAGACCTCGGTCATAGCGCCGGCCGCGAGTCATCCCCGGCCAGTGGACCGATGCCGTAGTGGGCGAGTAGCCGGGCGGTCGGCGAGGTCAGCCGGGGCAGCTCGTCCAGCCGGTGCCAGACCGCCTCGTAGACCTCGGCCCCGTCGACCACGAGCTGGGTCGTCGAGGCTGGTACGCGGGCTTCGAAGACCACATCCACCCAGCCCTGGGCGTGTACCACCGCGTTCGGCACGGCTGGGCAGAGCTGCTCCGGCCGCAGTTGGATGCCGGTCTCCTCGCCGAGTTCGCGGGCCGCCCCGACGATCGGCGCTTCGCGACGTTGCAGTAGGCCGGCGGGGAGACTCCAACCCCGATTCGGCGGCTGACGCAGCAGGAGGAGCCGACCGGGCTGTTCCGCTTCGTGGTCGTACACGATCGTCACGGCGCCGACGATGTACTTCGGCACGACCATGCGGACCAGTCGGCGACGTAGTCCCAGGGGCAAGCGGTAGAAGGTGCTGTAGAGGACGGTACGGGTCGGCGAGCGGCGGGTGATCACGGCACCAGGCTAGAGGTTGTTGGGCGATTAGTGGTGGTTCGGGGCACGGTGAACTACTCCGGCTGGTCGACCAGGGCGATGAGCTGCTCCACCACCGTGTCCGGCTCGATGGTCCGGTCGACCACCGCGACCAGCATGGTGTCCAGATCGGGGTAGCCCCGCTCCTCCGCCAGGCGACGCAGTGGCCGGTCGCTGGCCAGGCCGCGGTTATGTTTACGCAGGGTCAGTCCGATCGTGGCGCGGCCCAAGCGGACCTTGTCGGCGATGGAGATGCCCGGCTCCTGGTGCTCGGCGAACCACCGGCTGATCTGCATCTGAGCCTGCGGGGACTTGACGAAGCCGAGCCAGTCCCGGCGGGGCCCGCGCGCGGCAGCGGTGGTGTCTCCGTCGGTTTCCGTGAAGATCTCCACCACGTCGCCCTCGTCGAGTTGGGACGAGAGTGGCACCAGACGCCCGTTGATCTTCGCGGCGAGGCAATGACCACCGTGTTCGGTGCTCAGTTCATAGGCCAGGTCGACCGGGGTCGACCCGGCCGGCAGCACGATCGGACGACCCTCGGCGAAGACCTGGATCTGCGTCTCGGCGAGGTCGCACCGCAGAGAGTGGAGAAACTGCGCCGAGTCGGAGGTTTCCGGCTCCCAGTCGAGGACGCGGCGCAACCAGTCGAGTTGGTGCTTGCTGGCTCCGCCGCCGCCCGGTTTCGGGAAGCGGAATTCGGCGGCGATGCCGTACTCGGCGGACTGGTCCATCGTTCTGGTCCGGATCAGGACCTCGACGGTCCGGTCGTCCGGACCGATCACGGTGGTGTGCAACGACCGGTAGAGGTTGTTCTTCGGCGAGGCGATGAAGTCCTTGAACCGCCCGGCCACCGGACGCCACAGCCCGTGGATAGCACCGAGGGCGGCGTAACAGTCGGTGTCCGGCCCGTCCAGCACGATCGCGATCCGGGGCAGGTCGAAGGGGACGAGATGATCGCCCGCGACGGTGTCCTTCCAGATCGAGTAGTAGTGCCGGGGGCGGGGCTTGACGGTCGGGTGGAGCCGGTACCGCCGGAGCGCCACCTGGGCCTGCCGCACCACGTTATTCAGATATTCCGTCCAGTGTGACCGGTTTCTGACGTGTTCGTCGATTCGCGCGTGGGCCTCGGGTTCGAGGTGGAGCAGCACCACGTCATCCAGATCGCGCTTGAGGGCCTGGATGCCCAGCCGGTCACAGAGGGGTACCAGCACCTCCTGGGTGGCGCGGGCGATCCGCGCGCGGGATTCCGGCGAGCGGACCCCGAGGGTCCGCATGTTGTGCAACCGGTCCGCCAACTTGATGATCAGCACTCGGACGTCCTTGCCGGCCGCGATGATCATCTTGCGGATGGTCTCCGCTTCGGCGGCCTTGCCGTAGAACGCCTTGTCGAACTTGGTCACCCCGTCGACCAGGTGCGCCACCTCCGGCCCGAAGTCCTGCTCCAGGCCCGGCAGGGTGTACTCGGTGTCCTCCACAGTGTCGTGCAGCAGCGCGGCGACCAGGGTGGTGGTGTCCATGCCCAGCTCGGCGCAGATCTGCGCGACCGCCAGGGGATGCGTGATGTAGGGCTCACCGCTCTTGCGGAACTGCCCACGGTGCATGTTCTCGGCGATCGCGTAGCTGCGCCGCAGAGCGCCACTGTCCGCGTTCGCGTGGATCTCCCGGTGGGTCCGGGCCAGTTCGCTGACGGGATCGTTCTCCGTCGAAGTCCAGGACAGTAGTGACCGGAGCCGTCTGGCCAGTGGGAGCTCGGTCGGGCGGGCGGCTCCGATGGCGGCGCCTCGGTCGGCGTCGAGGTCCACGCGGAGACACCTCCTCGCCCACCTTCCGCACTGACCCGCTGGGCGCACGGCAGTAGGCCACTAAATCGGGCAGGACTGCACTTCTCTAACAGCCTAAGCGAGTGGACGTAGTCCAATCAGTCAATTGCTCATGAGCGTTTGGTCGATTGTTGAGTGGATGTTGCGGCATCGGCTCTGGCCAACAGGTCACGGAAGCGCGCCGCGCCCCGGACGGGCGATGCCCATCCGGTGGAGACCTCAACCAGTCGGGTGTCGGGTTTCTCCAGCCAGGACAGGATGCGTTCGGACTCTTCGGCCGAGGCGTTGGGGACCGGACCGTACCCGGGCGGTACGGTCTCGGCGGTCGCCCGGACCAGGTCGAGGATCGGCCGGGGATGGACTCCGGGCGGGGCGGTCCCGGCGCCGGCCAGCCGCCCGTACCGGACGATGACGAGTTCCCAACCCCCGTCGGCTGACCGGCGGGCGGCGGCCAGCTCGCCGATCCGGGCCAGCCCGACCAGCCGCTGCATCCGTAGAGCGGCCCGGAGCACGGCGGCGAGCCGCCCGCGGATCGTCGCCGCCTCTTCGTAGCGGCGGGCCGCGGAAAGCGCCTCGATCCGGTCCAGGAGCGCCTCCACCACCGCCTGGGGGTCGTCCACCGTCGCGGTACGAAATGGGGCGGCGGCCCGTTGTTCGTACTCGGGAACCGAGATCCGGTGTTCGCAGGGGGCCGGGCAGCGGCCCAGTTCGGCCAGCGTGCAGGCCGGCGTGGTGGTGCGGAGCGAGAGCCGATGCGTGCACTGACGCAGTGGCAATGCGTCGTGCACCCCGGCCGCGGCGAGTTCGGCCGTCCGGCGGGAGCTGAACGGCCCGAGGTAGGCGTCGTCGTCCGGACCGAGGGTCCGGACCACCGACAACCGGGGGTAGGGCTCCGAGGTCAGCTTCAACCACAGCATCCGCTCCGGGTATTTGGAGCGGCGGTTGTAGGGCGGGGCGTGCGCGGCGATCAGCCGTAGCTCACGTACCTCGGCCTCCAGGGCGTGCGCGCACTCGACCGCCTCCACCCGCACCGCCGCCGCGAGCATTTCCGAGATCCGGGCCCGTTTCTCGGCCGCGGTGAAGTAGCTGCGCACCCGGGTGGCCAGATTGTTCGAGGTGCCCACGTAGAGCGGACGATCGTCGGCGGCCCGAAAGATGTAGACCCCCGGAGCGTGCGGCAACCCGTCAGCCAGGTGCCGCTTGCTCCGCTGGGTCGGCGTGACCGCGCGGGCGAACTCGATCGCGTCGCCGAGCGTTCGTACGCCGTGCCCAGCCAGCCGGGCGATCAGCCCGTGCAGCACGTCGACGGTGGCCCGGGCGTCGTCGAGCGCCCGGTGGGTGGGCTGCTGGCCGGTCCGGAAGTAGGCGGCCAGGGTGGCCAGCTTGCGGTTGGGCACCTCGTCGCGGGTCAGCACCCGGCGGGCCAGCGTGACGGTGTCCAACACCCGAGGGTTGGGCCAGCGGTGGCCGTGCCGGGCACAGGCCGCCTTGAGAAACCCGACATCGTACGGGGCGTTGTGGGCGACCAGCACCGCGTCCCCGAGGAACTCCAGGAAGCTGGGTAGCACCGCCTCGAGTCGCGGCGCCGGGACCAGCATGGCCTGGGTGATCCCGGTCAGTACGGTAATGAACGGCGGGATGGGCTGACCCGGGTTGACCAGGCTGCCCAGTACACCCAGTTGCTTCCCGCCGCGGACCTTGACCGCGCCGATCTCAGTGATGCCGCCATCGGCCGGGGCGCCGCCGGTGGTCTCCAGGTCGACCACCACGAAGGTCGTCTCGTACAGGGACAGGTCAGTCGCGGTCGGCCCGTCCGGGTCGCCGGGGTGACCGGCGGCCAACAGGCTGTCCTGCACGTACCGGGGCGGAGCGGGTCGGGCCTGCGGAAGTCGGGGTTGCGACACGCTGGGCAGGATAGGGCGTGCCTGGGACACTCCCGCCCGGTCTGGGCTTGGAGTAGTCATTTGCTTACCGAGAGAGATCGCTTGCCTCGTTGGGCATTGTGATGGGTCACGGTGGGAGACTTGCGGTATGCCCCGTATCGAGCCACCGGACGGCCGCCTCCCACAGGAGGCGGTCGACGCCGCATCCGCTGCGGCCGAGCCGGGTGGGGGGCGGGACCATCCGGACCCCGAGCCGGTACTGCCGGAGGCGGTGCGCCAACGGATCGTCGCCCTGGCCGCGGCGGTGCTGCCCGGACTGCAACTCGACGAACTGCCGGCGCCGCTGCGTCGGGTGGCCAAGTTCGCGCCGAATCGTCGGGCCCGGCTCGGTGGTGCGGCGATCGCCACCCAGCTCGCTGGTGATCCGCTGTTCCGGCAGCGGGTCACCAGCCGGGTGGTTCCCGAGGCCGGTGAGCTCGGCGCCGCGGTGAGCGAGGGACACGCTCCGGCCGCCGCCGATCCGGTAGAGGTCGCCGCGCTGGCCTATCTGGCCCGTCCGCGTGGCTGGCGGGAGCTGATCGAGGCGGCCGGCGAGGTGGTCCGGGCCGAGGCGGACAGCGCTGCGGTTGCCGAGTTGATCCGGGATGCCGATCAACGGGCGACCCGGGCCGAGCACGACCGGGCGGTCGCCCGGGTGGAGGCGGAGAAACTCCGCGACGAACTGGCCCGGGTCCGCGAGGAACTGGGCCAGTTACGCGAGGAGGTCCGGGTGCTGGCCCGCTCACTGCGGGAAAGCCAGGCCCGGGAGCGCAAGGCGACCGAAATGCTGGCCACCGAGAAGGGGCGGGCGGCCCGCGTGGTGGCCGATCACGACGCGGAACTGCGGCGGGTACGGGCCAGGCTGGCCGAGGCCGAGGCCGCCGTCGGTGTGGCCCGGCACACCGCCAAGGAGGCCCGCTCGGTCGACGATGCCCGACTGTGGCTGTTGTTGGAGACGATCGGTCAGGCCGCGGTCGGACTACGCCGGGAGCTGGCCCTCGACCCGGCCGATCGGTTGCCGGCGGATCATGTCGCTGAGACGTACGCGGAGCGGTTCGCCGAGCGACCAGCAAGCCCGGTCCGCGCCCTCGACACCGATGATCCGGCCCGGTTGGACGCCCTGCTCGCCCTGCCCCGGGCGCATCTGGTCGTCGATGGCTACAACGTCACCAAGCGCGGTTTCGGTGAGATGTCGCTGGAGCAGCAGCGCAAGCGGCTGATCACCGGCCTGGGCGGTATCGCGGCGCAGACCGGTGACGAGGTGACCGTCGTCTTCGACGGCGCCGAGCGGATGCACGGACTGCCACCGGCGCCGCGCGGCGTCCGGGTGCTCTTCTCCCGCAAGGGGGAGTCGGCCGATGATCTGATCCGCCGGTTGGTCCGCGCCGAGCCGGCCGGACGTCCGGTTGTGGTGGTCTCCTCGGACCGGGAGGTCGCCGATGGGGTACGCCGGCACGGCGCCTACCCGCTCGGTGCCGACTCCCTGGTCCGCCGCCTCGCCCGCGGTTGACCCGCCGCCCCTCCTCGTTGATCAAGGACTTCTTGCTGTGGTTTTGTGATCAACAAGCCACAACTTCTCCTTGATCGGCGTGAAAATCCTTTTTTGTCGTACCCCTGTTCTAGCGTGCGGGTAGCTGACGGTGTCCGGATCGCGACAAGATCCGCCGCCAGGCCGCTGAGGAGGAGACGATGCTCATCGACTGCGACATCTGTGTCGTCCGGGGCGTCACGTGTGCCCGGTGCCGGGCGATCGTCGCGACTGGCTCCGGGCCGGAACCCCGGCTCACCGCCGACGAGCGCCGGGCGATCGAGATGTTCACCCGGGCCGGGTTCGAGGTCGAGGTGCTCCGCGAGCCAGTGCCCGCACCGCTACGGTTGTTGCCCCGGGCAGCTCGGCCGCGTCGTCGCGCCGCCTGATCCCGGCCTTGCGCCAGGCAACCGATCCGCGCCCTCGGCCGAGTGCATAGGATGGGCCGCGCACACCGGCGGCGGGAGGAGCGGCATGACCCCTCGGATGTGGGCGGTCGTCACGCTCGCCGGACTGATGGTCGGTCTGGTCGTGGTGGCCGCGCTGCTGGTGCCGTGGCATCGACCACCGGCGCCCCGGGCCGATCAGGTGGCGGCCCTGCGAGATCTGCCGCAGGCGGCGGTTAGCCGGGCACGGGCCTTCCGCGCCGATCTGCGACCGGGCCGGTACGGCGGGCTCGTCATCGGGCTGCTGGTCGCGCTGTTGCTGGGGCTGACCCCGCTGGGCGGGAAGCTGATCAGCCTTGTTGGACGTCCGTTCGGTGACCACTGGATCGCCCAGGCGGTGCTCGGTGGGCTGGCGGTGGTGCTCGTCGCGGATCTGGTGGCCCTGCCCTTCGCGGCCTGGCGGCACGCTGTGGTGGCCCGCTACGGGCTCTCCACCCAGGGCTGGGGTGGGTGGACCGTGGACCTGCTCAAGTCGTACGCGGTCAGTGCGGTGATCGGCGCGGTGACCCTGCTCGGCTTCTACACGGTGACCCGGCTCGCGCCGCGCTGGTGGTGGGCGTTCGGCGCGGCCGGCGCCGCTGTCCTGGTGGTGCTCATGTCCTTCATCCTGCCGGTCTTGGTTGAGCCGGTTTTCAACCGGTTCACCCCGATGGAGGCGGGTCCGCTGCGCACCGAACTGATGGCGCTCGCCGAGCGCGACGGGGTTCCGGTCCGCGATGTGCTGGTCGCCGATGCCTCCCGGCGGACCCGCGCGGTCAATGCCTACGTCTCCGGGTTCGGCCCGACCCGGCGGATCGTCGTCTATGACACCCTGCTTCGCGAGGTGCCACCCGCCGAGGTGGCCAGCGTGGCGGCCCACGAGCTGGGACACGCGAAGGATGGGGACGTGCTTACCGGGACGCTCATCGGCGCGCTCGGCGCGGCAGCGGCGGTCATCGCTCTCTATCTGCTCGGATCCTGGGGCGGCCTGCTGCGGCTCGCCGGCGTCGAGTCGATCGCGGTGCCACCGGCATTCGCGCTGCTCATCGCGGTGGTGACGGTGGTCGGCCTGGTGGCCGCACCGGTCCAGGCACTGGTGTCCCGTCGGATCGAGCAGCGGGCCGACGCGCACGCGCTGACGCTGACCGGTGATCCGGCCACCTTCGAGGCGATGCAGCGGCGGCTGTCGACGGTGAACCTGGGCGATCCGGACCCGCCCCGCTGGGAGTATCTCTACTCGGCGTCACATCCGTCCACCGTGGAGCGGATGGCCGCCGCCCGCGCCTATGCGCGGGCCACCGGCCGATGAGCCGTACGCTGCTGGTTACCAACGACTTTCCGCCGCGCCCCGGCGGTATCCAGTCGTTCGTGCACAATCTCGCGATCCATCAGCCGGCCGACTCGGTCGTGGTCTACGCCTCGACCCACGAGGGGGCGGAGAAGTTCGACGCTGATCAGCCGTTCGAGGTGATCCGCGAACCCACCACAATGCTGCTGCCAACGCCCCGGATCGCCCGCCGGGCGGCAGAGATCGCCCGGAGGTACGACTGCGACACGGTCTGGTTCGGTGCCGCAGCACCCCTTGGACTGCTCGCCGCCGGTCTGCGTCGACGAGCCGGTATCGCGCGCGCGGTGGCCCAGACCCACGGACACGAGGTCGGCTGGGCCGCCCTGCCCGGGGCGCGAACCGCGCTGCGACGCATCGGCCGCACCGTCGATGTGCTGACCTACCTCGGGGAATACACCCGGGTACGACTCGACCGGGCTCTGCACGGGCTGACCGACCTGCGGCGGCTGGCGCCCGGGGTGGACGTCGAGGCGTACCACCCGGATGTCGACGGCGGGTCGGTGCGGGCCCGGCACCGACTTGCCGACCGTCCGGTGGTGGTCTGCGTGTCCCGGCTGGTGCCGCGCAAGGGACAGGACGCGTTGATCAGGGCGCTACCGGAGATCCGACGGCGGGTGCCGGGCGCGGCACTGCTGGTCGTCGGCGGCGGACCGTACCGGCAGAGCCTGGAGCGGCTGGCCCGACAGGTCGGCGTCGCCGACGACGTGGTGTTCACCGGATCGGTGCCGACGGAGGAACTGCCGGCGCACTACGCGGCCGGGGACGTCTATGCGATGCCGTGCCGGACCCGTAACCGTGGCCTGGACGTGGAGGGCCTGGGCATCGTCTATCTGGAGGCATCCGCGATCGGGCTGCCGGTGGTGGTAGGGGATTCCGGGGGTGCGCCGGACGCGGTGCGCGATGGTGAGACCGGGTTCCTGGTCAACGGCCGGGACCAGGCACAGTTGGCTGACCGGGTGGCGACGCTGCTCGCCGATCGGGATCTGGCCGCCCGGTTCGGTACGGCCGGACGCGCCTGGGTCGAGCGGGAGTGGCGCTGGCAGACCCAGGCCCGCCGGATGTCCGCGCTGCTGCGCCCTGAGGTCTAGCGGCGGGGCAGCCGGTCGGCGATCTGCGCCGCGGAGGTGGGCTCGCCGAAATGCCAGCCCTGTGCGGCGTCACAGCCGATCGCGCGCAGCCGTTCCGCCTGCCCGGCCGTCTCCACCCCCTCGGCGGTGACGGTCAGGTCGAGCGTGTGGGCGAGCGAGACCAGCGCGGCCAGGATCCGCTCGTCGATCTGGTCCGATGACTTGGCCGTCGAGGAGCGCAACCCGGCCACGAACGAGCCGGCCACCTTGAGCTCGCTGACCGGCAGGTTGCGCAGGTAGGCCAGGTTCGAGTAGCCGGTGCCGAAGTCGTCGATGGCGATCCGTACGCCGAGGTCGGAGAGGGCCCGCAGGGCGCGGACCGGCTCGCCTGTGGTGTTCATCAACGCGCTCTCGGTGATCTCAAGTTGCAACTGCCGGGGTGGCAGGCCGGTCTGTTCAAGCAGCGCGTTCACCTGATCCACCAGACCAGGTGCCTGCACCTGACGGACCGCGAGGTTGACGCTGATGAACGGTGCGGCGGAACTCAGCCGCGACCAGTCGCGGGCCGCCCGGCAGGCCTCGCCGAGCACCCAGTTCCCGAGCCGGATGATCAGGCCGGTCTCCTCAGCCAGGGTGATGAAACGGTCCGGACCGAGCTCACCCAGCGTCGGGTGCCGCCACCGGACGAGCGCCTCCACCCCGAGCACACCGCCGTGGCTCAGCGAAACCAGAGGTTGGTACTCGAGGTAGAACTCGCCCCGGTCCAAGGCCCCCGGCATCGCCGCGGACAGCGCGTACCGGGCCAGTTCACGCTCGTTGCGTTCCGGGTCGAACAGTGCCCAGCGGCCCTTCCCGGAGGACTTCGCCCAGTGCAGGGTGATGTCGGCGGCCCGCATCACGTCACCGGGGGTGGTGTCAACGACCGGTCGCTCGACGATGCCGATACTCGCCGAGATGGTCAGTTCATGACCGGCGACCACCGCCGGCTGGCTGATCGCGGCCAGCGCCGCGTCGGCGACCGCCAGTACGTCGTCGATGCACTTGGTGTCCTCGACCAGGATGACGAACTCGTCGCCACCGAGGCGGGCGACCAGATTCTCGCCGACCGCCTGGCGCAGCCGTTCGGCGACGGAGACCAGTAGCAGGTCGCCCAACTGATGACCGAGCGTGTCGTTGACCCGCTTGAACTCGTCGAGGTCGAGGAAGCAGACCCCGATTCGCAAGCCGGCCCGATCCCACCGGCCGACGGCCGCGGTGAGTCGCTCGGTGAAGAGGGTCCGGTTCGGCAGGTTGGTCAGCGGATCATGGGTCGCCTGGTGACGGAACCGGGCCTCGCTCTTCCGCAGGGCATGTTCCGCCTGCTCGCGGGCGACCATGGCGGCCCGTCGAATGGATTCCTGTTCGTCGAGGGTCCGGTTACGCAGGGCGCGGGCGTACCCGGTACCGACGGTGGCCAGCAGCCGGGCCATCCGGTCGTGGATCTCCTCATCGGAGATGCCAAGGTCGCGCAGCAGCCGTAACTGGATGACCTCGAGGGTGCGACCGAGTCCTTCGGCCGAGGCCACATGGGCGGCCACCAGATCGGCGCCGACCTGCTGGCCGAGGCGCTGGTCGAACGGCTCGGAGTGCAGCGCCTCGGCGAGCCGTTCGGTGAACCGGCACAGCAGCCCCTCAAGCTGGGACTGGGTCATCGGCAGGTAGCTGGTGCCGGCGACCGCCTTGGCCCAGGCATGGGCGAACGTGGCCAGGCCGGGCCGGGGCGTGGCCAGCACCGACCCGTCGGGTTTCGCGTCAGCCACCGAGACGTCCCATACCGCCAATGAAGACCGCACGTTCGGAGTCGTCGAGGTTGTCAGCGGGTTCGGGGCGCCAACGTGGCACCCAGACCACGCCGGGGTCGACCAGGTCGAATCCATCGAAGAGGGTGGTGAGTTCCGCTCGGGTACGCACGATCAGCGGGTTGTCGGTGCGCTGGTAGACCTGATTGGCGTCCTGCCGCTCCGCGGTGGTGCGGCCGTCGTCGGTCGCCTGGGAGAGGACCAGGTAACTGCCCGGCGCCAGCGCCTCGCGAAGCGTACGCAGGATGCCAGCAGGATCGTCCGAGTCGGGTACGAAGTGCAGAACCGCGACGATCAGCACGGCAACCGGCTGGGAGAAGTCGAGCAGGTTGCGCAGATCGGGGTGCTCCAGGATCTGCTCCGGCCGGCGGAGATCCTCCCGCAGCACCACTGCCCGGTCGTTGCCGTCGAGGATCGCCCGGCTGTGTGCCACCGCGACCGGGTCCACGTCGACGTAGACCACCCGGGAGTCGGGCGCCGACCGTTGGGCGAGTTCGTGCACGTTGCCGACGGTCGGGATCCCCGAGCCGATGTCGAGGAACTGCCGGATCCCGGCGTTGAGCAGGAAGTGCACCGCGCGGCGCAGGAACGCCCGGTTGGCCTGAGCCATCAACGGGGCCTCCGGCACGGCGGCGATCATGGCCTGGGCTGCCTGGCGATCCGCCGCGAAGTTGTGCGATCCGCCCAGGTAGTAGTCGTACATCCGAGCAACGCTGGGACGCTCGATGTCGATGCTTTCTGGCGCCCAGTCTGGTCGCAGCATGTCTGCCCCTCTTGCCGAAAGCGCGATGGTTCGAAGCTTCTCTGATGCTCCTCGCTATTGTGCCCGTCACCTAGTCCTCCGAAGGAGGCCCCGGCCTTCAGGTCGGGGAGGAATTCGGACTCCGTCAGGAGCGGCGGAGTCGGGACGGTCCGAGAACGAAGTTCGCTGACATGCGACCCGCCTTCTTACACAGGAGAGTCCGCCATATAAGACCTCTTCTATGCGTACGGCGTACAAGTGTCGGGCCTACCCGAGCGCCGAACAGATGGCGGTGTTCAGCCGCACGTTCGGCTGCGTACGCCTTGTGTGGAACCGGACCCTCGCCGAACGTCACACCGCCTACCAGCAGCGGGGCGAGAAAACCTCGTACAAGCAGACCGACACAGCGCTCACCGGATGGAAGAAGACCACCGAACTGGCGTTCCTGTCGGAGGTGTCCTCGGTGCCGTTGCAGCAGACCCTGCGGCATCAGCACGCCGCCTTCGCGCACTTCTTCGCCGGCCGCGCCCGGTACCCGCGCTTCAAGAACCGCAACAGCCGCCAGTCGGCGCACTACACCCGCTCGGCGTTCCGCATGAAGAACGGCATGCTGCACGTGGCGAAGACGAACGCGCCGCTGCCGTTCGTGTGGTCGTTCGACGACGTCGACCTCACCACCCTCGACCCGAGCATGGTGGTGATCTCCCGCGACCCGGACGGCCGCTGGCACGTGACGTTCGCCGTCGACACCGACGCTCCCGAACCGCTTGAGGCGACCGGGCATCAGATCGGCGTCGACCTCGGCGTCGCCGACTTCGCCGTGACCAGCGACGGTGACAAAATCGTCAATCCCCGCCATCTGGTACGTAAGGCCCGTAACCTGGCCCGGTACCAGCGGCGTATGGCTCGATGTCAGCGCGGCAGCGCGAACCGGCGCAAGGCCAAAACCAAAGTCGCCCGCGCGCATCGCAAGGTCCGCAACGCTCGGGCGGACTTCCTCCACCGCACCAGCACCAACCTGATCCGGGCCGCGGACACGATCGTGATCGAAGACCTCGCGGTCAAGAACATGGTCAAGAACCGGCGGCTGGCCAAGGCCATCTCGGACTGCGGCTGGGGCGAATTCCGCCGCCAACTCGAATACAAGGCCGAACGCGCCGGCCGCCGGCTGGTGGTGATCAACCGCTGGTACCCCAGCTCCAAGACCTGCTCGGCGTGCGGGCATCTGCTCACCACCCTGAGCCTTTCCACCCGGCACTGGACGTGCCCAACCTGCCGCACCCGACACGATCGGGACATCAACGCGGCGAAGAACATCCTTGCGGCTGGTCGAGCCGTAGCCAGGGAAAACCCTGGCGATGCCTGCGGAGCTGATGTCAGACGGCAAGGGTCCTCCCTTCCGCAATCGGCTGTGAAACAGGAACCCCGCGCCGTGAGGCGCCCGGCGTAAGCCGAATCGGCCGCAAGGCCGATGGGACTCTCTCTCCTTCAGGAGAGGGAGAAAGTCAAGCTGCTGCAGTTCTCGTCGGCGTTCTGTGCGCCGTGCCGGGCCACTCGTCGGGTACTGGGCGAGGTTACCGCGATGGTGGACGGGGTTCGGCATCTGGAGATCGACGCGGAGAGCCAACTGGCGGCGGTGCGGGCGCTGAACATCTGGCGTACGCCGACGGTGCTGGTGATCGACGTGGATGGGCGGGTGGTCCAGCGGGCCACCGGCGTGCCGGCCAAGGCCCAGGTCATCGCGGCGGTCGCGCCCCTGCTGACCGGGGCGCCCAGGTAAGGGCGCCCTGGCCGACACACGCGGATGATGCCGCTCACCGAACTGGAACCGGCCGCGCCGGTGCGGTTTGCCCAGCTCATCGGGCTGGTCTTCGCGCTCGCCTCGGCCACCGGATACCTGGGCGGTGTGCCGGTGTTGGGCATGGCGGCGGCCGGCGCGGCGCTGGCCGCCGCCTTCCTCAACGCGGCCTTCGATTTCTGCCTCGGCTGCCAGGCGTACCTGGCGCTTCGTCGGCTGACCGGACGGGCGGTGGAACCCCGGGTGCCCGCCGGTCCGCACTGAGCCCCGGGAACATGTACCGATCGGCGACGTGGACGTTACCGCAGGTCAGAACTTCGGTGCGTCCGGTGCTTCGAGCAGACCCAGCCGTAGGGCGGTCATCAACGCCTGGGCCCGGTTCGCCGCCCCGAGCTTCTCGTACAGCTTGGAGATGTGGGTCTTCGCGGTCGACTCGCTGACGAAGAGCTGCTTGGCGATGCCGGCCACGCTCATGCCGTCGGCCAGCAGTCGTAGGACCTGCCCCTCCCGGGGGGAGAGTTGCGGGCCGGACGGGGCCAGTCGACGCTTCATCGCCTCGGCGAGATCGGCGGCGGTGAAGGCGCTCGGCGACGAGGCGGCGTGCCGAGCGGCGGCGACCACCTCATCGGCCGGGGCCGTCTTCGGCACGAACGCGCTCGCACCGGCCTCGAGAGCGCCGAAGAGCTGATCATCACCGGCGTACATGGTGAGTACGACGATGCCCATCGTGGCGCTGGACTTGCGCAGCGCGCGAGTCGCCTCAAGCCCGCTGCCGTCCGGCAGACGGAGATCCATGATCACGACGTCGGGCTGCAGGGCGCCGGCCTGCCGGACCCCCTCCGCCGCGGTGGCTGCCTCACCGACGACCTCGAACTGGCGGTCCCGCTCGAACGCGTGGCGTAGGCCCTTGCGAATCAGGTCGTGATCGTCGACGAGCAGGACCTTGGTACGGGTGGTCGGCGTGGGGCTGGTGGTCATGCTCGGGTTACTCCCCTTCTGATGCGGTGACGCTATCGCGCACGTTATCGCGCCGGGGCGAGGATCCGAGGACCACCGCCACGGTCGTGCCGCTCGGGTGTCGCGGACTGATCTCTAGCCGGCCTCGGATACGTTCCGCTCTCTCTGCCATGATCGCAAGACCGTACCTTCCGTCCGGACGCTGGTCAGCGATGCCCTGACCATCATCCGACACCTCGATCTGCGCGTACGGTGGGTCGACCGTACAGGTTACCCAGAGATTCGTCGCCCCGGCGTGCTTACGGGCGTTGGTGATCGCCTCCTGGGCGATCCGGAGCAGCTCGGCCTCGGTGGCGGCGGGCAGCCGGGCGGTCGACTCGTCGAGGGTGTAGTGCACCCGCAGCCCGGCCGAGGAGGCCACCGTCCGAGCATACTCGGCGATCGCCGCGGCCAGACCCGCCGTGCCGGTCCACCTCGCTGCGCAACTCGAAGAGGCTCAGCCGCAGTTCGGTGATCACGCGGGTCACCTCGGCGCGCAGGGTGCGCAGTTCCTCCGCGGTCTCCTTCGCGTCCGACGGCAGGGTGGCCAGCGCATTGTCGATGCCGTACCCGACGATCACCAACTCCTGGGCGACCCCGTCGTGGATCTCCCGGGCCAGCCGCTGGCGTTCCTCGTTGGTGGCCAGTGACCGGACCTCGTCGAAGAGCAGCGCCGCCTCCAGCCGGAGCGCCGCCGGCCGGGCCAGCGCGGTCACCCGGGCGCACCACCTGAAGCGGGTAGGCGTTGCTCACATCGGCTTCCAGGGCGACCAGGGCGACCGTGCGCACCCCGGCGACCAGCGGTACGACCAGCGCGGAGACTTCCGCCCCCGAGTGTGAGCGAGACTGCGACCGGTGGGCGGTCTGCGCCTGCTGGGAGGCCCAGGCATCGGCAATGGCGGAGTCGGCGTCGAGCGTGGTCTCCCAGTCGACCCGCTCCACGCCGGTCTGCGCGAGCACCACCAGCCGGCCGCCGCCGCTGGCCGAGAGCACCGCGGCCCGGTCCGTCCGGGCCACCGTACGCAATTCCTCCAGCAGATGCTCGGCGATGCCACCCGGATCCAAGGTGGCGCCGGGTAGCTGTCGAGCTACGCTACGTAGTTGAGTGAGTAGTCGGGTGGCTTCGGCGTACGGCTGCGGTTTGCTCTCCCCCCGGTCCTGCATGATCCGTTGCAGGGTGCCCGCCGCGGAGAGGCCCAGCGTCGCCAGGATCAACCACTGCGCGGCGACCGCCTGGTAACCGATCTGACTGAGCTGCCGACCGTCGGGGGTCACGGTCAGAGCTCCGCTGACCACCAGGGCAGCCGCGGTGACCGCGACCAGCGCGGCGCCCTCGCGGGAGCGACGCTGCAGGGCGGCCACGGTCAGCGGTACCGACAGGTAGGGCAGTATCGCCGAGGCGCCCAGACCGCCGATCGGGCCGCCGATTTTCGCGGCCGCCGCCACCTGACTGGCCGCCACGCCGACGATTGCCACCTCGGTGAACCGGCCGATTGGGGCCAGCACCCAATGCCGGGGGGCGGCCAACGCCGGCACGCCGGCGACCGCGAGCAGAGCGATCCAACGCAGCTCACCGGGGTCGCGGGTGGCGATCAGGGTGAGGACCGCGACCAGCGCGAGCATGACGACACGGGCCGCTGCCGCGAGCGGATGCGGATGCGGAAGGGCGGGGGGCGAGGCGGACACTCGACGGATAGTAGTCAGCTTCCGTAGATGGCGGCGATTTCGTCGGCGTACGTCTGCTGCACGACGCCGCGCCGCACCTTCATCGACGGGGTCAACTCACCGCTCGCTTCGGTGAAGTCCCGGGGCAGGATCCGGAACACCTTGATCGCCTCGGCCTGGGAGACCGCCTGGTTCGCCTCGTCGATCACGGTCTGGATCTCGGCGCGCAGGGCTTCGTCGTTCCGCAGGTCGGCGACGGTCGCCGTGTCCGGATGTCCCTGCGCGGCCAGCCACCTCGGCCAACTGTCCTCGTCCACGGTGACCAGGGCGGCGACGAACGGACGCCGGTCGCCGACGACGAGTGCCTGGCTGATCAGTGGGTGGGCACGTACCCGGTCCTCCAGTACGGCGGGCGCGACGTTCTTACCGGCCGCCGTCACGATGATTTCCTTCTTCCGGCCGGTGATGGTGAGGAATCCGTCGCTGTCCAGCTCACCCAGGTCCCCACTGTGGAACCAGCCGTCGGAGTTGAGCACCTCGGCGGAGGCTTCCGGGTTGTTCCAGTAGCCCTGAAATACCAGATCGCCCTTGATCAGGACCTCCCCGTCGTCGGCGACCCGGATGGTGACCCCGGGCAGGGGCCGGCCGACCGTGCCGATCCGGATGGCGGTGGCCAGGTTCGCGGTGGCGGCCGGGGACGTTTCGGTGAGCCCGTACCCCTCCTGGATCGTCACCCCGATGCCCCGGAAGAAGTGGCCGAGCCGAGGTCCGAGCGGAGCGCCGCCGGAGATCGCGGTCTGGCACCGACCGCCCAGTGCGGCGCGCAGCCTCCGGTAGACCAGCCGGTCGAAGAGCCGGTGCCGCAGCCGGAGACCCAGTCCGGGGCCGGACGGGGTGTCCAGGGCCTGGCTGTAGGCGATCGCCACCCGCTCGGCGGCGGCGAAGATCCCTGCCTTCCCCTCGGACTGGGCCTTCTGCGCGGCACCGTTGTAGACCTTCTCGAACACCCGGGGGACCGACAGTATGAAGGTCGGCCGGAACGACTGCAGCTCGCTGACCAGGTTCTGCACCTCGGCGCTGTGCGCCATGGTGGCCCGCGCCTGCACCACGCCGATCTGGATCAACCGGGCGAAGGCATGCGCCAGCGGCAGGAACAGCAGGGTGGACGCGCCCGGGTTGAACAGGTTGGGCAGCACCGGCACCGCGTTGGCGATGTCGGCGTACATGTTGCGGTGGGTCAGCACGCAGCCCTTGGGTCGGCCGGTGGTGCCGCTGGTGTAGATGATCGTGGCGATATCGTCCGCCCTGACCGAGTTGCGACGTAGCTCGATCTTCGCCGCGTCGACCGAGCCGCCGAGCTCGACCAGGCCGTCGAGGTCGCCGGCCTCGATCTGCCAGACCTGCCGCAGTTCCGGCAGCCGGTCCCGGAGCCCGGCCACCAGCTGGCCGTGGGCGTCGGTCTCCACCACGCAGGCCACCGCACCGGCGTCGGCGAGGATCCAGGCCACCTGTTCGGCGCTGGAGGTCTCATAGATCGGTACGGTGACCGCGCCCGCCGTCCAGATGGCGTAGTCGAGCAGGGTCCATTCGTACCGGGTCTTGCTCATCAAGCCGACCCGTGCGCCCGGCTCGATGCCCGCCGCGACCAGGCCGCGGGCCATCGCGATCACCTCGTCGCGGAACTGCCGGCAGGTGATCTCGATCCAGTCGGTGGATGATCCATCCGCGCCCGCCACGGCCGACGTACGCCGGGCGAACTGCACAGCATCCGGAGCCTCCTCGGCGTTGGCCCAGACCGGATCGGTCAGGTTGGCCGTGTCACCGACGGTAACCGCCGGCGGGACGGAGAACTCGCGCACCTGCACTCCTAGCGCTCGTAGCCGTGCCGGACGGTGGTCAGGTGACGGATCCGGCTAATCGAAACCTACCCGCGAACCAGGCCGAGGTGGTTGGCTGGGCCGGTGCGGACACCGGTAACCTGCCGCACATGGCGGACTCTTCGACCCAGTCGATCGTGATCGCCGCGCCGCCCGACCGGGTGGCGGCGGTGATTTGCGACTTCGCGCGCTACCCGGAGTGGGCTTCCGCGATGAAGCGGGTCGAGGTGGTGCAGGAGTACGAAGACGGCTACCCGAGCCAGGTCCGGTTCGTGCTCGACGCCGGGGTGCTGGCCGATGAGTACGTCCTCGTCTACGAGTACGCCGAGGATATTTCCCGGATCGAGTGGCACCTGCTGGCGCCATCGCGAATGCAGCAGGCCCAGCGCGGGTCGTACGACCTCGACGACAACGGTGACGGCACCTCGACAGTGACCTACACACTAGAGGTCGAGTTGTCGGTGGGCATGTTGGGAATGTTCCGCCGTAAGGCCGAGAAGGCGATCATGGATACCGCGTTGAAGCAGCTCAAGCGACGGGTAGAGACCCCGGGTGCGCTGTGTTGACGCGGCCGTCGGCGTACGCGTAGAAGGAGCCGAACAATGGGAGCGACTGAACCCGGATCGGCGCGGGAGGAGGCCGAGCGACTGGTAGCCGCCGTGCTGGGCGCCGCGCGACTGGCCACCGCTGGCGTGGGGGAGCAGGCCGGCGGACTCGGTCCGGTCGGTGAGATGATCTCCAGTGTGTTGAGTCAGGTTGGCGAGTTCGCCTCCACCGGACCCGCCCCGGAGCGGGCAGCCGGAGCGACGACGGCCACGCCGGGCTTCGCCACCGGGACAGCAGAATGCTGCATATGCCCGATCTGTCGAACGATTGCGACGCTGCGTGACCCCAGCCCGGAGTTCGCCGAGCGAATCGCCACCGGCGCCGGTGATCTGGCGGCCGGCGTGGCCAGTCTGCTGCGGGCCTTCTCGTCCGGCCCTTCGGGTCCGTTCAGTCCGGATCCCTCGGGTCCGGCCGGCACTGGCCCTTCGGGCCCCCGGTCTGAATCCGATACGTCCGGTCCGCCCGGCCCTGGTGCCCGCAGTGCCCAGCCGTCCGGTTGGACAGACTCAGACGACGAGGTATGGCGCGAGGCCACCCGGACCAGGCATGATTCGGGACCGGCACCCGAGCGGGACGTCTGGGCGAAGGCTACGTACGCCGACGTCGACCCCCGCCCGACGGTGCCCGCGTCGCGCGCCCCAGGGGAGCCCGTGACCGCCGAGGAAGACGCGCCAGGCGACGTGGCCTGACCACCGGACATTGCCTGAGCGTGGACTGACCGTGAACCGGTCGGCGGCGACGACGGCGCAGTACAGCAGAGGGGGGCCGCAGCGGTGACGCTGACCATCGGAGTCGACGTCGGGGGCACGAAGGTGGCCGCCGGTGTCGTCGACACGGCGGGTGATGTGGTGGCGCAGATCCGCCGGGACACGCCCGCCGATGACGTCGCCAAAACCCGCGACGTCATCGTCGAAGTGGTCACGGAACTGGCTGCCCGCTACCCGGTCGACGCGGTCGGCATCGGTGCGGCGGGCTGGATCGACGCCACCCGGTCGACAGTGCTCTTCGCGCCGAACATCGCCTGGCGGGACGAACCCTTGCGCGAGTACGTCAGCGCCGCGGTGCACCTGCCGGTGATCGTGGAGAACGACGCCAACGTGGCGGCCTGGGCCGAGTTTCGGCACGGGGCGGCCCGGGACGCCGACGATTCAATGGTGATGTTCACCATCGGCACCGGCGTGGGCGGCGGCATCGTGCTCGGCGGCGAGCTGGTGCGCGGGGCGCATGGCATCGCCGCCGAACTCGGGCACATGCTCGCGGTGCCCGACGGGCACCTGTGCGGCTGCGGCCGGCATGGCTGCATCGAGCAGTACGCCAGCGGCAACGCCCTGGTCCGGTTCGCTCGGGCCGGGGCCCGGGAGGAGCCGGCCCGCGCCACCCGGCTGCTGGAACTCGCTGACGGGGATGCCGAGGCGATCACCGGTCCGATGGTGACCGCCGCCGCCCGGGCCGGCGATCCGGTCTCCCGCGAGGCGTTCGCCCAGATCGGCCGCTGGCTCGGCAGTGGGCTGGCCGACATCGCGCAGATTCTTGATCCGCAGGTGCTGGTCGTCGGGGGCGGGGTGATCGATGCGGGGGAGCTGCTGCTCGGCCCCACCCGGCGATCCTTCATGGACAACCTGACGCAGCGTGGCCGGATCGCGGTGGCCGAGATCCGGCCGGCCGAGCTGGGCAACGCCGCTGGCGTGGTGGGCGCCGCTGACCTGGCCCGGCGCCGTTAGCACGGGAATGGCGGAGGAGGCGGGGGCCCGGCTTCGGGTGCTCTCCTACAACGTGCACGGCCAGCGTGACGATGTGGCGGCGCTGGCCGCCGTGGTGCGCGGGGCTGAACCGGATGTGGTGATCGTCCAGGAGGCGCCCCGCCGGTTCCGCTGGCGGTCCAAATGCGCGGCGCTGGCCGAGCGGCTCGGTCTGGTGGTCGCCGAAGGTGGGCTCCCGGCTCTGGGCAATCTTGTGTTGACCAGCCTGCGCGTCCGGGTGTCCCGCACCTGGTGTCTGCGGTACCCGTTGACGCCAGGCCGGCATCTGCGCGGGGCCGCATTCGTCGAGTGTCTGGTCGGGGCGAGCGGCGGCGCGGGCGCGCAGCCCTGGGCGGGGACGGCCCGGTTCGTGGTTGCCGGCTCGCACCTCTCCACCGACCCGGCCGAGCGTCCCGGGCAGGCGTTGCGGTTCAAGCAGGAACTCGGCCGGGTGCGCGCACCGCTGGTGGTCGGCGTGGATCTGAACGAGACTTCCGGCGGCGCCGCCTGGCGTACGGTCGCCGAGGGGCTGACCGACACCGCGGAGGTCGCGGGCCGCGCCGACCGGTTCACCTTCTCGTGCGCCAACCCCCGGGAGCGGATCGACGCCATCTTCGTCGATCCCCGGATCACTGTGACCGGGTACCAGGTGGTGGAGAACGAGCCGGCCCGACGGGCCAGCGACCATTTTCCGGTGTTGGCCGATCTGTGGCTTCCGGTGACCGACTGATCGGACCCGAGCAGGTCAGGTTGAGCCGGTCAGTCGGTCAGGAGCCAGGTCCGGTTGCTCAATGTGCCGATTGTCCCGGCCGCGTTCCACCGCACACCACCGAAGACCAGCAGGGCGGTCCCGGCGGCCAGCACGGTGGCACCGGCGAGGTGCGAATCGGGCAGGGCGGGCAGCAGCCGCCACCGGTCGTCGGCGGTGTCGAGCACCGCGCCGGTGGCGTCGACGAACATCGCGGCCGACGGACCGCGGGCGCCCGCTGCCTGGTCGGCCCAGGGCGATGCCGGCAGCGGCGACCAGATTCCGGTTCGCGGGTCGAGGCTGCCGCCGTACGGGTAGGCGCGACCCCAGTTGTTGACCCGTCCGCCGTCCGCACTGCCGATCGTCGGGTTGACCAGCCGACCGTCGGTGACCAGCCACGGGCCGGTGGAGAGCAGCCCCGAGTCGGGCAGCCGCCGCCATGAGCCGGTGGCCGGGGCGAGCGCGGCGACTCGGGTGATGGCCGGCTTCTCGCCATTCGGATCGGAAATCAGTTCGTGATCGAACAGGAAGAGTTCCGTACCGTTCCAGACCATCACCCGGTCGAAGCCGCCGCCCAGCGGAGCGGCGGGCAGCGGCTTCCACACCGCGGTCGACGGATCGAGGGCGTAGTCCGGGGCCGACCCGGCTTCGTGGGTGCCCGGGTATGCCACCAGCCGGTCGCCGGCGGCGACCAGGGTGTATCCGGCGTTGGCGTCGAATGGCGGCACCGGTGAGCGTTGCCAGCGGTCCTGGTCGATGCGGTAGCTGAGCAGTTCGGTACCGTCGGCCGCCCCGGCACCGGCCAGTAGATAGGCGGTCTGACCGAGCACTGCGGCCGGTCCGACCAGAGCCGGTACCGGCAGGTCGGCGATCCGTCGCCAACGGCCGGTCTCCGGATCGAGCGCGGCGCCGTCGAGGCGGGTGCGGTGAACCGGACAGTCGGCGCCCGGTGGGCAGGGCGACTCGTCGCTGCCGCCGATGAGCAGCACCTCGCTTCCGGTCCAGAGCCCGATTGTCGCCTCGCGCGGGCCGAGCGGAGAGCCGGGCAGCTCCCGCCAGGTGCCGGCCCCGGCCCTGCCGGGCCCGGCCTCCGTCCCGAGCGATGATCCCGCCGGCCCGCAACCGGCCACCGCCAGGACCGCACCGATCGCCCAGATCGCCAGCATCGTCGAGGTACGCGCCATTGATATTGGAGTCCGTTGCGGCTGCCGGGGTTCCAGGTTCTCCGCGTCCGCATTCCTCGAATGTTCAAAGGTTCCGTGCGGGCTGGACAAACGGTGACGGGAGTCGAGAGGATTTGGCAGCATCTCGGCTCTCGTGCCGGACAAAAGGAGGAGTGACCAGTGGTCGCTATCCTGGCTAGAGCTGTCTATGGTTGGCTATCGTGAGCGGTGTTTATCGGATCGGTGAGTTCGCTAAGCGGGTTGGCCGTTCGGTGAGCATTGTGCGCTGGTGGGAGGTGGAGGGGCGGATCGTGGCCCGCCGTCTGCCGTCGGGTCAGAGGTGTTTCGACGATTCCGATGTGCGTAAGGTACTGCGGCCCGACTTCGACGCCGCCGGGCGGAAGGTCGTGGTGTACTGCCGGGTCTCCTCGCCGGGACAGAAGGCGGACCTGGCTGCGGGAGATGGTCGGTGAAGGTCACCCGTATCGCGTACTCCGCCGCTCTGAATCCGGGCAAGTACGCCGCGCTGGTGGAGCAGGCCCGCCGGTTGGGTCGGGTGCGTAGTGAGGTGTGGCAGCGGTACGGGTCGGTCAACGGGGTCGGGTCGGGGTTGCGTGACCGGCGGGTACGGGACCGGTGGTTGGCGGACGGCACGCAGGTGCGGTTCGGTGTGTTGGCGAATGCGTGGAAGGAAACCGTCCGCGACGCGATGGCCGACATCTCGGCGAGCCTGGCCTCGGGCAAGGTTGAGGTGCGGCGGGTGGTCAGTCGGTGTACCGATGATCCGGTCGAGCGTCGGCGGATGTTCACCGCGGTCGCCCTGCACACCCCGTACCACGTGGTGAAGCAGATCCTGCGGGACCGGACCGATCGCCACCGGACCAGACTGCCGGTCCAGGACTCCAGCCCGACCACCAGGGCCGAGCGGAGAGCGAAACATCCGAACTGCTCAGCAGTGAGCAACTAGTAGGAAGCAGATTCTCGGTGTCCACCTCCACCGACCATGACAGCCACTCGGGCGTGACGCTCTGGCGGGACGGGCGCCCGGTCTATGACCGGGGCGAGACCGTCTGCGTCATCGGCGCCGGGGCCAGCGGCCTGACCGCGATCAAAAACCTTAAGGAGTACGGCTTCGGCGTCGACTGTTATGAGCGGGAGACCGGGGTCGGCGGTGCCTGGAACTGGCGGCATGATCGCAGTCCGGTCTATGCCAGCACCCATCTGATCTCGTCCAAGCCGCTCACCCAGTACCCCGACTTTCCGATGCCGGACACCTGGCCGGACTACCCGCACCACAGTCAGTTGCTCTCCTATCTGGAGCGCTACGCCGACCACTTCGGGCTGCGTTCGGACATCTGGTTCGGCACCGAGGTGGTCCGGGTGGAGCCGGCCGAGGGCCAGCGTTGGGATGTGACCACCCGCAGCACCGGTGGCTACGGCGCGGAGCGCACCTCCCGGTACGCCGCCGTGGTGGTGGCCAACGGGCACAACTGGTCGCCGAAACTCCCCGCCTACGATGGGCTGGACGAGTTCCGCGGCCAGGTGATCCACGCCTCGGCGTACAAGGATGTCACGCAACTGCGCGGTAAGCGGGTGCTGGTGGTCGGTGGCGGCAACACCGGTTGCGACATCGCGGTGGAAGCTGGCCAGCAGGCGGTCCGGTGCTGGCATTCCACCCGACGGGGCTACTGGTACGCGCCGAAGTACGTTTTCGGGCGTCCGGCGGACCAGGTCAATGACCGGGTCCGGGCGCTGCGGTTGCCGCTGCGGTTGCGGCAGTGGCTCTTCCACCGCACCTTGAACCTGACCGTCGGTGACCTGACCAGATTCGGGCTACCGAAGCCGGATCACCGGATCTACGAGACCCACCCGATCGCGAACAGTCAGCTCATCTACTACATCGGGCACGGCACGATCACCCCGGTGCCGGACGTCGCGCGGTTCGGCCGGAACAGCGTGACGCTCACCGATGGTGCGGAGATCGAACCGGACCTGGTCGTACTCGCCACCGGTTACCTGCCCCGCTTCGAGTTCCTGGTCCCGGAGATCCTCGGTAACGACGGCTCGGGGCGGCCCGCCCTCTACCTCAACGCGTTTCCCCGTCGGCATCCCACGCTGGCCGTGGCCGGGCTGCTGCAGTCCGACTCGGGCCTGTTCACGCTGGTGCACTGGCAGACCGTGGCGATCGCCCGTCGGTTGCGGCTGCGGTCGGTGGATCCGAAGCGGGCCGATGCCTTTACGGCCCGGGTGGACACCGAGGCGGGACGTCGTTCGAGCCGGGCCCGGATGAAGGAGAGCACCCGGCACTGGTTCGAGATCTCGCACACCGAATATCTGCGTGCCCTGCAGCGCACTTTGGACGACCTGGAGGGGGCCCGGTGAGCGTGAGGAGTGAGCGAGCGCAGCGAGTGAGCCCCGCAGTCGCGAACGGAAGGTGGGCCCGGTGAGCGTGAGGAGTGAGCGAGCGCAGCGAGTGAGCCCCGCAGTCGCGAACGGAAGGTGGGCCCGGTGAGCGTGCAGACGCGGATCATGCGTACCCGGGACTGGACGAATCCGGTGCGCGCGGTGCGCCGCGAGGTGTTGGGCGCCACGCCGGAGGCGGACGAGGGTAATCCGCCGGTGCTCTTCGTGCCGGGATTTGGACACGGCGCGTGGGCGTACGCCGAGCACTGGCTCGAGCACGCCGCGTCCCGTGGGTTTCCGGCCCACGCGGTGAGCCTGCGCGGCCACGGCGGCAGCGGTACGGCACCGGGGGCGACGCTGCGGGCGTACACGCACGATGTGGTGCAGGTGGCCGCGAGCCTGCCCCGGCAGGCGGTGCTGGTGGGGCACGGCGCCGGGGCGCTCGTGGTGGCGCACGCGTTGGCGCGCTACCCGGCCCGGGCGGGCGTGCTGGTCGCGCCGGTTTTCGGTGGGTGGCGGACGCTGGGTGTGGCGTTGCGTCGGAATCCCGCCGGTACGCTGCCAGCGGTGTTCGGTGGGCGGCTGCGGTTGAGTCGTCGGCAGTTGTTCAGCCGGGAGCTGCCCGTCGCGGTGGCGAGCGGCTACACCGCACGGGTGCGGCGGGCCTCGGCGCGGGCGCAGTGGCAACTGCTCGCGCCTCGGGCTCCGGAGCCGGCGGTGGGTGATCCGCCGGTGCTGGTGCTGGGCAGCCCGGACGACCGGGTGGTGCCGTCGGCGACGCTGTCCCGGGTGGCCCGCCGGTACGACGCCGCGCCGCTGCTCTTTCCCGGTATGGGCCACGACATGATGCTCGACGCCCGTTGGCGTGAGCCGATCGACGCAATCCTCGACTGGCTGACCAACCTCCCGTCGATCAAGGACTTGTCGCGGTGAAATGATCTCCAAACCACCACAACAAGTCCTTGATCGACGGGGGAGTCCTTGATCGACGAGACAGGGGGGATCGGGGTGGGACGTCAGGTCGTGCTGAGCGGCTGGGGCTGCCAGCTGGTCTGGTCCAACGAGGACAGGTAGGAGCGGGCCCAGGCGCGAATGTCGTGCACCCGCAGGTGTTTGCGCATCGCCAGCATCCGACCGGCAACATCGGCCGGGGTGGCCTGCAGCGCCTGCATGAGGGTCAGCTTGAGGCCCTCCAGGTCATGCGGGTTGACCAGGAAGGCCTGCGGGAACTCCGCCGCGGCGCCGGCGAACTCGCTGAGCAGCAGCGCGCCGGCGTTGTCGACCCGGGCGGCGACGTACTCCTTGGCGACCAGGTTCATCCCGTCGCGTAACGGGGTGACCGCCATGATGTCGGCAGCGCGGTAGAGGGCGGCCAGCTCCGCCCGGTCGAACGGCTGCGTGAGGTAGTGGATCGCCGGCTCGCCGACCCGGCCGAACTCGCCGTTGATCCGGCCGACCTCCCGCTCCACCCGGTCGCGCAGGACCTGATACTGCTCGACCCGTTCCCGGCTGGGTACGGCGACCTGGACCAGCACGGTGTCCCGAACCTTGACGTGCCCGACGGCGATCAGCTCGCTGTACGCCTTGAGTCGCTGCTCGATGCCCTTGGTGTAGTCCATCCGGTCGACGCTGAGGATGACGTGCTGCGGATCGCCGAGGTCGGCGCGGATCTGGTTGGCCCGCTGTGCCACATCCGGTCGGCTGGCCAGCGCCTCCATCTCGGTCATGTCGATGGAGACCGGGAACGCGCCGATGCGTACCACCCGGTCGTCAATCGAGATCTCCCGATCGGTGGCCGGCAGATCGAGCACCTTCGCCGCGAGCTGGGCGAAGTTGTGCGCTGCCTGGGCGCGCTGGAATCCCACCAGGTCCGCGCCGAGTATGCCGCGCAGTAGTTCGGCCCGTCGGGGTAGCTGCATGAACAGCTCAGGCGGCGGGAACGGCACATGCAGGAAGAAGCCGATCCGCAGGTCGGGCCGGAGGGCGCGGAGCAGACCGGGGACGAGTTGCAGGTGGTAGTCCTGCACCCACACCACCGCCCCGGGTGCGGCGGCCTCGGCGGCGGCTTCGGCGAACCGCTGGTTGACCCGCTGGTAGGCGTCCCACCAGCGCCGGTGGTACACCGGCTGTTCGACGGCATCGTGGTAGAGCGGCCAGAGAGTCGCGTTGGCGAAGCCTTCGTAATGGGCCCGTACATCCTCCTGGGTCAGTGGCACGGTGTGCATCCGTACGCCGTCGATGTCGGGGAGAGCGGGGGCCGGACCGGTGCCGCCGGCCCAGCCCACCCAGGTTGCCGGGGTGTGTTGTAGCAGTGGGTGCAGGGCACCGACCAGGCCACCGGGGCTTCGACGCCATTCGCAGGCGCCGTCCGGCGCCACGGTGTCGTCGACCGGTAGCCGGTTCGCCACCACCACGAGGGAATTCTGTCGCATCCGGGCACCTTCGTTTCCGGGCGAGTCGACCGCCGCACATGACCAGCGGTCGGGCAGCCGTGAGAGGGGAGTGACCTACAGCAGTATTCCTACTGATAGGAAGTTACACGGATGTTACGCGAGGTCTGCGGATGCCGCTGAATTTCGGGATCTGGACGATAAGCGGTCAGACCACCGCACCATTGGCCGGATCATCGTTCTCTTCCTCGTCGCCCGGCCGCAGCCGCCAGATGAGGGTCACAAAGCCTCCGAGGATCCCGGTGAAGCCGAGCATGGTGGCCAGCAGGCGGTCCACCGGGAGCAGGTCAGGGAAGAGAAAGAGGATGAACCCGGCGATGATCGACAGCACCCCGACGACCGCGAATTTCGACAACTGCGGCAGCGGGGGCGGGGGCGGGGGGATGTAGCGGTCTTCGGGATCGTCGGGCAGGGCGGCGCCGAAGGTGTCCAGCCCGTCCAGCAGCGCCCCATCGTCGGTGCGCCCATCGTCGGTCCGTCCGCCGGCCACCCGTCCGCCGACGGAGATGCCGGAGATGTCGATGGCGGAGGGGAGCTGTCGTACGCCGGTGGCCGGCCCGGTGCTCTCCGACCCGGTTCGGATGACCGGCTCGGCGGTCGGGTCCGGACGTTCGTCGGTGATCACGTCCTCGGCCGCCGGCCAGGTCCGGGCGTCGGTGGCGACCTCGGCGTAGTAGCCGGCGACGATCCGGTCCCATGCGGCGTCGACATCCGGCGTGTTACCGGAGTCGGGCCGACCGGAGACGTCCTCGTCGGCGAGTTGGGTCAGGTAGTCGCGGGCGGTGGCCAGATGGGCTCGGTCGACGTAGAGCCGGTCGATCGGCCGGGGTGGCACGGTGGTGGTGTGGGTCACCGGATTCAGGTCGGCGGACGGTTGCAGGTAGGCGGCGATCCCACCAGCGGCGAGGAGGTCGAGCAGATGCTCCCCGATCCGCGGGTCCACGTCGCCAGCGACGGCGTACTCCGTCGCGTCGAGCCCGTTGTCCCGCCGCCCGCGGCGAGCGCCACCCGCTGACACTGACCACCCTCCCTCACCGGCGCACGCGCGCGCCCGACCCTGATCCAGACCCTGCGGCGCCGTATCGTGCGCCGTGCATTGAATCGTGACATGCCAGCCACCAGTTCCGGGAGTGCGTTGTGGCGTGCCGTACCGGCTTCGTAGGCTCAATACCGACAGATTCCCCCACCGCCCATATTCTGGCAGGGTCGCGTTCGAGGTGCGTGGTCCGGAATGTCCGGCTCGACCGTGCGGAGCACGTGGGATCACTCGGAGGGACATCGTGCTGTATTGGCTGATGAAGTACGTCATCCTCGGGCCTTGGCTGAGATTGGTCTTCCGGCCGCAGGTGCAGGGGCGGGAACATGTGCCGGCCAGCGGCCCGGCGATCCTGGCCAGCAACCATCTGTCGTTCATCGACTCGATCTTCATGCCGCTGATGGTCACGCGAAAAGTGACCTTTGTTGCCAAAGCTGAATATTTCACCGGTAAAGGGGTCAAGGGCTGGTTGACGCGAATGTTCTTCGTCGGCACCGGCACCATTCCGGTTGACCGCTCCGGCGGGCGGGCGGCACAGGCCGCGCTCGACACCCAACTGCAGGTGTTGCACGCCGGCAACCTGGCCGGGATCTACCCGGAGGGCACCCGCTCGCCCGATGGCCGGCTCTACCGGGGCAAGACCGGGGTGGCCCGGCTGGCCCTGGAGAGTGCCGCCCCGGTCATCCCGGTCGTGATGCTCAACGCCGATGAGATCCAACCACCCGGAAAGCTGCTCCCCAGGATCAAACGGGTGCGGATCAGGTTCGGGCCGCCGCTGGACTTCTCCCGCTATGCCGGCCTGGCCGGTGAGCGGTTCGTCGAGCGCGCGGTGACCGACGAGATCATGTACGAGCTGATGGAGCTCTCCGGACGCGAATACGTCGACATCTACGCCCAGAAGGTGAAGACCCAGCAGAACCGGGCCGGCACCGTCACCGCGCCGGCCAGCTCCATCGCCGCCTGAGACGACCCGGACGGGATCAGCCGGCCAGCACCGGCGACCATCCGCCGGTGGCGTCCGACGGATAGGCGAGCCGGAGCAGGCCGGGCGCCTGGTTGCGCAGCGCGAAGCCGCGTACCTCGGTCAGCGCGGCCTGGGCCGGTTCCCGTGCGCCCGCGAGGGTGAACTCACCGCCGGCCAGGGCCAGCGCGAGCATCCGGTCGGTGGTGTCCGGGATCTGCGAATAGATCTTGGCGGCGGCGCTGTAGAGCTGCCCGGCCCGACCGTGGTCGCCGTCCACCGAAGCCATTGCCGCGGTCACCGTGCGCAGCGCCGCCTCGGACCACGGGGTACGGTGACCGACCCGGTCGAGCATGCCCCGGACCCGTACGGCCGAATCGCGGCCGGTCAGCGCGGCGGCGTACGCGGCGGCGGCGATCCACTCACCACTGGCCAGGGCCGGTACGGCGGACCAGGATTCGGCCAGCTCATCGATAAGCTCGGCGGCCTCGGCGTAGCGCCCCTGCACCGCCCGGCACAGCGCGGCCATGCCCAGCATTGTCCAGTGCAGCCGGTGAAACCCGCTGCGTCGGGCGGTGTCCAGCCCGTCGGCGATGTCATCGATGACGGCGCTCCGCTGCCGGGCCCGCGCCCGGGTCACGATATCCGTGCCACCGGTCGGCGCTGGCCGCTCGCCGGGCACCGGCTCGCCGCGCAGCACCCGCAGGCAGGCCCGCAAGCCGCGGACCTGCATGTCCCACCGCCCGGCCGGCGTGTCCACGAAGGCGTCGGCGGCAGCCAGCAACTTGCCGAACTCGCCGTCGCAATAGGCGCGCATCGCCTCCCGGGAGCCGCCGGTCGCCAGCGCCTGCTCGCCCCCGCTCAGCGCCGCGCACCCGGCGATCAGCTCACCAGACCGGATCCAGTCGCCCTCCTCACGTACCGCGTAGGCGAGATTCTGCACCGCTCGGGGTAGGGCGAGTAGTTGGTTGGTCCGGCAGAACTGCACCACCGCGTACAACTCGTCCAGCCCGACCCGGTCGCCGGCCTGGTAGCGGGCGGTCGCGATGGTGATCCGGGCATCGGTCTGGGTCTCGACCAGTCCCAGCCGTTCGGCGATGCCGGCCGCGGTGCTCGCCGCGGCGATCGCCGGATCACGCTCGTAGTTGAGCATGTGCAGCCGACCCAGCTCGGCGTAGGCGTCGGCCTTCTGAGTCGAGTCCGGCAACGGGTCGAAGAGCGTGACCGCACGGTCCAGACAGGCCAACGCCCCCGGCCGGTCGGCGCGCAGCCAGGCCGCCTTGCCCAGCAGCGTCCAGGCCCGGGCCGCGCAGCCGTGGTCGTCGACGGCGTAGAGCCGCTCGGCGAGGGCCCGGAGCTGATCGGCGCCGCCACCGGAGAGAAAGGCATTGCCGTCGTGGAAAAACGAGATCTCGGTGCGCAGTAGTTCCAGTTGCAACCGGCCGAGGGCGTCGCCGTCGTCGGCCAACCCGAGGGCCCGCTCGGCGTGACCGGCCGCCGCATCCAGCGCATGCAGGGTGTACGCCCGGCGGGCCGCGCGGTGCAGCGCCTCCCGGGCGGCCGGGGCGTAGCGTCCGGTGTCCAACCCGAGCGAGGAGGCGATCTCGTGCGCGGCCCAGCGGTGGTGAGCGAGCACCTCGGCCAGGTCGGTGTCCCGCCCACCGGTGAGGGCGGCCAGCCAGTCGGCGGTCCGCTCGTGCCGGGCCACCCGCTCGGTGCGCGGCAACCGCTGATAGCAGACGTCACGCACCAGCACGTGCCGGAACCGGAACTCGGGTTGCCCGGCCATCGCCGACGCCGACTGCTCGTGCACGAAGTCCCGCTGCTCCAAGCGGCGCAGCGACCGCTCGACGGAGTCCACCGGCTGACCGAGCGCGGCCGCGACCGCACCGGGCCAGAACTGCATCCCGACCACTGAGGCGGCCAGCAGCACCGTCCGGTCGGCGCTGTCGAGCAGGTCCACCCGGTTGGCGATCACCGAGTGCACGCTGTCCGGCATCGGCAGGTCGTTGGGTTTGTCCAGGGACCAGCCGCGCCCGGACCGGCGCAGCGCCCCCTGCTCGATCAGCATCCGGACGTACTCGTGGGCGTAGAGCGGGTTGCCGTCGGCCACCTCGACCAGCGGGCTGAGCATGTCCGCGGAGAACGCGGCCTGACCGAACATGTGCCCGTAGAGCGAGGCGATGCCGGTGTTCCGCAGTGGCGGCAGGGTGATGGTGAGTGAACCGGTGATGCTCCCCGCCCAGCTCGGTTCCCGGCTGACCAGCTCCGGGCGGGCGGTGCAGAGCAGCAGCAGCGGTACGTCCCGGGCTGAGGCGCCGAGCAGTTCGATGAAGCGCAGCATCGGCTCGTCGGCCCAGTGCAGATCCTCGAAGACCAGCACCGTCGGCCGGCGGGCGGCCAACGCGATCAGGAAGCGTCGCCAGGCCGACTCGGACTCCTCGGCCGGTAGGATCGGGCCGGGCAGGCCGACCACCGGCCGTAGCGCGTCGATCAGCCGATCCGCCTCACCCGGGCCGACCAGCTCACCCATCGTCGAGTCCAACCGCTGTACGGCGGTGGCGGCCGGATCGGTGTCCAGGATGCCGGCCTCGGCCTTGACGATGTCGGCCAGCGCGGCGAAGGTGACATTCTCTCCGAACGGTGGGCAGCGTCCGATCCGCCAGGTAAGCGGCTGATCGGCCAACCGCTCGGTGTGTCGGAACAGCTCCCGGGCCAGCCGGCTCTTGCCGATCCCGGCCCGGCCCAGCACGGTGATCACCTGCGGGACCCGGTCCCGCATCGACCGGTGCAGCGCGTTCACCAGCAGGCCGAGTTCGTGTTCCCGGTCAATCAACGGGGTGGAGTCCGGTTCGTGATCAGGGAGCTGTCGGCGTACCGGTGCCAGCGCCAGCCACACCTCGGTCGGCGAGGACCGCCCGCGCAGGGTCACCGGCGACTGCTCCGCGTACCGGATCGCGTCCCGGGTCAGCCCGTGGGTGGTGCCGCAGACCAGCACCCCGCCGGGGGGTGCCACCGACTGCATCCGGGAGGCGGTGTTGACCACGTCGCCGGCGACGATGGCCTGCCCGCCGTCGCGGGCGGCGGCTACGTCCACCAGCGCCTCACCGGTGGCCACCCCGACCCGGAACCGCAGCCCGTCCGCGCCGGTCGAGGCGTACCCGGCCAGCACCCGCTGCAACTCCAGGCCGGCGCGTACGCAGCGCAGCGCATCCGTCTCGGTCGCCACCGGCGCGCCGAACAACGCCATCACCGCGTCGCCGATGTACTTCTCCACCACCCCGCCGTACTGGCCGATCGCCCGGCGGGCGGCGGAGAAGAACCCCGTCTGCATCTGCCGGACCAGCTCCGGGTCGGCCCGTTCCACATACGGGGTGAAGTTGATCAAGTCGATGAAGAGCACGCTGACCCGGCGCCGATCCTCCTGGGCGGCCCTCGGCGGTCGACTTCGGCCGGTCGACTGAGGACTGCCGCAGTGCGTACAGAAAGCCGTGCCGGGGGGCAACGGACGGCCGCATGGTGGGCAGGCGGTGGTCAGTTCGGTGCCGCAGCCGCCACAGAAGCGATCGTCGGCAGCGGCGGTCCGGCCGCAGTTGGCACAGGATGCTGAGATGCCGTCCTCCTACAGCGCTCTGGATCTGGCGAACGGTCCGCGCGACGCGACGCCGTGCGGTCGGTGGGGATAGCCTGCGGGCTCCAGCGCAAGGGCTGGCGGGTGGGTCGATGCCGATTACCGACGGTCTTCACCACTGACCGAGTATCGCTGGCCGGCGCTACTGTCGGGAACCGGGCTGTTGGCTAGTGGACAGTCCATCGGCCGGTCGCTCGGGCTACAGTCATTCAGCCAATTGATCCATCACGTGTAGGGGGTTGCCTCGATGGTGTACGTCCGGCTAGAGAAGGAGTGGACCGACTCGAGTGGAGTTGGTCACTCCGCGGGGGAGATGGTCGACGTAGACGCCGCCACGCTGGCGAAGCTGCAGGCCTCCGGGATCGTCGGGGGCGAGAAGCCGGATTGGCTCGGCCCGACCGGCGGCGGGAGCGGCAAGGACTGGCTGGGACCGACCGGCACCAAATCCTGAGGACGCCGGGACGCGACTGATCTCCACCGCGTTCCCGCCCATTCTTGTGCGATACCGAACTGAGTCACTTTTCGGATGATGCCGGATCGAATCTCTTGCGGGGACTTTCCCAGCGTCTTTTTCGGATGATGCCGAACTCAGTCCCCAGCAGACGATGCTGGTCGAGGCGTCCCGCTAGCCGTACAGACCATCGGTGATCGGGACGCCTCGCGTTTCACACCCGGGGTGACCGGATCAGCGGTCCGCCATGCCCGCCCGTCGGCGCAGCGCCCCGACATCGGTCACCACGATCCGGCGACCCTCGGTACGCAGCCAGCCCCGGCTGGCGAACGACCCGATGGCCTGGTTGACGCTCTGCCGCGACCCGCCGGCCATCTCGGCGAGCTGGCTCTGATTCAGCTCGATGGTGATCATCGGTGCCTGGCTCTCCCCGGCCAGCCGCACCAGGGTCTTGGCTACCCGGCCCGGCAGGTCCAGGAAAACGTGATCGGCGTTCTGCTCGGTCAGTCGGCGGATCAGCCCACCCAGCGAGCGCATCACCGCGTCGAGAATGCGCGGATTGGAGTGCACCAGCTCCATGAAGGCGCCCCGGGAGAGCGCGAGGGCGGTGCAGTCCTCGATCGCCTCGGCTGACAGGGACCGGGTGGAGGCGTCCAGCAGGGACACCTCGCCGAGTACGTCCGGTGGGCGGACCACCGACAGCATGGCGCGTTCGCCGGTCGGCGCGGTGCGGAAAACGGCTACCGCGCCCCGACGGAGCACGATGAGCGACTCGCCCGGGTCGTTCTCCACGAACAGCAACTGACCCTTGCGGTAGGTACGTGGCACCGCCGTGGCGATCACCCGCTGACGTACCTCGGGCTCGAGACCGGCGAACATGTCGACACCGGTGAGAGCGTCACCTGGCTCAGGCAGGCGAACCTCCAAGGCTCAACCCCTCCCGGTTAAGAATTGCCGTCTCTTGCGCCCGGCCGGCCCCGGCTCGTCCGGCTGCAAGGTCAACTGACAGGGTTCGCCCTGTCCGTTAGCTGTACACATCAGATCATGACGGCCGTGTCGTGTGCTGTACACCCCCGACATCCATTCTGTGACAGTTCTGCCGCCTAACCGCCGGCATGCTGGAGTGCGGATTCGCCGCTGGGTGGGGGCCGTATGGGGGCGTGGCGGATCCGGGGGGCGCGGGGTGCCGCGTACCGACCGGACCGTAGGCGTTGGTCGTCACGCCGTTGTCCGGTCGGTACGCGGCGGTAACTCGGCGATCGCTGCCCCCCGCTACCGGGGCGGCGGGACGCGTGGGCGAGGATGGCGGTGATGGTTTACCGCTATTTTTACGACTGCGAATTCATCGAGGACGGCCGGATCGTCGACCTGGTGTCGATCGGCGTCGTCGACGAGTACGGCCGCGAGTTCTACGCCGTGTCCACCCAGTTCGACGACACGCGGGCGGTGCCCTGGGTGCGGCGCAACGTGCTGGACAAGCTGCCCTCGCCGGCCGATCGAGCCTGGCGTTCCCGGGAACGCATCCGCGATGACCTGTACGAGTTCCTGATGGAGCCGATCCGGGGCCGGCCGGCGGAGAAGCTGGAGCTGTGGGCCTGGTACGCGGCGTACGACCATGTCGCGCTGGCCCAGCTCTGGGGGCCGATGCCGGCGCTGCCCCGGGAGATCCCCCGCTTCACCAAGGACCTGCGGCAGCTCTGGGACGACCAGGGTCGGCCGCCGCTGCCCGATGCGGCGGCCGATCGGCATGACGCGCTGGTCGACGCCCGGCACAACCTGGCCCGCTGGCAGGCCATGCGACCAAGATTGTCGTAATCGGGTGCTGTCCCGGCGTGTCGCGGCCCGCGAACGCTGTCCAGGTCCTGGTTTACCGCGATTTGCCACGATCTTCGCAGCAGATTAATGGGATGATCGCCAGGGCACGTTGGCCTGCCGCCGCTGAAGGCGACTACAGTGCGCAATGACGGCCCGCCCCGGGCCGGCAATGGCGCCGACAGTCTGACCTGACTCGACCCTGGGGCTTGACGGGCTTACCTGAAGCTCCTGGAGGATGAGCAGATCATGCGTATTGGCGTGCTCACCGGCGGTGGTGACTGCCCAGGTCTGAACGCGGTGATCCGAGCGGTCGTGCGCAAGGGCGTAGCCACCTACGGACACGAGTTTGTCGGATTCCGCGACGGTTGGCGTGGCCCGCTGGAGGGGCTGACCAAGCCGCTCGGCATTCCGGAGGTCCGGGGCATCCTGCCCCGCGGCGGCACCATCCTCGGCTCCTCCCGGACCAACCCGTTCAAGATCGAGGGCGGCGTTGAGCAGATCAAGAACAACCTGGCGGCGCAGGGCATCGACGCGTTGATCGCGATCGGCGGCGAGGACACCCTCGGTGTCGCGACCAAGCTGCACGACCTGGGGGTCCAGGTGGTCGGGGTGCCGAAGACGATCGACAACGACCTCGGCGCCACCGACTACACCTTCGGCTTCGACACCGCCGTCAACATCGCGATGGAGGCGATCGACCGGCTGCACACCACCGCCGAGAGCCACCACCGTACGCTGGTCGTCGAGGTGATGGGTCGGCACGCCGGCTGGATCGCCCTGCACGCCGGCCTGGCCGGTGGCGCCAACGTGATCCTCCTGCCGGAGCGGCAGTTCGATGTGGATCAGGTGGCCGGTTACGTCGAGAAGCGCTTCCAGCACCAGTACGCCCCGATCGTGGTGGTCGCCGAGGGCGCCCAGCCGCTGGACGGTCAGATGGTGCTGCACAACCAGGAGCTCGACGCCTTCGGGCACGTCCGGCTCGGTGGCGTCGGCCAGTGGCTGGCCGAGGAGCTGGAGGCCAAGACCGGCAAGGAGGCTCGGACCGTCGTGCTCGGGCACATCCAGCGCGGTGGTACGCCCAGCGCGTTCGACCGGGTGCTGGCCACCCGGCTCGGTCTGCACGCGATTGACTCGGTCAACGATGGTGACTGGGGCAAGATGGTCGCCATCCGGGGCACCGACATCGTTCGGGTGCCGCTGGAGGAGGCGACCCGCGAGCTGAAGACCGTCCCGCTGGAGCGGTACGCCGAGGCCGAGGTCTTCTTCGGCAGCTGACCTCCCCGTCCCGCCCCGCCCCGTCGATCAAGGCCCGCCCCGTCGATCAAGGACCTATTGCTGCGAGTGGATCACCTTTCCGCAGCAAGAAGTCCTTGATCGACGGGAAAGTCCTTGATCGACGGGGCGGGATGGGTGGGTGGAAGGGTGGGTGCGTGAGTGGCGGTCAGAGCGATGATCCGGAGAAAGGAAGCATTGGATGACGCCGGGAAAGCACACGATCGCCGTGATCGGCACCGGGAAGATCGGTGAGCTGATGCTCTCCGGGCTGCTGCGGGCCGGTTGGCCGGCGCAGCAGCTTCTGGCCACCACCCGGCGGCCGGACCGCGCGCAGGAGTTGATCGCCCGGTACGGCGTACGCGTGGTGGACAACCTGACCGCGGTGGCCGAGGCGGACGTACTCGCCATCTCGGTGAAGCCCCAGGACGCTGCCAACCTGCTCGACGAGATCGGGCCGAAGGTGCCGGCAGACAAGCTGGTGATCTCACTCTGCGCGGGCCTGCCGATCGGCTTCTTCGACCGGAGGCTCCCGCACGGCACCCCGGTGATCCGGGTGATGACCAATACCCCGGCCCTGGTTGACCAGGCGATGACGGCGATCTCCGCCGGCCCGCACGCCACCACCGAGCACTTGGCGCTGGCCGAGGAGATGTTCACCCCGTTGGGTGCCACCATCCGGGTGCCCGAGGCACAACAGGACGCGGTGACCGCGCTCTCCGGTTCCGGGCCGGCCTATTTCTATCTGCTCGTCGAGGCGATGGTGGACGCCGGGATCCTGCTAGGCCTGCCCCGCCAGGTGGCGCACGACTTGATCGTGCAGACCGCGGTCGGGTCGGCGATCATGCTGCGCGATTCGGGTGAGCATCCGGTCAAGCTGCGCGAGGCGGTCACCTCGCCGGCCGGTACCACCATCTCCGCGATCCGCGAGCTGGAAAACCACGGGGTACGCGCCGCGATGCTCTCCGCGCTCGAGGCGGCCCGCGACCGGGCCCGGGAACTGGCCCGGCAGAACCACTGAGCCGATCGGCGTTCCCGGCGGCCACGAACTGCGGGGACCTTGGGAGGCAGATCAGCGGGTTCGCCGCCGGTAGTGGCATCAACCAGCGGCACGCAGATCACGACGGCCAGCGCGACGGCCGTGACGTCTCCGGTGGTGGTTCCTGTGCGCACCCGCTTTGTTCACGCCACGAATAGGCGCAACTCGTAACACCCTGACATGAGTCAATGGTGCTGCGGATGCTCGTAGTCGAGTCCTTAGTTATCTGTATCTAGGATCAGGACGCGGACCTACCAGCCGTCGCGCTGACAAGCCGTCCGGCTGACCTTGACTAGCGTGAGCATTCCGCGGCACTGCGCAGCACGCAGAACTCGTTGCCCTCGGGATCGGCCAGCACCGCCCAGCCCGAACCGTCACGCTTCCGATGATCCGTGACAAGCTCCGCGCCGACCTTCAACAGCCGTTCAACTTCAACATCGCGCGGGCCATCCGGGCGCAGACAGACGTGCACCCGGTTCTTCACCGTCTTAGCCTCGGGAACCCGAGCAAAGTACAACACGGTGCCGCTCGGCAGGATGACCGTCGCGTAGTCGCCGTCCGGGCCGTCATGGTCGTCCAGTGGCTGACCGGTGACCTCGCACCAGAACAGGGCCAACTCGTACGGTTCGGAACAATCAATCGCGATATTCTGCACGAGGGAACTCACCGGTTGATCGTCACGTAGACCTCGGGCAACTGTCAATTCCAGACGGCCGAACCGGGCATTCTGAAGCACCTACCGAAGGTTCACCCGCATTCCAGGAAACTGGGTGAGGAGTGAACATGAGGGCGGCTCGGCGGGGTAGCCAGCGTCGCGGGGGTTTTACGGATCTGACGGCATGCGGCTCCGTGCCCCCTACCTGACGGAAGTCTAACGGAAGCGGAGGAAGGCCCCATGACGGACGAGCAGAGGTCCGGGCCGTCACCACGCGGCCAGCACTCAAGCGCCCAGGCGGTCCGGGACCAGACCAAAGACCTCGGCCATGACACGGCCGAGATTGGCGGCCAATTGGCGCACAAGGCCAGGGAGCAGGGTTCCCATATTGCCGCTGAGGCCGGTCACCAGGCCCGGGATCTGCTGGGCGAGGCGCGGAATCAGCTGCGTTCCCAGGCCGACACCCAGCAGCACCGGGCGGCTGCCGGGTTACGCCATCTTGGCGACGAGATTTGTTCAATGGTGGAGCAGAGCGGCCAGAAGGGGCTCGCCGCAGACCTAGCCGGGCAGGCGTCCAAGAGGATCAACGCCGTCGCCGGCTGGCTGGAGCAGCGCGAGTCGGGCAGCATGCTGGAGGACGTACGCGAATATGCCCGCCGGCACCCCGGAGCGTTCCTGGCCGGCGCGGCGCTGCTGGGTGGACTCGCCGGTCGACTCACCCGCAACGCCGCGCCGCACCGGGAGGGTCCGGGCGCGGGGGAGCACCGGCACGACGGGGGCGAGCATCGACCCGACGGCGGTGGGGTGTATCAGCACGGACGGGTCCAGCCAGCCGCGGTTTCCGGTATGGAGGCGATGCCGTCACTGCGTCACTCCGTGCCAGAACATGAGATGTACAGCCTGGATGAGCCGACCGGTTCCGGGTTCGAGCCGGGATCCGGTTCCGGCGAGATGCGGGAGCGCTGATCATGACTACCACACAGCCGAGCGCACCGAGCAGCTTGAACCAGCCGGACGGCAACGCGTCCCGCCGATCCGTCGGGGACCTGCTGGGTGACGTGTCGCGGGACGTGTCGGCTCTGGTCCGGCAGGAAGTCGAGCTGGCCAAGGCCGAGGTACGCGAAGAGGTCAAGGCGGCAGGCAAGGCCGGCGGCATGTTCGGTGGCGCCGGGTTCGCTGGATACATGGTGTTGCTTTTTCTCTCCTTCGCCGCCTGGTGGGGGCTGGCCAACGCCATCGACCAGGGGTGGGCCGCGTTGATCGTCGCCGTCATCTGGGCGGCCATCGGCGCTGCTTTCTACGTCGTGGCGCGCAAAAAGATGCGCATGGTGCGGGGGATACCCCGGACAAAGGAAACGCTCCGCGAGATGCCCGGCGCGCTCAAGGCCGATCGAGGAGGTACACGATGACAGACCCGGAGATCATTCGCCAGGACATCGAACTGATCCGCGAAAATTTGAGCGACGATGTGGACGCGTTGGCCTACCGGGCCAGTCCCAGTCGCAGGATCGACGAACGCAAACGACAAGCCTCCGGTATGGCGCAGTCCGTCAAGGAAAAGGTGATGGGTCAGGCGTCGCACACCCGCGAGATGGGAGGCTCGGCCGCGTCGTCGCTGTCCCAACGTGCCCAGTCAGGCATGCATCAGGCCCAGCAGGCACAGGGCAGACTCCGGGAGGCTCCGGGGATGCTGCGTGAACGGGAGCAGGGCAACCCGCTGGCCGCCGGGCTGATCGCCTTCGGGGTCGGTTGGTTGGTCTCCTCGTTGCTGCCCCGCAGCGGCCGGGAGGAGCAGCTGACCGGACGGCTCCGCGATGAGGCGATACAACGACGGGGCATGATGAAAGGGAAGGCCGGTGAGTTCGCCAATCAGATGCGGGGACCGGCGATGCACGCCGGTAGTGCGGTCGCATCCAGCGCCGCCGACGCGGCGCGCGCGATGAAGGGCGAGGGGCGAAGCTCAGCGCACCAGTTACGCGATGAGGCACAGTAGTCGCGTGACCAGCTCCGCTGATCCCGATACGCGGCAGGGGCGGTACGGCTAGGCCGTGCCGCCCCTGCGCTGACCAGGCCCTCGCCGGACCACGGCAGATGCGCCGGCCGCCGAGACTCCACTAACGTCGCGCCATGACCATCACCGCGCCGTTGGCTTCCGGACGCGAAGCGGACGTCTTCGCCATCGATGAGCATCGAGTGATGCGTCGCTACCGTCACGGTCGCAAGGTCGACAACGAGGTCGCGGTCATGGCCCACGTCGGCGCGCTCGCCTACCCGGTGCCCAAGGTGTACGAGGCCGAGGGCGCCGAAATGGTGATGGAGCGGCTGAACGGCCCTACGATGTTGCAGGCGTTCGGCATCGGGGAGATGGACCTGTTGGAGGGTGGCCAACTCCTTGCTGAACTGCACACCCGGCTGCATGCACTCCCGGCCCGACTGTCCGCGGATTCTGACGTCCGGATCCTGCATCGGGACCTGCACCCGGATAACATCATGCTCACCGTACGAGGGCCGGTCGTCATTGACTGGGGCAACGCGACCGAAGGCCCGCCGGATCTGGACCTCGCGGTTTCGGCGCTGATCCTGGCCGAGGTCGCGGCCGACGCGGCGCACCCGCTCAGTGGCGCGGCGCAGATCCTGATGACCGGTTTCCTCGGTCATGCGGGTGGTGATCCGCTGCGGATGCTGGACCGGGCGGTCGCGATGCGCAGCGCGAACCCGACCCTGACCGCCGCAGAGATCGGCAACCTTGACGCGGCAGCGACCCTCATCCGCGATGCCCTCGATTGATCATGCGGATCGGCGGCCCGGCCCTACCGGGGCAGGGCCGCCCGGGGGCACAAGGCCAAGCGTGACTTCAGCAGTGCATAAGGCGGGAACCTCGGCCGTTCACGCTCACAGCGGGCAGGATGTCAATGGGACCAGGACGCTTCGAGCCGGTCACACCAGTCTTCGAGGAAGGCGCGTTCGTCATTCCGTAGGGCTTCGGCGTCGTGTAGCCGGCGGCGGGAGTCGCCGACCGGGTCCCAAACCGGCAGCGGTACGGGTGGGGTGCCGAGGTGGTGGAACTGGCGGAGGGTGGTGCCGAGGTCTTCGATGCTTGGTGCCGGTTCGGGTTGGTCAGCCGGAGCAGCCGCGCGTCGTCGGCGGGCACGTCGAGCTGTCGAGCGACCTGCCGCGTGGTCTCGGTCATCGCCGCCTCGGTGAACCGTCCCGCACTCGTCTCGGTGGTCATCGGCCCGCGTCGTCGATCGTGGCCGGAGCGCCGGCGGCATCGCGGAGCTGGTGGCTCGACGGCCGGTTGCGATGGTCGTGCACCGTGCGGAACCTCTCCAACGGCTTCATTACTGATGGTCTGTCGGCCGGGCAGCGCCGAGCGCGGTCGCCGCTGTCCGGGTGGGACGTGCGGCCAGCGTCTCTGATCAGCTAAGCGATCCTGAGTCGGATTGAGTCTCCGGGATCGTTTTGCCACCGTGGTGGGGAGGCGTGGGCGTGGAAGTGGAATCCCGCGCCCAGTGCCGCTCCTCTCGGCTGGTGGCCGGTGGTGGGTGTGCTGGTCGTGTTCACGTTCTGGTGCCGGTGGGCTGCGCGGGGCAGTTTCCGGTCCGTTGGTGCGTGTCCCTCCGGACGCTTGCCCGCCCGATGGTGTCGGGTGGGGGAGGGTGCCCCGCGTCGCCTGGGCGTGGGGCGTGATGGCTTGCACCGGGTGGGGCCGGTCTTCGACCGGTCCGTCCGGCTGGTTTGGGTGGTGACCGCGGATGTTTCGAGGGTGTCGATCACGGTGCGGATCAGCGTGTGTCCGCTGGTCTTGTCGATGGCGGTGGTGGTTTGGTGGGTGAGGCCGCGGGCGGCGATGCGCTGCCAGGCCCCGTTGTCCCGGTCGCCCTGCCAACGGCAGGACTGGTGGGGGCAGATAGCCCATTTCCAGCCGACGGTGGTGGGCTGGTCGGGGGCTTTGCGATGCCGTAACGGGGTCAGACATTGCGGGCAGTGTTTGGAGGTGTTGCGGGCGGGGACGGTGACCACGGCGACACCGTGCTCGGCGGCGAGGTGCCGGACCCGGTCGACGATCTTTCCGCGTACCTGTTGGGAGAGGCGGGTGTTCAGGCTACGGCCCATATTCCGTGCTTCCATCGACCGTAGGTCTTCCAGGTAGATGACGGTCGCGGTGGCGGCGATCGCCTGGTCGACGGTCCAGCGGGCGGCGGCCCAGGCGAGCGCGTCGTTCAAGTTCGTGCGGCGGGCAGACACATACTGGATCTCGTCGCGTAGGACGGCGTGTTTGCTCGCGAGGTCGCGCCGCTGGTCGCCGTCGGTGAGTCGCTGGTAGTGGTCGGCTTTGGTGTGCAGTCGTTCTGACAGGCGTCGGAGGCGGTGCTGTTTGGCCAGGACACCGGCGGCGCGGAACTGGCCACCGGCCCCCAACGCGGTGATCCGCCCGTCCTGCCCGAGTCGTAGGGTCCCGGCGGAGAGCAGGGTGTTCAGGCCCCAGTCCACGCCGAGGGCCACCGTGTGCCCGGTACGCCGGGCTTTCGGCACCGGGTGCGTGTACGCGACATCGGCGCGCACCTGCCGGCCGGTGATACGCAGGGTGGGTAGGTGTAGCACCGCCGAGGCGGGCACCGTGGGCGGCAGGCTGATCGGACAGGCCACCCACGTCCAGTCCCGGTACGAGCGTGGATCTGCCCGGGTAGGCAACTGTAAACGCAGCAGCACCCTGCCTGGGTCGGTATCGGAACGTTCGATGGTGGCCTGCTGCCGGTCACACGCCGCCAACAACAGCATCCGCCCGATCCTCGGGGTGTCTTCGAGTTCGAACACGTCCACCGGCAGGCGCCCATGGCGTTGAGGAACGCGGCGGCCTGCCGGGTCCGGCCCTTGATCACACTCGACGGCAGATGCTCTCCGCCCGGGATCACCGTCCGGACCTGCTCCCACTCCAGGCCGGTGCGTTTGCGCGGGTCGGCCGGCCAGGTCGACAGGACCCCGGCAGTCAGGTCAGCACGCCACTTCACCGAACGCAGCACCCGCCCGGCCTGCTCCTGGACCATCCGCACGATCCGGTCATTGACCTTCACACCCGCGGGCGCGGCCGTCGTCCAGCCCAACCGCCGTAACGCCATCCACGCGTTCGACGGCAACCTCCGCCCACCCGCGTCCACGCCGGAGGCCAACACCTCCACATCCACGAAGTTCCAGCGCTCCGCCAGCAGCCCGCCGACCATGCCCGCCACCAGATCAGCACACCAACCGACCCGCTCGACAAGCACCGCCGGGGACAGGACCTCCCCGGTCGCCTCGTCCACCCCCGTCCGCAGCAGCGCGCGGGCACACGCCGTACGGGAGGTCTCGCCTTCACACATAGGTAGCTTCCGGCTCACCGGCCACCGCCATCCGGACATTGCCCGGACTCGGCCAGCAGACGGCGCCGGTTCACCGGCGACCGCATCCCATACAAGCGGTCGGCAAACGTAGTGATCAGATAACCGACGCTCACAACCCACCCACGTCACCGGAATCTTCCCCGAATCAGCCCACAGGCGAAGCGTAACCGAGTGAACACCCAGACGCTTCGCGGCCTTCGACAGCCGAAGAAGTTCCACCCAATAACTCCATGCCCATTAAGGGTTCTTAATCAAATTCGTGAGCCTTCCAGCGTGCCTAATCGAACACAAGTTGCTGGCAGAATCTCCTGGATGGGTAGTGAATTGCCGCCGGGTGTCGCCGCGCTCCTCCGCCAGGCCCGCCGGGTCGTCGTCTTCACTGGCGCCGGGATCTCGGCCGAAAGCGGCGTACCGACCTTCCGGGACGACCTCACTGGGCTGTGGGCTCGCTACGACGCCGAGCAGCTCGCCACCCCGGAGGCGTTCCACGCCGATCCGGCTCTGGTCTGGAGTTGGTACGAGTGGCGGCGCGCGCGGGTACGCCGGGCTCAGCCCAATCCCGGACACCTGGCCACCGCTGCCATTGAGGACCTGATCCCCGGCAGCGTCGTTATCACCCAGAACGTCGACGACCTGCACGAGCGGGCCGGCTCCCGGGCACCGGTCCACCTGCACGGCAGTCTCTTCGCGCCCCGCTGCGTGGCCGAGGCGGCCCACCCGGCAGCCTTTCCGGACACAGAGGACAACGAGGCCGCCGACCCGGGAGAGGGTGGCCGGATGTCGCCGCCCCGGTGTGTACGCTGCGAAGCGCTCGTCCGTCCCGGCGTGGTGTGGTTCGGTGAGGCGCTGCCCGAGGCGGCGTTGACCGCGGCGGTCGAAGCCGCTGCCGCCTGCGACGTGCTGCTGACCGTCGGCACCTCCGGCGTCGTGTACCCGGCCGCCGAGATCCCTCGGATCGCGGCACGCTCCGGTGCTGCCGTCATACAAATCAACCCGCAGCCGACGCCGCTCGACGAGATCTGCGCCGTCAACCTGCGCGGATCCGCGGCCCAGGTTCTCCCAGCCCTGGTCGAGGCCGCACTAGTATGATCCAGCAGTACGACGTAGCCGGCGTTTTCCGTCGAACCGCACTTCGCCACGAGGGCGAGAGTTCCGGAACGAGCAACCGGATCTGCCGATGAGCGGGTACCAGCAGCTGGCTTCGGCGGGGCCTTCCGGCTCAGGACGGCCGCTGCGATTCGAAGTGCCTGATCTATGCGAGCAGAGGCTCCCAGGTGCTGGCGTCCGTTGCTTCGGTATTGCTGAGGACCACGATGCGGCGACCCAGTTCCGGAATGTTGGCGGCGAGCGCCTTGAAGCCCGCGTTGTGGCCGCTGTGGTGCCACCACCGTCGGCCGTTGAGCTCACCAACGAAGACGCCGTAGCCGTAACCGCTTTCATCAGGGCCCTTACCGGTCCGTGCCCGTTCGGTCAACATCAGCGTGCGGTACGGTTCGCTCAGCAGGCGGCCGCCCTCAAGGGCATCGAGCCATGTCAACATGTCCTTGGCCGTCGACCACACGTCTCCGGCCCCCCATGCCCACCACGTCCAGTTCCCAGGTCGGCAACGGCTGGCCGTCAGCGTCGTGACCGCACGCCAGGTTCGGGCGCGCACCTGGCGTGCCGGCGAACGTCCGGGTCAAACCAAGGTGATCAAAGATGCGGTCTGCCAAGAAGACCCGGTACGGCGTATCGGCGGCCCGTTCGACGACGTGCGCCAACAGCACGTACGCCGGGCTGCTGTAGCTCCAGCCCTCGCCTGGCGGGTATTGGAGTGGTACGCCGTGGAAGGTCTTCAGCAGTTCGCCGGGTTCCATCCGCTGAGCTAAGTCGATCATGGGATAGTCCTCCCAGTGGCCGAGGCCGGAGGTGTGGGTGAGCAGGTGGTGCAGCGTAATGTCTCGCCATTCCTCCGGGCAGCCGTCGATCCAGCGGCCCACGGGATCGTCGAGGACCAGCAGGCCGTCCTCGACGAGCAAGAGCGCGGCAGCCGCAGTGAACTGCTTGCTCACAGAGGCCAGCTGATACCGCATCTCCGTGGCGTCGTCCACGATGAAGTCCTCACCCTGCCGCACGCAGAATCTCCGCTCGCATCATGGCGCCGACCCTAGACGCTTTCGCGCCCGTCGGGTGTGGACGCTGAAGTCGTCACCGACCCCGTGCAACCAGGGCCAGGCGCGCGAATGCCTCCGGCTCTCCATCGCAGATGGCCTTGTACGCGGTCACAGCCGAACCCAGCACGGACAGTGGGAAGTCGGTCCACCCGGACACCGGGAAAGTCGACATCGCGTAGGGCGATCCAGACAGCCCCGGTAAGGACTCCGTCGGCCGTCGTCGGGGCCTTGACGTTAGCGACATGCCACACCGCGACATCGTTCATCGGTCGACCAGCGGCGGGTCATGAGAACTCACTTCTGCATACAACCTGACACGCCGGTACCGGCAGGGCCAGGGCCACATGTGGGAACTACCGCAGGTGGGATGCGAGAGCGGCGCAAGCTTGCTCGAGGCCGGATCGCCGCCCGGTCAGGCGTCGGGAACGATGTCGCGCTGCTTCTCCTCGCCGGTGTCGAAAAACCTCGTCAGGTAAACCGGCGGATCCAAGTCGCTCACCCGAACCAATGAGAAGACCTCCGCCCCGTGCCCCGGCTCATCGAACAGCCGATACGCCTGAGCGAGTCCCACAAAGTCCATGCCGGGCTGCTCAGCCGCGTACCCGAGCGCCTCGCCCTCCGCCAACGCAATCGCCTGGTCGAAACCCTGGGCTCGCCACAGTGTCAGCCGCTCCTCGTACAACTGACCCGCCGAGTCGGCTCCCACCCGGAAGACGCATCGAACGGAGAACCAGCCAACCACGTCCTGCAGCGCATCATCGCTCGGTCTGGCCACCCACACATTGTCCCGCTCTGGCCTGTCCGCGGCGAACCGTTTACGGCTAGACGAGGCCGCACTCATCTGCCGCTGCCCGTGCGTGCTGATCGTTTAGGAGCGGCCACGGTTGGTAGCTGGCCACTACTGAGTCGAGCGGGCATCCTGAACTGCCGAGATCAGTGGCCGTTGTCGTCGGACGTTGGATTGCCCGCTCGTTTGGGCGACGACGAGGAGCGTGGGTCGGCCGCGAATATCTGCGCCGTTCAGGACGGGTACGCGTTGCCAGGCGTCGTTGCGATCAGTACATCGGCCACCGGCTGCCAGCCGAGCGTCATGTACAGACGCTGGCCGTCCTCGCTGGCGATGAGAATGCCCTGTTCTACGCCTTCTTCGATCGCGGAACGGGCTAGTGCGCTCATGACCGCGCTGGCTAGGCCCTTGCGGCGATGAGCCGGCATGGTTTCGATCCGGTCTGCGACCGCATCCGTACCGGCCAGTCCCATCGTCCCGCGCGCACCGACCTCTCCCGACTCGTGCCGTACCGTGGCCGTGACCACGCTGTCGCCTCTGTGCGAGTCGACCTGGGTCAGGAGCCGGTACGGTGCCGCGGGCATGTTCTGCGGATGCCCGCGAAGATCGGCTGTCATCAGCAGTTCCGAGTGCTTAAGCACGATCAGGCCAGCAGCCGCCAGAGCCGAGGCCGCCCTGGCCGGGTCGGTGGTGGGCACGGTCAGCCATGTGACGGCGTCCTCGCCAGCGACTAGCTCAGCCAGCGTGGTGAGCGACGCGAGGTCCTCGCCGGCATCGAGCGCGACATACTCGATGTCGCGGCCGGGCTGCATGCACCGGACCCGCAACGCGCCGCCTACGTCTTCGGCGACGGGCAACGCGCGAGCCACGCCCCAGCCGCACTGCCAGCGGACGATGAGATCTCGCAGGTTGCTCACCCACCGAGTAGATCAGTTGCACATGAGCGGCCCACCACGCCCTAGGACGCAATGAGCCCGAGATTACGTGCGCGGATCTGCCGCCGACCGCGCGTCATCCTGTGTGACGGACGCGCCTTGGTGCTCGACGGGCGGTCGTGCCGATATCAGCGCCAGCTAACGACCGTCACAACGAGTCTGGCGAGCCGGCATCCGGACAGTAGGCCACGCCTGACTGGGTCACCAGGCATGCTGATCATCGGCGTCGGGCGGAGGCGGCGGAGCGTACTGATTCCAGGTGCCATCGCGGAACATGTACAGCCGGAAGTACGACTCCTCCTGGTCCATCAAAAACACCTGTACCCGCGCCGGGTAGCGCCAGGGCATCATCCGGATCTGGGTGAGAAGCGCATCCAGGTCGGCGTGGTTGAGGGCGCCGGCCCAGACCTCGCACTCCGGGTTCTTCCAACCACCCCAATGGTTGGCTCGCGGATCGGTCAGCGTCTCTAACGAGCCGACCCCGTGAGCCTGCCTGCCATACCCGTCCGGGCCGGCTTCAGCCCTCTGCGGCGCCTCGCGTTCGAGCCAGTTGCTCAATGACTGCACGGTGCCGTGGTCCGCCCCGTCAGCCTGGATCATCAGGTTCGCCACCCAGCTCACCCCGGCATGCTGCACGACAATGCGGCGCTGCACCACAGATTTCGCTTGTTCGCGGCACTCCTCGTCGGACATCACGGTTACTCAACCGAGGTTGCTCTGTGAAACGTCGGTCTAGCGAGGCCACGCTCCAGCCAAGATCAGGTGCACGGATCTGCCGCGCCTGGGTACTGGCGTTCATCGCCGCTGGTGGCGCACGGTGATGTATGACTACCTCTCCCGCTTCGGCTTCCCCGACCGATCAGCTCGTTCTACGCGCGGCGATGTCCGCCTTCCTGGGCCGCTACCGTGGCCAGACTCGCATCCATACCGAGTCCGACCTACGAGTCTTCCTACGCTGGTGCACCGACCAGACCCTCGACCCGCTGGCTGCGGCACGGCTGGACATCGAGCGGTACGTGCGCTGGCTCCAAGACGTCCGCCGGTACCAGCCCTCGACGGTCTCACGGCGCCTGTCCGTCGTGGCCGGCTTCTACCGGATCTGCGTCATCGACGCCATCCTGGACCACTCGCCCGCCGACTATGTCCGCCGACCCGCGGTGCCGGCCGAGTCACCGACCCTCGGACTGGGTCACCTGCAGTTCGAAGCCCTGATCACCACCGCCCGAAAGTCGTCGAACCCGAACGACTTCGCCCTGGTCGCGCTCCTGGGCCTGCTCGGGCTGCGGATCTTCGAAGCCTGCGGGTCGAACATCGCCGACCTGGGCGAGGAGCACGGCCACCGTGTCCTGCGTGTGCGAGGTAAGGGCGGCAAGGTCGTGCTCGTCCCGCTGCCGCCGGCGGTGGCCCGAGCTATCGACCGGGCCGTCGACGAGCGCACCAGCGGGCCGATCCTGCGCAACACTCACGGCGCGCGGATGGATCGGCACGCCGCCACCCGCCGGCTCAAGCACCTGGCCGACACGGCAGGGATCCGGATGCCGAGGATGCATCCTCACATGCTTCGCCACACGTTCGTGACCACGATGCTCGACGCCGGCGTCAGCCTGCGCGACGTGCAGATCGCCGCCCGCCACGCCGACCCGCGAACCACCATGCGCTATGACCGGGCCCGCAAGAACCTCGACCGGCACCCCAACTACATCCTCGCCGCGTACATGGCCTCCGGGACGTAGCAAGCGCTCGCGGCTTTGCCGAATTGAGTGCGGTCAGTGTGTTTGGGTCTCCCAGACCGGCTGCTGGGGCTCGTCGTTATGCACGATGATGTCGACGTGATCGGTCGGGCGGACCGTAGCGAAGTAGAACTGTTGGGAGGGGATGTAACGCTCGCGCCAGCGCCGTTCGACTTCGGCCCGAGATGACACCCGGCGCTCTCGGATCACGGCACGATCCACGGTCTTCTCGAGCACGGTCGACACGAAGATGCGCAGGTCCCACCGATCAATCAGTTCCGGGCGTATGAGGAAGACGCCGTCGAAGACCAGCACGGCGTCGGCGGGGGCAGTCGTGACCGGCGGGGACAGCGCGGTATCCGCTGTGCGGTCGTAGACCGCGTGTTGGAAGCGTCGATCTCCGCCCGGGCCGAGCGGATCGAGCAGAACCCGGTTCAGCGCGTCGTAGTCGTGGGTGTCGAAGTAGCAGCCTTCGGCCGAGTACTCGCCGCGCGGATAGCGCTGTGCCCGGGGGAAGAGGAAATCGTCAATCGTCGCGCGGATGACATCGCGACCCTGTTCGCGCAAGACGACGGCCAGCTCGTCGGCGAGCGTGGTCTTGCCTGCGGCGGGCGGTCCGTCGATGGCAACCCGCGTCGGGTGTGCGACTGTGACGGACCCGACTGCCTCGGCCAGGCGGCCGAGCATCTCGTCGCGGGTGCCTTGGTCCATGCCCTGCCCGTCCTAGTCTCGCGAAGGTTGCCGTGCCGAGCCGACCTTAAGCGCGCCAGCCTTTTCGCGCCCGGCCACTCCCCGAGTGAGCGCGATTGCCGCATGCGAAAGTGGCTGCCGTCGCGGCGCAAACGGACCGTCCTGCCGGCGCTGGTCGGTCGATACAGCGTGACCGTCATGCCGCGATCCGCTTGACACGTTCTGTGTCGATGGGCGGGTGTCGGTTCGCATGCGCCCGGGGCAGGTGGGACCATCGGCCCCGTGATTGACTACGTCGCGGAACCGGAAACCCGGGAGGCGCTAGCCGCACACCTTGGTGCTCTAGGAGTTCGCGACGGCAGCTACCACCTCTTCGGTGCCCATCTCAACGACGCCATCGTCATGGACCGACGACCAGAAGGATGGGTCGTCTTCTACTCCGAACGCGGGGGTGAGTTCTCGCTCAGCGTCCACGAGCATGAGGCCGATGCGTGTGCCGACCTGCTCGCCCGTGTGACGAGCGAGGAGCATGTGTTCTTCGACCTGGTCGCGGGCCCGGCTCCCGCCGCCATCGCTGACGAAGCTTTCGATGCCTGGCTGAATAGCCGCGGAGTCACCCGCGAAGACCTCGACCCCATTGATTGGAAATTCGACGAGGTTCCGTGGGTCTCTGGCCCGTACTGGCGGCGCTATTTCGTGAGGATCACGGTAGCCCGGCGACTGGCCCAGACGTCCTGATCTGCCGCTGATCGCGCATCACACGCGGTGGCCGATCCGTCACGTGCTTCGGCTCCCGGTACTGCCGCGAGTTCCTCGCCACGGAGTGTCACGGCCACTCTGCCGGTCGGGTGGACTTTCCTGAACCGCAGGCGCTGGTGGGGATCTGGCGCAGGGCGGCGCCAGGTCTCCAGGAGTCTTTCCGGGTTTCAGTCCTCGCCGTCGGTCAGGCGAAACGCATCCTTGATCTTGTCGTTGCGCAGGGGCAGGTATTCGCCCTCGATGAAACGGCCGCCTTCGAAGATCTTCATGAGCGCGGCCGAGGTCTCGTCGCTGAGCAGGGACGAATCCGCCTCCAGCATCCGGTTGACGGTGTCCATGAGGTCCAAGGCGGAGAGTTTCTCCAGCGCGCTCTTCAATTCCTGCGGAGCGTCGGCGTCTTCGACGCGAGCAAGGGACAGCGCGCGCACCTGATCGGCGATGAACGCTGCGGCGATCATGATCATCGCGACTCGCCGTTGCGCTTCTTCGCTGCTCATATCGGTCCGGAGGTCGTCCAGCGCGGCCTCTACCTGTTGCGAGAATTCCGTCGCGGCGTCCAGGACGGGTTGGCTATCGACCCTGCTCACCTCGGAGCTTCCGCTCGACCTCGACTTCAGATTGTTGAACCAGCCCTTGATATATGGCGCGTACTTGACGGTTGCAATGGCCCCGCCAACGGCGACAGCCCCAACTGTAAAGCCGATTATGATGTATTTCAGCTTGCTACGCTCAAGCAGTTTGTCTATTTCAGCGTCCGCCGGAAGCAAGTCGGCGCGTCCGAGGTCACGAGCAGCATTGAAGGTATTCGAGCTGAGAGCGCCGAGGTTCCTGGTTGATGCCGCAAGTTTATGGCCGGCATTGACGATTGCTTTGTAGTAGTAAGACATCTGATCATCAGTCACGGCTGGACGCTACCAAGATCGGTGTCGATTACGAAGGCTCTCACGGAAGGAGTCGGGGCAGCATCCGGATCCGCCGCAGGCAGCGCGCGGTTGCCCGACGGTGCCTCGACAGGCGGTGGCGACTCACGGCCGGCAGCTCAGGCGGGCCACGACGACACTCGCGACTCAGCCCACCCTTCGGTCGCGATTGCCGCGATGGCGGCGTGTGGCCGATGAGTGCCTTCGCTGGGCCGCTGTAGGCGCTCAACTTCCGTGAAGCCGGCTCGCGCCAGTCGCTCGGAGAACTCGTCAACGGGCCAGCGATAGGCGGTCACGACCTTGTGGTCGAAGGCGGCGACCTCGTCACCTACGAAGAGACCAAGCACTAACGTTCCGGCCGGGGCCATTACTCGCCGGAACTCGGTGAGCACGCCGTCGAGATCTTGCGGCGGCAGATGGATCAACGAGCCCCAGGCCAGAATGCCGTCGATGGAGTGGTTGGCAACGGCGAGATTTTCCATCGACCCGAGGTGGTAGCTACCGCCCGGGTGGGCTGCCCGCGCGTGGGCGATGAACTCGGGGACCAGGTCGATTCCCGTTGCGTTGACGCCCAGCGAGCGAAGGTAATCGGTGATATGGCCAGGCCCGCACCCCAGATCGAGCACCGTGCCAGGTCGGCCCGCCAGATGTCGCCCGATGAAGGCGAGGTCGTCGGCGTGTACCTGCTGGCTTGTACCGAACAGCCCGATGTAGAGCTTCGCGACGGACGCATATGCCTGCCGGACCTGCTCCATGTTCACCACGCGACCATATGGGCTCTCGGATTGGCAGAGCAGGCCGGGCCGGCGCGGGGACGTTCGAGGCCGCACGGATCGAGGTTCCCGAGGACGACCCGGACGATCCTGTGCCCCATCTGGTCGCGCTGAACGAGCGGCCGACCCGCGAGGTGTTCGACACGCCGAAGCGATGCCGCTGTTGGTTGGCCGGATCGACCGGGAGAGCGAGCCACGAGTGCTGGGGTGGATGATTTCCACGCTCGGGTACAACGGCGCGCGGGAGGCACTCGGGGATGTTCTTCGGTTCGTGGAGCACCCCCACTGGCGCGTTCGCTTTCACGTCGCGGCCGCGCTCCCGGCATTGGTGGACCCGGAGCGAATCGAGTTCCGCGCATTGGATGCGCTGCAGCAGTTGTGCCGGGACGACGACGCCGACGTGCGTTTCTACGCCCTGTACGCGCTGGTTGAGGAGGTCGCCGGTGTAGATGACGAGTGCATCGCCCGTTCGATCACGGATCTCCTCGACGACCCCGACGAACAGATCCGCAGACTTGCTGGCGCCCACCACCCCGACCGCCGTTGACGGACATCTTCAGCATGTCCGCATCTGCCGCGGACAACGGGTGGCCCCCGACGGTCCGGCCAGCGGAGCGCAAGTCAGGCGCTGCGCTGGGGGGCGGGTGGGGGCACTATCGTTCTGACGTGCAGATCCGCTTTGACGTCCCCGCCGATCCCGCCTACCCAGGCCGCGTGGCCGCCGCGCTCAGCAGTGTTCGGCTGCGTAAATACGGTTATATCGGCGCGGTCCTGGCGGCGGTCGGGGCGATCGGTTTTGCCGTCTCGCGGGGCTTCGCGTGGGGCGACAAGATTTCGCCGCTGTGCATGACGATGGCCCTGGGTGGCCTGCTGTCGATGCTGTACTCGCCGTGGGTGCGGTTGCGCGCCCGGCGCCGCTCCAGCCGCTACGCTGTCGAGGGCGCCTACGACATCACCGACGACAACATCATGATGCGCAGCGGCTCGGAGTCCGGCGGCATCGCCTGGGACGGGGTCGCCCAGGTAAGGGACACCCCAGAGTTCTGGATCGTGTACGTCGGCCGGATGCCGGCGACCGTGATCCCACGCCGCTTGATGTCCGCCGAGGACGCCGAGACGTTGCGAGCCTATATGGCCAAACGTGGGCTGCTCCAGCTTCGGTGAACTCATTTGCCGCTGGTAGCGTGCGCTGGCCGCGGGCGAACCATCGCCGTCCGTGAGTTGGTCCTGTCATCTATCGCGTCTCGGGGATCGGCACATAGCCGATCAGCCAACTTCATTCCGGAGACGGATTTCGGCCGTCGCCCCAGCCGCTTGTAGGGTCTCGCGCAGTTCGACCGCCTGCGCCTTGCTGAGACCGGTGACCACAACGCTGGGGCAGGTTTCCAGTAACGCTCGACTGTCCAACAGCCCGAACCCGGTGATCTGCCGAATCCTCCTGATCAACTCGATGGGTGTGGACCCGACGGCGGCCAGGACCAGTTCCAGATCCCCGGCTCCGAGGTCGGGTGGCGCCGGATTGGAAGCTGGGGGCACCGTCCACACATCCCCTACCCGTCGTCCTCCCACTGCGCTCGGTGGCGGCGAAGCCGACGCAACGGAGGTAGAGCCGTGAGGAGGCGGCGCCCGCTTCGAGGTGGAGTTACGCGGCTCGACCGCCAGGGTCTGCCTCATGGACATCGACCATTACGGAGCTTATCTCGACGGCGACGAGTACGAGTATCACGGCGACTTCTACGATGTCAGTCCCGTCGTCTTAGATGTGCCCTACGACGACCAGTGGTACCTCGTCGTCGACAGCAACGACCGTAGGATCAGGCTCCAGGTCACCCAGATCTTCGACTGACTGCGTCCGCTGCCAGGGATGCGTTTGCTTCTTCGACCGCTGCCGGTCATATCGACACCGAGATGCAGGCCAACGTGGAGCGCCAGCAGCCGCCGACGAGGACCTACGGTGTTGGCCTCCCGCCGATCGGGCACGGCACCGCGTCAGGCTGCTTGATCGGTGCGCGCTCATGCCGCAATGCTGGCGCTACGCACCGACATGACGGTGGAACTGCCGACTGAGCTGCCAGCCGGTTTAAGCGAGTCTCGATGCGGGATAGCGCGAGCCTGAACGGCTTGGAGGTGAAGTCTGCGAGACTCGCCGCCGTGGGAACTGAAGACGAGGACAGGTCGAACAACGTGGCCGCTTATTGCGGGCCGTGGCCACCGTGTCCGGCGACATCGATCGCCTCGGTATCGATCCGGTACGTGCCGACGGCTGGCTCACGTTCACCGGGATACTCGTCTCGCTCCACGACGTGGTCTCTCCCGATGTCGCCCTGGCCCGGCTCGGTCAATTCACCGACACGACCGGCCTGGCACTCGACCCCGGCGGCTCAGACGCGGCGCTGCGATTCAACGCACAACCGGACTGACCGCCGACCCACTTCGCGCGGGCGGGGAGCGACACGGCGACGGGCGCATGCAAGCGCAAGGTCACTCCGACCAAGATCGTGTACGTGGATTTGCCGCAGACCGACCGTGCGTCACGCACGGTGAGCATCGAAGGCGCCGCTCGGCGTCCGGACGTGCCGAGATGGGTGCGTTCACGTGTCGCGGAAGCTCACGTGATGACCAACTCAATGCCGATTACGGGGATGCTGCTTGGCCATGCGCTCGTTGCCGTGTTTGTAGTTGCCGGTCCAGCGAGCCATCAGGCCCTGCGGGTCGTCGTCGACCTCATCGAGGAATTCGACAGCTCGCCGTCCTCGCAGCGTGGTGGCCACCCGGCCGCGGTGCGTGATGACGACGCTGCCGTCCGGACGTTCGGTGTAGTCGAACCCCTCTGCGGTACCCATAGATGACGAGCCTATCGATTGGTGATCTCGCCGTGACGGGTGCCGGGTGGCCGCGAGCGTCGGCAGGACGCTCACCGCTGATCCGGACGCCCGAGACACTCTCATGCCGCTGCATGCGTGCGGTGGTCAACTGGCTGCGCGTTCCCACGGACGCTCGATCCACGGGTTGTTGTCGACGTAGGCCGTGAGCCTGGGGAAACGCTGCCTGGTACGGATCTCGTCAGTCAAGTCCGCTGGAGTTCCGACGGGTGTGTCGGGTCCGGAAGGCCCACCGATGGCGAAGGGAGCCCCGGTTACGGCTATGTGCGCCTCGAGCGGGAGGCCACAGAACCAGTCGATCCGAGCGTTGTGCCGATCGGGCGCCAACTGGACAAGGCTGTCAGGGTCGTCCTGGACGCGCTGCAGGGTTTGCCGCCCGTGGGACACGATCCAATCCTGCACCGCGAGGAAGTCATCATCGTCGAGGCGGCCCAGCAGCAGTGTCGCAGCGTCCCGGATCGGCCAGCGGTAGAGCTCGTCCTGTGCCTCGAACCAGAGTTCCTCAAACTGTTCGATCTCGTTCGGAGTCAACGCGCGAAGGCGACGGAGGAGCACCTGGGCAACGCGTTCGGTATCACTGCCCACCTCAGCGCGGGCACCTTCGACGATGCGCCAGAAGACCGCCCACTCCACTGCCAGACCGTACCAAGTCGGTCCTGCGCCGTCGGATATCGCTGCGACGAGCCTCGCCAGGGCTCTACAGGTAGGTCTGAGCCGGCGTCACTCAAGATCGGCCATCCGGATCTGCCGCAGACGGCGCATTGCGTAGCGTGACCGCCGGCGTCCCGAGGGACGCCCGGACGTACCGATGTGCGCGGGTGAGCCGCAGGCCTCAGGTGTTTGCAGGAGACGCCGACTTCACAGACGCTTCCGCTCGACAACGCTTGTTGCCGTCACCACACTCAGCGGCGGCACGTCCTTCGCGACAACGGCGCCCGCGCCGACGACCGAGCCGCGACCGATTGTCACTCCAGGGGTGATCGTGGCTGCGGCGCCGATCCACACATCATCCTCGATGACGATGGGCGCGTGCGTGATGAAGTCGTACCGTTCGTCGAGCTCGACGGGGTGCCCGGCCGTGCTCAGAGTCACTCGGGGACCGATCAGGACGCGGTCACCGATGGTGATGCCCCCGTAGTCGAGGAAGAAGCATCCCTGATTGATGAACACGCGCTCTCCGAACGATGCTCCAAGCCCGTAGTCGCAATAGAACGGGGGCAGGATGGACAGAGAGTCAGGGATCGGTTTACCGAAGATCTCGGTCAGCACCGTCCTGCGCGCGTCGAGGTCGTCAAACGGCAGCACGTTGAGGCGCGAGGTCAGGTTCATGACGAGCTGTACGCGCTCCGCGAAGGCACGTGACTCATTCGTCCGTGTTCGTAGGCGTTGCTCGTTGCGCACGAGGCGATGCTGGCACAGCGAATCGAAGACCCGGTGACGACCCACCGGCAGGGAACGCATCCCCCGTGATAGCGGGGTCCTCATCGAACGTCCGGATCTGGCGCAATGCGCCTACGTAGCGTCACGAGGGGCCGCGCTGATCGGTGTCCGGAGATGTCGATGTGAGTGTCTTGCTTCAACGTGGCGGGTCTCCCTCGATCAGACATCGTCGGGATGTCACCATCGCCTGTCAGCCTGGCGGAGCATCGCGTCTTGTTCAGGGTCGGGCATGAGCTCCCGGACCTCTTGCGCGCAGCGGCAAGCGACGGCAATCTTGGCAGCCCACGCCAGCGCCTCCTCGCGTGAGGCCACGTCGACGACCGAGAACCCGCCAATGACCTCCTTGGTCTCCGGGTAAGGGCCATCGGTGACCATCCCGTCCGTGGCCACGACGCTCGCCCTTTGCCTTTCGAGTCCGGCACCGAACACCCACACGCCGGCGTTCACGGCCTCCTGGATCACCGCGTGCGTGGCCTTACCCACGTCGGGCCAATCCTCGTCGGGAATGTGGTCCATCGCGCCGTCATCGAACGAGATCAAGTACCGCGTCATCCCATGACTCCCTTGTCCCGGCGGCCTCCTCCGACCGCCTCTCGCCTGTTCTACGAACGACTCGCCCCGGATCCGACGCTATGCCAGAAAAATTCTCACGGGATCTCCGCCGCTCGGCGCTCGCGAGCGTCATGTCACCCCTGTTCGCGGGGATCATTGCCGCCGCCACCGGCTACGAATAGTCCCACACCCTCATCTGCCGCGAAGTGCTCGGTGAAGTTCGGCGCTGACGCCCGGCTGCAGATCGAAGAGGGTTTCGGCCTGCGGTGGGTCGAGGACTTTGCGAAGATCGCTAATGGTTCGACGCCATGCCGCGTCATCCCTCCAGCCGTCGGCGAGCCAGGACGGCGGTGTGACCAGGCGGTCCAAGGCGTCGATGGCCAGTTGTCTGAGGTAACCCGGAAACTGCGGCATGGACGTGGACGGACCGTAGTTGGAGCGCACAGGCTCGCCGGCAGGACACTGGGCGGCGACCAGCGCTGCTGCTGCCACCGCCCGGGCGCGTCCCCAGCATCGAGGTCTTCGGTGATGCCGGTGGTAGCAACGCGTTCCAGCACGGCGGCGACCATCTCGATGCGCCCCTGCGCCGTCGTCTTGTCCAGCGCGGCGGCGAAGTCCGCGGCGTCGTCGTTGCCGAACGGACTGGAGTCCCAGAACCCCACAGCAGCCACCTCCCGTTTGTCGCCGGGGCGATCTTCACACCTGTTGCCGCTGTGGCCCAGTGCGACGGCGAGCTCCTGCCCACACGGCAAGCCGGACCACATCGCGAAAGGGTGACGCTGCGGCTTACTCATTTGCCGCGATGAGCGCGCGGGGGCTTGCCACGGAGCGTACGGGCAGACCGGGGTGAGTCAGGAGGGTTTAGCGCCTCGGGCGCTGGCCGTTCCGGAAGTCTGTGACGATGGTGAGGTGACGGACCCTCCGGCCTGGTCGATGAGCAGATGGGTCGACGCAGTCGACCAGCCGGAGATCGTCGATGAGGCCCTCGACCGAGGTGATCCATACGCAGGAGTAGCGCTTCTGGCCCTCGTACTCAATCATCCCGACCCCGATGTCGCGCTGCCCCGGATCAAGCGCGCGCTCGAGTCTTCGAGTACGCAAACCCGCGCGAACGCGCTGCAGTCACTGGGCCACCATGCCCGCTTGCACGGCCTGATCGACGCCGGGTCGGTCGCCCGCCTGTGCCTGGCCCTACACGACCGCACGGTGCTGCAGGGGTGCGAAATACGTGGATACGCGTGGAGCGCTGCCAGCGATGTGGCGATGTTCGCCCCACGGCATCGCCTGCCCCGATGGCTGCGCCGACGGTTCGCCGGGCCGCGTCGGTCCGCCCGGGGACGCGGCCTGGTCGCGTCGATCCGCCGCAGGGCTGCCGGGCTTTAGTCCTGGTTCGCGTCCAAACTCGGCGCTTCAACTCCCGTTGGGGCACCAGCGTGCAAGAGCACACCCACAGGCGTACATCGATCAGATACCCAACGGCGGACTGAACCTGTGGGCACGCCTACCCGACGGAACCGACCTTGAACAACTCGCCCACGAGTGCGAAACCGCCGGGCTGCTCATCGCACCCGGCACCGAGTGGTTTCCCGCTGAACCCACAGGGCCCTTCGTCCGACTCAATTACGCGGGGCCCAACCCGGGTGCCTACCCGGCAGCTGCGCGCATTCTCGGTCAAGCCCTCGAACGCACCCGCCACTGACCCGCGCGGGGCCGGGTGCTGTCCCGACGTTTTAAGGACGTTCGATGCGGGTGGGATTGCCGCGTACGAGCTCATCGTGGATGCGCCAGCGGGCGGTGGTGACGGCACGCCCGGCCGTCTCGTCGCCGCGCTCGATACGCTGTCGCAGCAGCTCGATGGCGATGCGGCGGTTGAGGCTGAACTGCCGCTCGGTGTCGACCACGAGGACGATCCCCGAGGGACGGTGGGTCGCCCGTACCGCCGTACTGGCCTTGTTTCGGTGTTGCCCGCCGGGGCCGCCGGTGCGGCAGGCGACGATGTCGACATCCGCCTCCGCGAATGCCGTGCGCGGGGTGTCGACCTGGCAGCGTTGGGCGGTGACGTACCAGTTCTTGCGGCCGCTGCTGGCCCGGTAGGGGCTGGGGGCCTGCCAGCAGAGAGTTCCGGTCCACGAGGCGGCGAACGCCTCGGCGCCGGGGCCGGTGACCTGGACCAGGACCGATCGGTAGGTGCCGGGCCGATCACCGGGAACGACTCTGAACCCGTTCGATCGCCAGCTTCTGCCGGGTGGCGTCGGCTTCCAGGCGGCGCAGCAGCCGGGCCAGCGCCCAGGCGCACTCCTGCGGGCCACGTCCGGCCGACATGAGCAGGTGGACGCTCACGGCCGGCCTCGCTTGCGGCGATGGTCCCGGCGGTCCCGTTCGGGCGTGGACCCGAGGTCGGGCGTCTTGTAGGTGACCAGGGGGACCGTGGTGGCCACCGGCGTGGCCAGATCATGGTCGACCAGGTCGGCGATCACCTGCTCGATGCGCTTGTACGCCGTTGGCGCCTCCTCGAAGAGCAACTGGCGGTCGCCGCACACCACCAGCGACCCCACCGGCGTACGACGCAGCTCCTCGACGGTGTGCTTGGCCCGACCCCGGCGCAGGGCGTCGGCGCGGGACATCTTGCGGCCCGCGCCGTGCGCCACGGAATGGTTGGCATCCGGCCCGGCATGGGCGGCCACGAGGTAGGAATGGGTGCCCCGCGTACCGGCGATGAGCACGTCCCGGCCGTCACCCGGCGCCGCCCCCTTGCGGTGCAGGTAGACCCCGTCGCGGACCTCGACCAGGTTGTGGCACTGGTCGACGACCGGCTCGCCTGCCTCGGCCCCCGAGGGCGTGGGCGACCCGGGCCGCCATCAGCCGCCGATTGAGCGAACCCCAGCGTACGGCGTCGTCATGCGCCGCCAGGTAGGCGGCGGGATCAGGGGCGGGGCCCGCGCCGTGCACCTCGGTGTGCGCCCGCAGAATCCGCTCGCCCAGCCCTCGCGAACCGCTGTGGACAATGAGTACGAGGTCGCCGATGGCGAGCCCGAGACGGCTCGCGTGGCCCGGCTCGAAGACGGTCCCGATCCGGGCCAGCTCGACGAAGTGGTTACCCCGGCCGACCGTACCGAGGCCCTCGACGTGACCGGCGGGAATATCGCCCTCCACCACGGCCCAGGCCGGGTCGTCGGCATCCCGCTCCGGGTCCAGCGCACGGTCGAGGTCGGGGAACCGGGCGGCGAGCTTCTCCGGTACGGCGCGCTTGAGCCTGATGGGAAACACGGCGATGCCGCAACCGATGTCGGAGCCCACCAGGAACGGGTACAACACGGTCGAGGTCATGGCGGCGCCGATAGGGGCGCCCTTGCCGGGATGCAGGTCCGGCATGGCGGCGACGTGGATCATCCCGTCGAGGGCGGCCACCTGATGGCACTGCGCGACGGCATCGGACTCGATCCAGCTTGTCGGGGAGGCGAACACGGTGACGGTGGCCGAACCCGTGGCCGGAGTGGACTCCTGTCGGGAGTGTGGCTGAGACACAGACGCTCTCTTCGCTGAGAAAGGGCATGGGGCGGACGGCATTACGGCGCGGTTGGCGCCGTGGAGCCTCGGAGTTACGGGGTGCGGTCCGTCAGAACGTCATGGACACCACGTTCCCGGAACCCACCGCGCGTAGCAAGCGGTTTTCGGCCGTACGGGTCCAGAGCCCGCACGCACCGCGTTCATCGCACGGCCACTGCGGAAGGCGCCTTGTCTCCTGGCCAATCCACCGGATGGTGCTGGCGATGTGCGGAACGATGACGGTCGTGTATTACCAGGGCGGACCTAGCTAGGCAACGGAAGAGGCGGTCGCATACGGGCTGCGGTTGGCGAGTCGACGAAGGCAGGTCTCAGCTAAGTAGATCTGTCGGACTCCATCGCAGACCGATAATCTGCATCGATCGATCTCGACAGTTGGAAGCGGCCAGCACGCAAACCTGGGCCGGCGGGTCAGGCTGCCTGCTGGTAATCCCAACGCACGCAGGCAGGTCGCCGGCCAGTTGGTGACAAATTCACGGGCCGCTTGGCGAGCGGTCTCCGGGGTCACCCGGGCCCACCCGGGTGGATATTCGGTGGCCTGGCCGCCGCAGTCGAAGGTGATCTCACCGGTAAGGGGTGGGATTCCGGTCTGCTGGCCGTAGCCGCCACCGGGTTCGCCGGCATAAAACACGAAGGAGCGCCGCGGGTGGCCGACGCCAATCTGAATACCTACGTACTCGCCGTCTTTGTCTAATGTAAAGATCCTGACCATGTACGGGGCGCCGCCGCGTCCGCGCCGGGGAGCCAGCCGATCGAGGATCGCATCGAGGTCGTTGGCGTCGGCGACGCTTATCTGTGGCTCCCGGCCATACTTGACCAGATAGCTCATTGAGCACTTCCTTCCCCGCTGCCAATGTAGGTTTCTTGTCTATCGATGTTGATGGAGTGTGACGCCTTGGTTTCCACGACGAGGGTGCGGCAGTCGGGGCGGGTGGCGTTGGTGACCGGGGCGAGTCGCGGGCTCGGGCTGGCGGTCAGTCGACGGTTGGCGAGCGATGGGTACGGGTTGGCGCTCTGCGCTCGCGGCGAGGCGGAATTGAACTCGGCGGCACAAGAGTTGCGAGCAACGGGTGTGGAGGTGTGCGCCCGGGCGTTGGATGTCACCGATCATGCGGCGTTGGCGGGGTTTGTCGGTGCGGCGAGTGCCGAGCTGGGTGGGTTGCATGGCCTGGTGGCGAACGTAGGTGGGGCGGCTGGTCGTGGTTTGTTGGAGTCGACTACCGATGACTGGCTTGCGACGTTCGATCAGAACGTGGGGCATGCGGTGACGGCGGTTCGGGCCGCTGTGCCGCTGATGGCAGAGTCCGGTGGCGGGTCGGTGGTGCTGGTCTCGTCGATCTCCGGGTGGAAGCCGGGGCCGCAGGCGCAGTACGGGGTGGCGAAGGCGGCGTTGAACCATCTGGCCGCCAGTCTCGCCCGGGAGCTTGGTCCGCAGCGGATCAGGGTGAACGCGGTCTGTCCTGGTTCGATGCTGATCCCAGGTAAGCGGTGGGATCGGATGCGGCGTTCGGAGCCCGAGCGTTACGCGCGCTTCGCGGCCGAGTTCCCGGCCGGTCGGCTGGTGGAGCCGGATGAGGTGGCGGCGGTGATCGCGTTCCTGCTATCCGAGGACGCACGGGCGATCAACGGTGTGTGGCTGCCCGTCGACGGTGGCCAGAACGCCCCGACCCCGGACGGCTACTGACCGGGTCGTTGAGCGAGCCGAGTCGTGCGCTCGCGACCCGCTCGAAGTCCTGGACTGTCTTCTCCGCCCGGTATGGCATCAGTCGGCGTCGGAAGTCGTTCACCGCTGCCGTGCTGCGGTGGCTGGAAACCGTGTTGAGTCCTTGCATGGCTCGGTTGCCGGTGGTGACTGCGGCCTCAAGTTGAGGATTGGACAGCGGTACTTGGGCGCTGGCCAGTACGGCGAGGCTAATAGTCTGGCGTCGACCGAGTTGAGCTGTGCCGTTTACTGCTTGGGATGCGAACCCGGAGGCGTTTCGGTGATCGCCCAACTCGAGTAGGCAAGCGGCGGTCTCCGCCGCAAGATAGGGCGAGTCGAGGAATCGAACCGAGTCTGCCTCATGATCTGCGCCGCGACTGCGGTCTAGGGCAAGTTCGGCGTCATTGATCGCTTGGGCTGCTTTGCGCTTTTCGCTGAGGGCCGCATGCGCTCGAGCTTTCATCGCATATAGCCTCATCAGGCCGAGCGGACTGTCTGTCCCGGCGGCGGTCGCGATCCCTACCCGGGCCAGGTTCAGCCCCTCGTTGGGACTGCCTGCGCTGGTTGTCAGATGGGATAGGCCGGCGAAAATCTGGCCTGCGACGGTTTGGTCCCCGCCCTCACTGCTGAGGCGTAGTGCCTGGGTCATGTACCGCTGCGCCAGCCCGAGCTCGCCACTGTCATAGGTCATCCATCCGGCGGTGGCGGTGAGTTGCGCGGCAGCGGTGAACAGGTTCCGTCGTTGCGCGTCGGGCAGTGAGAGACGGAGCTGCGTCGCGACATGATCACTCAGGTAGCGAAGCAGCGCCAGTCGCGCGTGACCACCGCCGAAGCGATTGTCCATCTCGTCGAAGACTCGGCCCATCGCGCGCAGCGCCGCGGCGGGCTCGTCTGGGTTTAACGACGGGGCCTGGCGGGCAGGTAGGTCGAGCATGCTCAGCAGCCAGTCCCGCTGTGGTGTGATGAGCGACGTGCCGATAAACGGTACGAGCTTGAGAAGTGACCTGCGTTCGACATCCATCTGCGCTAACCCCATCAGGGTCTCGATCGTCGGCTCGACCGAAGCATGAAAGATCAATCCGCTTGTGACGTATGGCGGCGCTTCCGGTTCGACGAACCCCAACTCGGCAAGAGTAACCGTTCGATCGAGCTTCTCCGATAAAGCATCTGCGACGAGGTAGCGGATGATCGGCCGAGGTTGAGTGCCGGACAACCAATGACTCACCGCTGTCTTGTCGTAGGCAAGTCGGAGACCACGCTGTTCACCGAGTGAGTTGACCCGCCTCGCCAGGCCGGCATGCGAGCAGCCGGATTTGTTGATCACGTCGGCGAGTGCCGCATTTGCGGTGAGCGCATTATCAGTCACGGTATTAATTCTGGCATGATCACGGTCCTGAACGCTGCCCGCGCTTTCGGGGCAATCTCTCGTTCAACCTACTTTCAACCACTCAACCAAAATTGCGACTCCCGCTACTGCATACCGATCGGAAGGCTGAGCGCATGGCCCGGGGCGGGTGCTGGGCCGCCGGTGGTGTTGCTCTCCCAGTTCAGTTCGCTGCCGACCCCGCCCGTCCCGGTGCCGTTCCACTGTCGATATTGAGGGAGTCGTTTTCATGTCCGTGGTCCGTGTGGTGCTCACCGATCGGGTTGAGCCAGCCGTGGTCGAGCCGGTGCCGGTTCAGCGGTCGGTCGGTGGGCGGTCGTCGGGTGAGTTTCCGGTGTTGACGCCGGTGGTGGATGAGCATGTGCGGTTGGCGGTGCGGGCGGTGGTGACGCATGCGCCGCAGGAGTGGCCGTCCGGTGTGGTGTGTCGGAACGATCGTGAGGTGTTTCCGTGTCGGCTTGGTCGGTGGGGGCGGCGGGTGTTGTTGGCGGCGGGGGTGGCCGAAGAGCGGCTGGATGCGCTGGTGGCGGCGGGTGATCCGTACGTGTGGCCGTTGGTGTGAGTGGGCTGGGGGCGTACGTGATGGTGGTCGAGGTGAGCGGCGGTGAGCCGGCGGGTGGGTCGGGGTTTGACCTGGTCGGTGGGGCGTCCGGGGTGCGGGATGCGGTCGCCCGGTGGTTGCGGCTGGTGGCGGCGGACGTCGAGTTGGCGCCGTTCCTGGTGGGGGTTGATGAGGCCCGGCTTGGTGGGCATCTGGCGTTGGTGTTGACCCTCGCGTTGGGTGGGCCGTGCGGGGATTTTGTTCGGCCGGCGGAGACGGGGGTGTGGCGGGGTCTGGGGTTGGGTGAGGGGCAGCATCGTCGGATCGTTGACTACCTGTCCGGGGTGTTGTGGGCGATGGGCCTTCCGGCTGGGGTGGTCGGTTCGGTGGTGCGGGTGTTCGCGGATGAGGTCGGCCGATGAACGCTGACCGGAACGAGTTGCGGGCCGGGTGGGCGCGGACCATCAGGTATGCGGAGCAGGCGACCGGGCGGTTCTGGTTGACGGTGGATGACCGGTATCCGGGGTTGCTGCCGGAGCGGGACGCGGGAATGGTCTTCACCGGCCTGGGTTGGTTGGCCGTTGGTGGGGATGATCCGGCCGGGCGGGCGGCAGTCGTTGTTGGTGCTTGGTCGGGCGCATCGCACGATCGGGTTGTTGCCGGTGCATTACGCGCCGATCGGGGAGGCGCTGGTCGCGACAGTGGCCCGCTATTGTGGCCGGTCGTGGCGGGTCGGGCAGGCTGCCGGTTGGGAACGGGCGGTCGAGTCGGCGGCGCGGGCGGTGATCCGTGCCGCGATGTTGGTCTCGGATGGTCCGGCCCGCTGGCCGGTCGAGGTGGTCGGCCAGGTGCGTGCGGCCGGGTCGATCGGGGTGTTGACGGTCCGGCCGGTGTGGCAGCCGGTGCCGTACCGGCCGGGCCAGGCGATGCCGGTCAACTCGCCGCGCCGGCCGGGACGGTGGCGGTGGTACAGCCCGGCGAACGCGGCACGTGCGGACGGGACGGTCGAGTTCCACATCCGGGCGGTTGCTGGCGGCGGGATCTCGGGCGCGCTGTTACGCACGGTACGGCCGGGCGAGTTGTTGTGGCTGGGCCCGGCGGCCGGGCGTGGCCTGCTGTGGGATCCGGCATCGTCGGGTCGGGATGTGCTGCTGATCGCCGGTGGGACGGGGTTGGCGCCGCTGCGGGCCCTGGTCGAACAGATCGCCACGGCCGGTGGTGGGCGGCGGGTCATGTTGGTGGTCGGCGCCCGCCGCCTGGATGACATCTACGACTCGGTCGCCCTGGACAAACTCCAATGCGCGTATGACTGGCTGACCGTCGTACCGGCCCTGTCGGCGCATCCGGCGGTGCCGGACGCCGAACACGGCGACGCGCTCACCGTCGGACTCTGGTTCCATCAACCCGGGCAGGACGTCTACGTCTGCGGCCCACCCGCCATGATCACCGAGGCGCGACGCCGACTACCGGCCGCCGGCATCCCACCGGAACGACTCCACCTGCCCGACAGCTTCCCGACATCGAGCCTCCAGGCCGAAGCAGTCCCGGTGGAGGGCGTCGGTGGCGACGTACCGCAGCCGTAGCCGGGGCACCGGACGGCTGAACCCGGAGCAGATCCGCACCGCGGCGCTCGCCTTCGAATGGACCACGTTCGGCCGACGCGGTTACCGCCCCGACGACGTGCACGCCCTGCTCGACCGACTCGCCGCCGAGGTGATCACGTGGACCCGCCAGGTCGACATCCTCCAAGCCGAGAACGACCGCCTCAAACACGCCCTCCGCACCTGGCCGAGGACCCGACCATGATCGTGAAGAGTTCGGCCGGCGTGCGCGAGCCGGACTCTCCACGATCATGGGGGAGGCCGCTGGTTTGACGGAGCAACAACGGTCCCGGACCGCAGGTCGGGCCGGGACGGACGCCCGGTACGCATTGAGCACAGCTAGCCGAGCAGGCGGCGGGCGGCGTCGGTGAGCAGCCGGCGCAGCAGGAGACGTACGGCCCGGTCGTTGAGGCCCACTCAACCGGCCAGACCATGGTGGTGGCGGGCGGTGGTGGTGGCGTGCTCGAGTTGGGTCAGCACGGTGGCGAGGGCGCTGCTCATGCTGGTCGGGACGTGGCCGACGGTGGCCTGCTGGCAGGCGTGGAAGTGGTCGAGCAGCCGTAGCAGGGCGGGCCGGGCGGTGAAGAAGCGGTCCGGGTCGCCGCTGCGGTGGGCCCGGCGCAGCAGCGAGGCCAGGGCGACGATCTTGTCGGCGGTGGAGGCCAGTCGTACCTCCGGGTCGTTGATCATCACCTGCGGGTCAGGGCCGTCGAGGGCGGCGTGTTCGGCGCGGAGCGCGTCGATGATGTACGGCACCCGGGGCCCGTAGCCGCGCAGGGCGGTATCCAGATCGGGTACGTCGAAGTCGTGGACGTCGTGCAGCAGCGCGGCGGCGATCAGCGTCGGCTCGGCGTCGGGTACGTGCCGGCCGATCGTCGCGGCGACGGCGGCGGCGTGGGCGAGCGCGGGCCGGTCGTCGATTATGTGGCCGGCTGACCAGCGGCGGGCATCAGCGAGGGCCCGTTCGATCAGCGGATGGCGCGGTTTGGCCAGCACATTCATGATGGATAGCTGCTCCATTCACTAATATCGGAGGATGGACGGTCCCCGCCCCGAGTGGTATGAGCAGACCTGCGCGGTGTGCCCGGCGCAGGAACTGCCGGCGGGCGGGTTCGATGTGCTTGCCCGGCCGGGTGCCCGATTCGCCTACAACCCGATGGTCGGCTGGCGGATCGACCGGGAGTCGGGCATGGCGGTCTGTGTACACCCGTACCGGGTCGGGCTGCCGCCGGGCCGGTACGCCTCCGCTGGGGAGGCGTTACCGGAGCGCGATGTCGTGCCAGCCCCGCCGCCGGATCCCGAACTGCCCGGGGACCTAATCGACCTGGAGGGGTGGCTCATCGCGGTGATTCGGTTGGCGCCTCCGGAGAAGTTGCTTGATGTGGTGGCCCGCGCCGAGCGGACGGCCGTGGATCGGTTCCCGCCCGGCGAGGTCATTGCCGCACTGCGTCAGGTGCTCTCCAACGAGGTGGCACGCCGGTAGCTGAGGTGGCGCGCCGGTAGCTCAGGCTGCGGCCGGCGTCTCGAAGTCGATGTTGTGGCTGCTGCCGTCGCGGCCGAACCCGGCCGTGCGGTACCGGCTGTTGAGGATCTTCAGCCGCCGGTTGACCTCGGTCGCGTCCAGCCAGTAGCGCGATGGCTGCGCACCCCAGCCGGCCGCCGTGTAGTAGGCGTCGGTGACACAGCCTCGGACGTAGTCGAACCGCTCCAACTCGGTGGCGTGCGGGAAGACCACACCGAGGTCAGCCTGCATCCGGGTCATGATCGTGAACTGGGCCAACACGGCGTGGATCATCTCGTCGACCGGGGCCGGCACCCGCAGTTCGGCGGCCTGCTCATCGCCGCCGGTCAGTTCGTACACGGCCGCCTTCAACGCGAGCACGCGCAGGGCCTCACCGAGCAGGGGCGTGGCATCGCGCTCCAACGACCACTGGCTGACCGCCGGGTAGCCGGTGAACGTGGCCCAGCAGGTCGAGTAGCGCATCGACGAGCTGTTGAGCCGCTCCCAGGCGGGGTGCGCCCGCATGGCGGTGAGGATGTCGGCCGCGCGGGCGCCGACCTGGTTGACGGTGGGAGTGAGCATAGGTACCTCCGTCATTCGGGGTTGCCCTAACGCCGGAGCTGGCTACCTGCGGCTGAGGCAACCGGTGTACCTCACAGCGTGACAGCAGCCGCAGGCGTTGAAAATGGTCGGAACCGGCTGTAGGCGCAACATCTCGCCGGCACGCTGTCCGAGTCGGGACAGCGTAAGACGTCGCGCTCCGGCGCCGCTCCGGAGAAAGTTCACGTCCTCCGCAATAGACCGAGATCGAATTACTGTGTGGATCTGGTGCCCCCATAGAGGCACCAGATCCACACGTTGTTGTCGAGCTGGGTCGCCGACAGCAGCAGATCATCGACGGGAGCGATCAATGAGTCGTACGGCACGCCTCGCCCGGCACAGCACCGTCTCCACTCGCCTCGCGCTGCTCAGCGACCGGCAGCTCGCTGCGCTGCTGGATGAGGCTGCCCCGGCCGGTGCCGGCATCGGTGGTACGACGGCATCGCTCGACGTCGAGGGCGTACCGGTATTTGTCAAGACGGTGCCCCTGACCGACCTGGAACGACGCCCGGAGCACGTCAGGTCCACGGCGAACCTGTTCGAGCTGCCCACCTTCTACCAGTACGGCATCGGCTCCGCCGGGTTCGGCGCCTGGCGGGAACTGGCGGTCCACATCATGACCACGAACTGGATCCTGGAGAGCCAGTGCCAGGGCTTCCCGATCCTGTACCACTGGCGGGTGCTGCCGCAGTCGCCGTCCCGATCGTCAACCGCTGCGGAGCCGACAGAGTCGACCACTGCGGAGCTGACAGAACTGGACCGTGCCGTCGCGTACTGGGACGGATCACCGGCCGTCCGCGCGCGGCTCGCCGCGATCGCCCGGTCCTCGGCGAGCCTGGTGCTGTTCATGGAACGGATTCCGCAGACCGTGCACGCGTGGCTGAGCGCCCGGGCCGCCGCCGGGGGTCGGGCCGCCGCGTCGGCGTACGCATTGGTGGAGCGCGACCTGCAGGCGGGCACCGCGTTCATGAACTCGCACGGCATGCTGCATTTCGACGCCCATTTCGACAACCTGCTGACCGACGGCCGTCGGATCTACTTCGCGGACTTCGGTCTGGCGATCTGCTCCCGCTTCGACCTCACCCCGGCCGAGTCCGCGTTCTTCCGGCGGCACCTGAGCTATGACCGGTGCTATACGACGACGCATCTGACCCGGTGGCTGGTGACCAACCTGCGCGGGACCACGCCAGCGGAGTGCGACGAGTTCCTGCGCGACTGGGCCGACGGCCGAGGCGCCGCTGACCTCTCGACGCCCGCCGCGAGGATCCTCACCCGGCATGTGCCGATCGCTGTCGTCATGAGCGACTTCTATCGCAGCCTGCTGGCCATCAGCAGGACCACCCCGTACCCGGTCGAAGAGCTCCGGCGGGTCGGCGGCGGGCGCGGCCGCACCCGGGCGGCGTTGTTCGGCATTGATTGATCGGCTGGTCAGTGGGGGCGGGCCGCCCGCAACTCGCCGCCGCTCGTCTTGCGTCCATCGTCGGACGTCAAGATCTAATTACTGTGTTGAATCGGTGCCGCTATAGCGACCGCAATTCAACACAGTGACGTCGAGTCAGTTTGCCGTGAAGATCCAGTCAAGGCCGTCAAACCCCGGGCCGTCGAGATGCTCGGCGCGGACCAGTCCGGCACGAGCGGCGACCCGCTGCGACGCGAGGTTCTCCGGACGGACCCGGGCGATGACCGGGTGTTCCGGGAGGTTCCCCGTTGCCCAGGTGACGACGGCGGTGGCGGCCTCGCTGGCCAGGCCGGAACCCCAGACATCCGGATCGAGGCGGTAGAACAGGTTGAGAACCATGCGTTCCCGCAACCGCGTGAACTTGATACCGCAGAACCCGAACCGAGCACCCGAGACGCGACAGTGGACCACCCAGTACCCGAACCCGAACCGTTGCCAGTGCTCGTTCCACCGCTCGAAGAGTTCCTCGGCGTCCTCGCGGCACCCGAGCGCATCGGAAGGATTGTGCAGACAGGTCCGTGGATCACTGTTGATCGCAAAGATCAGACCGATGTCATCCGGCGTCGGACGCCGCAACGACAGCCGCGCGGTCAGCAGCTCCTCGTTGTCGAACCGATGATCTTCCACCCGCAGCACTCTACTGATCAAACGACCCGGTGACCGTCTTCGAGATAGCCGGTGACACCGTCGACCGCGGCCGCCAGCGCTGCGGCGAGCCGGCGCGCGAGCGGAGGCGACAGACGTTCCTCGGCCTGCGTCGGGGTCGACCAGGCCCAACTGCGCAGTTCCTCGGCGGGCAGGTGAATCTCGGTTGCCGCCGCCGGTGCGAGCAGGCCGCCGTCATAGATGAACATGACCCCGTCGGTCCGGTCAGGGCGCGGCGGCACCCAGTCGACCACCAACAGCCGGCCCAGCGTGACCGATAGGCCCAACTCCTCCCGCACTTCCCGCACCGCGGCGGCGTACGGCGACTCGGCGGTCTCCACCGCTCCTCCGGGAAGCTCCCAGTGAGCTTTGTACGTCGGCTCGACCAGCAACACCTGGTCGTCGGAATTACGGAGCAGCACGCCGGAGCCCATCCGCTTGCGGGGCAGCGTAGCTGTGTAATCGCCAGACGGTGCTGTCACCAGAGGAGGCTACTCCGACCAGCCTCAGGTCCGAGTCGCCTTGGCTGGGTTCAGGGTGCTCACCGCGGGTTTCGCTCATGTCGTACGCCATTTGAGAGCGCCGATCACGATGCGGCGACGGGTGCGATGGCTGAGCCCGACGCCGATCGACGTACGAGCCAATGATTACGCCAGCAGCGCGGCCACGTTGACCATTACCCGGCCGCCCATCTACGGCCGGTTGGTCAAGGACAACCGGCCGTAGATGGGCTATCAGCGGATCGCGCCGCACACGCTGCCGGACACCTTTACCTGTCAGCTCACCGACCAGGGGATCACCGACAGCGTCACCGTCACCGTCAACGTAAAGCGTTGACCGGGCGTTGCCAACTCGACCGCCCGGTCAAGCCGATCGGTCGCGTCGGGGCCGGAGCACGCTCGTCAGGTTGAGCTGCGTGTCTTCCGGAGCACTGCTGCCCGGAACCTGATAGCTCGCGACCGGCTCCAGCCAGTCATGGGGCACGTTGCCCCGGTCCGGATCGCCGATGAGGACCTGACCGCCCCGTGCCGCGACCCGAGCGAGGAACGGCAGCATCCGGGCGGCCACGCCGGGGTGGTAGAGCACGTCACCGGCGAGTACCACCTCGATGTCGGCACCGTCGTCGTCGAGCAGGTCACGCGAGGACAGGGCCAGATCAACCCCGTTGGCGTACGCGTTGGCGCTGATCGCGGCGATGGCGTACGGGTCGATGTCGTTGGCGGTGACCACGGCGGCGCCCGCCATCGCCGCAGCGACGGCCACCAGCCCGGAACCAGAGGCGATGTCGAGCACCCGGCGACCGGTCACCGTGTCCGGACGATCGAGGATGTACCGTGCGAGCGCCTGCCCGCCGGTCCAGGCCGACGCCCAGAACGGGGGCGGCAGGACGTGCCCCGCATCGGCTTCGAGTCGGGCCCAGAGGACGATCGCGTCCTCGGCGAGGAGCAGCCGCACCTCCGGCACCAGTGGCGCCGGAGCCAACCGGAGCTGGTCCATGCCGGCGACCAGCGGAGCGGAAAGCGCGTTCAGCACCAGCCGCTCGAAGCCGGGCACCCGCGCGTCATCCGGTAAACCGGGTATCCGCCGCCGTTTCAGAGCAGCCATCGCCGTGGCGACGGGCGAGACCTCGTCGCCACGGCTCGATGGAGTCAACGTCAGACTGGACGGATGTTGGCGGCCTGCAGGCCCTTCTGGCCCTGCTCGATGTCGAACTCGACCCGCTGGTTCTCCTCCAGGCTGCGGAACCCGCTGGCCGAGATGGCGGAGAAGTGGGCGAAAACGTCAGCGCCACCACCGTCCTGGGTGATGAAGCCGAAACCCTTGTCCGCGTTGAACCACTTGACCGTGCCAGTTGCCATGCCTTCTCCTCGAATAGGCTGATGGAACCCGCGAAAAAACGGGTCCCGGTCGTCGCCGCTTCTGATCATTTCTCGTCCGGAAAAGACCGGCAAACAAAGAGTGCCCGGCGGGTCAGTTGCCCACCAGGCACTGGCAAAGTATGAGAGAAGCCCCAAAACTGCAACGAGCTCAGGCTAACACACTATCCTGATCCTCCGGCCGTGGCTCGCTGGGAAAACGTACGGCCGAGCTGCTGAGTGCTAAGACCGGAGACGATGAGCGGACGACGCTTGCCTTTTTGTGGTTCCGCTGAGAACAGGCAAACATGAGAAAATATCGGCCGTGAGGGCGTACCGTTGACGGTGCGCAAGGCTGGGCGGCGCCGACGCTGTCCGGGTTGGGTTAGGCTGGCGGAGCGAGTGAACCTGTCGGTGTGACGGCTGGCCGCCGGATCCACCTTGCTCGCGTCCCGCGCCCGGCTCGCAAATCGCCAGCGGGGTGATCCGCGCGTTGGCGCGCAAACCTTGGAGCAGATTTTGACCGATGTGACGGCGCATGAAATGAGCCCTTTCCAGGACGGCCTGAACGCAGGACCGCCCACCGAGCAACGGCCGGCCGTTGACGTGAGCGTGGCCGCGATGCATCGGCTGCGTACGCCGTTCGCTCCAGCCAAGGACACCCAACGGGACTCCGGTGACCGCGTCGACTGACCGGCATCAACATTCGGCGATCCAGGTGTCTTTCGGGCCGGCTGAGTGGCCGAATTTTCGCTCGTTCGGTGCCGCGGCGATAGACGCGCACTGGCGGAGCTTCGATACCTTGCCGATGAGCTGAAGCAGGGTGTTGATGGCTCGTCGGGAGCGAGGCGGAACGTGGCGGATGGCATCCGGTATGGACTGTTGGTACGTACCTGCCTGGAGGTGCTGTGCGACGGCGGCGAGCGGATGCCCGGCAGAAAAGTGCTGGACGAGGTCGAGAAGCGGCTTGACCTGACTGAGGCGGAGCGACTGCCCGACAGGAGCGGTACGGCCGCCTGGCGCAACGTGGTCAGCTTCAGCGCCGACGTCGCCGCCACCATCGGCTGGCTGGTGAAGCGGGACAATCTCTGGTCGATCACCGATGCGGGTCGGGCCGGGCTGGACACCCAGGTCGAGCCGGAGGCGTTCTACTCCGAAGTCGGCGGTCGGTACCTGCGCGTGCGGACGGCCGAGACGGTAGCGCCGGAGGGCGCCGCCAGACGGGCCTGGCTGATCCGGAGATCCAATGTGGATGGTATCGACCTGGTGCCGAGCTGGCTCGGCGAAGGTTGGATCTCGCTCGCCGCCTCCCAGCTACCCGAGCTGGACCCCGCCGTCGGCCGGCAGCGGCTGCGCGAGATCGTGGACGAGACCTACCGGCACAAAAGCTATTCGGTACGGGAGAAGCTGCTCGCTCAGTTTGACGCCTTTCTGCGGGGGATGCGCCCCGACGACTATCTGCTGGCGGTCCACCGGGGTGAGGTCCACCTCGGCCTGGTCAACGGTCCGGCCTACTTCGCCGAAACGTCGGACCGTCGGTCCAACCTGCGCCGGCAGGCCCGCTGGCTGAACCTCGGTCAACCGCATGATCTGACCGAACTGCCCGGTGCGTTGCCCGCCCTGACCCAGAGCCAGGACGACCTGATCGACCTGACCGACGCGCTCGACACCATCGAACGGCTCTATGCCGACGTCGTGCCCGAGCAACCGGTGGTCGACCCGGTCCCCGAGGCCCGGCTCGCCGACGTCACCGCCGAACTCGCCGATGACCTGCTAACTGACCTCAACTGGCTGCGTGACGTTGCGCAGTTGCTCAGCGAACGCCGCCAGGTGATCCTCTACGGGCCGCCGGGCACCGGCAAGACGTACCTGGCCCAGCGGCTGGCCGCCCGACTCACCGAGCCGCACGCGGTCAAACTGATCCAGTTCCACCCGTCCTACACGTACGAGGACTTCTTCGAGGGCTTCCGCCCGGAGAGCGGTGTGGACGGCACGCTGCGCTTCAAGCTCACCCCGGTCCGCTGCGCAAGCTCGCCGACGAGGCCAGGGAGCACCCCGGCTACGGCGTACATTCTGATCATCGACGAGATCAACCGGGCGCAACCTGGCGAAGGTCTTCGGCGAGCTGTACTTCCTGCTTGAGTACCGCGACCAGCAGATCCGGTTGCTGTACTCGCCGGAGGAGTTCACCCTGCCCGAGCAACCTGTTCGTGATCGGCACGATGAACACCGCCGACCGGTCCATCGCGCTGGTCGACGCGGCGATGCGCCGCCGGTTCGCCTTCGTCGAGCTGCATCCGGCGAAGCCACCGCCGGGTTGCTGCGCCGCTGGCTGGACCGGGTCGGCATCTGGCCTCGACGCGCCGGACCTGCTCGACGCGTTGAACGGCCGGCTCGCTGACGCCGACTACGCAGTCGGTCCGTCGTACTTCATGCGGCGAATCGCTTTACGCCCAGCCCGACGGGCTCGACCGGGTGTGGCGCTGGTAGATCCTACCGCTGCTTGTCGAGTACCACTACGCCGATGACATCGACGTGCGGAGCCGATACGGGCTCGACGAGCTGCGCCGAACCCTGCCGACCCGGGAGCAGTCCCCCGCACCGGAACAGTCGTGACCAGAACGGCCGGGTCCGGATCGGCCGTGGCCCCGATCCGGTTGTGCGAGGTCGGACCGGCCCTGTCGGTCCACCTTGACTCCACCACCGCGCGTCGACTCGCCGTGTCCGAGGCGGTGGAGGTACGCCCGGGTCCGGCCGACGGCATGTGGAGCGTGCGCGCGGCCGGGAAGGTCGGTGCGGCGCGGATCGGCGGAATCGAACTGCACATCACGCCGAAGGTGCCGGTCGCGCGGCTGCTCTTCCTGCTCGGGTACGTTCGCGACCCCCGGTTCTGGCGGGCCGAGAGTGTGTCGTTCGCCGAAGAGGCTGATCTGGTGCCGGCGCTGGCCGGTGCGCTCTGGCGGCAGACCGATCGGGCCCTTCGGCAGGGTCTGCCGCAGGGCTACCGGACGGTGGACGAAACGGCACCGGTGCTGCGTGGCCGGCTTCGCGAGACGGTCCAGCTCAGCCGGCGGTTCGGGGCGGCGTTGCCGCTGGAGGTCCGGTACGACGACTACACCGTCGACATCGCCGAAAACCGGATCCTCGCCACCGCAGTCGAGCGGATGTCGCGGGTACCCGGAACCGATCCGGAATCCCGGCGGATGCTGCGCCATCTCGCGGGACGCTTCCCCGGGGTCACCCGGCTGCCGGCCGGGGCGGTGCCGCCGCCGTGGCAGCCGACCCGGACGAACGCGCGGTTGGCCCCCGCGCTACGGCTGGCCGAGTTGGTGCTCGATGGCGCCTCGGTGGAGGCCGGTCGGGGAGGTGTGCTGGCCAACGCCTTTCTGTTCGACATGTGGCGGGTGTATGAGGACTTCCTCGCCGCCGCGCTCAAGCAGTCGGTCGAAGCCCGGTACGGCGGCACGGTGCTGCGCCAAGCCACGGACTGGCTCGACCACGGCGAGCGAATCGGGCTGCGGCCGGACATCACGTGGCGACGCGACAGCCGGATCGCGGCGGTGGTCGACGCGAAGTACAAGGCGCACATGCCGAGCGGGGACGTCTATCAGGTGCTCGCCTACTGCGTCGGCTACGGCCTGCGCCGGGGGCACCTGGTCTATCCGGCGGGCCGGACCACCCGCACCGGGGTGCCCGCCGCCACTGGTGAGCGGTGCCCGGTCCGGCACGTGGTACGCAACGCCGGGATTGAGATTGTCAGTCACGCCCTGGATCTCGGGCTGCCGCCGGCAGCTCTGCTGGCTCAGGTCACCGAGCTGGCCGATGACCTTGTGGGGGCCAACCGGACGGGGTGAGCCGAGGCTCACCCGCGGGGGATCGAGCGGTGCCGGGTCAGCCGTACCGGGGTGATGCCGCCGTACGCGGAATTATGATGATTTTCGGGCTTTCCTGGTGATGCGGGGCGTGGGAGTGCCGGCGGTCGCACCAGCTCGTCGAACGCCCTCTCGCAGCGGGGGACCGGGGTGGGAGGGAACGCGCTGGTGGCACGTCTTCCACCGCTCGCCCAGATGTGGGCCATCTCGGGTGAGCGGGCCCTCTCGGGTACGACGGCGATCGTGCTGCCGCTGGCCGTCGGCGTCGCGACCGGCCACGTGTGGCTCGGCGCGACGGCCTCGCTCGGCGGCTTCACCGCGTTGTACGGACACAGCGTCAGCTACCGGCGGCGTGGCCCGCTCCTCGCCGGGGTAGGCGTGGCGCTGACCGCCTCGGCCGCCGTTGGCGCGGCGCTCGGCTCCACGCCGTACTGGCTGGCGCTGGCCCTGGGGCTGATAGCGGCCGCCGCCACGCTCGCCACCGAGGTTTGGCGGATCGGGCCGCCGGGCGCGGTGATGGCGGTGCTCGTCGGCGGTGCGGCCAGTGGGGCGGTCCGGCACGCACCCGCGCAGCTGCCGCCCGGCGGTCAGGTCGCCCTGGTGGCCCTGTTGGTCGGTGTCGGGTCGGCCCTCGCCTGGGCTGCGGCGATGGCGCGGTGGGTGCGGCATCCGATCGCGGTCGAGCAGCGGACGGTACGGGCAGCGGTCGCGGCCGTGGACGGTTTCGTGACCAGCCCGAGCCCGGCGCGTAGGACCGGAACCGCCAAGGCACTGCGCGTGGCGCGTGGCTCGCTGGCCAACGCGTCGGGTCGGCATCAGGACGTGATCCGGGAACTCGCCGGTGAGCTGCACGCCGCACAGCGTCGGTTCCTGCAGGCGGCCGCCCTGGCTGGCGTGACTCCGCTGACGGGCCGGCCGGCAGCGCTCGCCGACTCGGTCGGGCCGCAGCGTCAGCCGGGTCAGGGGCCGCAGCGCTGACCCGCGTGCCGGTCGGGTCACCGGCCCGAGGTGGTCGCCGGGTACCGTCCTGCCGACGGCGGCGCGGGTCGGAGCCGCGGTAGCCGCATCCGGTTGCCTGGCCGCCGTTTTCCAATTGGGAAACGTCTACTGGGCCTCGCTGACGGCGGTTGCCGTCCTGCAGGGGCCGGATCTGCGGACCACGCGTCAGCGCGGGTGGCAACGTGCGGTGGGCACGGTCGGCGGAGTCCTGCTCGCGGGCTTCCTGTTGTCTTTGCACGTGCCGCTCGCAGTGACCGTCGCGTTCGTGGCCGTACTCCAGCTTCTGGTCGAGATCCTGGTCGTCCAGGTGTACGCGTTGGCGGTCGGGTTCATCACTCCGCTGGTCCTGTTGCTGGCCGCCATCGCGATGCCCACCACCGATCCCGGCGCCCTGGTGACGCTGCGGCTGCAGGAGACCGCGATCGGCTGCCTGGGCGCGTTCGCGTTGGGGCACGCCCTCTGGCCGAGGGCGTCGGGCCGACGGCTCGACGCGGTGACGGCTGCCGCGCTGGAGGAGATCGAAACTCTCCTCGCCCGACCGGACCGGAGAAACGCCGCCGCGCTGGCCAACCGTCTGCTGATGTTGCATGCGGTGGCGGTCGGCGCGCGGGGCGAACTGTTCAGCGTGCCGGACCTCGACCTGCTGCTCGGACGCTCGCGGCAGGTCGAGGACTTCGGTTGGACGGTGCTCAGCGCGCTGGAACGCGGTGACGCCGGGCTGCTGGACGCGGCCCGGCGCGCGTTGCCGCCGCGCAGGCTAGGCGTCGACAATGCATTGACATATTTGCATCTTGACGAAGTGGTGAACTCGTGAGTAGCGTCTCCCTAACTTCTGGAAGGTTTCCTAACTATTCAGGGAGACGCCGCATGAAGATTTCCCTTCGTCGAGCCCTATGGGTCGGCACCGTGGCCACGATGGCCGTCTCGGCGGTCCCAGTGACCGCAGCCCTCGGCGCCGGCAGCCTCACCAGTACCTTCGCGGTCAGCACTGACTGGGGAACCGGTCACGAGGCCAAGGTCACCGTCACCAATGGCACCTCCGCCGCCGTCAACTCCTGGCGGATCGAGTTCGACCTGCCGTCCGGCACCAGCATCAGCATCTTCTGGGATGCCGACGTGACCCGTACCGGGAACCACTACGTCGCGGTGCAGAAGAGCTGGGCCGGCCCGCTGGCGCCGGGTGCGTCGTTCAGTTGGGGATACAACGGCGTCGGCCGCGTACCGGGCGCCGCTCAACTGCACGATCAACGGCGCCTCCTGCGGCGGTGGCACCCCGCCGCCGACCACGACCCCACCGACCACCAAACCGCCCACCACCGCGCCGCCCACCACCGCGCCACCGACCACGAACCACCCACCACCGCCCACGAACCGCCCTGACCACCCCACCGCCCGGGCGGCAAGAACGTGGTCGGATACTTCACCGAGTGGGGCGTCTACGGCCGGAACTACCACGTGAAGAACATCCACACCAGCGGCTCGGCGGCCAAGCTGACCCACATCCTGTACGCCTTCGGCAACACCACCGGCGGCCGGTGCTCGATCGGTGACAGCTACGCCGACTACGACAAGGCGTACACGGCGGCCGAGAGCGTCGACGGCGTCGCCGACACCTGGGACCAGCCGCTGCGCGGCAACTTCAACCAGCTCCGCAAGCTCAAGGCGATGTATCCGCACCTCAAGGTGCTCTGGTCCTTCGGTGGCTGGACCTGGTCCGGCGGCTTCACCCAGGCCGCGCAGAACCCGACCGCCTTCGCCGACTCCTGCTACAACCTGGTCAAGGACCCCCGCTGGGCCGAGCGTCTTCGACGGTATCGACATCGACTGGGAGTACCCCAACGCGTGCGGGTTGCAGTGTGACAGCAGCGGCCCGAACGCCTTCAAGAACGTGATCTCCGCGCTGCGTAGCCGGTTCGGCTCGTCCGCCCTGGTCACCGCGGCGATCACGGCCGACGGCAGCAACGGCGGCAAGATCGACGCCGCCGACTACGCCGGTGCGGTCGGCAACCTGAACTGGATCATGCCGATGACGTACGACTACTTCGGCGCGTTCAACCCGCAGGGCCCGACGGCTCCGCACTCGCCGCTGACCTCGTACACCGGAATCCCGCAGGCGGGCTTCAACTCCGACGCGGCGATCCAGAAGCTCAAGAGCAAGGGCATCCCGGCCAGCAAGCTGCTGCTCGGCATCGGCTTCTACGGCCGGGGCTGGACCGGGGTGACCCAGTCCGCGCCGGGAGGCACGGCCACCGGCGCCGCGCAGGGCACCTATGAGGCGGGCATTGAGGACTACAAGGTCCTCAAGACCAAGTGCCCGGCCACCGGCACCGTCGGCGGCACGGCCTACGCCTACTGCGGCAACAACTGGTGGAGCTACGACACCCCGAGCACCATCGGCGGCAAGATGTCGTACGCCAAGAACCAGGGCCTGGGCGGCGCGTTCTTCTGGGAGACTCTCCGGTGACACCAGCAACGGTGAGCTGATCAGCGCCATCCGCAACGGCCTCTGACCTAGCCCCAACCAGCCCAACCAGCCCAACCAGCCCAACCAGCCCACACCATGATCGCCGTGATCAGGGGCGTTTGCCCCCGGCTCGCCGGGGACACGCGCGAGTTATTCCCTGATCACGGCGATCATGCGGCGGGTGCGGTGCGGTGCGGCGGGTGCGGTGCGGTGGTGGGGTGGGTGATCGTGGATGGGTTGCGCGGGGGCTGAATTGGTGAGCACTAGGGTGGGCCGGTGGTTGCGGCGCTGGAGCTCTACCTCGACCCCGATGCCACCCGACGGGCCCGGAGGCTGTGGGACGCCCTGGAATCCGAGGGTGTGCAGAGCCTGCGCCCGCTGCTCAACCAGCGGCACCGTCCGCACGTTTCGTTGGCGGTCGCCCGGCGACTCGACCCGGTCGAGGTCGCCGAAGCCCTGGCCGGTCTGACGGCGGCGCCACCGCTGCGACTGTCGTTCCAGTACGCGGGCCGGTTCGTCGGCAGAGTGTTGTGGCTCGGGCTGACGCCCACAAGCGAACTGCTGGCCCATCAGGTGGCGGTGTACGAGCGGTTGACGTCGCCCACCCCCTGCCCTAGCTTGAGTCGATCATGAGGTTATCGGCGGAATTCCGCCAGTTCAGGACGATAACCTCATGATCGATGGGATGGGGGCTCCCACGTGCCGGAACGGTTACCCTCGCCGATGACTAATCCTGAGGGTCGCCGTACGCTTTCGTGTATGCGCCATGAGTGGCACCAGCTGAGCTACCCGTCCGTGGGCAATCCCGGTCTGCAGACCAGCCGCCCGACCGTCGACTCGGCCGAGGATGAGGCCCTTGGCCTGGACCGATGGCGGGCGCTGCCCCGAGAGCAGACCCCACCCTGGTCCGACCGGACCGAGGTTGACAAGGTGTGCCAGATCCTCGACAACGTGCCGTCCGTCGTCGCGCCCTATGAGGTGGATCACCTGCGCGAGCGGCTGGCGCTGGTCTGCGAGGGGAAGGCGTTCCTGCTCCAGGGTGGGGACTGCGCGGAGACCTTCACCGACAACACCGAGAGTCACCTGCTGGCCAACGCGCGCACCCTGCTGCAGATGGCGGTGGTGCTTACCTACGGGGCCTCGCTGCCGGTGGTCAAGGTGGCCCGGGTCGCCGGGCAGTACACCAAGCCGAGGTCCCTGCCGACCGACGCGCGCGGACTGCCCGCGTACCGGGGTGATCTGATCAACTCGCTGGAGGCGACGCCGGAGGCCCGGGTCGCCGACCCGCAGCGGATGATCCGGGCGTACGCCAACTCGGCGGCCGCGATGAACATGCTCCGCGCCTACCTCGCCGGAGGTCTGGCCGACCTGCACGCCGTGCATGACTGGAACAAGGGCTTCGTCAAGGCCTCCCCGGCCGGGGAGCGCTACGAGGCCATCGCCCGGGAGATCGACCGGGCGCTGGCCTTCATGCGGGCCTGCGGGATGACCGAGGACGAGGCGCTGCGTACCGTCACCCTCTACTGTTCGCACGAGGCGCTGGCGTTGGAGTACGACCGGGCGCTCACCCGGGTCTCAGGCGGCCGGGCGTACGGGCTCTCCGGGCACTTCCTCTGGATCGGCGAGCGGACCCGACAGATCGATGGCGCGCACATCGACTTCATCTCCCGGATCGCCAACCCGATCGGGGTCAAGCTCGGCCCCACCACCACTCCCGACCAGGCGATCGAGCTGTGCGAAAAGCTCAACCCGGAGAACATCCCCGGCCGGCTCACCCTGATCAGCCGGATGGGCAACCATCTGGTACGCGATGCCCTGCCACCGATCGTGTCCAAGGTCAACGCCTCCGGGGCCAAGGTGGTCTGGCAGTGCGACCCGATGCATGGCAACACCCATGAGTCCTCCAACGGCTACAAGACCCGGCACTTCGACCGGATCGTCGACGAGGTGCTCGGCTACTTCGAGGTGCACCGGGGCCTGGAGACCCACCCGGGCGGACTGCACGTCGAACTGACCGGTGAGGACGTCACCGAATGTCTCGGTGGTGCCCAGGCAATCGAGGACGCGAACCTGCCCGACCGGTACGAGACGGCCTGCGATCCCCGGCTGAACACCCAGCAGTCCCTCGAGTTGGCCTTCCTGGTTGCCGAGATGCTCCGTGGCTGACCATGAGGGGGCAGCGGGCCAGGAAGGCGTAGGCCCGCTGTTCCGGGTCGACCTGCGCTCGGACACGGTGACCAAACCGACCGCCGGGATGCGCGCCGCGATGGCCGAGGCCGAGGTCGGCGACGACGTGTACGGCGAGGACCCGACGGTCAACGCGCTCGAAGCCGAGGTGGCGGCGCTTTTCGGGCACGAGGCGGCGCTCTTCGCCCCGAGCGGGTCGATGGCCAACCAGATCGCCCTACAGGTGCTGGTGCCACCGGCCAGCGAACTGCTCTGCGACGCCGACGCACACGTGGTTACGTACGAGATCGGGGCCGCTTCGGCGTACGGCGGAATCTCGTCGCGGACCTGGCCGGCGGTCGGTGGAGAGCTCGACCCGGAGGTCGTCGCGGCGATGATCCGCCCGGACGGCTACTGGGCGGTGCCAACCCGGGCCATCGCGGTCGAACAGACCCACAACCGTGGCGGTGGCGGGGTCATCCCGCTGGCCACCCTGCGGGAACTACGCCGGATCGCCGACGACGCCGGGGTCGCGCTGCACTGCGACGGCGCTCGGATCTGGCACGCCCACGTAGCCGACGGCGTGCCGCTGACCAGCTACGGGGAGCTGTTCGACACCCTGTCGGTCTGCCTCTCCAAGGGTCTCGGCGCACCGGTCGGCTCGCTGATGGTGGGCAGCGCGGAGCGGATCGAGCGGGCCCGGTGGATCCGCAAGCGGATGGGCGGCGGACTGCGCCAGGCCGGCATTCTGGCCGCCGCCGGGCGGTACGCGTTGCGGCACCACCTCGACCGGCTGGCCGAGGATCATGTCCGGGCGGCCCGGCTCGCCGACGCGATCGCCCCGTTCGGGGTGCTCGCCGCACCGGTGCGCACCAATCTGGTGCCGCTGGACCTGACCAAGTTTCCGCTGGACGCCCCGACGCTCGCCGCCGAGGCGCGGGCACAGGGCGTACTGGTCTCGGTGCTCGGGCCGCGAACCGCGCGTCTGGTCACCCACCTCGATGTCGACGACGCCGGGGTGGAGCGGGCCATCGAGGTGCTGACCAAGCTCTTCCGGCGCTGAAACCCGGCGGCCCGGGGCGGTGTCGGGCGCTGAGGTCGGCGCCCGGCCGATCGGCCGCAGCGGCCGGCCGGCCCGGGTGACGGTCAGGGACGCAGCCGCTTGAGGGTGGCGATATCCGCCGCGTGCCCGTGGTTCTCCGATGGTGTCTCCACGATCACCGGCACCCCCTCGGTCGCCGGGTGGGCCAGCAGTTCGGCGAAGGGCTGCTCGCCGATCTTGCCTTTGCCGATCGTCTCGTGCCGGTCCCGGGTCGACCCGCACTCGTCGCGTGAGTCGTTCGCGTGCACCAGCCAGAGCCGGTCCGGGCCGACCGCCGTGACCAGCTCGTCCAACGTCTGCGTCATCCCGCCCGGACGGGCCAGGTCATGCCCGGCCGCCCAGGCGTGACAGGTGTCGAAGCAGACCCCGAGCCAGGGATGCCAGTCGACCGCGTCGAGGTAGGGGGTCAGGTGTTCCACCCGGGAGGCCAGGGACCGACCTCCGCCGGCGCTCGGCTCCACCAGCAGCCGGGGCCCACCGGCGGTCACGGCCGCGTCGAGCAGCGGCAGCAGGGTTTCCCGGAGCTGTTTCATCGCCGCGTCGGTGTAGCTTTCGTCGACCGCGCTGCCGGCGTGGAAGACCACCCCGGTCGCGCCGATCGCGGCGCCCCGCCGCAGTGCGTGGGCCAGCGTCGCGGCTGACTTCTCCACCGTGGCGGCGGTGGGCGAACCGAGGTTGACCAGGAGCGAGGCGTGGATGTAGGCCGGCACGGCGCGCTGCTCGCAACCCTCCCGGAACGCCGCGTCCTGCGCCGGATCGCCGGGCGGCAACGCCCAGCCCCGGGAGTTGGATACGTAAACCTGCACCGCCTCTGACCCGGCCTGGTCCAGGTAGGGCAGGGCGGTCCGGGCCAGCCCGCCGGAGGCGGGTGTGTGGGAACCCGCCGGGCGGCTCACCGGCTGGTCCGGGCGATCAGCCGGCATGTCAGAAGCACCAGATGACGACCGGGGTGCCCGGGGGCACCTGGGCGTTTTCGCCCGGATTCTGGTTACGTACCGTGCCGTTCGGGTTGAGGTGGGCCTGGACCGGCAGTCCCATGCTCTCCAAGAGCTCCTTGGCCTGCTGACACGGCAGTTCCAGCACCCGGGGCACGACCACCGCGGGCGGCCCCTTACTGACCTTGAGCTTGACCACGGCGTCCTGCTCGGCGCCGGTGCCATCGGCCGGGCTCTGCCCGAGCACCTCGTCCTTCGGCTTGTCCGATTCGACGTACTCCGCTTCGCCGCGCAGTCCGGCCTGTTGCAGCAGCCCCAGCGCCTCGTTGAGGTTCCTGCCGACCAGGTTCGGTACGGTGATCGGCGCGCGGCCCCTGCTGAGGAACACGGTGATCTTGGTGCCCGGTGAGACCTCCGCGCCGACCGCCGGGTCGACCGCGACCACCATCCCCTCCGGCAGATCGTCGTGGTACCGAGCCGCGCCCTTCGCCACCTGCAACTGGGCCTTCTCCAGCTCCGCCTTGGCCAGGTCGAAGGAATTGCCCACCACGTCCGGCACCGGAAAGCGCTCCGGGCCCAGCGAGAGGATCAGGGTGATGGTGCCGCCCTTCACGATCCGGGCGGCTGAGGTTGGGTCCTGGCCGACCACCACGTCCTTGGCGGCCTTGTCGTCGTAGCGCGGTTCACCGTACGCGACCGTCAGGCCGGCCTGCTCGGCCAGCGACACCGCCTCCGCTTTCGACATGCTGACCAGTTGCGGGGCCACCGTGTACCGGCCGACCCCGAACCACCAGCCACCGAGCGCGGCGACCAGGCCCAGCGCCACGATGACGGCGGCCACCCCGAGGCGTCCTGGTCGATCGGCCAGCAGCCGTTCGCGGGTCGACCGTAGCCGGCCGGCGGGACCTGACGTGTCGCTGGTGGCCCGGCGACGGTGCGGCTGGGCCTTTTCCTTCTGGTCGGGCAGCCGGGCCCAGGCGGGCCGTTCGACGGGACGTACCGCGGAAACCACCATGGTGGGCTGCGACACGGCCATGGCCGACTGGTCCAGCGACGGGATCTGGCGTAGCACGGTGGTGTTGGCGTTGGCGTTGCCGAGATCGTCCCGGACCACCTGCACCTCGGCCTGCAATGCGCCCGCGTCGGTCGGCCGGGCGCTCGGATCCCGGCGGGTGGCCCGGACCACCAGGTCGTCGAGGACCGCCGGCAGGCCGGGGACCAGGGTCGACGGGGGCGGTACGTCCCGGTCGACATGCTGCCAGGCGACCTCCACGGCCCGGTCGCCGTCGTACGGGACCCGGCCGGTGAGCATCTCGAACAGTACGATGCCGGCTGAGTAGACGTCCGTACGCGGGTCGGCGTGTCCGTCGGTGACCAGTTCCGGAGCGACATACGCGACCGTCGCCATCAACTGGTCGCCGGATTCCGTTTCGCTGCTGGCCCCGACCGCGTGGGCCAGCCCGAAGTCGGCGACCTTGACCACGCTGTCGATCAGGTTGGCCGAGGTGCCGTTCGGGGCCTCGGCGACCAGCACGTTCTCCGGTTTCACGTCCCGGTGCACCAGCCCGGCCCGGTGCGCGGCGGCGATCGCGGCCAGCATCTGCTCCAGGATGGCCAACGCCTCGCCCGGATTGAGCCGTCGCCGCTCGGTCAGCAGCTCACGCAGGGTCCGGCCGCGGACGTACTCCATGACCAGGTACGGCAGGCCACCGTGGGTGCCCTGGTCGTAGACGGCCACCACATTCGGGTGGGTCAGCCGGGCGATGGTCTTCGCCTCGTCGGTGAACCGTTCCAGAAAGCCGGCCAACTGGGTCCGGGCATCCTGGGCCTGGTGCGGGTGGATGATCTTCAACGCCACGGTGCGATCGAGTCGCTCATCGATGGCGGTGTAAACCGTCGCCATGCCACCACGGGCCACGCGACCGCGTATGCGGTAGCGCCCGTCAATCAGCGAGCCCAGTAACGTGTCGGCGACCTGAATGTCCATCGGCAGGCAGTCTATGTCTCCAGAGGGTGGCGGTAGAACAGGATGACACAGCCGACGCGGAACGGATATCTCACCCTGGCCTCCGCCGTGCTTCGGCCGGGGCTGACCTCAAATTTGTGACCTGGTTTATCCGGTTGACCGGATGCCGTTGGTGCCCGATGGCCGGGCCGTGGCAAGGTGATCGAATGACCGACTCCGTATCCACCGCCGGCGCGGAACTGCCGGGCGATGATCTTCCCGGCCGTGATGTACCCAGCCGCGGTCTTCCCGGTCAGGTTGAACCGGCCGGGTGGCTGACCCTGCCCGACGTGGCCGAGCGCCTGGACGTGACGATCAGCAAGGTGCACCAGATGATCCGGGACCGGGAGTTGATCGCGGTCCGCCGGGACGGCGTCCGCCAGGTCCCGGTTGAGCTGGTGGCGAACCAGACCGTACGCAAGCATCTGCCCGGCATCATCAACCTGCTGCGCGACGCCGGGTACGACGACGACGCGACGCTGCGCTGGCTCTTCGCGGCCGACGACACGCTGCCCGGCACCCCGGCCAAGGCGCTCGGTGGCGACCTGGCCCGTGAGGTCAAGCGGCGGGCCCAGGCGCTGGGCTTCTGACCGGTTTCGTACCTGTGGGACGATTCGCCTACCTCGCGGTGCTCGCCGGCTGCCTGGTTTGTGCCCTGTGGCTGGAGCCGGTGCTGCGGGTCAACGTGCTGCGTCGCTGGCGCCGGTTGCTGCTCACCCTGGTGCCGGTGGTCGTGATCTTCGGGCTCTGGGACCTGGCCGCGATCGCCGCCGGCCACTGGCATTTCGATCCGGCGCAGACCACCGGTGTGCTGCTCCCCGGCGATCTGCCGCTGGACGAGTTGCTCTTCTTCCTGGTCGTGCCGTGCTGCGCGGTGCTCGGTTTCGAGGCGGTCCGGGCGGTGCTGCGCTGGCCGGCCGGGGAAGAGCCGGCTCGGGACCGGTCGGCTCGGGACCGGCTGGCTCGGGACCGAGCGGTGACTGAGCGGGCCGGGGCCGAATCGTGACGTACACGGTGGCCGCGCTGGTCGGGGTGGCCGGCGCGGTGTCGGTCGACCTCTTCCTCCTGCGCACCCGGCTGGTCCTGCGACCGGTCTTCTGGGCCACCTACCCGATCATCGTCTTCTTTCAACTGATCTCCAATGGCGTACTCACCGGCCGGAACATCGTGCGCTACGACCCGGACGCGATCATCGGGCTACGGGTGGTGTACGCCCCGGTGGAGGATCTGCTCTTCGGCTTCGCGATGGTGCTGCTGACCCTGTCGGTCTGGGTCTGGCTGGGGCGGCGCGGGGTGCAGCCGGAGCCGCGTGCCGGGCAGGGCAGCCCGCTGCTGCGGCGGCTCGGCCGCCTACGGTGAAAACTCGGCCGCGATGTGGTCCGGCCGCGGGGTGGTCCGGCCGCTAGGTGGTCCGGCCGCGAGGTTGGCGGGCGTCGCACAGCACAGCGGCCATCCGGTCACCGCCGGTCGGCAACGGAGGGTCCGGGCTGAATCAGGGCAGCTGACGATAGCGGATTCGACGCGGGCCGTCCGGGTCGGACCGACGCGCGGATCGGCGGCGGATCGCCAGCACCAGCAGCGCCACCACGAGCGCGACGTCGAAGAGCGCCCCGGGCAGTTTGGTCAACACCGCCACTCCCAGCCCGTCGGGCAGCACCAGGAAACCGATCACCACCACCGCGGCCGCGAGCCGTCCGCGCCACACCGGATCCGGTAGCCCAACGGCGAGGATGCCGACGGCGCTGAGCCCGTACCAGGGATAGAAGACCGGCGACAGTAGCGCGGTGGCGGCGAAGGCCAGGCCGCAGGTGAGCAGCACGGTCCGGTGGACTTCACGGGGTGGGGCGGAACCCGTCCGCTGGCCCAGCACCGAACGCCAAGGCGGGACCGCCCGCCCAGCGTGGACCATTCGCCCAGCGTGGACCATTCGCCCAGCGTGGACCATTCGCCCAGCGTGGACCATTCGCCAAGCATGGAACAGCAGGGCCAGCACCATCACCAGCAGGGTGGCGATCCCGAGCAGCCGAGCCACCGCCACCGCCGGTGCGACCGCTGCGGGCCAGCCGGCCACCCGTAGCGCGTATCCGGCGGCCATACCCAGCCCGGTCGGCAGTGAGGTCCACTGCACCAACCGACCGGTATCCGGAAGGGCGTCGATCCAGCCCAGGCCGAGCCCAGTGGCCAGGCTGACCCCGCCGTACACCAACCCGCCTGCCCCCACCACCCCCACCCCCACCCCCACCCCCACCCCCACCACCCCAAGATCTCCGTGATCAGGGAGTGCCTCCGGCGAGTCGTCGGCGAGCCGGGTATGCCGTTCCCTGCTCACGGCGATCTTGGCGGGGGTGGAACGGGTCGCGGCGAGCCGGGATACGGCGAGCAGGACGACGAACGGCAGCGCCACCAACGCGGTCACTTTGATCGCCACCGCCAGACCCAGGATCGCGCCGCTGGCCAGCACGGCCGGAACGAACCGGACCGCCACGAGTATCCGTCCGCCCATAGCCGGGGCGTTTCCGCTCGCCGCCCATCGATCAACCGGTGATCCGCCAGCGGCCAGACTCAGCGCGGCGAGCAGCAGTCCCACCATCAGCGCGTCGTTGTGCCCGCCGGAGACCAGATGAATCGCGACCAACGGCGAGAGCAGGGCGAGCCAGGTCGCCGCCACCGGATCGACACCGCAGACCCGGGCCAGCCGTGGAACGTACCCGGCGATCAGCAGGCCGCCAACGAGCGCGACGGCCCGCAGTAGCGCGAGCACGACCAGTAGCTGGCCCTCGCCCGGTGCGGCGACCGTCCGGGCGAGCGCGACCACCCCGCCGGACACCGCAACGGCCAACGGACCGTACGGCGTGGGAGTGCCCCGCCACAGCGCCGGCACCGCCTCCGCCCAGGGGCAGCCGCCAGCGGCCACCCCGACGGCGTAGGGATCGATGCCGTCGCGCCACAGCGCACCCTGACAGGCGTACGCGTACACGTCCCGGCTGCCGGTCGGCGGGGCGAGCAGCAACGGGACCGCCCACAGGGCGCCGGTCAGCAGCAGGTGGCGCATCGGCACCCGGGTACGGGTGAGCACTCCACCCAGCCGCCACCAGACCACCGAGAGGAGCGCCAGACCGGCGAACCAACCGGTGAGGCCGAGCCAGTACACCGATGTCCCGTCGAGGGCCAGCACGTGGTGGTCGGCGGCGTCGGGATCCGCACCGGGCAGCGCACCCGCCCCGTACGCGCCAGCCGCCATCAGCGTGGTCGCGATGGACCCGACCAGCCGAAACCGGGTGAGCCGGGCCGGGACGGACACGAATCCGATGCTCGCACGCCCACCTCGCGCACCGGCCGGGGAGCGCAGAACCCACCGCGGTACGCCGATCGCGCGGCGGTGCATCGTGGCCAGCTCGGGCGGTGGTCAGTCCCGCCGTCGGGTTGCCACCTCGGCCAGGTCGACCAGCACCTGTCGAGACTCGACATCCAGGTCGACACCGGTCAGTGCGGCTAGCGCCGTCTCGGTCAGGGTGGCAATCCGCCGCTCGGTACGGTCCAGCGCCCCACTGGCGGTGATCACCTCGCGGAGCTGGTCGACACCGGCCGGATCGAGCCCGGGGTCACCCAGCCGCCGGGCCAGCAGCGCGCGGCCCGCCTCGTTGGTCGCCTCGTACGCCGCCGCCACCAGGAAGGTGCGTTTGCCCTCCCGCAGGTCGTCCCCGGCCGGCTTGCCGGTCTGGCCCGGATCGCCGAACACCCCGAGTACGTCGTCGCGGAGCTGGAACGCCTCACCCAGCGGCAGTCCGTACCCGGAGTAGGCGGCCCGCACGGCGGCCGGCGCGTCGGCCAGCGCGGCGCCCATCAGCAGCGGTCGCTCGACGGTGTACTTCGCGGATTTGTACCGGGCGACCTTGCCGGCCTGTTCGATGGAGTAGTCCCCGGTGGCCTGGGTGAGTACGTCCAGGTACTGCCCGATGGTGACCTCGGCCCGCATCTCGTCGAAGACCGGCCGGGCCCGGCTCACCATGTCCGGATCGAGACCGGCACCGTGCAACATCTCGTCGGACCAGACCAGGCAGAGATCACCGAGCAGGAGGGCGGCGGATTCTCCGAAACTGTCCGGGGTGCCGACCCAGCCCGCCCGACGGTGCTGGGTGGCGAACCGGCGATGGATCGCGGGCTCGCCGCGCCGAGTGTCGGAACGGTCCATCAAGTCGTCGTGGATCAGTGCGCTGGCCTGCACGAACTCCAGCGAGGCGAGGCTGGCGACCACCTGGTCGCGGTCGGCTCCACCGGCGCCCCGGTAACCCCAGTAGGCGAACGCCGGCCGGAGCCGCTTGCCGCCGCGCAGCACGAACGACTCCAGGGCCTCGGCGACCGGTAGGAGCGCGTCGTCGATCGCGGCCAGCCACTCGCGTCGGCTGCGGAGGAACGTGGCGAGCGCGTTGTCGACCCGTTGGCGCAGGTCGGCGCGTTCGATCGGTGGCACAGGAACAGCGTTGGGTCACGCCATGACGCTAGTGGATCAGCTCGCCGGGTGCGGGAGCGGCTCCATCTCGGCAGCGGCCCGGGGACGATCGGCGCCGGCAGGTACAGCCGGGCGGCCGCGACGAGGGCGGCGTGCCGGCGTACCGCCGGTTCGTCCCGGTAGGACGTCAGACGGCGACCGAACGCGGCCAACTCGGCCGCCGCCCGCGACGACCCGGCGCGTATCACATCCAGCAGTGCCGCGTTCGCCACCCGGCAGGCCTGCTCCAGCTCGCCCAGGTCGAGGTAGCTGCGGGCCAGCCAGGCGCGGTAGATCGCCGAGGTGCGGTGTTGACCGGTACGCCGCGCGGCGGCGACCAGCAGTGGCACGGCGCGCAGCGGGCGACGTAGGGCGGCGAGGCAACGGCCGGTCATCGCGGCGAACTCGGCGTCGTCCAGCCAGTAGAGCCAGGCTGGCTCGCGGTCCGGTACCCGCCGGTCGGCGGCCCGCGCGGCGGCGGTCAGCGCGGCCTGCGCCACCTGACGTTGTCCGCACCGCGCGGCGGCCAGCGCGATCCGGTGCAGCAGCAACGCCCGTAGCCCGGCCGGGGCGGCGCGCCGAGCACCGGCATATCCGGTACGGGCGAGCAGCAGCGCGTCCCGTGACGCACCGGTGCAGACCAGCAGGTGACTCGCCGAACCGAGGATGTGCCCGGCGAGCGGCCGGTCGTTGGCGGCAGCCGCCGCGGTCAGTGCCCGCCGGTAGGCGGATAGGGCCGACCGGCTGTCCCCGGCGTCACCGGCCAGCCAGCCGTTGAGCTGTTCGGCCTCGGCGACGAGGGAGAGCGTCCGTTTGCCCGCGGCGCTGACCGGCGGCAGCGCCGGCGGTCGCGCATCGCGCTGCTCAGCCCGGTAGGGCAGCAGGTCCACGGCGCCGACCAGGTCGTCAAGGCGGCGCAACTTGGCCAGGTCGGCCGGGTCCAGCGGGGCAGCACCGGGTGGTGACAGGCCAACATCGCCGGGGCAGACCGCGTTGCCCAGCCCGGCCGTAACCGGAGCGGACGCGGTGGTCGGGCCGAATTCCGGATCGGTGGGACCGACGAGCCAACGGTGGGCCAGGTCGAGCAGGTCCCGGTGGGTCTGCTCGGTGGTGGAGCCCGCCTGTCGGTTGACGATGGCCGGTCCAGGGCTGTCGCGGCGGGCGATTGCCACGGCTGCTCCGAGCCGCTCGACCGGGTAGTTCAGCACAATGGCGAGCCAGCCCAACCAGAATTCACCGGGGAACCGGTGTTGGCGCTCCCAGCGGGAGATCTCGTGCCGGGTCACCGTGGGCAGGCCCGCGATGGCGCAGAGCTGCTCGGCCATCCGTTGTTGGCTCCAGCCCTTGGCCAGTCGAAGGCGGGTCAGCAGTGGCCCGATCGGGCGTGGTGCTCCGGTGTCCGGCGATCGGCGGGTGGGCGGGTCGTGGCGCGGCGGTGTCACGGGTGGTCCTCCGGTCCGGAGACGTCGAGCAGACCCCCGCCCGGGTCGGGCGTCGCGTGGGGTGGCGACGTCCGACCCGGACGACACGTACGGATGCGGTGCTGGTCGTGCGGGTGACGCCGGGCCAGGGGAGTGGCCCACCCGCACGTGGCTTCTTTCTACCGGTCGGGTACGACATTCATCGCTCGCCCGTCGTGGATCAGGCCGGGAATGTCCGCCTGCAGGTTGCGGAAGATGTCAAACGGTGAGACCAGGATGGCGAACAGTAAGAGTTGATCAGTGAGGCGGCTAGCATTGTTGGATGGCGCTCGGTCTTCCTTCGGTCATCCCCAACTCGCAGCCGCCGATCGGGGAGCTCATCCGTGGCTCCGGACCCACATTTTCGTTCGAGTTCTTCCCGCCGAAGACCCCCGAGGGGGAGCGGCTGCTCTGGCAGACGATCCGGGAGTTGGAGTCGCTGCGGCCGTCGTTCGTGTCGATCACCTACGGGGCCGGCGGCTCGAGCCGGGACACCACCATCGAGGCGACCGAGCGGATCGCCACCGAGACCACTCTGCTGCCGATGGCCCACCTGACGGCGGTCAACCACTCCGTCGCCGAGCTGCGGCACATCATCGGGCGGCTGGCCGACGCCGGGGTGCGTGACGTGCTGGCGATCCGCGGCGATCCGCCCGGCGCGGACCCGATGGCCGAGTGGGTGCGCCACCCGGAGGGCGTGCGCTACGCCGAGGAGCTGGTCCGGCTGGTCAAAGAGTCCGGCGCGTTCCACGTCGGGGTGGCCGCCTTCCCGTACAAGCACCCGCGCTCGCCGGACATCGCCAGCGACACCGAATACTTCATCCGCAAGTGCCGGGCCGGTGCGGACTTCGCCATCACCCAGATGTTCTTCGACGCCGATGACTACCTGCGGCTACGGGACCGGGTGACGGCGGCCGGCTGCGACACTCCGATCCTGCCCGGCGTCATGCCGGTCACCCAGATCGGCACCATCGCCCGATCTCAGCAGCTCTCCGGGGCGCCGTTCCCGGCCGCGCTGGCTGCCAGGTTCGAGCGGATCGCCGATGATCCGGAAGCGGTGCGGCAGCTCGGCATCGCGCAGGCCAGCGAAATGTGCCGACGGCTGCTCGACGAGGGCGTGCCGGGCATCCACTTCATCACCATGAACCGCTCCACCGCCACCCGGGAGGTCTGGCAGAACCTTCAGGTGAGAGCCGAAGTGTGAGATCGACCGGGCCGCGACCTGAGTTGCCTTCCGGCAGTTGACCGGAGGTGGGCAACCGGCTGAATTGGGACGAGTACGCGGTCACCTGGGCCCGGCTACACGGCGGCTTCGACCCCAGGTTGGCCACCTCGACGGTGCGCAGTTGGCTGCGCATGTCGTACCAGTTGGGTTATGTCCTGAGCCGGCTGCGGATACCGCCGATGGCGGTGACCGTGGTCGGGGTGCTGCTCTGCGTCTGCGTACCGGTGGCAGCGGTGCGGGCCCCGGCCGGGCCGATGGCCGCGGCGGGCTTCGTCCTGCTCGCGGCGGTGGCGGACAGCGTCGATGGCGCGGTCGCGGTGGTCAGCGGTCGGACCAGCCGGCTGGGCTACGTCTACGACTCGCTGGCCGACCGGGTGGGCGAGGCGGCCTGGCTGATCGCCTTCTGGCTGGTCGGCGCCCCAGGCCTGCTGGTGGTGGGCGGTGGGGCGCTCTCCTGGCTGCACGAGTACGTGCGGGCCCGGTCCGTCTCGGCCGGGATGAAGGAGATCGGTGCGGTCACCGTGGGTGAGCGGCCGAGCCGGGTGCTCGTCGCGCTCTTCGGACTCCTGGCGGCCGGGGCCGCCGGGCTTGATCCAGCCGGACCTGACCGCCGGCACGATCACCGTGGTGACCGCCATCTGGGTGCTGCTCGCCTTCTTCGGGCTGGTCCAGTTACTCTCCGCGATCCGTCACTCGCTCGGTTAGGTCCGGCCCAAGCCCAGACCCAGACCCAGGTCAGGCTGGACCGATCTGGGCCGCGACGATCTGCGCGGAGAGGGCGACCATCGGCAGCCCGCCGCCGGGGTGGCTGGAGCCGCCGACCAGGAACAACCCGGGTGCCGGACCTCGGTTGGCCGGCCGCAGCAGGCTGCCAGCGGTGCCGTAGATCGCCCCGCCGGGCGTCGCGGTCTCGTCGGCCAGGTCGGCCGGCGTCCGGACCTCGCGGAACAGCAGCCGGTCCCGCACCTCGACACCCCGGGTGGCCAGTACCTCCAGCACCCGATCGGCGTACGCGTCCGCGAGCCCTGGGCGGCGCCAGTTGACCCCGGCCAGCGAGCGCCCCTGCCGGGCCGCGTTGACCAGCACGAACCACGCCTCGTGGCCATCCGGGACGGACCAGTGGATCATCGGCGACGCTGACGAAGACGGTCGGCTCCGGTGCCGGTCGGGCCGGTACGCCCCGCCCGGGATCGCCGAAAACGGCGTCGAACTCGGCGTCGTAGTCGGTCGGGAAGAACACGTTGTGATGCGCCAGCCCGGTGTGGCCGCGTACCCCGAGCAGCAGGACGAAGCCGGACAGGCTCCGGTCGGCCAACCCGGTCAGTCGGCGCGGGCTGGGCAGCAGGTCCCGGTAGACGGTGAGCGCGTCCACGTTCGCCACCACCACGTCCGCCGGCACCGGCGCGAACCGACCGGCCAGCCGTACGCCGTGCACCCGGCCGCCGGCCGCGTCGATGCCGGTGACCGTGGCCCCGGTCTCCACCACCACCCCCAGATCCAGACAGCGCGACAGCAGCGCGTCGGCGAGCGTGCCCAACCCGCCGCGCAGGTACCAGCCGCCGTAGGTCAGCTCGGCGTACGGGATGGCGACCAGCGCGGCCGGTGCCCGACGGGGGTCGGCGCCGGTGTAGGTGGCGTACCGGTCCAGCAGCATCCGCAGCCGACGATCGTGCAGGTGACGGCGGCCCAGGCCGCGCAGGGTCTGCCCCGGCCCGATCGCGGCCAGGTCGCCGAGCCGCCAGGCCAGCCTGGCCAGCGCCCACGGCGCCTCGACCGGGTCACGCAGGATGTCCCGCCAGGAGGCCTCCCACACCCGGCTGGCACGTCGCCACAGCCGCTGCCAGTCGGTGGCCGCCCGATCGCCTAACCGGGCACCGATCCGGTCGGTGAACTCCACCGGGTCAGTGCACGAATCCAGCCGGGAGCCGTCCGGGAAGATATGCCGCACGATCGGATCGAGCGGCACCGGATCGAGGTATTCGTCCAGTTTGGCGCCGGTGGCCCCGAACAGGTCCTCGAAGACCTGCGGCAGGGTGAGCAGGCTGGGGCCGGTGTCGAAGTGGAACATCCCGGCCGGGGTCTGTCGCGAGTAGCGGCCGAGTTTGCCGCCGACCACGTCGGAGCGCTCAAAGACGCTGACCTCGTGACCGGCGGCCGCCAACCGGGCCGCCGTGGCCAGGCCACCCACTCCGGCGCCGATCACGACCACCCGGCTCATGAGGTCTCCTCGTTTTCGTTCGCGTGCCGTCGTCTCGACCCGCCCACCCGGTCAGCGAACCGGTCGACCGCGCCAGGACAGCCGCCCCTGCCTCCGCAGATGGTACGACCGGATGGTCAGCCAGCCGAGGAGCGTGACCGACACCGGGTGTGCCAGTGTGTCCGGCCAGGCCCGACCACCGGTCGCCCGGGCACTGAGTAGCCGACCGGCGACCCCGAGCAGATAGGCCGTGAGCGCGGTCAGCGCCAGCGCCGGAGCGTCGGCGAACGCCGGGGGTCCGCCGAGCGCCGCCACCGCGGCCAGCGCCAGCGCGGCCACGGCCAGCAGCGGTGGTACCGCGTACAGCAGGAGAAGCAGGGCCACAACGGCCGCCGCGCCGACCGGCGAGCCGAACACCGCCCACAGTGACTTGCCGTAACCGTCGCGCAGCTCGGCCCACGAGCCGTACATCCGGCAGTCGGCCAGCGCCGAACCGTCGGCCAGTGCGATCCGCCCGCCGGAACGTTTCACCGCCCGGGCCAGCTCGATATCCTCCAGGATCCTGTCGCGCACCGCGGTGTGCCCGCCGCAGCGCCGGTAGCCGACCCGGTCGACCACCAGAAACTGCCCGCCGGCGGCGGCCAGCGACGGCCGGGGCGAGCGCTCCATCGCCCGCAGCGGCAGGAAAGTCAGCCACAACCACTGCAACAGCGGTTGGACCAGCCGTTCCCCCACCGACCCGGCGACGATCCGGGGGTACGCGGTGAGCAGCGTCGCCGACGCCGCGCGCAACGCGGTGACCGCGGCGGCCACGGCGTACGGGCGCAGCACCACGTCGGCGTCGACGAAGACCAGGGCGGTCGCGGCCGGACCGGCCTGCTCGGCGAGCTGCTGACAGGCGTACGGCTTACCCAGCCAACCGGGTGGCAGCGGGCCGCCGGCCACCAGCCGGACCCGCGGGTCACCGGCGGCTACCGCGCGGACCAGATCAGCGGTGCCGTCGCGGGAACCGTCGTCGAGCACCACGATCTCCAGCCCGGGTACGCCCCGTTGGGCCAGCAACGCCCGCAGGCACCCGGTTACCCGGTCCACCTCGTCGCGCACCGGCAGTAGCACCGTCACCGGCTCGTCCACGGTGACCGCCCCGGTGACCGGGCGGCGTAGCCAGCGGGTGGCGTTGACCCAACTGTGTCCGGTCAGCGCGGCGACGCAGATCGTGACACCGATCGCGATTCCGAGGGCAAGCACCCGGTCAGCTCACCTCGCTCGCCGCGACGGGTACCCGGGACTGCCCGGATCGCCGGGGTTGCCGGGGTTGCCGGGCCAGCGTGATGGCCAGGGGAAGGGCGACCACCGCCATGACCGGGGCGCCCCACGCCGCCGAGGTGGGCAGACCGAGGAAGACCGCGTGGGCGAGGAGGCTGGCGGCGTAGGTCCAGAGGTAGAGCGCGTACATCGGGGCGTCGGCCGGGTCAGCGGTGCTGATCGCCCGCCCCGCGGGCCGGTGCCCGGCGCTCAGCCGATCCGCGGCGGGTCGCAGCAGCGCCATCATCAGGACCGCGACCAGCAGCCAACCCAGGTAGTTGCCGACCGGGACCCCGGGTACGCCGGGCAGGGCCGGGGTCGGATCCGACCAGCTCCAATAGCCCTCGGTGACCATCTGTGGGTCCAGGAACACGTCCCAGGCGGCCAGAGCCACCCCGGCCAACGCGATCCGGCCGACACCCGGCCGGGCCAGCCGGACCGAGGCCAGCCAGGCCGGCCAGGCCATCCAGGTCCAGGCCAGTGGGATCACCAGGGGCACGCCGGCCAGTTTGGGGCCCAGGGCCCCGGAGTAGTCGTAGGCGCCGAACGGCATCCCGGTGCGTACCCCGAGCGCCTCCACGGCCAGCCCGCCAACGGTGGTGACCAGCACCAGCGCGGTGGCGGCCCGTGGGCCACGGGTGAGCAGGGCGTGGCTGACCGACAACAGGTAACCGAGGAGCACAGTGGCCACGGTCAGCCGGGCCCGAACGCCGCCGCCGGTAAGCGGATAGCCGATCTGGGCCAGCACCAGAATGGCCAGCAGCAGCCAGGGCAACGCGGCCCGGATCTTTCGAGACGGGAGCAGGCTGTCGGTCAGTCGTTCAGCCAACTGCCGGGTCATCTGCCCTCCGTACCCGATCCTGTTCCGGCCCCCGTCCCTGTTCCGGTCCCTGGTCCTGGGGTTGGCCCTGGGTTTGGTCCGGCGGTGGCTGGCGGGACCAGCGGCAGCGCCCGACCCAGGATGGCGAACGCCCGCTCGTCACCGGGAAAGCGGAAGTCACGTAGTACGTCGACGAAGCCGAAGCGTCGATAGAGCCGCCAGGCGCGGGAGGTCTGCTCCGGGGCTTCCGGAGTGGAGAGCAGCGTGGTGCTGCCGGTGGCCAGGGTGAGCAGGCCGTGCAGTTGCCGGGCGCCCAGGCCGTGGCCCTGGGCCGGCGGACGCACGTGCAGTTCGACCACTTCGAAGCAGTCGGTCAGCCAGAACTCACGGGCCGGCTCGGAGAGGGCGTGGTGCACCTGGTCGTGCCACCACTGCCCGGCGGCGGAGCAGTAGCCGTAGCCGAAGCCGGCCAGGTGGCCCTCCCGGGTCAGGCTCGCGACCGCCCGGAAACCGGGCCGGCGCAGGTGGGTGGCGATGTAGCCGCGCCGGGTCTCCAGCAGCTCGGACCGGTAACCCATCGCCTCGCCGTAGACCGCCACCACATCGTCCAGCCGCCGACCGAGATCGTCCGGCTTCCACGGCACCAACCGCATGGCTGACCGCCCCTCACTCTCAGCCACCATCATGCGTGACCCAGTCGAGCACGGCGCGGTCACCGACCACATCGCGCACTTCGAACCGCGCGAACAGCTCCTCGGCGTACCACCGTTCGGTTGGGGTACGCGTGATCGCCGCGCGGTGCTCCGGGTGACGGTACGCGAACCTGACCAGGTCCGTCGGGTCGCGCCACAGGCTGACCGTGCCCTGCCAGCCGAGCGGCGCCTCGCCGATGCCGAACCGGGCGAGCAGACCGGGAGCATCGGCCAGGGCGGCGGCGACCGGCGGCACGGCCCGCCAGAAGGTCACTGCCCGGTGCGGGCGTAGCCGGGCCCGGGTGAGGGCGAGCACCGGCCGATCAATCCGCCCGTCGGTCTGTTCGTCGGCTGGTCGGCAGGTCCGCTCACCCTGCGGTTCGCCGAACGGTTCGACCCCGGACCAGCGCCCCCGGCTGGCCAGTGGCCGCAGCTCAACCCGGACGCCCGCGTGGGCGATCCGCTGCCAGGCCCGGCCGACTTCGGTGTCGTCGAAGCCGGCTGCCTGGGTCGGGTCATCCCAGGCGACCAGCGCCGCCCACCGGGTCAGGTCGGCGTCGCCCGGCCCGAAGCCGGTGCCGCTGCCGGTGCCGAGCAGCTTGCCGAACCGTACGCCGGGGGTGGCCCTTAGCCGGCGTCGGTCGAGCGCCATCCGGGCCAGCGCCCGCGGCAACGCCCGGCGGGGGATCCGCCAGACGTGCAGGGTGACCAGTTCGGGAACCCTGCTCACGCCACCTCGGCGGGGGTGCCGGCGGTGATCCGGACCAGCTCGGCGTAGGTGGTCGGGAAGACCGCCCGGGGCACCCCACCGGCGGCCCAGATCTCGTCGTACTGCTCGAGCGCCGTGTCGACCAGGGTACGGACCGGCTTCGGATGCCCGAGCGGAGCGACTCCGCCGATCGGCTGGCCGGTGTGCTCCCGGACGAACTCCGGGGTGGCCCGCTTGAGCGCGGTCAGCCCGAGGCTGGCGGCGAGCCGGGCGGTATCCACCCGGTGCGCGCCGGAGGTGAGCACGAGCAGCGGCTCGCCGTCCGCGTTGAAGATCAGTGAGTTGGCGATCTGCCCGACCGTCACGCCGAGGGCTTCCGCCGCAGCGACGGCGGTGTGCACCGCGTCCGGCAGGATCCGGACCTCGCTCGGCTCTCCGGATCCGTTCCGCGCGCCCGCGTTCTCCAGCGCGTCCTGCACCGCTTGCACATTCGGATGTGGCTGCATCCCGCTATCCTGCCCTCGTCGATCAAGGACTTGTTGCGTGAGTGGATCTCCGATCCGCGGCATGAAGTCCTTGATCGACGAGGTTCTCCTTGATCGACGAGATCCGGGCCGGCCGGGGCCGAGGGCCGGGTGCCGGGGCACGACTTCGGTCAGCGGGTCGGGCCGGTGACCGCTACCACGTCGGGCGCGGTCGGGGGTACGGGCGACTGCGACTCCGGGACGGCAGCATCCGGGCCGGGAGGCGCCACCGGCGTGGCGACCCGGGCCGTCTCGGCAAGTGCGACGCCGGCCAGCACCAGGGCGCCACCGGCGAGTTGGGCGAGGTTCAGCGCCTCACCGGCGCCGATCGCGAGCCAGGCCACCCCGCCGGCGAGCACCGGCTCAACCATGCCGAGGATCCCCACGCTGGTCGCCGGCAGATGCCGTAGCCAGCCGGCCACCAGCAGGTACGGCAGAATCGAGCCGCCGATCACGACGTACACGCAGAGCAGCCCAACCGGTACGCCGCCGCTGGTGGCGCCGAGTGGCTCCCAGCCGCCGGTACCGTGGGTCACCGCTCGCAGAAGCAGCCCGGCCACGGCTGAGACGCCGAATGCCCAGGTGGTCAGTGAGAGCGGGTCCCGATCCTGCACGCCCCGGGCACCGAGTACGTAGTAGCAGGCGAGCAGGACGGCCGAGCCGAGCGCGGCCAGCAACCCGAGGCTGTCCAGCTTGAGGTCACCCCAGATCTCCGCTACGCCAGCCAGCCCGGCCAGGCTGAGTGCCAGTCCGACCCAGAGCCGGGACCGGACCCGGTGCCGCTGCCCGAAGCGGGCCCAGAGCGCGATGAACAGCGGTGCGGTGAATTCGAACAGCAGCGCGATCCCGACCGGCATCCGGGAGATGGCCACGAAGTAGAGCATCGGGACGAGGAAGAACCCGGCCAGGCCGTACCCGATCAGCAGCGGTAGCTGGTTGGCGGTGATCCGTAGCCGGCGAGGGCCGGGGCGCAGCAGCAGACTCAGGATGAGTAACCCGGTGAAGGCGCCCGCAGCGCGCAGCAGGGTGAGTTGGGGCGCCTCGATGCCGGCCCGGAGGACCAGTTTGGAGACGGTACCGTTGACCGCGAACAGGGCGCCTGCCGAGATCACCATGAGTACGCCGATGGCGGGTCTACGAGTCGTCACCCCGTGAGGCTACTGGCTGTCATGTCAGGGCCGAAAGAGCATGCCGGCCATTACCGGTTCGCGGACGACGGCTCCGGCGCCTAGGGTCGTGTTACCTGGTCAGCCAGCCGGAGTGGCTCCTAGCTAACCGGAACCCGGTCATTCTTGGGTGGCGATGACCGCCGGTCGCTATCGACCGTTGCGATGCTCGCCAGCACGTTCCGCGGTCCGTCCACCCTTTCTGCTTCTCTCGGTGTTTGCATGAAAGCGGGCGGCATTCGTGCGAGATGTCGCCTGTTCTGCTGCGATGGCTCCTTCTCTCGCCGGCATTTTGTCCGGTTAAGAGGGCACGCCATCAGCGCCGGCACAGTGGGTCATCCCGCACTGAACTGCTCAGATTAGGCTTGAGTCCCGTTTGTCGGGTTTGTGGTGGCGGGGGTCACCCGATCGGCGGGCCTGGCCGGGGTGGTGGGCGGAATGATCCGGGGGTCGGCGCGGTTATATCCCCCGTACGACCGCAGGAGCAGCCCCGGCCCGTCGGGTTGGGTGGCCCCGGTCGTGTGAGCTTCCGGTAGCCCGTGGTGCTGCCGATCCCCTCTCTTTTCTTCCTGTTGTGGTGTCTCGCCCTGCTGTCCCCTTGTGCGCGGGCGGCGGCGCCCTCCCCCGAACGGAAGGTGTCCCCCATGAACACGTTCACTCGTTTCCTCCCGAGCATCGACACCCCGATCATCCGTAAGACCGTTCTGACTGTTGCTGGTCTGGCGTTCGCCGGCGGCGCGGTTGCTGGTCCGGTCACCGGTGCTTTCGCGGCTGACGCGAAGCCGGCCCCGGCCGCTGTCGCCCAGGCCGTCGAAGCCGGCCATGGAGAAGCTGATCCCGCACGGCACGCAGGGTAAGCAGGACCGGATTCCGCTGAACGCCGAGCAGATCGAAGAACGTGGAGGCGATCGTGGCGGCCACGAAGAAGGCCGGCATGAACGAGCGCGCCGCGGTGATCGCGATCGGTACCGCGCTGCAGGAGTCGAAGTTGGAGAACCTGGGTCATCTGGGTGCGGCCAACGACCATGACTCGCAGGGTCTGTTCCAGCAGCGTCCCGTCCTCGGGTTGGGGCACGGTTGAGCAGATCACCGACCCGGAGTACTCGACCATCGCGTTCCTGAAGGGCCTGCGCAACGTTGACGGCTGGCAGGACCTGCCGCTGACCGTGGCCGCGCAGAAGGTTCAGGTGTCGGCTTACCCGGACGCGTACGCCAAGTGGGAGACCCAGGCCGCCGACCTCGTCGCCAACGCCTGGACCAAGTGACACCAGACAACAACTGAACAGCGCATAGCGAACGGCTCCGCCCTGACCAGGGCGGAGCCGTTCGGCGACACCGTCCTGAAGGACGCCGCCTGAGTTCAGGTGCTCGGCGACCGCCTAGCTGGCTGGCTCTCGTGGGGCTTCGACGTGACTCCGCCGAGGCGAAGAATCCGGGAGCATCCCCGAGGAGGTGTCCGGGGCCAGCAGGGGGAGGGGTAGCCCCCAGACGGTCGGAGGACAACCTCGTGTTGCATGGCGGCCCGCGCTTCTAGCGTCGATGGCGTAGAGCTGACGACGCGGGGAGTTAAACAGATGACGACTGTGGTTGACACGTCCGCTGCGGGGCGAACGCCTCGCCGGAACCTGATCATCCGGCTGTTCGCGGAAGCTGAGGGAAGACCGCGGCGAGGGTGGCGACTGGCGGCGTACCTGTTGATCCTGCTGGTGGCGATGGGTGTGGTGGGCGCCGCGACCCGCAGGTCGTTGGCGACGAACGTGGCCGGGCATGCGGTCATCGCGGTTGTCGCGTTGGCCGTGACGTATGTGTTCCGCCGCTACGTCGACCGGCGGCCGTGGCAGCCGATCGGACTGTCGGCGTGGCGGTGGCGGCACGCCGCCACCGGGCTCGCCGCTGGCGCGGCGTCGGTGCTCGTCGTGTTCGCAACGGCATGGGCGCTCGGGTGGGCGCGGGTGACCGGTACGGAACTCGCCGAGCGTGGAGCTGCCGTCGTACTGGTCCTGCTCGTGGCTGGGCTGTTCATGTATGCGACAAGCGCCTTCGTCCAGGAGCTGGCCTTCCGGGGGTACGCGTTGCAGACGTTGGCCGAGGGTTGGTCGCTGCGCCGGGCAGCGCTGGTGTCCAGCCTGATCTTCGCGGTCCTGCATTTCGCCGAGGTGCCGACGTCGCCCTTGTTCGTGCTGGTGTTGCTCGCCGACATCATGTTCATGGCGGGGTTCTTCGTCCTGACCCGGTTGTCCACCGGCGCGCTGTGGCTGGCCATCGGCTTTCACACCACATGGAACTGGGTGATGGACTATGTGCTGTCGATGGACACCGACGCCGGCTCCGATTACGGTAACGCGCTGGTGCACGTCCGGCTGCACGCCCCTGAGCTCGGCCTGGGCCACGGCGGCGGTGTGGAACTGCTGTACCTGCTGAACAGCGCCGCCATGTTTGTCGGCTACTGGCTGCTCCTGAGTCGGCGCCGGGCGCGGACGATGGAAGGCTGATGAACGTTCTGCTGCGGTTGCTGACGGAGCCGGTGCGGGCCCGCACGTGGCGGGAGACCGGGTATCTGCTGCTCGGACCGTTCGTCGCGGTCGCCTGTCTGGTCGCGTTGGTGGCGATGCTGTATGCCGCCGTGGCCAGCGTCACCCTGGTCGGGTTGGTCGCGCTGGCGGTCGTGGTGACCGGTGCCCGCGGGATCGGTGCGATCGAACGGAGCAGGGCTCGCCGGCTGCTGGGGGTGACCATCCCGGCGCCTGCCGCGCGGGCGCGGACCCGGCCGGGGCTGACAGGCTGGGTACGTGATGCGCTCGCTGACTGGGCCGGGTGGCGGTGCCTGCTGTACGCGGTGACGGCCGTTCCCTTCGGCGTGCTCCAGGCGTACGTGGTGGCACTGTGGTGGGGGTTGGCGCTGCTGACCACGACGTATCCCGGCTGGTACCGCTTCCTACCGCTGCATGACGGGCACCGCTTCGACGAGGTCGAGCTGATGTCGTTCTGGCGCTGGTACCCGGACCGGTGGCCGTACCCGCTGGTGATGTCCGTCATCGGACTGGCCGGTCTGCTGGCGGCACCCTGGCTGGTGCACGGGCTCACGGCCCTGGATCGGCTGCGGCTGCGGCTACTCACCGTCGGAGTTCGCGGCGATGACCAGGTGCGCACCTTGCAGCGGCGCCGCGACCACGCCGTCGAACAGGCCGGCGCCCACCTGCGCCGCATCGAACGCGACCTGCACGACGGCGCGCAGGTACGCATGGTCGCCCTCGCGATGGAGCTGGGACGCGCGCGTGAGGAACTCGAACAGGGCGCCGACCCGCAACAGGCCGCAGCCCGGGTCGCCACTGCCCACGAGGATGCCAAGCAGGCGCTGGTCGAGCTACGGGAACTCGCTCGGGGCATCTACCCGGCGGTGCTGACCGACCTCGGGCTTGACGGCGCGGTACCCATGCTTACCGCCCGCTGCCCCATACCGGTCACCGCCGACATCGACCTCGACACCCGGCTCCCAGCTCCGGTCGAGGCCACCGCATACTTCTGCATCGGTGAACTCCTCGCTAACCTCAGCAAACACAGCGCGGCCACCACCGGATGGGTCCGGGTACGACGATCCGGCTCCCGCCTATGCGTGCAGGTTGGCGACAACGGGATCGGTGGAGCCGTCGCCCACCCCACCGGCGGGTTGGCCGGGCTGACCGACCGGGTTGACAGCATCGGCGGCACCCTCACCATCTCCAGCCCCACCGCCGGACCGACTCTGATGACCGTGGAGCTGCCGTGCGGATCGTGATCGCCGAGGATGCCGTGCTGCTGCGCGACGGGCTGACCCGGCTGCTCACGGACAAACAGCACGAGGTCGTGGCCGGCGTATCCGATCCTGGCTCGCTGCTCGCCCAAGTCGCAGCCCAGGGTCCCGACCTGGCCATCGTGGATATTCGGATGCCGCCCACGTTCACCGATGAAGGACTGCGCGCCGCCCACACGATCCGCGAACGCCACCCCGGCGTCGCAGTGCTGCTGCTGTCGCAATACGTTGTTGCCCAGTACGCCACAGACCTGCTCAGCGGTGATATCCGCGGCATCGGATATTTACTCAAGGATCGGGTCGCCGACATCGCAGACTTCCTCGAAGCGGTGCACCGGGTCGGCTCCGGCGGCACCGTTATCGACCCCGAAGTCGTACGGCAACTGCTCAGCCGTAGCAGCCGCGGACCTCGCCTGCACGCGCTCACGGATCGCGAGCGGCAGGTTCTCACTGCAATGGCGGAAGGCCGCTCGAACACCTCCATCGCCACGACCCTGCACATCTCGGAAGGATCCGTCGAGAAACACGTGGCCAGTATCTTCAGCAAACTCGACCTACTCCACAACCGAGAAACGCACAGACGCGTCCTTGCCGTCGTCGCCTTCCTCCAATCCTGACGGAGCAGAGCCGCGTGCATACCGCTCGCGGGCTGGTGCTTCCTGTCTGGCAGATGTGGATAGCACATGTGTACGAAGTCTGCCGGCTGGGTGGTTCGGGGCCTGGCTGGGCTGGTGGATCGTCCCTGCTGAGCCTGGAGTCACGTTTGTCGGGTTTGTGGTGGCGGCGATTGTGGCGGCCACGAAGAAGGCTGGCATGAACGAGCGTGCCGCGGTGATCGCGATCGGTACCGCGTTGCAGGAGTCGAAGTTGGAGAACCTGGGTCACCTGGGTGCCCCGCCCCTGGAGTAGCCAGGGCGGGGCCGCTTTTACGTACCCTCGACCGCAACCTGAACGAAGCGGGATTGTGACGGGGCGGTGGGACTGTGTTGAGATATGGACGGTGGTCGTTCGAGCCGGGCGCTGTTCGCGATGCTCGCCTGGCTGGCACACCCGGTAACGCTGCTCGCGGTCGTCGTACTCGCGGTCAATGACCATCTGCTCAAGACGATGTACCCAGGTCTGATCACGGGCAAGCTCAGCGACTTCGCCGGCCTGGTCGTCGCGCCACCGCTGCTGGCTGTGGCGATTACCGGGCTTGCTCCGCGGCTGCCCGCGAATCCAGTGGCGCTGGCTAGTCTGGCGGTCAGCGGAGCGGCCTTCACCGTGGTCAAGGCGACTGCCACCGGCTCGGCGCTCGCCTCCGCGCTCTGGAGTGCGGTTACCGGGCCGTCGGTGATTCTGGCCGACCGCAGTGATCTCGTCGCGCTGCCCGCGCTCGTACTCGCCGGTTGGTTATGGACTCGGGCCCGCCAACGGCCGGCATCCCGAAGGGCGATCCGCCGCTTCGGCGTCTTCGTCGCCTTGCCCGCGGCGGCGCTCGCTGTCGGCGCGACCAGCGCACCGGAGTATCCCGACACCGTTGCGGTCGCCTCATGGCGGAACCTGATCGTGATTGGCCAGGCCAACGCGTATCACGACAGGCAGGTGAGGGAATGGCTGGTAAGCGATCAGGACGGCCGCGCCTGGCGGTGGATGACCACGAGCGAGAGCGAGATGTTTGAGCAGGACCGTGCCGCCCTGAATGTTGAAGCGCGCGAAGCCTGCGTACCGGATGAACCGGCCCACTGCTTTCGTATCGCTTCGGGGCACCTGCGGGTCGAGGAGACTCGCGACGCCAGCACTACCTGGACGGTCAGCTGGGAAGTGTCGGATGGCCAGCGGTCGTACCTCGCCCGCGCCTATGAAAAGGTCGGCGACCTAACCACGAACCTGTCGTCAATGGCGCTTGCCGTGCATCCGACCCCCGACGGCTACATCGTGGTGGTAGCTAATGGCAGGGATGGCGCCGCTGTCCGCGACGCCAGCGGCCACTGGACGCGGATCGGCTTCGGCGCCTACGGCGCGGTCAATGCGCGACCGCCATCGCTGGACGCTGACTCGCGTGCACTCGGTCCGGAAATGGTCATCGCACTGCTGATCGTGTTGTTGACGGTTGGCGTCGGTGGCTGGCGCGCTGCCCGACAGGGAGCGGTTCCGGTCACCGGATTCGCGGTCACGCTCGGTGTCGGAGGATCGGTTGCGATCCTTGGTGCGCTGGGTCTGCGGGTGGGAGATCTGGCCGGATTCATAGGATTTTACGTGGCCGGATCGGGTCTCCTCGCCGCCTTCGTCGGTGCCATCGGGGTGCTAGTGGTCGAGCCGGAGCCGACCCTGAAAGGGCGCTGGATGCCCGTCCTCGGGCTGGTCGGTCTCTGCGCCGGCGTCGGATGGTTCGCGCCGTTCGTGGGCTGGGCACACGGAGCGACAGATTATTGGGCAGCACTGCTCATCGCGTCTGTCGCCGCCGCGACCGGTGTCGTACTCGCCGGTTGGCTGGGGCACCGCATCGGACATCAGGTGGCTCCGCTGGTCGACCCGCCGTATCCAGAAGCCAGGCCCGCGGGCTGATCAGTAAGTGAGGACGCTGCGTACGTTGAATGGGGTCGGGTTGCTGTAGTGCCGGGTGGGCAGGTCGAAGTAGGAACCATGGCAACCGGTCGCGCTGTACACCCGGATTCTGACCCCTAGCTGGTTGGACACCGTGTGACCCGCTTTAAACGGGGTGTAGCAGGTGTTCCGGCTCTTCCCGCCGAGCCAGGAACCGCCGAAGTTCGCCTTGGGCCAGACGCAGAACCAACCTGACGGGCACCGGGTGGCGGCCAGGGCCGGTGTCGGTGCGGCCACCGCTGTGGTGGCGAGGGCGAGGGCGATAGCGATGAGCAGAGGTGCCGAGGGGCCACTCCTTAGCCGGGAGATGAGCATTGATCAACCCTCCAACAAGAGGCGCTATGGGTTATTGCCTAGCAGCGTAACGGGATGAAAATCTAAATATAGGGATAGATCGGGTATCCGACATTCCGTCGCGCTGGCAACTCTCGGTGATGTTGCCGATGAGTTGAGTTACCGACTGATGGTTGCGTTTTTGTCGGTGGAGGGGTGTAGTGTCGTTGGCAGTTAGAACGGGTGTTCGATTTGGTCGAGATGCTGAGTCGGGGACTCGGGCTGACGAGCGGGAGCAGCGTTCGCGGCGTAGCTCCCGGACGCGGTTCGCGGACCGCACCGGTTCCGGGCCCGCGAGTCCGGAATCATCCAGGCAGGACGTCGTCCGCCGCCCACGACCCCCGGGCGGCGGACGACGAACCCGCCGGGTTCGCGCCGGCCGGGTGTGGTGTGGGGAAGCGTCCACATCCGGCCGGCGCCAACGCTGCGTCTTCCTCCGCAGTGGGCTACGTCGACCCAGGACGTCGTCGGGCTTGACCGGCCTTCGACGACACGGCGGATTGGTGACGCGGAGGAGAGAGTCCATGCCGACCAGCCAGGCGCAGGCACCCACGGTGCCGGCGAACATGTTGCCGCACCGTACCCCTGCCCAACTGCTCGTGATCGCCCGGCAAGGGTTAGCGGAAGCCGCCGTGACCCGGCCCGACGGTCTGCGCTATGCCGCCGCGCACCTAGCCGCGCTGCGCGCCGCCGCGGCGGTGCTCGCCGCTCGGGCCCGACCCGCCGCACCCGCTCGCCGTAACCGGGTCACCAGCGTCTGGGCACTCCTGGTGATCGTCGCGCCCGAGTTGGGGGAGTGGGCCACCTTCTTCGCCAACGGCGCGACCAAGCGGGCCGCTGCCGAGGCCGGTATCCCCCGGGTGGTGAGCACCCGGGAGGCCGACGACCTCCTGCGCGCGGCCGAGCAGTTTGTGGCGGTGATCGAGGTGGCGATCGGAGTGACCTATCAGCCGGCCCTCGGCGGATTGGCTGCCTGATCGGGTACGAGCACCCAGCGGCAGGCCAGGGAGCTCCCAGAAGCGGACCGACAAGCAGCAGAGAACGACGACGGCAACGAGCAAGGGTACGGGGGAAAGATCAGATGGCGGGCCGGATGGTGGTCGGCTCCGCGGCCCTGGCTGGACTGGTCCGGCCGGCGAGCGGACCGGACCCGGCGGGCGCCCACCGGATGCTGCCGGTGCTGCCCGAGCTGGCCGGGCTGCTGCCCAACGGTGGGCTGCGCCGGGGCAGCACGGTCGCGGTTGGCACCGGTTATCCGGCGTACACCGGATCCGGCCCGTTAACCGACGATCCGGCGGCTAACGGCTACCCGGCGGCTAACGGCTACCCGGCGGGTAGGGGTCTGTCGACAGCCAAGGGGCGACCGGCATCCAGCGGCCTTCCGGCCGCCAGCGGTGGCGCTTCGTTGGTGCTGGCGCTGCTCGCCGAGGCGTCCAGGTCCGGAGCGTGGTGCGCGGTGGTGGGGGTGCCCACCTTCGGTGCGGTCGCCGCTGCCGACATCGGTATCGCGTTGGACCGACTCGTACTCGTGCCCTATCCCGGTCCGGAGTGGGCGACCGTGGTCGCCGCTCTGATCGATGGGGTCGACGTCGTGGTGGCCGCCGTCCCGGCGAGGGTGGGCGACTCGGTTGCCAGTCGACTGGCCGCCCGAGCCCGGCAGCGCGGCAGCGTGCTCGTCCCCTACGGTCGATGGGATGGCGCCGATGTCACTTTGCGGGTGATGCGGGGCGCCTGGGAGGGGCTCGGGCAGGGACGGGGCCGGCTACGCCGTCGCGAAGTGACCATCTCTGCCCGCGGCCGGGGTGCGGCGGCCCGACCGAAGGAGATCAAGGTCTGGATGCCCGGCGATGGCTCGGCGCGCCGGAACGCTTCCGGGGTGACCATGCGGACCTCGCCGTCACGCCGGGCCGTGCTCTCCTTGGTTACCTCAGCGGGGACGAGCACCAGAGCCCTGGGGCAGCCGAGCCCGATCGTGAAAGAGCTGCTCGCCGGGCGGTGTGGCTAGCGGCGGAGAGCTCGGCGGGTACGGCCGCGCTGTGCCGGTTTCGAGGGTCGCACCAGACACGAAGCATCCCCGTGCTCAGGTCGCTCAACCTGAATTCGAACACACGTTCTAAGCTTGCCTGAACGGGTCCGGTCGCGGGAGGTGAGCAGGTGAGCGGGGCAGCGATGCGCACTCTGGTCGTCTGGTGCCCGGACTGGCCAATGATCGCGGCCGAGATTGTCGACGGGGTGCCGGCCGCCACCCCGGTCGTGGTGCTGCACGCCAACCGGGTGGTGGCCAGCTCGGCCACGGCCCGAGCCGAGGGAGTACGCCGTGGGTTACGCAAACGCGAGGCGCAGAGCCGTTGCCCACAGCTGACCACCGTCGAGCACGACCCCGGTCGCGATGCCCGGGCCTTCGAGTCGGTCCTCGCCGCAGTCGAGGAGGTGGCCGCCGGGCTGGCGGCCCGGGCCGGCCGGATCATCCCACCCGGTGGTACCCGGGAGTTCCTCGCCGGACTGCCCGTCGCGGCACTCGGCCGGCCGGCCCTGACCGACCTGCTCCGCCGGCTCGGGGTGCGTACCCTGGGCGACTTCGCGGCACTGCCCGCCGGGGACGTGCTGACCCGGTTCGGATTCGACGGGGCGTTGGCCCACCGGCTGGCCGCCGGCTCGGACCACCGGCCGCTCGCGGTCCGGCGTCCGCCGCCCGACCTGGACGTCACCGAGACGTACGACGATCCGCTGGACCGGGTCGACGCCGCCGCGTTCGCCGCGCGGGCGCTCGCCGAACGGTTGCACGATCGGCTCGCCGGGTACGGCCTGGCCTGCACCCGGCTGGGTATCGAGGCGGTGACCGAGCACGGTCAGGAGTTGCACCGGCTCTGGCGGCACGACGGGTTGCTGGGCGCGGCGGCGATCGCCGATCGGGTGCGCTGGCAGCTCGACGGCTGGCTCTCCGGCACCAATCGGCGTCCCGGCGCTCCCGGACCGACCGCACCGCCCCGGCCGACCGCCGGGATCATCCGGTTACGTCTGATCCCCGAAGGGGTGCTGGCCCAGGGTGGTCTGCAACCGGGACTGTGGGGTGGTGCTGCCCGAGCCGCTACCGGCCGCCGTCTACGACAGCACCGGGGAGCCGGTCGGGGTGACCGCCCGACTGGCGGTCAGTGCCGCGCCGGCCCGGCTCGCCGTCGGCACCGCCGCCGGTGTGGAGATCGTCGGTTGGGCTGGGCCCTGGCCGGTCGACGAGCGCTGGTGGGCCCCGGCCGAGGCCCGGCGGCAGGCCCGGTTCCAGGTCTGTCTGGTCGACGGTACGGCGCTGCTGCTCTCGCTGACCGCCGGCCGCTGGGTGGTGGAGGCGATCTATGACTAGCCGGCTTGGTGATCGTGGAGAGTCCGGCCGGTCCCAGCCGGCTGAACTCTCCAGGATGATGGCGAGCCGCTGATGGGCGCGCAGGACCCGGTGCCCTACGCGGAGCTGCACGCGCACAGCAACTTCAGTTTCCTGGACGGGGCCAGCCACCCCGAGGAACTGGCTGAGGAGGCGGCCCGGCTGGGGCTGACCGGGCTGGCGGTGACCGATCACGACGGGTTCTACGGTGTGGTCCGGTTCGCCGAGGCGGCCCGCGCCCTGCGGCTGCCCACCATCTTCGGCGCGGAGCTCTCCCTCGGACTGCCCGGCCCGCAGAACGGCGTACCGGATCCGTTCGGCCAACACCTGCTGGTGCTCGCCCGTGGACCGGTGGGCTACGCCCGGCTGGCCCGGACCATCGCCCGCGCCCATCTACGCGGCGGAGAGAAGGGCCGACCGGTCTACGGAGAGTTGGCGGAGATCGCCGCCGAGCTGCGCGATCACGTACTGGTGCTCACCGGATGCCGCAAGGGGCCGGTGCCGGCGGCGCTGCGCATCGAGGGGGCCGACGCGGCCGCACGTGAGCTGGACCGGCTGACCGCGCTCTTCGGCGCCGACGCGGTGGCGGTGGAGTTGACCGACCACGGCGATCCCGCCGATGGTGACCGCAACGACGTGCTCGCTGAACTCGCCGCCACCGCCGGGCTGCCCACCGTGGCCACCAACAACGTGCACTACGCGACGCCGTCGCGCCGCCGGCTGGCCACCGCCCTGGCGGCGGTACGGGCCCGGCGCAGCCTGGATGAGATCGACGGCTGGCTGCCGGCGGCGGCAACCGCCCACCTGCGCAGCGGCGCTGAGATGGCGGCCCGCTTCGCCGGCTACCCCGGCGCGGTCAGCCGCGCCGCCGCGCTCGGCGCCGAACTCGCCTTCGACCTGCACCTGGTCGCCCCCGAACTGCCCGCGTACCCGGTGCCGCCCGGCCACACCGAGATGAGCTGGCTACGCCAGTTGACCATGGACGGCGCGTTGCAGCGGTACGGGCCGCCCGAGGCACACCCGGTGGCGTACCGGCAGCTCGAACACGAGCTGAAGATGATCTCCGAGCTGGGATTTCCCGGCTATTTCCTGGTGGTCTACGACATCGTGACGTTCTGCCGACAGCAGGACATCTACTGCCAGGGGCGCGGCTCGGCGGCCAATTCGGCGGTCTGCTACGCGCTGCGGATCACCAACGTCGACGCGGTCCGACACCAGTTGCTCTTCGAACGCTTCCTCGCCCCGGAACGGGACGGCCCGCCGGACATCGACGTCGACATCGAGTCCGACCGCCGGGAGGAGGTGATCCAGCACGTCTACGCCAAGTACGGCCGGGAGCACACCGCACAGGTCGCCAACGTGATCTCCTACCGGCCCCGCTCGGCGGTACGGGACATCGCCAAGGCGTTCGGTTTCTCCCCCGGACAGCAGGACGCCTGGAGCAAACAGATCGACCGTTGGGGGCCGCTGCCGGACGGCGAGGGGGAGGGGGACGGCCGGGTCGCCGCCGTCGAGGTCGAGGGGATCCCCGAGCAGGTCGTCGCGTACGCCAACGAGTTGCAGACCTTCCCCCGGCACCTGGGCATCCACTCCGGCGGCATGGTGATCTGCGACCGGCCGGTGATCGAGGTCTGCCCGGTGGAGTGGGGCCGGATGCCGGGCCGCACCGTCCTGCAGTGGGACAAGGACGACTGTGCCAACGCGGGGCTGGTCAAGTTCGACCTGCTCGGGCTCGGCATGCTCTCCGCCCTGCACGACGCGCACAACATGATCGAGTCCACTCTCGACCTGGGCGCCATGTCGATGGACGACCCGGAGGTCTACGACATGCTCTGCCGGGCCGACTCGGTCGGGGTGTTCCAGGTGGAGAGCCGGGCCCAGATGGCCACCCTGCCCCGGTTGAAGCCCCGCGAGTTCTACGACCTGGTGGTCGAGGTGGCGCTGATCCGGCCCGGCCCGATCCAGGGTGGCTCGGTGCACCCGTACATCCGGCGGCGCAACGGATTGGCGCCGGTCGAGTACCCGCATCCGCTGATGCGCAACGCATTGGAGAAGACACTGGGCGTGCCGCTCTTCCAGGAGCAGTTGATGCAACTCGCGATCGACCTGGCCGGCTTCGACGCGGCCGGGGCCGACCAGCTACGCCGGGCCATGGGGTCCAAACGTTCCGCCGAGGCGATGGCGCGGATCCGCGACCGGCTCTACGCCGGCATGGCCGAGCGCGGCATCACCGGCGAGGTGGCCGACGACGTCTATCTCAAACTCTCCTCCTTCGCCAGCTACGGCTTCCCGGAGAGCCACGCGATGAGCTTCGCCTACCTGGTCTACGCCAGTTCCTGGCTCAAGCGCTACCACCCGGCGCCGTTCCTCGCCGCGCTGCTCAACGCCCAACCGATGGGCTTCTACGCGCCGCAGACCCTGGTCGACGACGCCCGCCGGCACGGCGTCGAGGTCCGGCGCCCGGACATCAACGCCAGCGGGGCCAAAGCGGTGCTGGAAGCCACCCGGGCAACCCGGTGGGGCAGCGCACCCGGCGAGCCGCCGCACCGCTGGGGGCTGGGCGGTCCGGCGGTCCGACTCGGCCTGGCCGGCGTCCGTACCATCGGCGTCGACCTCGCCCAGCGGATCGAGGCCGAGCGGACCGCCGGTGGGCCGTACCGGGACCTGCCGGACCTGGCCCGCCGGGTCGGGCTGACCGCCGGGCAGTTGGAGGCGCTCGCCACCGCGGACGCCTTCGCCTGCTTCGGATTGACCCGGCGGGCGGCGCTCTGGGCGGCCGGCGCCGCCGCGCAGGAGCGGCCGGGCCGGCTGCCCGGCACAGTGACCGGGGCGACCGCGCCCACCCTGCCCGGGATGGCGGCGGTGGACCGGCTGTACGCCGACGTCTGGGCCACCGGGCTCTCCCCGGAGAGCCACCCGGCCCGGTTCGTCCGGCCCCGACTCGACGCGCTCGGCGCGGTGCCGATCACGGAACTGGCCCGGGTCGAGCCCGGCCGGCGGATCCGGGTCGGCGGCATCGTCACCCATCGGCAGCGCCCCGGTACGGCGGGCGGGGTCACCTTCCTCAACCTGGAGGACGAGACCGGCATGCTCAACGTGACCTGCTCGCCGGGACTGTGGCGGCGGTACCGGACGGTGGCCCGGACTAGCGCGGCCCTGGTGGTGCGGGGGCGGCTGGAACGGTACGAGGGGGTGACCAACCTGGTCGCCGACCGGCTCGACCCGATCACCCCACCGGTCCGCCCCGCCGCCCGCGACTTCCGCTGACCAAGCCGCGGCTCAACCGTTACCGGCCCCTCCCGCCGACCCACGACTTCGGACAAGACCTGGCCGATATATGCGGTAGCAACACCGACCGCTTCACTGTCCTGACCAAACTGCTGGACGCCCAACGGCCCACCGAGAGTCACTACCACCTCGTCGCCCTCGCCGTTACCCCGAGATGGCGACGCACCGGACGAGGCGCCGCCCTACTCCGAGAACACCACACCCACCTCGACCGCAACGGCCTACCCGCCTATACCGAGGTCACCAACGCGGCCACCACGACATCTACATCCGCCACGGGTACCTCCCACGTCCGCCGATCACCCTGCCCAGCGGCGGCACGATCCACCCGATGTGGCGACTGCCTATCGCAGACCCTCACAGACCAAGCACGAGAACACCACGCTCGCCCTAGCCCTTGCCGACCATTGGTCGGGCTTCCCGGCGAACTGCAACAGACGCATGCCGCTCACAACGAGCGCTCGACTCCAGCCCTCCCTATTACAAACCGCCAATACCGCCGAGGAAGGTACTGTCCGCATCGTGACGAATCAGTACACTGCCCTGGCTCGGCCCGGTGACATCGTGCGAATCGCCGCACAGGACTACCACAACGGCAACACACCACTGACCGTCAAAATCATCGACATCGATACCGAGTTGGAACGACTCAGAGGCTTGGAATTGATCCAGATCCTCGTCGCTGACGCGGACCAGCCGAACGCCGAACCCCGCACCCTGCTGGTCCGCATCACCGCCCTACGCCCACCCAGCACCCCGCCCACGGCACAACCGCAGGAGGCACCTGAGCAGCATGAATTCATGAGCGGCAGCGCCCCCTACGGCCGTCTGCTGACATCCCGGCGCAACCGATGGCCGGCCAACTCAGACCGCACATGCGTCGGCATGCGTAGGCAATCCGCCCCGACTTCGGAACGAGAAGCTGGACCTGAAGCCACGACCGGAGGTGGAGGGATCAGTGACCCCACATGATGACGATGCCAACGGGCCGGGACTGCTTGCTCTGCTGAGCCACCAGCCCGACCAACGGCCCGTACCAGAGGCGTCCACTGTTGAAGACACGGCGACGTCCGCTGCTGCCGCGCTGCTCACCGCGTTGGGCGTGCCGCTGGATAGCCAACACCGCCGTCAAACGCCGGCACGGTTGGCTCGCGCCCTTCGGGAGATGCTTACGCCGCCTCGGTTCGACCCAACGTCGTTCGATAACGCCGAGGACTACGACGAGCTTGTCGTGGTCGAGGCAATGCCGTTCTTCAGCTTGTGTGAGCACCACGTACTTCCGTTCGTCGGCACCGCCACCATCGCCTACCTACCTGGCGCCCGCATTGTCGGGCTGTCCAAGCTCGCGTGGGTGGTGCAGCTGTTCGCGCGGCGGCTGCAGGTCCAGGAGCGGATGACGACCGAGATCGCCGACTGGCTGGTGGCGAACCTGGAGCCGCGTGGTGTGGGAGTGCGGCTGCGGGCCGAGCACCTGTGCATGAGTCTGCGCGGTGCCCGTGCCGCTGGCGCGGTTACCACTACCTCGGCGTGCCGCGGTGTCCTCGCAGATGACACAGCCCGTCGCGACGAGTGGCTGCGCTTGCCGCTGGCCTCCCGGGACTGAATGACCTTTTACTCCTGGACCGCTGAGCGAGGGGACGACCAAGGTGGGACACACGATTGGGAAACGCTTCACCTTCAGCGCCAGTCACCGGCTGCCGGATTTGCCGAACGGACACAAGTGCGCCCGGCTACACGGCCACAACTACACCGTCGAAGTGGTCCTCGGCACGAACCGGCTCGTACAACCGGGATTCGTCACCGACTTCGGCGAGCTGGCGCCGTTGAAGACCTACCTCGACACCACGTTCGACCACCGCGACCTCAATGAGGTTCTGGACGTGCCGCCCACCAGCGAGAACCTGGCCGCCCACGTCGCCGCCTGGGTCATCGACAACCTGGAGCCGGGCATCCCCGGGCGTCTGATCTGCGTACGTGTGTCCGAGACCGACTCGACCTGGGCCGAGTACACCCCGGAGCGGCGGCCATGATCTCAGCCCTTGCACCGACACCCGAGCTTAAACAGGTGCGGGTTACCGAGCTGTTCGGTCCCACCCTGCAGGGCGAGGGCCCGTCGGTCGGCCAGCGTGCGCTGTTCGTCCGATTGTCCGGCTGCAACCTCGACTGCGACTGGTGCGATACCCCCTACACGTGGGACTGGAGCCGCTTCGACCGGGCCGAGCAGTCCCGCGAGATGCCGATCGCCGCTGTGCGCGACTGGATCCTGGCACGCGATGCGGACCTCGTCGTCATCACGGGCGGGGAGCCGTTGATCCAGCACCGCCGTCTCCTGCCGTTACTGACGGCGCTGGCGGCAGCCGGGCGTCGTGTGGAGATCGAGACTAACGGCACGATCGCCCCCGGCGCTGCTGTGGCCGAGCTGGTGGAGCGTTTCAACGTCTCGGCGAAGCTGTCCGGCTCCGGTGTGCCGGCCGCCCGCCGCATTCGGCCCGGCGCCTTGCGGGCGCTGCGAGACAGCGGTAAGGCGGTATTCAAATTCGTCATCAATGGCGACGACGACGTAATGGAGCTGGTCGAGCTGCAAGCCCGACTCGATCTCGCACCGGTGTGGATTATGCCGCAAGGCGTCACAGAGCAGGACATCCTCACCGGGCTGCGGGCCCTGGCAGGTCCGGCACTGGCACATGGCTGGAATCTCACGCCCCGGCTGCACGTCCTGCTCTGGGGAGACGAACGTGGGCGTTGACCTCACACCGATCATCCTGGGCTGGCCAGAAGTCTCTGCTATCGCCGATGACCTCGCCCGGCAAGTCCGCGCCGACCGGGTACCCGACGTGCTGGTCGGGGTGCTGCGCGGGGGCATGGTGCCCGCCGTGTTGCTCGCTCATGCCCTCGGAGTGCGGGCGCTGCGAGCGGTCGAAGTCATTCACACCGCCATGGATGGAGTCGACGCGGCCAAGACCCCTCAGCCGCACACGTTCAACACCGCCAGCTTAGGTCCACTCGCCGGGCTCGATGTGCTGATCGTCGACGACATCGCCGGCACCGGCGACACGATCGCCCTCACCGTCGAGTTGGTCCGTGCCGCTGGCGCCGCCCGCGTCCGCACCGCGATCTGCACCATCAACGCCACCAACTGGCGGCGCTCGCAAACCCCCCTACAAGCGCTGACCTACGTCGGCTCCACCGTCGAAGGGTGGGTGATCTTCCCGTGGGAGGCCCGATGACCACAACCGCAAGCAGTGACAACGCTGCCGACGAAGAGGACGGCGAGCGGTTCCGAACCCGTCCAGGCACCCCGATGATCGGCCCATATTCGGTGAACCAGATGGACGACTTCTACACCGCCATCGCCAACGGTCAGGTAAAGCCATCTGGAATCATGAATTTGGCCCAGCGGCTTTACATTGCCGAACGGTGCCCGCCCTACGCACACGTGATTGATGTGTGCTGCGGGCGTGGCCTGCAACTGCCGCCACTGTACCGGTACGGCAGCCACATCGAGCGCTACATCGGCCTTGACTTGTCCCCTGACAACCTCATCGAAGCCCGTACCCTGGTCGACCGGCTCGACGCCACCTATCGCGGGCGTCAGTTCCCGCTGGAGTTCGTCGAATGTGACGTGGCGGCACCGTGGCCAGCCGAGGTCGTTGACAGCGGTTTCGACGTGGCCGTCTATACCTCAGCCTTGGAACATCTGCCCCGTGAACAGGCGGTGGCCAGCCTGCACAACGTCGCGGCAGCGCTACGCCCGGGTGGAACGCTGTACCTGTCCACGCCGAATACTCCCGGTGACCCGCCACGGCGGCTGCAGTACCGGGTGCACGTATACGAGTGGAACACCGACGAGTCGGAGCCCATCCTCGCGGAGTGTGGCCTGGTCGTTGACGAGCGGGTCGGTCTGCTTCCGCCATGCGATGAGCAGGTGACTACGGCGCTGGCGGCGCAGTTTGGTGCCGGGGCGTGTGCCTGGTACCAGCGGCTGCGTGAGACCGTGCCGGCCGCCCTGCTCGACGCGATGGTCGCTGCCGCCATTCCGCAGGCCGCGATGGAGGTGCTCTATGTCTGCCGGCGGCCGACGTGACTCCCGTCAGATGCTGGGTCAGCGTCGAGGGTCTCAATGGGGTCGGCAAGACCTATCTGATCGGTAGGCTCGCTGCCCGGCTCGGCCCGTCATGCCGGCTGCTCAGCGAACTGACCGACCACGACACCGATCAGCTCACCGGCGAAGTGATCGCTGCCCTGGTCCGTCCCGGTAACACCTTTCTCCGTACCGGACACCCGCTAACCGAGACGTTCGCCCTCCTAGCGTTGAAGGCCTACGAATACGAACGTGACCACGAGGGCACCGGGTAGACCGCCGGAACTGGTCCTAGAGGACCGAGGCGTGGACACCGTGGCCGTCTACCAGGCCGCGATTCTCGCCGGTGGGCAGTATTCGACCGCGGCAGCAAACCTCGTCGAACGGCTCCATGCCGCCGCAGTCATGTGGCGACCACCGCCGGCGTTGACCCTGCTGCTCGTTGACGATCTCGACACCTGCATCAGCCGTTTCGAGTGCCGTCTCGGCACACCCGTCACCCCGGCCGACCGGCAGCTTCTCGCCACCATCGCAGAGCTCTACGAGCACCTCGCCGCCATGCACCCCGACCGGGTGCGGGCCATCAGCCGGGCCGGACGTGACGCTGGCGACGTGCTCGACGAGATGCAGGCCCACTGCCTGGCCGTCATGAAGGAGGCCACCGCGTCATGACCGGCGTTTCCCTGCTATGGGCGCTGCGCACACCATGCAACCTCGGCTGCCGCTACTGCTACTTCGGCACCATGGAGGAACACCGAGGGCCCGCCCGACCAGCCCGGGCACTTTCCCACCTGTCCCGCACCGACTCGGCCTAGCCGAGATCGCCGCCTTCCCGGCGACCGCCGCCAGGCTCCCGCGTCGAACGAGTCTTCCTCGCCGGCGGCGAGCCACTGATCTGGCCGCCGATCACTGGAAGTGGTCCGCACCATCAAGTCCGCAGAGGTGCAGGTGGTGCTCTGCACCAACGGCATACCGCTGAACCGACCACAGACCACTCGCCGAGCGAATCCTCGAGACTGGGCTTGACGCGGTATCGGTGTCCGCTCGACTCGACAAGCGCCGGGCCACAACGACACGCTGGCGTCCCGCCCGCAACGGACTGCACGGCTTCACCGAGGTGCTTGCCGGCATCCGTAGCGCTGCTTGCCGCCCGCGGGTTCGCCCAAGATCCCCCGGGTGGGCTTGTACGCGGTGATCAGCCGCCTCAACATCGACGCCGTAACCGACATCGCGGCTCTGGCCGCCGACTCGACTGCGACTACTTCGTCCCCCAGCCGATCGCACTGGACATCGACCACCCACTGCACGACGAGCTGTCGCTTACCCCAGCCCGACGCCCCGGCGCTGTGTACCGCGCCGACCGCCTCTACACCGTCGCACCGTTACCGCTGCCGGCACCGACCTACCCAGGCCAGATGATCAACGCGATCAGCGCCGAGCAACCCGGTCTCGTGCGAGGCTGCTTCGGCGGCACCAACCTCTTTCATCGAACCCGACGGCAGCGTCTGGGACTGCCCCTCTAGCCTCAAGATCACCTCGACGTCGCGCGAGGCACGACGCACCATCCGAGACGCCAACGCCGTGGGGCTGTTCGGTCGTGCCGACGGCTGTGCCGACTGCCACCTGTTCTCCCGCGACTGCGTCAACATGTGGCCGCTGATGGGGTTCACCAGCTTCCTGCAGACACCCGGGGCGCGCCGATGAACTTCGACCTCGCCGACAGCGTCATCGCCGACCTGGTCAGCGTGCTGGCGGGCATGCCAGCCCCGGCCGCAGCCGCGCACGTCACGGCGCTGGAAGAAGCCCTCGCTGCCCGCTTCGGGGTACGGCACGCCGTCGCGGTGTCGTCCGGCACCGCGGCGTTGCACACCGCGTTACACGCCCTCGCCGTCCGCCCAGGCGACGAGGTCCTTGTGCCGGCACTATCGGTGGTCATGTCCGTCGCCCCGATCGTTCATGCCGGCGCCCGCCCGGTATTTGTCGACTGCACTCCTGACGGGACCGACCTCGACTTCGATGACGTAACTACGAAGATCACCAGCGCGACGAAGGCGATCCTGCCCGTGCACATGTGGGGACGCGTGGGCGACATGCAACGTCTCGCCCAAGTTGCTGAGAAGCACGCCCTGAGCGTGCTCGAAGACGCCTGCCAAGCCCAAGGCACCAAGGTCGACGGACGGCACATCGGCACGTTCGGGGACATCGGGTGCTTCAGCCTGAAGGACGGCAAGGTCATGTGGTCCGGTGAAGGGGGATACCTGCTCACCGACGACGAAGAACTCGCCTCGTGCTGCCGCGCCTTCCGCTCCCACTGGCAGCCCCCGCCACCCTTCGACTACCCACCGCAGATCGGCCACAACTACCGCCTCGCCGAACCCCTTGCCGTAATCGCTCGCGCCAATCTCGCACGCTTCGACAACCTCCTCGCCCGCCGTCAGCACCAAGCCCACCTGCTCGGTGAGCTGCTGCACGGCACGCCTGGGCTTCATATCACCGACCCGTCACCAACCGTGCGCTGGAACGGATACAGCTTTCTGGCAACCCTGACCCTGCCCGGCCCCCGCGCATTCTGCGAACACCTGGCACACCTCGGCGTACCCAACAGCGTCGGCAGCTTCCGGCTAGTTTCCACAGACCAGCGCCCCGCCTTCGCCAACTGCCACCCCGCCCCGTGCCCCAACGCGTGCGCAGTCGTTGACCGCACCCTGGCCGTCGTACTCACCGAGCACGATGACGACGAGCGCATCACCAGCTACGCACAGACCATCATTCGAGAGGCTCATCGATGGCGCCATCGCACCTGACCGACGACGGCGATTTCCGGGCTACCTGCTTCCTGGTCATCGACTTCGAGACCACAACCCCGACCGGACACCGACCAGAACCGGTCGACGTCGCGATGTTGGCTCTTCGCCTACGCGCGGGCCGCCTCGTGGAGACCAGCCGGTTCACCGCCCTCATGCGCCCGCCAGTGCATGCGCCCGTTACCCGCTTCTGACACTGAGCAGACTGGCATAACAGCCGACATGCTCGCCGGGCAACCCGAAGCCGCCGCCGCGCTCGCCGGGCTCGACGCCCGCCTCGGCGATCCTCCCTACCTCCTGGTCGCGCACAATGCCCCCACCGAAGCTGGCATCATCTACGACTACCGCACAGCGTGCCGTCGGCTAGCCGCCATCAACTTTCTCGTACACGGTCCGCCTGGCGCGGCTGGTTTACCCAGACCTGCCTTCCCACCGGCTAGACGTACTGATCCATCACCTCGGTATCCCATGGCCAGCTGACCGGCACCGGGCTATGCCCGACGTTGAGATCACCGCCGAGGTGTTCCGACGCGTCATCGAGCAGGGCGCAAATACCGGCCAGTGGCGGACCCTGCGCCAGCTGCGCGCAGACGGTGGTTACGAGGCCAAGGGCGGCAAACCCGAGCAGGAAGCCCTGTTCTGAACGTACCCACGGTAAGGGGAGTAGATCACATGCGTGATGGCTGCCCTCGGGGCCAACTACTTTCCATCGAAGGACTCAGCGGCGTCGGCAAGACCCATCTGACCGCTCGACTGCTCGCTCGGTACGTCAACCCCGAGCGGCCGGTGCTGCTGGAGGAGTTCTCCCAACGCCCACAGGCAGCCCGCCGCGACCTCGGCCGTGACTTGTTACGCGCACTCATCAACGCCGCCGGCGGCGACACCTTTCTGCGCGGCGGCCATCCAGGCGCAGAGACCCTACTGTTGCTGGCGATCAAAATGTTCGACTTCGAGCTGCTTGCATGACCGCACTCGCCAACGGGCGAACCGTCATCGAAGGCCGCAGCGTGCACAGCATCGCCGTTTACCAGTCCCTCATCGCCAACCCCGTCGATGAAGCAGCCTACCGACAGGCCCGCGCCATCCTGGACCTAGCCGCCGCGTGGCGACCGCTGCCGGACCGCACCATCCTGCTCATCGATGACGTCACGACGGCTGTACGGCGGGCCGAGACCCGCGACGGCAAGCACTACACCGATGAACAGTGGGAGTTGCACCACCGAGCCGCAGCCCTGTTCGCCCGCTTGGCCGCCGACGACCAGCAGCGAATCGCGGTCCTTGACCGTCGCTGCTTCGATACCGAAGCGCTGATCGACCAGATGGCGTACCTCATCGAGGCGGCACCAGTGGGCTGTCTACCCGGACCAGCCGACCTGACCGCCCCACCCACGCTCTGTCGACAGAGGTGCCGCCTGCAGCCAACGCCGGCATGACAGGTACGGCTCTCTCAGACGCCTGCCGCCACGATCGGACGTAACGCAGCCACTGGGTCCACCCGGCCGGTCGCCACGTCGTCCAGGCAGGAGAACAACATCTTGGCCAGCAGCTTGGTGTCCTCGAACATCGGCAGGTCCGACAGCTCATCCAGGCTGAACCAAGCAAACGCGTGCACCGCATCGCCGACGGGATCCGGATCGTCGACCACTGCCACGTACTGGTGGTCTACGTGCACGTGCGGCTCGTCGAGGTGGTTGTCCGCCGGCACATGCTGTTCGGTGATCCACCACGGCGCGGCCACCGATGCGTACGGGAATCCGGCCGGCAAAGCCGGCGTCGGTGGGTCGATCAGCCGCACGCCGCGCAATCCCGACTCCTCTTCGACCTCCCGCACCGCAGCCTCGACTTGCGTTTCAAAGTCCTCGACATGCCCACCCATGATCATGTGGCGGCCGAGCCGAGGATGCTCGATCAATCCCAGTCGCCACCCATCAGGGAAGAGGCAGAAGACGAAGGCGCCAGCGGTCGCGTGCTTCACGGTCATGTCGGTCGTCCGTATCGACTCGGCGATTAGTCCGGAAGAACAGACCTGTGCGGGCTGTCCGTCACGACTGTGCCACACCCGACCGCGCGCCTGTCGCCCGGCACACCGACCGGGTTACGGCGATTCGTGGAAAACACACACCGCCTCCACTTCCGATAACCACGAGCGGCAGGCGTGATCATCAAATGCCGCTGAGCTGTTCGTCTCGACAGGGCGGCTCAACGGCGGCCCGTCCTGCGCTGACCTGGCCCGTCGGGCCGGAATCCGGGCGCATCCTCCGGTGTCGGTGGAGCTGACGTCCCGTTAGGCTCGCTCAGGTGGAGCGAACACAGAACCGGTCCGGCCCGGCGGTCGGCAGACCGGCACCGGTCAGCGGTCCGCACGGAGCCCCGCGTACCGCCGTGGTCTGGGCGGTGCTGCGCCGCGAACTCGACCGCCAGGCGGGTCGGACGCTGACCGTGCTGGACATCGGCGGCGGTACCGGCGGGTTCGCCGTGCCGCTGGCCGAGGCGGGTCACCGGGTTACGGTCGTTGACGCCAGTCCGGACGCGCTCGCCGCGTTGACCCGACGGGCCGCCGAGTCCGGCGTCGCGGACCGGGTGAGCGCCGTGCAGGGTGATGGCGACGCCCTCGCCGGCCTGGTCGAGCCGGCCAGCGCCGACCTGGTGCTCTGCCACGCCGTGCTGGAGGTGGTCGACGAGCCGACCCGGGTGGTTGACGCGCTGCGTACCGCGTTGCGTCCCGGTGGCGCGGCCAGCGTGCTGGTGGCCAGTCGGGCCGCCGCCGTGCTCAGCCGGGCGATGAACGGCGCTCTCGACGTTGCCGCCGCCTTGCTCGCCGACCCGAACGGCAGCGCCGGCCCCCGGGACACCCTGCGCCGCCGCTACGACGCCGAAAGTGCCGCCGCGCTGCTGCGCGCCGCCGGGCTCGACGTTGAGCAGACCCACGGCGTACGGGTCTTCGCCGACCTGATCCCGGCCCCGGCGGCGGACGGCGACCCGCAGGCGCTGCTCGATTTGGAGCTCGCCGCCTCGGCGCAACCGCCGTATCGCGACATCGCCGCTCAACTGCACCTCTTCGCCCGCCGCCTATCGTGACCGGCCCGTTCGAGGTGGCCGGGCGGCCTGGGGTGGCTGGTTCGCCCGGTGTCGGCGGCCCGTTCGAGGTCGTCCAGCCGGCGTACGGTAGCGGTAGCCTCGCTGACGTGCTGCCCAGCGCACTGGCCGTGCTGGGGGTGCCCGGGGCCGTCGATCGACTGGCCCTGACCGGGCGGCTGGCAGGCGTACGCCGCATCGCCGTGCTGCTCGTCGACGGTCTCGGCTGGTATCAGATCCCCACTGCCGCGCCGTACGCCCCGGTTCTGGCTGACCTGGCGGCCCGATTCGGGGCGCCACTGACCACCGGTTTCCCCTCCACCACGCCGACCAGCCTGGTCAGTTTCGGCACCGGAGCCGCGCCCGGCGCGCACGGGGTGCTCGGCTTCCGGGTCAACGTGCCCGGCACCGACCGGGTGCTCACCCACATCGACTGGCCCGGGCCGTGGGACGAGGGGACATTGGCGGCCGACGAGCAGGTCGGACCGGATCCGCGTCGCTGGCAACCGCTGCCCACCCAGTTGGAACGGGCCAGGGCGGCCGGGGTCGCGGTGACCGTGCTGACCCGGCCCGAATTCGCCGACAGCGGTCTCACCATGGCCGCCAACCGGGGCGGTACGCACCGCGACGCGGCGGACGTCGACGCGCTCGCCACCGGAATGCTGGCCGCGTTGACGGCCGGCGACGGGCCGAACCTGGTCTACGGCTACCACCCGGACGTGGACCGGCACGGGCACCTCGCCGGGGTCGACTCGGCCAGTTGGCATATCGCCGTCACCGAGTTGGACGGCCTGCTCACCCGCCTGGTCGATGGTCTGCCGGCCGACGCCGCCCTGCTGGTAACCGCCGACCATGGGCAGCTCAACGTACCGGCGGAGCACCGGTTCGACCTCGACCTTGATCCACGACTGCGGGCCGGCGTACGGGTGGTGGCCGGTGAGCCACGGGTCCGGTATCTGCACGTCGAGCCCGGCGCCCGGGCGGACGTGCTGGCCGCCTGGTCCGAGGTGCTGGGCGAAGCGGCCTGGGTGGCCAGCCGGGCGGAGGCGATCGCCGCCGGCTGGTTCGGGCCGGTGCCGGAGGCGCACCTGCAACGGATCGGTGATGTCGTGGTGGCCTGTCACGGGTCGTACGCGGTGCTCGCCTCCCGCACCGACCATCCGATGGAGGCCCGGCTGATCGCCTACCACGGCTCCTGCACCGCCACCGAAATGACCATCCCGCTGCTGGTCGTCCGGGGCTGACCGGGCGTCGACGCCGCAGTTGCGTCGTACCCCTGAGTTAGCCTGCGCTCATGGGTCGCAGCCAGTCCGTTCCGCGCGGCGGTGATCCGCGTTTCGGCGCGGACGCCGACGACACCGGCTGCCCGATCCTGCACGTCGACATGGACGCGTTCTTCGCCTCGGTCGAGGTACGTCGCCGGCCGGAGCTGCGCGACCGGCCGGTCGTGGTGGGCGGGATCGGGCCGCGGGGCGTGGTCAGCTCGGCCAGCTACCCGGCCCGGGCGTACGGCGTGCGCAGCGCGATGCCGACGGCCCGTGCCCGGGCGCTCTGCCCGTCGGCGGTCTTCCTGCCGCCCGACTTCGCGCAGTACCGGGCCGCCTCCCAGGCGGTGATGGCGATCTTCCGGGACGTCACGCCGCTGGTCGAGCCGCTCTCCCTGGACGAGGCGTTTCTGGATGTGGCCGGAGCCCGCCGGCTGCTCGGCCGTCCCCGGGAGATCGCCCGACTGATCCGCGTCCGGGTGGCTGAGCAGGAGCGGTTGACCTGTTCGGTCGGGGTCGCTTCGACCAAGTTCGTCGCCAAGCTCGGGTCCACCCGGGCCAAGCCGGACGGGTTGCTCGTGGTCCCCGCCGACCAGGTGCTGGAGTTCCTGCACCCGCTGCCGGTCGGCGCGTTGTGGGGGGTTGGGGAGCGGGCGGCGGAGACGTTGCGCCGGTTCGGCCTGACCAGTGTCGGTGACCTAGCCAGGGCGCCGGTCGGGATGCTGCGCGGCGCGCTGGGCGAGGCTGCCGCGACCCACCTGCACGAGCTCTCCTGGGGCCGGGACCCGCGACCGGTCAGCCCGGAGCAGGTGGAGAAGTCCATCAGTGCCGAGGTCACCTTCGACACCGACCTCGCCGACCCGGAGGCGATCCGGCGGGCCCTGCTCGCGCTCGCCGAAAAGGTGGGAGCGCGGTTGCGGCGTGCGGGACAGGTCGGGCGGACCGTATCGATCAAGGTCAGGTTCGCTGACTTTCGTACGGTCAACCGTTCGCGCACCCGGCCCGATGCCACCGACGTGGCGCGTGAGGTGTTTGATACCGCCTGGGCGTTGTTCGTCGCACTGCGCCCCGGTGACCGCATTCGGCTGGTCGGGGTCCGGGTTGAAGGACTTACCGATGCCGCCGCGACCCCGCGGCAGCTTGCCCTCGGCGCGCCCGCACACGGCTGGCGGGAGGCCGAGACCGCCGTGGACGCCGCCGAAGCTCGATTTGGGCGGGCAATGGTGCGGCCAGCGAGCCTATTGGGACGGAATGATCCCCGCCGGACGGAAAATCAGGCCCAGCCGTAGGTCGTCCCGCTTTCCGACCCGCGACGCCGCTCGTAGACTTGAGGTAAGCAGCCGGTTGGCTGCCACGGTCTGTCGGTCCGACCGGACCGACCAACGTGACCGGGGAGGAGTGCCGTGCCGCTCTCGGAGCACGAGCAGCGGCTGTTCGATCAGATCGAGCAGTCGCTTGCCGAGGACCCGAAATTCGCCTCGGCTGTGCGCGCCAGCGACCCGCGTTTCCACGCGCGACGTCGCCTGCTCATCGCTGCCAGCGTGATCGTCGCTGGACTCGCATTGGTCGTCTATGGCGCGGTGAGCAAGGTGCCGCTGCTCGGGGTGGCGGGCTTCGTCGTCATGCTCGGCACGGCCGCTTTCGCGCTGCAGGCGCAGCGTCGGGGGCAATCACCCGATCTGCATGTGGTTGGTGGCACTACCAGTCGGCGCACCCGTGGACGTCGCCTGTCGCTGATTGACCGGCTTGAGGAGAGGTGGCGGCGGCGGCCAGAAGGCCACCGCTGAGGCGGACTTCAAGCTCCCAGGATCCGCGTGATCACGCGGATCCTGGGAGCTTGCGGCTACCGGGTGGTGGATCGGGCGTTGGCGAGTAGCCGACGCGGGGTCCAGCGCAGCAGACCGTCCCGCAACCGGCCGGTGGTGGCGACGATCCGGCCTGACGCGTCCATAACCGCCAGGCGCCAGCGCAGTAGCAGCGAAGGCGGCAGGGTGGCGGCTATCAGTCGGGTACGCCGATCCGTCCCCGCGCCGATCTCCTGGCGGACCGAACCCAACGCTTCCACCAGCCGTTCCTCCCGCAGCGGCTCGCGGGCGTACCGTGCCCGCTCCTCGGCCTGCCCGAGCAGGCGGGCCGCATCCGCCGCCGGACCACTGACCAGGCGCTGCGTGACCAGGCGATCGGCCGTCGCCCGTGGGGTCTCCGTCGGATCCACCGGCACCCGGTAGTCGATCATGGTGTCGAGCAGTTCGTCCCAGGCGGCGTGCGCCTCCGCCCGGGCCCGCGCCAATTCCGCCCCGACCACGCACCACCCGGGCCGTACCCGATGCTGCCCCGTCATCGATCGGAGCGGTGGCCGCCGTCACCCGGGCGTACCGGCGTCGCCGTAACCGGTTGCGCCCAAGTGCGGGCAGCGCGAGTAGCGCGAGTAGCAGGAGCGTCCCGGCGACGGCCCACCAGGGCCAGTTGGAACCGTTCCCGCCGAACGATCCGTCGCCGGCCTGCCGGGTCTCGTCGACATCGCGGTCCGGCCGTTCGCCGACGGGTCCGGTCGATGGATCAGTGTTGGCTTCGGCGTTCGGTGCCGTGGCGGAGGGGACCGGCGCGGGCGCGTCGGTGTCCGGGGCCCATACCGATCGGGCCGAGCCGGGCACGTTCGACGCCGGAGTGGCGTCGAAGGGCACCCATCCGATGTCGTTGAAGTAGACCTCCGTCCAGGCGTGCAGGTTGAGGTTGGTCAGGGTGTACGTGTTGTTGTCCGTCGACCCGTCCCGCCGGTGAACCCGAACGCCACCCGTGCCGGGATGTGGGCCGCTCGGACCAGCCACGCCATCGCTGTGGCGTACTGCTGGCAGAAACCCACCTTGTTGGTCAGGAAGTTCACAATGTCCTGACCGCTGGTGCCGCTCTGGGTGCTCAGGCTGTAGCGGAAGCCGTTCTTCCGGGAGAAGTAGTCGTAGATCGCCCGGACCCGGTCGTAGTCGGTCTGCTGGCCCCGGGTCAGCCGATTGACCAGTTCGCTCCACTTCGCGTACCGGTTCCGGCACGGCGGTGTAGAGCCGGTGCATCGGATTGTCCGGCGGCAGCGGTGCGGCGGTACGCAGCAGAGCGGGGGTGTACTCCGGCCGCACGTAGTCGAACGAATACTTCTTGCCTTTGGACAGTGCTTTGTTGGAGAAGACGATCTGCATGTTCGGGTCGTAGTGCCAGCTCGCATCGACCCCGCGCATGCCTACCGGCTCGGGGTAGACCGGCAGGAACGGCATGTTGAAGTCGTTGCTGATCGTCACGCTCGCCTGATGGCCTGGAAGGTCAGGCCGTCCGGCGCCGCGGGTCGGCCTTCCCGGGTCTGGGCAGGCCCGGGGCACCGGATGCCGCTCGGCCCGCGTGCGGCGAAACCACTGCGCCGCAGCTCGTCGGCGACGGCGAACCGCAGGTAGTACGGACTGCGGTCATTGGTGGTGACGTTGAGCAGGTTGCGGACCTCGGAGCGGTTCAGCTCCCCGCTGAGCGCGGCGAAAAGGTTGACCCGGCCCGGGCTGACCGCCCTGGCCCGCCGGCCGGTGCCGTTGCCGCCCGGCGTTGTAGCGGTACATCAGACCGGAGGTCATCCCGGGTACGGCGAGCGGCAGGAGCACCGCCACCACCATGCCGATCACCGCCAGCCGGCGGCCCGTGGCGGCCAGCGGTGATGGTTCCCAGCCGTCAACGTCGCGGCCGTCGCCGGTGAACCGGCGGCCGAACCGGCGTACCCGGTCGACATTGTCGGCCATCAGCAGCCAGAGGAAACCGATCGCGCCGACGACGAACGGCGCCGCCGGCACGCTGTCGACGTAGATCGCCACCGGTACCGAGTAGATGGCGAGCATCGGCAACCCGGCGAGTGCCGGTCGGCGCAGCCCGACGGTGAGCAGGTCCACGATGATGGCCACCGCGCCGACCCCCAGCACGGTGATGAACAGCAGCGGGGTGAGGTGTCCGGGACCGGGACTCCGTAGGTGCGCATGTCTTCGACCGAGGCGCTGGCCAGCGTACCGAAATGCGCGAACGTGTCCGGTGTGGGCAGTGTCCCGAGCAGTTCGTGTCCCGCTGGGGAACATCCAGGTCAGCCCGATCAGCAGGGCGCCGAGCATGCCGAGCGCCTGGACCCAGAGCGGGGACCGCCACCACCGGGCCAACGCGGCCGCGCCGCTGATCAGCGCGACCGCGATCAGGCACTGCAAGCAGCCAGGTCCACCGGTCGAAGACCGTGGAGAGCGGTGCGGCGGCGAGCAGGGTGGCCGCCGCGGCGACGAACCCGAGATCGCGCGGCTCTCTCATCGCACTCCTCCGGCCACCGTGTCGGCCAGCACGGCCCGCCAGGCGAACCCCTGTGATCCCCGCGCGGCCTGCGGCCAGAGCGTGGGCAGCTTGCTGCCATGGGCGACCCCGATGACTCGCCAGCCGCTGTGCAGCAGGCCGAGCGCGGCGGCCCCGTGCGCGTGGTCGGCCTCGGCCCGGGCCTGTCGGCGTCAGGTTGAGCCAGGTCGAACTGTCCATCAGGAAGGCGATGCAGGTCGCGCCGTTGCCGCGCAGCGCGGCCAGCAATTCGGCCTCGGCCGGCGTGAGCGTGCCGAGCACGGCGATGACCAGCCCGCCGTCCGCGCGTTGCCGGACCTGCTCGACCAGCCGTGCCAGGTCGCCCTTGCGGCCCGGCCGGACGTCGGCGAGATGGTCCAGCAGCAGGCCCTCGCCGCCGGCTTCGTGCGCGTCGGTGTCGATTCCGGAGCCGGTGACCAGCCGTAGCTTGTAGCCGGCTCTGCCGCAGGTGCACCGCGATGCTGGCGGTCGGCCGAGACCGCCCACTCGAAGCTCGCGGTCGGCCCGTCGCCCAGGTGAGCGGCGGCCCGGGTGTCCAGGACCACCGTGGCCCGGCTCTCCCACGGCTGCTCCTCGCGCCGCACCATCAGTTCACCGGTGCGGGCGGTGGACCTCCAGTGCACCCGGCGCAGGTCGTCCCCGCGCCGGTACTCGCGGGTCGCCGCGTCGTCCTCGCCGTGCACCGCCACCGACCGGGCCCGGCTCTCGCCGGCGCCGGCGTACTCGCCGGCCAGCCGCACCGAGGGCAGGGCGGTGACCTGCGGGATGACGGTGAGCTGGTCGACGCTCGGGAACGACCGGCTCAGCTCGCACAGGCCGAACGGGTCGGTCAGCCGGATGATCAGCGGACCGACTTCGTACCGGCCGCGCACGTCGGCGCGGACCGTGTACGCCACCGAGCTGGCCTGATTGGCACCGAGACGTTCCAGTACCACCCGGGGGCGGCTGCCCAGCGCGTACGGCAGCCGATCCTCCAGCAGCAGGGTCCCGGTGGGCAGCCGGGACAGGTTCTGCAGCCGCAGCAGCACCCGGGAGCTGGCCCCGACCGGCACCCGGTGCGGGTCCAGCGACCGGCTACAGGCCAGCTTGTAGCGGCTGCGCCCGACGTAGCCGGCGGCCAGCAGCGGCAGGACGCCGAGCAGAACCGCCACCCGGAGCAGGTCCTTCTCGCCGAGGATGCCGGCGGAAATCGTGGCGGCGACCGAGGCGGCGAGGAAGGACCGCCCCCGGGTGGTAAGGCCGCGTAGTGCCTCGCGCACCGCTCACCGCCCCCGGGGCTCGTACTGCGATCGTCCCTTGCCGTCGCCGTTCGGTGGCCGGGTGTCGTACGGGGAGCGCTGCCGGTCGTTCGGCAACGGCAGCCGGTGCACCAGGTCGGAGACGATCGCATCGGTGGTACGTCGGGCGAGCTGCGCGTCGGCGGTCGGGATGATCCGGTGCGCGAGCACCGGCACGGCGAGTGCCTGCAGGTCGTCGGGGAGTACGAAGTCGCGCCCTTCCAGCGCGGCGACCGCGCGGGCGGTGCGCAGCAGCTGCAGGGTGGCCCGGGGCGAGGCGCCGAGACGCAGCTCGGGGGCTTCGCGGGTGGCGGTGACCAGGTCGATGGCGTACTGCTTGACCGCGTCGGCCACGTGCACGTCACGCACGGTGGCGATCAGTTGCCGGACGGTTGCGGCATCGGAGACCGGCCGCAACGCGTGGATCGGGTCCTGACTGCCGTGCCCGTCCAGCATGGCCAACTCGGCCGCGGTGTCCGGGTAGCCCATCGCGATCCGGGCGGTGAACCGGTCGCGCTGCGCCTCGGGCAGTGGATAGGTGCCCTCCATCTCGATCGGATTCTGCGTGGCGATGACCATGAACGGCGTCTGCAACTCGTAGGTGGTGCCATCAACGGTGACCTGATGCTCCTCCATGCATTCCAGCAGCGCCGACTGGGTCTTGGGCGAGGCCCGGTTGATTTCGTCGCCGACCACCAGGTTGGCGAAGACCGCGCCCGGTTTGAACTCGAAGTCGTGGTTCTCCTGGTTGTAGACGCTGACCCCGGTGACGTCGCTGGGCAGCAGGTCGGGAGTGAACTGGATCCGCCGGACCGAGCAGTCGATCGAGCGGGCGAGTGCCTTGGCGAGCTTGGTCTTGCCGACGCCCGGCACGTCCTCGATCAGGAGGTGGCCCTCGGCGAGCAGGACGGCGAGCGCGAGCCGGACCGTCGCCGTCTTGCCCTCGATGACCTGCTCGATATTGGCCACGATGGCGTCGCTGGCGGCGCGGAACTGGTCGCTCGGCAATGCGCCGCCCAACTCGTCCCAGGTCTGTTGTGTCACGGGCCTCCTCCTTGCTGCTGAGCGCTGTCTTACTAGAGTCGCTGGACCCTCATTAGCGTTGCTGGACCCTGACAAGAGTTTTCTGGACTCTCATTCGAGTTGCCGACCGGCCAAATGGTTCACGGGAAGGTATGTCGACCGGTCCGCGGCGGATCACCCGCTTGACTCAGGCTAACCGCATTGATGGTGGCGCCGGGCACGCCGGGGTCGATCCGGTGCGTCGATTGATGGAGTCGGGTCCATCAGTGCCCTGGGAACCAGGTACGACCCGGCCGGCGGTGCACGCTAGAATGCGGTTATGTTCGGGGCCTACCCGCTCCTTAGTGAGCCGTGCTGACGCGATAGACGGCGGCAGCACGGCGACCCCTCCGGTGTGAGGGGCTTTTTTGTGCCCTGTTTGGGCGCCCCGCGACAGGTGTACCTGAGTCGTCAGGGTCATGGCGACGACGAGCGCAGCGAGGAGACGACATGACTGAGGCAGCCGAGCCGGTGGGGGACACCCCGCCGTTCCGGTACACCGCGCAGCTGGCCGGCGAGATCGAAATCCGGTGGCAGGACCGGTGGGCGGAGCGCGGCACCTTCCACGCGCCCAACCCGACCGGGCCGCTGGCCGACCCGGAGCACCCGCGGGCCGGGGCGGAGAAGCTGTACGTGCTGGACATGTTCCCCTACCCGTCGGGGGCGGGGCTGCACGTCGGCCACCCGCTGGGCTACATCGGCACCGACTCGTACGCCCGTTACCAGCGGATGGCCGGCCGTAACGTGCTGCACGCGATGGGCTTCGACGCCTTCGGCCTGCCGGCCGAGCAGTACGCGGTGCAGACCGGAACCCACCCGCGGACCACCACCGAGGCGAACATCGAGCGTTACCGGGCACAGCTGCGTCGGCTGGGCATGGGATACGACGACCGGCGTTCGGTGGCCACCATCGACGTCGACTTCTACCGCTGGACCCAGTGGATCTTCCTGCAGATCTTCAACTCCTGGTACGACCGGGCCGCTGGCCGGGCCCGGCCGATCGACGAGCTGATCGCCGAGTTCGCGGCCGGCACCCGGACGCACGCCGGACGGGCGGCCCTGGGCGGAGCTGTCCGATGGTCGAGCGGGCCCGGATCGTCGACGACCACCGGCTGGCGTACGTCTCCGAGGCGCCGGTCAACTGGTGCCCCGGCCTGGGCACGGTGCTGGCCAACGAGGAGGTCACCGCGGACGGGCGCTCCGACCGCGGCAACTTCCCGGTCTTCAAGCGCAGCCTGAAGCAGTGGATGATGCGGATCACCGCCTACGGCGACCGGCTGCTGGACGACCTGGACCGGCTGGACTGGCCGGAGCCGATCAAGCTGATGCAGCGCAACTGGATCGGCCGCTCGGTCGGCGCGCACATCGACTTCCGCCGGTCACCGACGACCCGGAGCCGAGCCGATCCGGGTCTTCACCACCCGACCGGACACCCTGTTCGGGGCGACCTACCTGGTGCTGGCCCCGGAGCACCCGCTGGTCGACGCGCTGATCCCGGCGGCCTGGCCGGCGGGGACCCGGGACGCCTGGACCGGCGGGCACGCCGACCCCGGTGCGGCGGTCGAGGCTACCGAAGGCGGCCGCGGCCAAGACCGACCTGGAGCGGCAGGCGGAGAGCCAGGAGAAGACCGGCGTCTTCACCGGCGCGTACGCGACCAACCCGGCGACCGGCGCGCAGATCCCGGTCTTCATCGCCGACTACGTGCTGGCCGGGTACGGCACCGGCGCGATCATGGCGGTGCCCGGCTCAGGACGAGCGGGACTGGGAGTTCGCCGAGCTCTTCGACCTGCCGATCGTGCGTACCGTGCAGCCGCCGGACGGCTTCGACGGCAAGGCGTACACCGGCGACGGTCCGGCGATCAACAGCGCCGCACCGGAACGCGACCTCGACCTGGACGGCCTGGGCGTCGCCGAGGCGAAGGCCCGCGATCATCGACTGGCTGGAGGCGAACGGGCACGGCGTCGGGCGCGGTCACCTACCGGCTGCGCGACTGGCTGTTCAGCCGGCAGCGCTACTGGGGTGAGCCGTTCCCGATCGTCTACGACGAGGCCGGCCGCCGATCGCGCTGCCGGAGTCGATGCTGCCGGTCGAGCTGCCCGAAGTGGACGACTTCTCGCCCCGGACCTTCGACCCGGACCGACGCCGACTCCGAGCCGGAGACCCCGCTGTCGCGCCGCCGGGACTGGGTGGAGGTCGAGCTGGACCTGGGCGACGGGCCGAAGCGTTACACCCGGGAAACCAACGTGATGCCGCAGTGGGCCGGCTCCTGCTGGTACGAGCTGCGCTACCTGGACCCGGCCAACAGCGACCGGTTCGTCGACCCGGCCAACGAGCGGTACTGGATGGGTCCGCAGGCCCCCGGCGACTGCGGCGGCATCGACCTGTACGTCGGTGGCGCCGAGCACGCCGTACTGCACCTGCTGTACGCCCGCTTCTGGCACAAGGTCCTCTACGACCTGGGGCACGTCTCGTCGTTCGAGCCGTTCCGCAAGCTGTTCAACCAGGGCATGATCCAGGCGTACGCCTATGTCGATGACCGGGACCGCTATGTCGAGGCGGCCGAGGTGGTCGAGCGGGAGGGCGGCTGGTTCCACGGTGAGCAGCCGGTCGCGGCGCGAGTACGGAAAGATGGGCAAGTCACTGCGGAACGTGGTGACGCCGGACGAGATGTGCGCGGTGTACGGCGCGGACACCTTCCGGGTCTACGAGATGTCGATGGGGCCGCTGGAGGTGTCCCGGCCCTGGGAGACCCGGGCGGTAGTCGGGTCGTACCGGTTCCTGCAGCGGGTGTGGCGGGCGCTGGTCGACGAGCGGACCGGCGCGCTGCGGGTGGTCGACACGCCGGCGGATGAGCCGACCCGGTCGCTGCTGCACCGGATCATCGACGGCGTCCGCGGTCGGACATGGAGAACATCCGGTTCAACACCGCGATCGCCAAGCTGATCGAGTTGACCAACGCGGTGACCCGGCTGTCCGAGACCCCGCGTGAGGTGGCCGAGCCGCTGGTGCTGATGCTGGCGCCGTTCGCCCCGCACATCGCCGAGGAGCTGTGGCAGCGGCTGGGCCATCCCGATTCGCTGGCCTACGCCCCGTTCCCGGTGGCCGATCCGGCGCTGCTGGTCGCCGAGACGGTGACCTATCCGGTGCAGATCAACGGCAAGGTCCGGGGTCGGGTCGAGGTTGCCGCGGACGCGCCCCAGGAGGAGGTACGGCTGGCCGCGCTGGCCGCGGTCGCGGACCAACTGGCCGGTAAGGAGCCACGCAAGGTGATCGTGGTTCCGGGCCGGATGATCAGCGTGGTGCTCTGAGTCAGCCGCCCGTCGGATACCGACGCGACGTGGCCCATCCGAATCCGGGTGGGCCACGCCCCGGCGCGAGCCAGCGCGTCGTCAGTCAGTTTCCGCGTCGTCAGTCAATTTTCGGTGGCGCTGCCCGACTGCTCCGCTCGGCCCGCCACCAGCGGGACGCGATGAGGGCGGTCGCCACCAGCCCCAGGCCGGCCGGGGCTACCGCCAGCCAGTTGACGTCGTTCGGTGCGACCACCGCGGCCCCCAACGCGGCGTAACCGACCGCGGACGGGATCGAGGCCAGCAGGCTGCCGACCAGGTACGGCGTCAGCCGCGCGCCGCTGGTGCCGTATCCGTAGCTGACCAGCCCGAACCCACAGAACGGCACCAGCCGTACGGTGATCACGTCGAAGACACTCTGCCGAGCGAACCAGCCGTCCAGGCGGGCCAGTCGGCCGCGTACCCGCTCGGCGACGAACTCCCGGCCCAGTAGTCGGCCCATGCCGTAGCCCATCGCGGCGGCCAACAGGGCGGCGGCCAGCGTGTAGCCGGCCCCCGGCAGCAGGCCGAAGATCGCCCCCCAGGCCAGCGTGATGAAGGTCCGGGGGACCAATGCGACGAGCAGTAACGCGCCGCCGCCGATCGCGGCGACCGGGGCGAAGGGGCCGAGCCGTTCGACCAGCCGGGGCAGTTCGGCCAGGTCGGGGTGGGGGACCAGAAGCAGGGCCAGTCCGAACCCGCCGAGGATGAGTAACAGGAGGAGGAACCGCACGACCGAGCGTTGACGCAGGCTCAGTCGGTCACCGACGGTCATGACCGAATGGTGGCAACCGCAGCTCGGCGTTCGGCCCGCAGTCGATCCGGCCAGGCGTCATCCAGGGGCGGCAGGACACTCATGCCGGTCGCCCAGCGCAGCAGCAGATCGGCCAGCGCCGGATTCCGGGCGAGCGCCGGACCGTGCGAGTAGGTGCCGAGCAGCTTGCCGCGCCAGGCCCCCTCGGTGCTGCCGTCGTTGCCGATCCCGGTGCTCAACCGGGCCAGGGGGGAGACCTCCGGGCCGAGTTTGGTCCGACCGCCGTGGTTCTCGAAACCGCTCAACGGAGGCAACCCGAGTCGGGAGTCGATCTCGCCGGCGAGTTCCCCGACGGCCCGCGAAGGTCCGCGATCGGAGTTCAGGTCCAGCAGGTCCAGGCCGGCGCACTTGACGCCCTTGGCGAAGAACGAGGAACCCAGTAGCTGGTAACCGGCGCAGACCGCGAAGACCACCGAGCCCTGGGCGACGGCCCGGCTCAGGCCGCCGTCGGCGAGCAGCCGTTGCGCGCCGAGCGCCTGCGGCCCGTCCTCACCCCCGCCGAGCAGGTAGATGTCGGCCGTGTTGGGCAGCGGCTGATCGGAGCGGACCTCGATGGCCTCCACCGGTAGGCCGCGCAGCTGGGCACGACGGGCCAGAATCAGCAAATTGCCCCGGTCGCCGTAGGTGGAGAGCAGATCGGGATAGATCCAGACGATCCGCAGGGTGCTCTCTCCGCCCGCTGGTGCGGGTGCGGACACCGGGCCGGCCTGCTCCCGCGCCCCGTACGACCAGGGGGTGGAAAATCCGGAATTAGTTGACACGGTCCAACTCCGCTCGGATGTCCTGGAACGCCGTGTAGTTGGCGATGACCTCAAGCCGTCCTGGCGGCACTGATCCGATCGCCTCGGCGAAGGTCCGTACGTGTCGGAACGGTACCTCGTTGACCTCGAGTCGGACGGCGAGATCGTAGGCCCGGTCTCCGGTGATCAGCACCTGCCGTCCCCGCAGTGGCGCGAAGTCGACGTCGAAGAGCCAGGAGGTGTCCAGCCCGTCGGGGTCCCGGGCGTTGAGCGACAGCAGCGTCGGCGCCTCATCGGCCATGTCGAACGCCTCCAGCCAGCTCGCCGGATTCTTCGCCAGCAGCAGCCGGATGTTGCGTCCGTTCCGGCTCACCTGCGCGTACCGGCCGGCGACCGAGGCAACGCTGCTGAGTCGGCTGACCGCATCGGTCGGCCGGACCCCGAATTCGGCGGCGACCGCCAGCGCGGTGGCCGCATTGCCCAGGTTGACCCGGCCGGGCAACTGGAGGGTCACCTTGTGCCAGGCACCGGACGGATCGAGCACCCCGTCGTCCTCGACCACCCAGTGCGGCTCGGGCCGGCGTAGCGGGCAGCCGGTGCACCACCACTGCTCCTCGGCGCGCTCGATCGGCGCGCCGCACTCGGGGCAGACCCAGGAGTCGTCGTGCCAGCGCTGACCGGCACTGAACCAGGTGACCGGGGGCGACTCCAACCGTTCATTGCGGCTCGTCGGTGGCGTCACCGCCCACACCACCATCGGGTCGTCGGCGTTGGCCACCACCCGGACCGCCGGGTGCCGGACCAGCGCCGCCTGCCAGAACTGCGCCATCATGGCCACCTCTTTGGCCCGGTCGAGCTGGTCGCGGGAGAGGTTGAGCAGGGCGACCACGTGCGGTTCGGTGGCCTCCAGCACCTGGGCCAGATAGTGTTCGTCCACTTCCAGCACCGCGTACGGGGTGCTGCCGGCCTTGGCCAGCGCGGAGGTGTGCCCGGTCGGCATATTGGCACCGAACGAGTTGGTGGCCACCGGCCCGAGCGCGCCGACGGCTGCGGCGGCCAGTCTGGTGGTGGTGGTCTTGCCGTTGGTGCCGGAGACCAGCGCGATGACCCGCCCGGCCGCCAGATGGGCCAGGAGGTCCGGGTCGATCTTCAGACCGATCCAGCCGCCGATCACTGATCCGTCGCCACGACCGGCGGCCCGGGACAGCGCCGCGGCGGTGCGCGACACCGAGCTGGCCACCTTTGCCCGCAGGGGCATCTTCCCGTCCGTCACCCGAGCGAGGTTACCGGACGGAGTCCGGCGCGAGGCCGGGGCACGAAACGAACCACGCCCGCCCGGCCCGATTCCGTCGGCGGTCAGTCGGTGGACCATCCGGCACCGCTGGTACCACGGGTTGACCGGCTGGTGGAGCGGACGCGACGGGACCGGCGTTGCTAACCTCGCTCTCCGATGAGTCCCTCCATCGAGACCGTGCTGCGGGCCCTGGCCGAACTCGCCCCGGCCGTGCCGGACCGGGTCCTCGACGTCACCCGTGGTGGGCAGCCGTTGGTCTGGTTGGAGAACCCACAGCGGTGCGGCCGGGACCGGGTGGTCGAGCGGCTGGCCGCAGCCGATCTGCTGCACCGCGACGAGCGGATCCTGCGTCGGGCCTGGGGCCTGGTGGCTGGCGCCCTCGACGTGGAGGGGGTCACCCGTAGGGTGCGCTTGCCGCTGCTCAGCGAGCCGGTCCGGCTGGAGCGCACGGTACGTGGCTATCGGATCGTGTCCGCTGGCGACCTGGAACTTACCCCGTTGATCGAGGACCGGGCGTTGGCGGCGCGCCTGGAGTCGGCGCCCGGCCTGGGCTCGGCGAGTTGGCTGTCGGCCACCGGCAGCGAGGCCTGGTTACGGACCGCCGCTGCGGCGGCCGGCCTGCCGGTGCCCGAAGGTGACCTGCTGCGGGACAACCGACCGGCCCGGCTACCCACCGAAGGGCTGGTGCTCTTCGCCGCCGCGGCCCTGTTCGCCGTACGGGACACACTCAGCCTGGCGCTGGGGGACCGGTTGCGCGCCTGGGCCGGTCAGCCCGGACTGGCGTGCACCGCGCTCGCCTCGGTGTACGACGGGTCCACGTCGCCGACCGGGGCCGCTGCCCGACCGGCGCGCCACGGCCCGGCGGGGCGCGCCGGGCCGGATGAGGAACCGGTCCGCTCGCCGCTGCCGTTGACCGGGGCGCAGCGTGAGGTGGTCCGCCGCGCCCGGCGGGAGGCGGTGACGGTGGTGTCCGGGCCGCCGGGCAATGGGAAGAGCCACGCGGTGATCGCCGCCGCCATCGACGTGGTCGACCGGGGCGGCAGCGTGCTCGTCGTCACCCAGTCGGGCTACGCCGCCGAGGTGCTCGGTGAGCTGCTCCACCGCCACCCCGGCCCGGTCCCGATCCTGTTCGGTGACGCACAGCGGCGATCCGCGGTCGCGGAAACCCTGACCGGGGGAGTCGGTGTCGAGGTGTCCCCGGCGACCCTGGCCGCCGATCGGGCCGCCGTGGCCGCCGCCACCGACCGGGTGCGGCGGCTGACCGGAGCGCTGACCGACGCTCTGGAACTGGAACGCTCGGCCGAGTCCGCGACGTACTGGGAGCCGCTACTCGGCTCGCTGCGGCTCGACGTACCGGGTGCCTTCAATCCCGGCACCGATCTGGCCGCGGCCCGTCGGGGGGTCGACCGGGCCCGGATTCCCGCCGTCGGTCGCTGGCAACGGTGGCGGCGGGGGCTGATCGGCCGGCGGGTACGCCGCCGGTTGGGTGCCGCCGACTCAGTGCCGTTCGAGCGGCTGCGCGAGGCGGTCGACGCGGCCCGCGCGGTTGCCGCCCGGGCCCGGTTGGCCAGCACCGGAGGTACGGAACTGACGCCGCTCTGGGCGGCACTGGAAACCGCCGAGCAGGAGCTGTCGCTGGCGCTGGGCACCGCCATGCGGCACCGGGCCGGTAGTGCCCAGCGCTGGGACGCGAACGCTCGGCGCAGCACCGGAGCCTTGGCTGTGGCGCTGCGGGCGGGACGTAACCGCCGACGCGAGTTGCTGGCCGCTCTCGACGGCGCCGCGTTGGTCCGTGCCCTGCCGCTGTGGATCGGCACGGTCACCGACGTCGAGGAGCTGCTGCCGTCGGAGCCCGGCCTCTTCGACCTTGTGATCATGGATGAGGCATCGCACATCGACCAGATCCGGGCGGCACCGGTGCTGGCGCGGGCCCGTCGGGCACTGATCGTGGGAGATCCCCAGCAACTGCGTTTCGTGTCCTTCGTCGCCGATGTGGACGTCGCGGCGACCCTCGACCGGTACGGCCTGGACCCCCGGGTCGACGTGCGCCGGGTGAGTGTCTTCGATCTCGCCGCCGGGGCGGCTCCGGTCACCTGGCTCGACGAGCATTTTCGCAGCGTGCCGCAGTTGATCGGGTTCTCCGCGCAACGGTTCTATGGGGACCGGATCGCGGTGGCCACCCGACATCCGGGTAACGAGTCGGTGCGGGCGATCGAGGTGGTGCCGGTGCCAACCGGCGCTGACGAGGGCGGGGTCAACCGGGCTGAGGTCGCCGCCGCGGTGAGCGCGGTGCGGCGGTTGGCCGGTCAGGGTTGGGCCAGTATCGGGGTGGTCACTCCGTTTCGCGCCCAGGCCGACGCGCTGGAGTCGGCACTGGTCGAGGCTTTCTCCGTGACCGAGATCGAGCGGTTCGGGTTGCGGGTTGGCACGGTGCACTCGTTCCAGGGCAGCGAAGCGGACGCGGTGGTGATCTCGTTAGCGGTCGCCGAACCGGTCAACGCAGGTCGGCTTCGTTTCCTGGCCGACCCTGCGTTGTTCAACGTGATGGTGACCCGGGCCCGGCGCCGGATCGTGGTACTGAACTCGTTGTCCGCGCCGGACGGACTGCTCGGTGAGTATCTCGCCTACGCTTCGACTCCGTCCGGGGCCGCGGATCGTTCGCCCCGCCGCTGGGCCGACGCGTCTGCCGTGGACCTGGCAGCGGCAGCGGCGTGGCCGGCGGAGCTTGCTGCCCGGCTGGTCGAGGTGGGGGTGCCGGTCCGCCAGCGGTTTCCGGTTGGCCGGTGGAGCGTGGACCTCTGCCTGGGCACCGGTGCTGACGCCGTCGGGCTGATCTGCGCTGTGCATCCGGAGGGGGTCGCCGCGCACCTGGACCGCCAGCGTGCGCTGAGCCGGGCTGGCTGGCGGTTGATCGAGGCGTTTGCGAGCGCCTCGAACGGTGACCCGGTCCGGGCCGCGCTCGATTTGGCGGCGCGGCTGCGGGAGCCCTCGGGCGGTTGAACTCCGCTGCCGTGTTTCCTTTCTCCGGCTCACCGCTTTGACCGCCGCTGACCGCAATTGCCTGGCCGCTCCGCCTCGCCCGCGCGCCGCACGGGGCGAGGCGGAAAGGAACGCCCGCGACGAAATTCCCTCCACTTCGCTCCACGGTCGGCGAATTCGGCGCGGTCGAGCGTGCTTGGGTGCCGTTCGGCTACCGCCGAAGCGGTAAATCAGGTGCAACTTGCAGGCGTCCGAACGTTGTCGGAAACCGGACGTACGGTTGGGACTGCGCGCCCCTCCAGCTCGCTCCACCCCCTCTGACGTGTGGCTTTGCTCGTGGCGGGGCCCGTTTTATGGGCGATTGCGAGTGGAGGGAAGTGGAGTAGAGTGGGGCGCGATGGTGGGGCCAGGAGGGTCCGCCGGCCCGGGGGACAGCGGCGCCGCGAACGTCGTTGGAAGGGCGAGGGGGTTTGCCGGTGTTTCTCGGCACGCACACTCCGCGCCTGGACGACAAAGGCCGGCTGATCCTCCCGGCGAAGTTCCGGGATGGGTTGGCGGGAGGTGTCGTGATCACCAAAGGGCAGGAACGTTGCCTCTACGTCTTTCCGATGCCCGAGTTCCAGCGCATCGCAGAGCAGTTGCGTGAGCAACCGATGACGCACAAGGCTGCCCGGGCGTACAGCCGGGTCTTCTTCGCCAGTGCCCATGACGAGGTGCCGGACAAACAGGGCCGGGTCACCATCCCGAGCCATCTACGGCAGTACGCGGCGCTCGACCGGGACCTGGTGGTCATCGGTGCGAGCACCCGGGTGGAGATCTGGGACAAGCGGTCCTGGGAGAGCTACCTCACGGAGAGCGAGGACGACTTCGCCGACATCGAGGAGGGGGTGCTGCCTGGCGGACTGTAGGGCGCACCGAACGCCCGACGTACTGCGAGATCTCCACCCGCTCAATGTGTTCCTGACGCATCTTCCCCGGTGCCAGGCGCGCCCGATCCGCTCACGGCTCGATGTGTCGACGGGTGGACCAGAGCGGTTGGGGATCTGGTGGTACGACGAGCGGCGCGAAGGTTTCAGCCGGGCACAGGGTAACTCAGCCAGTGGGGGTCGACATCATGGGGGAGCTTCGCGGTACACACGTACCGGTGCTACTTGAGCGCTGCCTTGAGCTGCTCGCCCCCGCGCTGGACCGGGGTGACCGGCCGACGGTGCACGTCGACGCCACCCTCGGCCTCGCCGGGCACGCCGAGGCGGTGCTCGCCGCGCATCCCCGGACAGTCCTGATCGGACTCGACCGGGACCCGGAGGCGTTGGCGCACGCCACGCGCCCGGCTGGCCCGCTACGCCGACCGGATCCACCTGGTGCACGCGGTCTACGACGAGTTGCCGGATGTGCTTGACCGGCTCGGCTACGACCACGTCGACGGGGTGCTGTTCGACCTGGGCGTCTCCTCGCTGCAACTTGACGCGGCCGACCGTGGGTTCGCCTATGCCCAGGACGCGCCGCTGGACATGCGGATGGACCAGACCCGGGGCAGCACGGCCGAGGAGGTCGTCAACAGCTACTCGCACGGCGAGCTGGCCCGGGTGCTGCGGGTCTACGGCGAGGAGAAGTTCGCCGGCCGGATCGCCTCGGCGATCATCCGGGAGCGGGAGCGGAGCCGGATCACCTCGTCGGCGCGCCTGGCCGAGCTGGTCCGGGAGTCGATCCCGGCACCGGCCCGACGGACCGGTGGGCATCCCGCGAAGAGATCATTTCAGGCGTTGCGGATCGAGGTGAACCGGGAGCTGGCCGTACTGGAGGCGGCGCTGCCGGCAGCCCTGGACGCGCTCGCCGTAGCTGGCCGGATGGTGGTGCTCTCCTACCACTCCCTGGAGGACCGGATCACCAAGCAGGCCATCGCGGCCCGGGCCCGGAGCACGGGCCCGGTCGACCTGCCGGTCGAATTGCCCGGCACCGGGCCGACGCTGCGGCTACTCAGCCGGGGGGCCGAGCTGCCGAAAGCGGCGGAGGTCGCGGCCAACCCGCGGGCCGCCTCGGTGCGGCTGCGGGCGGCGCAGCGGATCGATCCGGATCGCGAGACCGGTGCCGGCACGACGAGGCCCGCTGCCCGCGAACGGCGGCGCCGAGACGTACCAGCACCGCACACGCCCGAAGCCAGCGGTCCGGAAAGCACCGACCGGACGACGCGGGTGGTGCCGAACGGATCCACAGGGGACGTAGCGGATCGGCCGCGGGAGCCAACGGACGGCAGCGGCACGGGGATCGAGGGGGAGGGATGATGAACGTCAACAAGCGCGACCGCCGGGAGCAGGCTCCCAGCGCGGAGCGCGGCGCTGGGCAGCGCACACCGCGGTCGGGGGGCCGGACCGTGGCGGAGCGGGCCGGGCGGGTCGGTGCCGGTGACCCGGTACGGGGACGCGGCGTACGGGGCAGCCGGGAGCGTGCGTACCCGACGCAGGGCAGCGCGGCGTTGCGGCCAGAACCGCGGCGCTGGTCGGATCCGGCCGAGGATGGCCGGGCGCTGCGGGTCTGGGACAGCTCCGACGAGCCGGACCAGTCGACCACCTCGGTCGGCCTGGTCCGTGAGTCGACCGGGACGCCCGGCGAGCAGGCCGCCGCACCCCGACTCCGGGTAGCGCCGCCGCCGCCGGTGGCCGGACCCCGGGTGCCGTTCGTAGCGCTGGTCCTCGTGCTGGTGGTCGGCGGGATGCTCGGCATCCTGGTGGTCAACAGCAAGGTCAACGAGAACGCCCTCCGGCTGGAGAACCTCCAGCGGCGGCAGGCTTCGCTCGACGTTCAGCAGCAGCAGCTCGAGCAGAAGATCGCCGAGGCCGAGGTGCCCGGCAATCTCACCGCCCGGGCCCGCAAGCTCGGTCTGATCGAGTCCGGTCCGCCGGCCTTCATCCGACTGCAGGATGGCTCGGTGATCGGCGTGCCGCAGCCTGCCGATGGCGCGCCGGCCATCACCAGTCAGCAGGGCACAGGAGAATAGCCGGTGCCGCCGCGCCCGGACGAGCCGCGCCGGACGATCCGCGCCGGAATCCGCCGCGTCCAGACGGGGACGATCCGGTACCGCGCGGTGGGGCTGGGGCGCGGGACACCGCCCGGACCGGTGAACCGGCCAGCGAGCGGGGCCTCGGCAGCATCTACGACGCCCGGGCGTACACCCCTCGGGGGCGCACCGTGCGGGACGCACCCGAACTGCGTTCGACGCACCGCCCGAGCACTGAGGGCGGCGGCGATGCTCGGGGTCGCGTCGGACCCCCCGGAGCAGTCGGTCGACTGACCCGTTCCGGCCGGTGCTCCAGGTGCTCGACGGTGGTCGGACCGGCAACCCGCGTACCGAACGCCGGGCGGCTGGCGTCCGACGCGACGGTGCGGCTACCACCACATCCCGAACCGCGGCCACCACTGCGGCCGGTACCGGCCGGACGGTCGTTTCCCGCTCGGTGCGTAGGCGCGGACCCGACGGAACCGGCGGCCGGACCCCGACGTCGTCCGCCGACCGGAGGCAGCGGCGCCGGGGGGCGCGGCGCCGCAGGGCGTGGTGCTGGGGGACGTGGCGTTGGCCTGACCGGTCGCCGGCCGCGTAAGCCGCCGGTCCCGCCCCGGCTGGCTGATCCGTTCCGGCGGCTTCGGCTGGCCACCCTGCTGGTCCTCACCCTCTTCGTCACCATCGGCATCCGGCTGGTCGCGCTACAGCTGGTGGCCGGACCGGACTTCGCCAACAGCGGAATCGCCGACCGGACCCGGACGGTGACCCTGCCGGCACCCCGGGGTGCGATCTACGACCGATCCGGTGCGGCGCTGGCCAGCAGTGTCGAGGCCCGCTACATCTTCGCCGACCCGCAGGAGATCGAGGACCCGGCCGCAGCGGCAGCCGCGCTGTCACCCCTGCTCGGCATCGCCCGTTCCACGCTGGCCGAACGGATGAAGAAGCGCCTGTTGAACGGCCGCCCGTCCGAGTTCCAGTACCTGGCCCGCGGGGTCGAGATCGAAGTCGCTGACCAGATCGCGAAACTTGACCTACCCGGCATCGGGATCCACCGCGACGAACGGCGCCTGGTCCCCGGCGGTGATCTGGCTGCCAACCTGATCGGCTTCGTCAATCAGGACATGAACGGCCTGGAGGGGCTTGAGGGGCGCTATGACGATCTGCTGCGCGGGATCAACGGTGAGAGTGAGTATGAGGTCGGCAACGGGAACCTGAACGCCCGGATCCCTGGCGGCTACAGTCGGGTCACCGACGCCAAGCCGGGCAGTTGCTTGCAGTTGACCATCAATCGGGACCTGCAGTACGAGTTCCAGCGGATCTTGAGCACGATGACGCGGGACGTCGACGGCAGCACGGCTGCGGCGATCGCCATCGATATTCGGACCGGCGAGGTGCTCGCCCAGGCCAGTCAGCCGACCTACGACGCGGCGAACTGGCAGGCCTATGACCCGGCCGACTGGAAGGACGCGGCAACCAGCTTCGTTGTCGACCCCGGCTCGATCCACAAGGCGATCGTGTTCGGCGCCGCGTTGGAGGAGGGGGTGATCACCCCGGACACCGCCATGCCGATCGCCTCCCACCTCTACAAGGGCGGCGTCAGGTTCTCGGACACCCAAAACGCCCAGGGGCGGAAGTTGAGCGTGGCCGGCATGCTCGGCTATTCCTCCAACGTCGGCACGATCAAGATCGCCGACCAGCTGGGAGCCCAGAAGCTCTACGAATACCAGCTCAAGTTCGGGCTCGGCCAGGCCACCGGGGAGGGGCTGCCCGGGGAGGCGGCGGGCCGGGTACTCAAGCCGAGCGAGTGGAGTGGTTCGGCGTACGGGTCGGTCCCGATCGGGCACAGTGTCGACGTCACCCCGCTGCAGATGGCCGCCGTCTACGCGGCGATCGCCAACGACGGGAAGTGGGTGCAGCCGCACCTGGTGCGGGAGACCATCGCCCCGGACGGTACCCGTACCCCCGCCCCGGCCCCGAAGACCCGGCAGGTGATCAGCCCGGCGAGCGCCGCCGCGCTGCGGACCCTGCTCGAGGCGCCGATGACGATCGAGGGCGGCACCGGGCGGAAGGCCGCTATCCCCGGCTACCGGGTGGCCGGCAAGACCGGCACCGGTAAGCGGATCGTGGACGGCAGGTACGTCGACGGCAACGTCGCATCCGTGATCGGCATGGACCAGTCGGACAACCCCCGGTACGTGATCGCCGTCTTCGCGCACGCCCCCGTCGGCGGGGGCGGGGACATTGCCGGACCGGCGTTCAAGGACATGATGGAGTTCACGCTGCGTCACTATCGGGTCGCGCCCACCGGATCCAAGCCGCCCAACTTCGTGGTCTATCCACGGTGACCAGGTACGTCACGACATCATCGGAGGGTGCGGGTGAACCATCGGGGCGGCTGTGCGGGCCGATCCCCGCGACCGGGTAGGGTCTGGCGCCGTGCCCGGCAATCCCCGTCCCCGTACGGTGACCCCGCTCCGGTTCGGCGAACTCGCCGCGCTGCTCGCGGTCGAGTCGCTGCCGGAGACCACCGACATTTCGGTGACCGGCGTGACCCACGCCAGCGGCGAGGTCCGTCCCGGTGACCTCTACGCCGCGCTGCCCGGGGCACGCCGGCACGGTGCCGAGTTCATCCCGGCGGCCGCCGCGGCCGGCGCGGTGGCCGTTCTGACCGACCCGGCCGGCGCCTCCGGCGGCGGCCGAGGCCGGCCTGCCCGCCCTGGTGGTGGCCGACCCGCGGCTGGTGCTCGGCCCGGTCGCCAGCGCGGTGTACGGCGATCCCACGCCGGGATCTGACGGTCATCGGCGTCACCGGCACCGCCGGTAAGACCTCCACCGCCTACCTGATCGAGGCCGGACTGCAGGCCGCCGGGCACGTCACCGGCCTGATCGGCACCGTGGAGACCCGGCTCGGTGACCTGACGCTGGACAGCGTGCGGACCACGCCGGAGGCCACCGATCTGCACGCCATGCTCGCCGCGGCCCGCGAGCGCGGCGTCACGGCCGTGGTCATGGAGGTCTCCAGCCACGCGCTGGCCATGGGCCGGGTCGGCGGAGTCCGGTTCGCGGTCGGCGGCTACACCAACTTCGGCCAGGACCACCTGGACTTCCACGCCGACCCGGCGGACTACTTCGCCGCCAAGGCGCGGCTCTTCGACGGGCGATGCGCGGTCGAGGTGCTCAACCTTGACGAGCCGGCACTGCGCCCACTGTTCCGCCCGGCGACGGTCAGCTACTCCGCCGCCGGCGATCCGACCGCCACCTGGCGGGCCGGGGAGGCTGCCGAAGCCGGCTATGCCCAGCACTTCACCGCGTACGGACCCGACGGGCTGACGCTCGCCGCTGGCGTGTCCCTGCCCGGGCGGCACAACGTCGCCAACGCGCTGCTGGCCATCGCCTGCCTGGTCGCCGTCGGGGTGGATCCGGCGACCGCAGCCACCGGTGTCGCCGCCTGTCCCGGCGTACCCGGCCGGCTGGAGCTGGTCGAGGCGCCCGGTCCGGTGCGCGGCGTGGTCGACTACGCCCACAAGCCGGACGCGATCGTCGCCGCCCTCGCCGCGCTGCGCGAACTGACCGCCACCGGCGGCCGGTTGATCTGCCTGATCGGCGCCGGTGGCGACCGGGACCGGGGCAAACGTCCGGTGATGGGCGCCGCCGCCGCACGCGGGCGCCGATCTGGTGCTGATCACCGATGACAATCCGCGTACCGAGGACCCTGCGGCGATCCGCGCCGAGGTCCGGCAGGGCGCCGAGGCGGCCGACGGGCTGGCGCGGATCCGTGAGGTGCCCGGGCCGCCGCGCGGCGATTGACGAGGCGGTTCGAGTCGCCGAGCCGGGGGATGTGATCGCGGTGCTGGGTAAGGGACACGAGCGGGGGCAGGAGATCGCCGGCCGGACCGCATGCCCTTCGACGACCGGATGCGAACTGGCCGACAGCGCTGGCCGCCCGGTACGGCGATCTGGTGGGTCGGCGATGATCCCGCTGAGCCTCGCTGAGGTGGCTGAGGCGGTCGGTGGCCGGCTGGTCGCAGCCGACCCGGCCATCCGGATCACCGGTCCGGTCGAGTTCGACTCCCGCAAGGTACGCCCCGGCGGGCTCTTCGTGGCCTTCCCCGGCGAGCGGGTCGACGGGCACGACTACGCTGCCACCGCGCTCGACGGCCGGCGCGGTCGCCGTGCTTGGCAGCCGCGCGGTCGACCGGGTGCCGATGGTGCTGGTCGACGACACGTTGGCGGCGATGGGCGGCGCTCGCCCGAGCGGTGCTCGACCGGCTGCCCGACGCTGACCGTGATCGGGTTGACCGGCTCCTCCGGCAAGACCAGCACCAAGGACCTGATCGCCCAGCTCGCCACCCGGCTCGGTCCGACGGTGGCGCCACCGGGCTCGTTCAACAACGAGCTGGGGCACCCGTACACCGCGTTGCAGGCCGACAGTGAAACCCGCTTCCTGGTGTTGGAGAAGGGAGCCCGCGGTCCGGGGCACGTGCGGTACCTGTGCCAGGTCGCGCCGCCACGGATCGCCGTCGTGATCAACGTTGGGGTCGCGCACATCGGTGAGTTCGGCTCGGTCGACGCGATCGCCGAGGCCAAGGGCGAGCTGGTCGAGGGATTGCCGGCCGACGGGGTCGCGGTGCTGAACGCCGACGACCCTCGGGTCCGGTCGATGGCCGCCCGTACCGCCGCCCGGGTGGTGCTGGTCGGCGAGGCGGCCGACGCCGAGGTCCGCGCGGTGGACGTGACGCTGGATGAGCGCGGACGGCCGTCGTACACGCTGGTCACGCCGGAGGGCCGCACGGCGGTACGGCTCGGGTTGTCCGGCGCGGCACCAGGTGGGCAACTCGCTGGCCGCGGCGGCGGTGGCCCGGGAACTGGGGATGCCGCTGGCCCAAGCTCGGCTCGGCGCTGGCCGAGGCGAGGCTGGTGTCAACCCGCCGGATGGATGTCTTCGACCGTGCCGACGGGGTGACGGTCATCGACGACTCGTACAACGCCAATCCCGCCTCCACCGCGGCGGCGCTGCGCGCACTGGCCGGAATCGGGGTCGGACCGGCGGACCATCGCCGTGCTCGGCTACTGGCCGAGCTGGGCGAGTTCGAGCGGGACGGACACGCCGAGGTCGGCCGGCTCGCGGCTGAGTTGGGCGTCGACCGGCTGTTCGTGGTGGGTGAGCCGGCCGCGCCGATCCACGACGGGGCGGTGGCGGTCGCGACATGGGGAGGAATGTCGGTGCTGGTGACCGATCAGGCGGCGGCGATCGCAGGCGCTGCGGCGTGAGCTGCGTCCGGGCGACGTCGTCCTGGTGAAGGGCTCGCGCTACCGCACCTGGGAGGTGGCCGACGCGCTGCGCGCGGAGGCCATCGCCCCGGAAAGCAGGGATTCAGCGTGAGCGCGGGAGTGAGCTTGCGAGCCCCGCAGTCGCGAACGGAAGGTGTGCTGGTGAGCGCGGGAGTGAGCTTGCGAGCCCCGCAGTCGCGAACGGAAGGTGTGCTCGGTGAGCGCGGGAGTGAGCTTGCGAGCCCCGCAGTCGCCGAACGGAAGGGTTCGAGCCGGCGTGAGGGCGGTCATCGTCGCCATCTTCGTGGCGTTCCTGGTGTCTCTGTTCGTCACCCCGCTCGCTATCAAGGTGTTCACCCGGCTGAAGGCGGGCCAGCCGATCCGGGCCGAGGGCCCGGCGATGCACCAGGGCAAGAAGGGCACTCCCACGATGGGCGGGGTGGTCTTCATCGTGGCCACGGTTATCGCCTATGTCGCCGGGCACCTGGCGCTGACCACCCTGCCCGATAAGCAGATCGCCCAGGTCACGCCGACGATCACCGCGCTGGTGCTGCTGGGCCTGATGGTCTTCTCCGGCGCGGTCGGGCTTCCTTGACGACTTCCTCAAGGTTCGCAAGCGCAACAGCGCCGGACTGAACAAGCGGGGCAAGCTGCTCGGGCAGATACTGGTCGGCGCGGCCTTCGGGGTCGATCGCGCTCTACTTCCCGAGCACCAACGACGAGACGGTGGGCAGCACCACCTCTCGTTCATCCGGGACATCAACGCTGCTGGAGGTCGGCAAGGTCGGCTCGGTGATCATCTTCATTCTCGTGGTGATGGCTGCGACCAACGGGGTCAACCTCACCGACTGGCTTGGACGGGCTGGCCACCGGCGCCTCGGTGATGGTGCTCGCCGTCGTACGCGCTGATCGCCTTCTGGCAGTACCGGCACTGGTGCGCCGACCCGGACTACAACCGCAACGGGGCGTACTGCTACGCGGTGCGGGATCCGCTGGAGATCGCGCTGATCGCCGGGGCGGCGGCCGGAGCGTGTGTCGGCTTCCTCTGGTGGAACACCTCGCCAGCCCGGATCTTCATGGGCGACACCGGCGCGCTCGGCCTCGGCGGCCTGATCGCCGGCATGGCGATGTCCACGCCGGACCATGCTGCTGCTGCCGATCCTCGGTGGGCTCTTCGTCATCATCACGATGTCGGTGGTGATCCAGATCATCTCGTTCCGGACCACGGGCAAGCGGGTGTTCCGGATGTCGCCGCTGCAACACCACTTCGAGTTGGCCGGCTGGAGCGAGGTCAACATTGTGGTCCGGTTCTGGATCATCGCCGGGATCGGTGTGGCCATCGCGCTGGCCTGTTCTACAGCGAATTCCTCACCGCGGTCACCTGAGCCTGCTGGCGGACGGCGTGGTCGACAGCGGCGAACGTGGCCCGCTTCGACACGCCGGCCGCCTGCGCCGGGCCGGCACGCTCAGCGTCGATGATGGGCGGATGGGGGAGGACCGGGAGGCAGTGCGGTGACGGGCGAGCAAGCGGGGCGGTCACCGAGTGGTGGTCGTGCCACGGCCGCGGCCGAGCCGGTCCGCGACCCGGCCGGGCCGGCCCGCGAAATTCGACTGCTTGACACGGTCGGCGGCCTCGGCCGCGCTGCGCGGCCTGCTGGACCGTCCGCTCGCCTCCTACTACCTGCTGATCGCCAGCTCCGGGCTGCTGCTGATGATCGGCCTGACCATGGTCTACTCGGCGACCAGCGTCAGGCGTACGCCGACCGACGGCAACGCGACCGCCATGTTCGGCAAGCAGGCGCTGTTCGCGTTGATCGGCCTGATCGCGTTCTGGGCCTGCCAACGGCTGCCGGCGAGCACGTTCCGGATGCTCGGCCGGCCGGTGTTCGGGTCGGCCCTGGTCCTGCTGCTGATACTCGACATGCTGCTGCTCTGGCGTCGGTCATGGCGAGCTGAGGGTGGCCAGGATCGGGCCGGTGGAGGCCAACCTGCTCTGGCTGTACCTCGGGCCGTCTCACGTCTGCAGCCCGCCGAGTTGGCCAAGTTCGGCCTGGTGCTCTGGGGGGCGGTGGTGATCGCCCGCAAGGGCGCCGAGTTGGGCTGGTGGCGGGAGCTGGCTACCCCGTTGTTCCCGGCGATGGGGCTGCTCTTCGTGCTGGTCGGCTACAACGACCTGGGCACCATGCTCTGCCTGCTGGCGCATCGTGGTCGGCCTGCTCTGGGCGGCCGGGGTGCGGAAGCGGGTCTTCGCCGCCCTGACCACGCTAGGGCTGGTCGGGATCGGCCTGCTGGTCGCCGCGGCCTCGCTGGGCGCCGGTTCCGGTGACAAGGACGACGAAAACTACCGGCTGGTGCCGGCTCACCATCGTTTCTGCACCACCGCCGACCCGAGAAATGCAACGCTGGGCGACTGCTACCAGGGGTTGCAGGCCCGGTACGCGATCGACAACGGCGGCTGGTTCGGGGTCGGGCTGGGCAACAGCAAGCTCAAGTGGAACTGGCTGCCGGAAGCGCACAACGACTTCATCTTCGCGGTCATCGCCGAGGAATTGGGCGTGGTCGGCTGCGCGGTGGTGCTCGCGCTCTTCGCCGTACTGGCCTACACCGGGCTGCGGATCGCCCGCCGGGTGGAGGATCCGTTCCGGCGGTTGGCCGCCGCCGCTGTGACGACCTGGTTGGTCAGCCAGGCTGTGATCAACATTGGCGGGGTGGTCGGCCTGCTGCCGATCACCGGTCTGCCGCTGCCGTTCATCTCCGACGGCGGCAGCGCCCTGGTGGTCACCCTGGCGGCGGTCGGCATGCTGGCTTCGTTCGCCCGTGCCGAGCCGGATGCCGCCCGAGCCTTGAACGCCCGTCCGCCGGCCCGATGGGTCCGACTACTCTGGGCCCCGTTGCCACCGCTTCCCGCAGGACGCCGCCGGGGAAGCCTCCCGTGCGGGCCCTCCGCGAGTCCGAGCCCCGGGTGCGGAAGCGACGTGACATGGATGCCCGCCCGACCGGTGGCGGTGCGAAACGTAGGGCGCGCCGGGATGGCGAGCTGAGAGGAGACGCTGATGGGTCCGCTGCGGTCGGTGGTGCTCGCGGGCGGAGGTACCGGGGGACATATCTACCCCTTGCTGGCCTTCGCCGACTGCCTGCGCCGGCATGACCCGGGCGTACGGATCACCTGTGTCGGCACCCCGAAAGGGCTGGAGAACGAACTGATTCCGCCGCAAGGCTACGATCTGCGGCAGATTCCGGCCTATCAGCTGCCCCGGTCGGTCAACATGAATCTGATGCGTACCCCGGATCGGATGTGGAAGGCCGCCCGCGCTGCTGGTCGGGTGCTCGATGAGGTCCGGGCTGACGTGGTGGTCGGGTTCGGCGGCTACGTGTCGGTCCCCGCCTATCTGGCGGCCTGGCGGCGTGAGTTGCCGATCGTCATCCACGAGGTCAACGTGCCGCCGGGGGTGGCCAACCGGCTCGGTATGAAGTTCAGCAAGCATGTGGCTGTCGGATTCCCACACCAACCGGTGCAGGCCGAGTCGCTGCGTTCCGCCCGGGTGGTCGGGGTGCCGCTGCGGCGCGCGATCAGCCGGTTGGACCGGGCCGCCCAGCGGGGCAGCGCCCGGGCCCACTTCGGGCTGCGTCCGGATCTGCCCACCCTCTTCGTCGCTGGCGGGTCACAGGGTGCCCGGTCGATCAACCTGGCGGTGTCCGGGGCAGCGAAGGAGTTCGCCCGCGCGGGTGTTCAGGTGCTGCATGTGATCGGGGCGCGCAACGAGCCGGTCTCGGTGCCCAGCGATCTTCCGGTGCCGTACGTCACCTTGCCCTACCTGTCGGATATGGAACTCGGCTACGCCGCTGCCGACCTGATGCTGGGGCGCGGCGGGGCGATGACCTGTGCGGAGGTGGCGGCGATCGGGCTGCCCACGGTCTACGTGCCCTACCCGCACAGCAACCAGGAACAGAAACGCAACGCTCTACCGGTGGTCGAGGCCGGTGGCGGGCTGCTGGTCGACGATGCTGACATGACCCCTGGCTTTGTGGAGCAGACGGTGATTCCGCTGATCCGCGATCCCCACCGGCTGGCCGCGATGAGCGCCGCCGCGGCGGGGTATGGCCGCCGGGACGGCGATGAGGCGCTGCTCGACTTCGTTTACGAGGCGGTGACCCGGTGACCGGGGGCGCCGCGAACGGAAGGTTGACCCTATGAACACCGCACAGTTCAGTCCGGCCGGTACGACCACCGCCGAGGACCTGGGCACCGTCCACCTGATCGGGGTCGGTGGGGTCGGTATGAGCGGTCTGGCCCGGCTGCTGCTGGCCCGGGGGATCCGGGTCTCGGGCAGCGAATTGCGGGAGTGGCCGACGTTGGCTGGCCTGCGGGCACTGGGTGGGACCATCCACATGACCCACGAGCCGGCCAATCTCGACGGTGTGGACACCGTGGTCTACTCGACCGCGATTCCGCAGGACCACCTCGAGTTGGTGGCGGCGCGGCAGCGCGGGCTGCGTGTGCTGCACCGATCGGAGGCGCTCGCCGCGGCGATGACCGGACGGCGCACCATCGCGGTCGCCGGCACCCACGGTAAGACCACCACCACGTCGATGGCGACGCTGATCCTGCAACACGCTGGGCAGGACCCGTCGTTCGTCATCGGTGGTGAGATCTCCGAGGTCGGTTCCAACGCCCACCACGGCAGCGGGGAGTACTTCGTCGTCGAGGCCGACGAGAGCGACCGGTCGTTTCTGATCTACCGCCCGTTCGTGTCGATTATCACGAACATCGACGAAGATCATTTGAATACGTACGGCGACTACGCCGGGTTGGAAGCGGCATTCGCCGACTTCGCCCGGCTTACCGACCCGGCGGGGTTCGTGGTCACCTGTGCCGACGATCCGGGTACCCGGCGGATGGCCGAGGAACTGCGCTCCGAGGGGCGCACCGTGTACACGTACGGGGAGGCTGCCGACGCCGACCTGCGGCTGTCGGAGATCGCCTCCTCGGTTGCCGGGGTGCGCTACCTGGCCACTCTGCACGGCGAGTCGTTGGGTGAAATCCGGATGCCGGTGCCCGGCCGTCATCTGGGGCTCAACAGCGCCGCAGCGGTGCTCACCGCGTGCATGCTCGGGATGGGGTTGGCCCATGTGGTGGAGGCGCTCGGGTCGTTTCCCGGCATGCGTCGCCGGTTCGAGCGCAAGGGGGTCGCCGCCGGAGTCCAGGTTTACGACGAGTACGCGTACCACCCGACTTCGATTACCGCGGCGCTGCAGACACTGCGGGAGGTGGCCAGGGCCGGGGTGCCGGCGGGGCACGGCTCATTGGAGCAGCAGCCGGGACGGCTGATCGTGGTTTTCCAACCCTACCGGGTTTACCGGCTCCGGGACCTGCACGCCGAGTTCGCCACCGCGCTGGCTATCGCCGACGAGGTGGTGATGTTGGAGGTCTTCGGACCCGGCGAGGTGCGCCAGCCAGGCGAGGGCGGGGCCGCGTTGACTGAGGCGATCGCGTTGCCGGCAGAGCGGAAGGTCTTCATCGATTCCTGGGAGGACGTCCCGGCCGAGGTGGCCCGCCGGGCCCGTCGCGGGGACGTGGTGGTGACGATGGGAGCGCCGCCGATCTCGCTGCTCGGCGACGAGCTCCTCACCGCACTCGCCAGCTGGTCCACCTCCGCTGACCCGGCGCCGGTCCGGATCAGCGGTGTCACTGGCGGTGGACCGGGCGTCGCGGCTCCCGGCGTCGAATGACCCCAGCTTCGACCCGGCGTCGGGGTGGTGGGCCGGCGCAGTTCGCGGCGGATGGGCGGGGCGGCGCGGCGGCGGGCGAGCGACGGTGGCGGCTGGTCCGGGCCGATAACGATGCGATGCCCCCGTCGGTACGCCGGTTCATGCGCCGGGCCCGGCAGCGGCGACTGCGTGCGGCGTTGCCCTGGCTGGCCACGAGTGGGTTGCTGGTGGCCGTGCTGTTGGCGACCGGGATCGTTTTCGGAACCGGGGTCTTCGGGGTCCGGGAACTCCGGGTGGTTGGTGCCGCGCAGGTTACGCCGGAGCAGGTCCGGCAGGCGGCGGCGGTGCCTGACCGGATGCCGCTGGCCCGGGTTGATCTAGAGAAGGTGCAGGAGCGGGTCGCCGCCCTGGCGCCGGTCGAGCGGGTGACCGCATCCCGGAAGTGGCCGGGCACGGTGCTGATCGAGCTGGTCGAGCGGACCCCGGTGGCGGTGGTTCCGCACGGCCGGCAGTTCGTTGTGGTGGATGGTGCGGGAGTGGTATTCCAGACCCGGGCCGATCGCCCGGATGGTCTGCCGCTGGTCCGGGTCGCCATGCCCGGCCCAGCCGATGTCGGGACCCGGGGAGCGTTGCAGGTGCTCGCGGCGCTGACTTCGCAGTTGCGGGAGCGACTCGTTGAGGTGATGGTGGAGGGGCCGGCTGGGATCAGGGTGAAGCTGACCGGTGGTCGTACGGTGATCTGGGGTGACGCTTCGCGTAGTGAGACCAAGGCGAGGGTGGCGACATCCCTGTTGACCCGTCCGGGGAACACCATCGATGTCAGCGCGCCGGATGTGGTGACGATTCGCTGACCCTCCGGGTCGCTTGCCATTCCGGACGGCACCGGGCCGCCGACGTCTTTGGGTACGGGTTGCCGCGTTTGTCGTCGAGGGCGTGGCGACACGCCGCGCAGGTCCTTGGTTCCCGGTGGACGTGCGCTTACGTTGCCCCGAGAGGATCAGTAGTTGACATAACTCTAAGCCTCTAGTAGAGGGTGAGGGTTAACCTTCGCCTTCTACCTTGCACAGTTGGATGTCGACGCGGTGCGTGCGCCAAACCGCACGGTGGGTCGACGCCCGCCAAGCTCGAGAGGGAAGGACCCCGATGACACCTCCGCACAACTACCTGGCGGTCATCAAGGTCGTCGGCATCGGTGGCGGCGGTGTGAACGCCGTGAACCGGATGATCGAGGTTGGGCTCAAGGGCGTCGAGTTCATCGCGATCAACACCGACGCCCAGGCTCTGCTGATGAGTGACGCTGACGTCAAGCTCGATGTGGGCCGGGAACTCACGCGTGGGCTCGGCGCCGGGGCCAACCCGGACGTCGGCAAGAACGCCGCCGAGGACCACCGCGACGAGATCGAGGAGGTGCTCAAGGGCGCCGATATGGTCTTCGTGACCTGCGGCGAGGGCGGTGGCACCGGCACTGGAGGCGCTCCGGTGGTGGCGAACATCGCCCGCAAACTCGGCGCGTTGACCATCGGTGTGGTCACCCGCCCGTTCTCCTTCGAGGGCAAACGTCGGCAGGTCCAGGCCGAATCGGGCATCGACGAGCTGCGCAACCAGTGCGACACGTTGATCGTGATTCCCAACGACCGGCTGCTGGCCCTGGGCGACCGGGGGATCAGCATGATGGACGCGTTCCGCCAGGCTGACCAGGTGCTCCTCTCCGGGGTGCAGGGAATCACCGATCTGATCACCACGCCGGGGCTGATCAATCTGGATTTCGCCGACGTCAAGAGCGTGATGAGTGGCGCCGGCAGTGCCCTGATGGGCATCGGCAGCGCACGCGGCGACAACCGGGCGGTGGAGGCGGCTGAGGTCGCCATCTCCAGCCCGCTGCTCGAGCAGAGCATGGACGGCGCCCGGGGGGTGCTGCTCTCCATCGCCGGTGGGTCCGATCTGGGCCTGTTCGAGATCAACGATGCGGCCCAGTTGGTCACCGACGCGGCCCACCCGGACGCGAACATCATCTTCGGCGCGGTGATCGATGACGCGCTCGGCGATGAGGTGCGGGTGACGGTGATCGCGGCCGGATTCGACGGCGGATCGCCCGCCTACAAGCCGGCCGAGCCGGGGCGGAAGGTCAACCCGCCGCCCGCCGTTGCGCAGAGCTCGCCCGCCACCCTGCCTCCGGTGGCGCCCCCGCCGGCCCAACCGTCGCGGCGGGTACTCTTCGACGACGTGGACGTGCCCGACTTTCTCAAGAATGGTTCCTGAGCCCAGCCAATGACCGATACATCCGTTGTGTCGGCGTCCGAACGCCGTGCGCAGCTCGCGGCCAGCCTGGCCCGGGTACGGTCTCGGATCGCCGACGCGTGCGCGGCGGCCGGTCGGGACCGTGGTGAGGTGACCATGGTCGCGGTGACCAAGACCTACCCGGCCGACGACGTGCTGCACCTGGCCGGTCTGGGCGTGAGTGACGTGGGGGAGAACCGGGACCAGGAGGCCGCGCCAAAGGCCGCCGTGGTGCGGGCGGCCGCTCCGCACGTACGTTGGCACTTCGTCGGCCAGTTGCAGCGCAACAAGTGCCGCTCGGTGGTCGGATACGCGGACGTTGTCCACTCGGTGGACAACGTCCGACTGGCCGGCGTGCTCGGCGCGGCGGCCGAGCGCGGCCGGGATCGACCGCTTGATGTGCTGGTCCAGGTGAATTTGGACGGCGCTCCGGGGCGCGGCGGGGCGCTGGCCGACGACACCGATCCTGACCGGTGCCTCGGCCGGGTGGCGGCCGAGGTTGCCAGACACGGTTCGCTGCGGTTGGCCGGGGTGATGGCTGTCGCACCGTTGGACCGGCCGTCGGAGCCGGCCTTCGCCCGGCTGGCCGAGATCGCCGCACGGCTGCGCATCGATTATCCGGACGCGGTCGCGATATCAGCCGGGATGAGCGGCGATCTGGAAGCCGCCATCGCGAACGGTGCGACACATGTGCGCGTCGGTAGCGCGTTGCTCGGAATGCGTTGCACGCTGCGGTAGCCTGACTACGAACGCCAAACTACATCAGTGTTGTTTGCGACATCCTCCTGATGGGGACGAGAAGTGACCGGGATACCCCGGTCACTTCCGTGGAGGAGTCCGGGCCGGTGGGCACTGCAGTGTTCATGCGTGACAGTGGCACAGCACGGGGGCGGGTCGCACAGGCGGACGGAGGGGCGCGGGGAATGGGTGCGCTGCGCAAGGCGGGGGTCTGGCTCGGACTTGTCGAGGAGGATGACGAGCGGGCCTACGACGACGGCGGCTACGACAAGAGCGGCTACCGCGAGTCGCGCTACCGGCAGAGCCGGTACGCCGAGGAATTCGCGGACGATGAGGATGAACCGGACGACCCTCCAGTGTCGCCGCGGACGCGCATTGGTGATCGTAGCCGGCTCGCCGAGCGCACTGGTGCTCGTACGCCGGTCGCGGCTGATCCGGACGACGGCGAGCGGTCCGAGCGACTTGAGCGGACCAGCGTGCGCTCGATCACTCGGCCGAGCAGCGTGGAGTCCTCGTCCGCGTTGGCCTACCACACCCGGGACAACCTAGCGCTGGCGCCGCAGGCGCAACTTCGTGAGCGAGTTCCGGTGGCGGAGCCTGAGCAGCGTTACCAGATCACCACGCTGCACGTCACCACCTACCGGGAGGGGCGCACCATCGGTGAGCACTTCCGGGATGGGGTTCCAGTGATCATCAACCTCACCGAAATGGACGAGGCCGACGCCCGCCGATTGGTCGACTTCGCCGCCGGACTGGCGTTTGGGCTGCGCGGTACGATCGAGCGGGTGACCAACCGGGTGTTCCTACTCTCACCGGCAAACGTCCAGGTCACCGCAGAGGACAAGGCCAAGATCGCTGAGGGTGGGTTTTTCAGCCTGAGTTAGCCCGACCGAGGGATCTCGCCTGCCGTGTTGTCGATCCTGTTCCAAGTCCTGTATCTGATCGCTCTACGCCTTTTTGCTGGTGCTATTAGCCCGATTTGTCCTAGGTGCTGTGCTGCAGTATGGCCGGCGGTGGCAGCCTGGCAGGGGAGCATCGGCAGGATTGGAATCGGTGTGGAGCGTCACTGATCCGCCCCTCAAGGCGTTGAGGCGGGTGATCCCACCATTGCGAATTGGTACCGTGAGCATCGACCTGGCCTCCCTTGTGCTCCTGGTTATCCTGTTCGTGCTGATGACGTTCGTGTTAGAGCCGCTGATCCACAGGTGGTAAACCTGCTGGCCAGCGACTACGCGGCCGCAACTGACCCGAGGAGTTTCGATGCCGCTTACCCCGGCCGACGTCCACAACGTCGCCTTCAAAAAGCCGCCGATCGGCAAGCGGGGATACGACGAGGAGGAGGTCGACGCTTTTCTGGACGAGGTCGAGCGAGAACTCGCCCGTCTGATTGAGGAGAACAACGAGCTTCGCGCCCAGGTGGAGCGCGGTGGACGGGGCGGCGCGCCAGCCGGCCCGGGTGCCGACCCACGGTTGGCCGCTGAGCTCAACGATGTCAAGACCCAACTCGACCGGGTGCAGCGCGACAAGGCTGCGGCTGAACAGGCGGCCCGCGCGATGCAGGCCGAGCTGGAGCAGGTGCGCGCCCAGGGTGGCCCAGCGGTCGGTGGTGACGGCGAGCAGCAGGCTCTCCGGGTGCTGATGATGGCGCAGCGTACGGCCGACGATCACGTCTCCGACGCGCGGCGGGAGGCCGACAAGCTCCTCTCCGACGCGCGGTCCAAGGCCGAGGAGGTCACCCGCGAGGCGCGCTCCAAGGCCGACGCGCTGGAGCGGGACGCGCGGCAGCGCCACCAGGAAGCCATGGGCGGCCTCGACGCCAAGCGCACCGCGCTGCAGAAGCACATTGAAGAGCTTAAGCAGTTCGAGCGGGAGTACCGCACCCGGCTCAAGGCGTACCTGGAGAGCCAGTTGCGCGACCTGGACGGGCGTGGGCAGGGCATCGAGGTGGAGATGACCCGGACCGAGGCCAACCGGTCCGCTGGCAGCTCCGGGGGCCTGGCTACCGCAGGTCTCGCCAGCTCCTATGGCGGAGGCCGGTCCGGTGCGCTGGAGTCCAACCGCTGACTCGGAGCGTTGCGCTCCGCGAGGACCGGAAACGACGCGGCGGGGGTGAGCCGTGATAGTTGGAAGTCTGCTGCTCATCCTCGTCGCCGTCACGCTGCTCGTGCTCGGACTGGTCAACGGTTCGAGCGGGTTGCTGATCAGCTCCATCGCGACGAGCCTGCTGGCTGCGGTCGCGCTGGTAGTGGGTGCTCGGCAGGCAGCAGCCGCCCGGGCCGGAGCTGACCACGGCAACGACGATCCGGGTATGCGTGCTGGTGGCGTGGGTGAGGGTCGATCGTGGTCCCGTCGGTGGAGTTCCGACGGGGCGGTGGGCGAGAGGGACCGGCGCCCGATGGGTAGCGGCATCGACGTCGCCGGCACGGTGGACGCTGGATCGGTCGATTTCTCCGTTCCCACCCAGGGCAGCCGGGTCGGCTCCGGTCCCGATGAGGACAGTGTCTGGCGTCCACCGGACGATCCGGTGCAGGCGTGGGCCGACCCAGCGGGCAGCGCGGATGATCCAGATGACGTAGCGGACCCGGCGGACGAGCCGGCCCGGCAGCGAGTGTCGGCCACGGATGCCGCCCGGGTGGCCCAGTTGGATACCGAGGTGCTGGTGGTTGACGGCCGACCGCGATACCACCTGCCACAATGCGCGCATCTGTGCGACCGGGAGAGCGAACCGTTGCCGGTGCGCGAGGCGGTGGAACTTGGCTTCAGCCCCTGTGCTGACTGTGCGCCGGACACCGCGTTGCTTGCCGACGGGTACCGGGTCTGAGCGCCGTGGTGCCCGCTAACGATCGTCGCCCCACTCGGCCGGGCCGAGCGGCTGGGGCAGCCGAGGAGCCGGTGACGGTGGCGGTCCGGGTGAAACCAGGCTCAGCGCGGGCCCGGGTCGGGGGTTGTTTCGATGGCCCGCACGGGCCGGCGCTGGTAGTCGCGGTCAGCCCGCCAGCGGTCGACGGTCGGGCTACCGAGGCCGCACGCCGGGCGCTTGCTGAGGCCCTGGGGGTACGGCCATCAGCGGTGGCCTTACGGAGCGGCGCGGCGAGCCGCGACAAGCTCTTCCTCGTTGACGGCCCTGGTCCGGCTATCGAGGTACGGCTGCGCCGACTACGCGACGCGGCGGCCGGGTAGCAGCAGCGGGTAGTCGGAGTTCCGATCACTCACCCTTCGGCGGGGTGTCCGCGTAACGCCCGGCTGCCGGTGCCGGTAGCCGGGCGTAGACGTTACGTCGGCGCGACCAGTTGCCTCGGTGGTTTGCTGGCTGCGGGACGAGACCGGCGAATGATCTGCTAGCGTTCTTTTGTCCGGTTTAGTGAATAGTTCGTGCCTAAAGGTGTCAGAACGGTGCGGCGTGTTGTCGGACGTTTGTACGTTCCGTATTCTTGCCAATCTCCGGTGTGCGCGGTGTCCTGCTGCGCGCCCGTTTTGTAACTGGGGGTTGCGATGGCCGATCGGGCTGGGGTCGCAGGCGAGGCGGCCAAAGATCCCGGTGCGGGCATGTCGCGGGGAGTACGCCGGTCCGCTGCGGCGAAGTCGGGGGATCCTGTCCAGGCACGGCCGAGCGCCGCGGAGTCCGCGGCCCAAGGGAGCGACGATGGCTAAGCCAGCTGACACCAGCACCGCCGGCCGGAAGCCGGCGCCGAAGGCCACCCGCAGTATTGCGGAGACCGAGAAGATCCGGGCGGCCCTGGTGGCCCGGCGGGACGAACTGCGCGCCGAGTATGATCAGACGCTGAGCGAGATCGCCGAGCTGCAGCGCGACCGGCTGACCGACTCGGCCGGAGACGACCAGGCCGACACCGGCACCAAGACGTTCGAGCGGGAGCAGGAGATCTCTCTCGCCAACAGCATCCTGGAGCGGATCACCCAGGTGGAGCGGGCACTGGAGCGGCTTGACGAGGGCAGCTACGGCTGGTGCGAGCGATGCGGTAATCCGATCCCGGTGGAGCGACTCGCCGCCTTCCCATCGGCGACGCTCTGCGTCTCGTGCAAACAGCTAGAGGAGCGTTGAGCGCGAGGAGTGAGCGTAGCGAGCCCCGCAGTCGCGAACGGTAGGTTGGTTCGGTGAGCGAGGAGTGAGCGTGCGACCCCGTCGCGAACCGTACACGATGAGGGGCAGATGACCGAGGTGCGCCCGGCCGGGGCCGGTCCGACCGGGCCGCTGGCGGGTCGGAACCATCGGCGAGCCGCCGTGCTGGTTCTCGTTGGGACCGCCCTGGTGGCGCTGGTTGCCGACATCGCCACCAAGAATCTCGCGCTGGCCGCGCTGACCGCCGCGGACCGGTTCGGCTGCTCGGCGGCGCGGTCTCCTGACACTGACCTGGAACAGCGGCGCGGCCTTCAGTCTCGGCGCCGACTACACCTGGGTGTTTCCGTTCATCAGCGCCGGCGGTGATCGGCTGGATCGGCTGGCTGGCCTCCGGCTGCGGTCGCTGCCCTGGGCGGTGGCGCTGGGCCTGGTGCTCGGTGGCGCACTCGGCAACCTCGACCGACCGGATTTTCCGGGCCCCCGGGGTCTTCGTCGGGCACGTGGTCGACATGGTCAGCCTCTTCGATCCGTACGGGCAGATTTGGCCGGTCTTCAACCTGGCCGACAGTTCCCTTGGTCACCGGCGTGACCCTGGCGGTTCTGCTCGAAATCACCGGGCCGGCAGCGTGACGGCAGCCTGCGGTCGCGGGCGCAGACCGGGCGGACGCGAGTGCGGGCGCGGATGCCGGTCGGCGGCGATCGGCATGACCTCGCGTACGGACCCCGCCAGGTCGGCCCGCCGGTGACCAGCGGTCGTTGCCGGTACCGGACGGGCTCGACGGTATGCGGCTGGACCAGGCGGTCTCCCGGCTGTTCGGGCTCTCCCGGACTGCGGCCGCGGCGTTGGTGGAGGCCGGCGACGCGCTGCGTCGACGGCGTGGCCAGGCTCAAGTCCGACAAGGTCAACGCCGGTTCCTGGCTGGAGGTGACGCTGCCCGCCCCGGCCGGCCGCCGCAGGTCATCCCGCAGGCGGTCGCCCGGACTGCGGTCGTCTACGCCGATGACGACATCGTGGTGGTCGACAAGCCGGTCGGGGTCGCCGCGCACCCCAGTCCCGGCTGGACCGGCCCGACCGTGATCGGTGGGCTCGCCGCGATCGGGCACACCATCGCCACCAGCGGCGCCGCCGAGCGGCAGGGCGTGGTGCACCGGCTGGACGTGGGTACCACCGGGGTGATGGTGGTGGCCAAGAGTGAGCATGGCCTACAGCGTCCTCAAGCGGGCCTTCAAGGAACGCGAGGTAGACAAGCGTTACCACGCCGTGGTCCAGGGCCACCTCGATCCGCTGCGCGGCACCATCGACGCGCCGATCGACCGGCACCCGCACCACGACTACCGGTGGGCTGTCGTCGCGGGCGGGAAGCCCAGCATCACCCACTACGACACCATCGAGGCGTTTCCGGCGGCCAGTCTGGTGGACGTGCGGCTGGAGACCGGCCGTACGCACCAGATCCGGGTGCACTTCTCGGCCCTGCGGCACCCGTGTGTGGGTGACCTGACCTACGGCGCCGACCCGACCCTCGCCGCCCGGCTCGGGCTGTCCCGCCAGTGGTTGCATGCCCGTCGCTCAGCTTCCTTCCACCCCCGTACGGCGGAACGAGGTCCGGTTCGTCAGCGACTACCCTGACGATTTGGAGCATGCGCTCGCTGTGCTCCGTGACTGACGATCAGTGACCCCCGACGAGGGGGAGTTCCACCCGTGCCCGCCGGTGACCTGTTGCGACAGTTGGATCGACGACTGCTGCCCCCGCTGGCCCGGGGCATGGACCGACTCGGTCGCGGGCGGTTGCGACCGGGGGTGTTGTCTGTGGCGGCGCTGATCTCCGCCGCGGCCGTATTGGTAACCGCAGTATGGGCCGCCGATCGTCGGCCAACCGCCGATATGACCGTTGGTGAGGTCACCCGGGTCGGGGTGGTCCAAGGGGATTCCATCCCCGGCTACGTCGCGTCCAGTCGCCGTGAGTTGGTGGCACTGGTCAACGCGCCGGCGACCGAGCCGGCCCGGCAGACGTATGCCCTGGTCACTCTGGCGGCGTATCTGGCGCCGGACCGGCTGACTCCGATCTTGAGCGATGTTTCGGTGTCCGAGGTCTTTGCCCGCTTGCCGCGACCAGAGACGCAGACGCAGATTGTGCGTATTCCGGCTTTCCGAATACCAGACGACGTGGCGGTCGGGATGGCTCAGGTTGCCGAGCGCAAGGGCCGCGAGGCGCGGGACTACCAGGAGCGCAGTGCCGCGGTGACCGGCGATGAGGAGCGGGACCGGGAGTTGCGCGCCTATTACGACAGCGGCGCCCTGGTGGCCCAGGACGAGGCGACCGCCTACCGGTCGCGTTGCTCCTGCGTCTACGCGGCAGTGGTGCGGGCTACCCCGGCTGCCCTCGAACTGATCGCTGACCGGCCGGAGGTCCGGGCGGTGGATCCGGCGCCGGAGGTGACTCGGCTGGATCGGGCAGTCTTCTCCCCACCCCTGCCCGAACAGGTCGATGTGGTCCGTCCGCCCGCTGATTCCGGCACGGCGCCGGTCCCTAGCGGACCGGTTGATGACCCGCCGCAGTCGACTGGGGGGCTGCCGCCCGCGTCATCCGACCCACCCGAGCAGTCCGGCCCACCCGGGCAGTCCGAGGCGCCGCCCGCGTCGTCCGGTCCACCCGGGCAGTCCGCGTCGCCGTCCGCCTCGCCGGATGATCCACCCGAGGTCGACGTCTCACGTCCACCCACCGAGGTCACCACCGCTCCTGGCTCGGCCGATCCGGGCACGCCGTCGGCGGTGCCCGGTACGCAGGTGGCATCGCCGGAGTCACCGGACAGTATCCGTCACTAAGATTCTCCGAACGGCGAACCTGGCGGCAGCGACCGTTGCGGGGGTCGACGGCAGGCCATTGGCGATGGTGGTGTATACGTTCCGGTGTGGTCCGAATAGGGTTTGCTTCGTAGCCTTGTCAGGCGGGGACCGATGGCGCTGGGAGGGCAAGCCGTGGACGGCACCGAGACCGGCTGGGGCCGGCCGGCGGAATCAGCACCGCGTTGGCGGGCGCTGCTCGACCGCGCCCGGCTCGGCGGCCGTGCCGAGGAGTCGCCCGAAGTGGATGACCGCCGTGGCGGGGAGGGCCGGTCGCCCGGCGGTAACCCCGGGCGGCGCTCCGGTGGCACCGGTCAGCCAGGTGACGGCTACCCTGGCGATCAACGCCGGACCACCGAACCGCCCCATCCGCCCGGCACCGGTTACGTCCCCGACCCGGGGCGCCGTCCGGATCCGGGCCCTCCGGCCGAGTCGCGGTACGCCGTGCTGGATAACGGCTATCGCCCCGATCCGTCCGATCCGCCCGGTACTGGCTACGGCTCCGGTTACCACCCGGACCCGGGTTACCGACCCGACCCGGGATACCGCTCTGATCCAGGATTTCCGCCGGCACCTGTTGGACCACCGGCCGAGTCCCGGTACGCCGTGCTGGAACCCGGCTACCGTCCGCCCCCGGCCCAGGCCTCAGCGCCGGTGCAGGCCCCGCCGCCGGTCGCCCCGATGCAGCCGCAGGCCCCGCCGCCGGTCGCCCCGATGCAGCCGCAGGCCCCGGCGCCGGACTACGCGGCACTGGGCGGCGGATTTGTCCGGCCTTCCCGCCGGGCCAGTTTGGACCACTCCTCGTCCCGGAGCGGGCGGGCGGAGCGCCGGCCCGTGGCGGAGGTGGAACGCGCGGTCAGCGTGCTGCGCCGGGAGGTTGGCACGGCCCGGGTGCTCGCCTTCGCCAACCCCAAGGGTGGCGTACACAAGACCACGGCGACCGTGCTGGCCGCCGCCACCGTCGGCAGCGTACGTGGCCGTGGTGTGCTGGCCTGGGACGACAACGAGCTGCGGGGCACGCTCGGCTTACGCGCGGGCAGTGCGCGACACGCCCGGACGATCCGGCACCTGATCGCCGATCTGATGCCCGTCGAGGCCCTGCACGGCACCGAACTGATCAGCCGGCTCGATGACTACCTGCGGCACGCCTCTGACGGGTCGTACGACGTGTTGGCCGGTGAGGAGAGCCCGCGCTTCGCGTCCCGGCTCGACCAGCACACGGTCCGGCGGGTCCTCGAACTGCTGCGGCGCACCCACGAGGTGATCTGCGTCGATACCGGCAACAACGTGGAGAGCGCCAACTGGCGGACCGTGCTGCAAGCGGCCGACCAGTTGGTGGTCACCACCGTGCCCCGCGAGGACGCGGCGTTCACCGCCGACTGGATGCTCGATCTGCTGCATGAGGTCGGCATGGGTGAACTCGCGGCGAACGCCGTGACGCTGCTCTCCTGCCCGACGCAGGAGCGTTCACCGCTGCTCACCGATTTGGAGCGGCACTTCGCGACCCGGACCAGGGCGGTCGCTGTGGTGCCGTACGACCCGGCGCTGGAGACCGGCTCGTCAATCGAGTACGCCCAACTGCGCCAGGAGACCCGGGACGCCTGGCTGCAGGCGGCAGCGGTGATGTTGGAGCCGTTCGTCCGCTGACCGGCCGGAGTGTGGGCCATCTCGCGGTGCCGTGTCGCCGCTGTCGGCCGTCGGTGCGGAGGGCTAGGCTCGCAGCCGGCGGTCGGCTTGATCGGGGACCGGCTGATCGGAGTGCCGGCTGCCACGCGAGGGGAAGGGGGCCCTGGGTGTCTGACTCGTTCGTGCACCTGCACGTGCACACCGAGTACTCCATGCTCGACGGGGCGGCGCGGCTCAAGGACCTGTTCGACGAGACCGCTCGGCTGGGCATGCCGGCCCTGGCGATGACCGACCACGGCAACCTGTTCGGCGCCTACGACTTCTACAAGCAGGCCACCGCGGCGGGCGTCAAGCCGATCATCGGCATCGAGGTGTACCTGACGCCCGGCACGGACCGGCGGCGACCGGACCCGGGTCGCGGTGGGCCGACGGCGGGCGAGAACGACGTCTCCGGCGGTGGCGCGTACACCCACATGACCATGCTGGCCGAGGACGGCCGACGGGCTGCACAACCTGTTCCGGCTGCAGCTCCCTGGCCAGCCTGGAGGGCTACTACTACAAGCCCCGCGCTGGACCGCGAGCTGCTGCACGAGTACGGCAAGGGGATCATCGCCACCACCGGCTGCCCCTCCGGCGAGGTCAACCTGGCTGCGGATCGGCAACTACGACAAGGCCTGCGAGTCGGCGGCGGAGTTCCGCGACATCCTCGGCGCGGACAACTTCTTCCTCGAGCTGATGGACCACGGGCTGGGCATCGAGACCCGGATCCGCGAGGACCTGCTCCGGCTCGGCAGCGAGCTCGACCTGCCGCTGCTGGCCACCAACGACCTGCACTACACCTACGACGCCGACGCCGAGGCGCACGAGGTGCTGCTCTGCGTGCAGACCGGGACGACCATGGCCGACCCGAAGCGGTTCAAGTTCGACGCCCGCGACTTCTACCTGAAGTCGCCGGCGGAGATGCGCACGCTGTGGGACTCGGAGCTCCCCGAGGCCTGCGACAACACCCTGGAGATCGCCGAGCAGATCGGCGACTACTCGGCGATGTTCGCCGCCCGCAACCTGATGCCCCAGTTCCCGGTGCCCGCCGGCGAGACCGAGGAGTGCTGGCTGCGCAAGGAGGTCGAGCGCGGGCTGGCACGCCGGTTCCCGAACGGGGTGCCGGAGGACCGCCGGAAGCAGGCCGAGTACGAGCTCGGCGTCATCCTCCAGATGGGCTTCCCCGGCTACTTCCTGGTCATCGCCGACCTGGTCGCCTACGCCAAGCAGAAGGGCATCCGGGTCGGCCCGGGCCGTGGCTCGGCGGCCGGCGCGCTCATCGCGTACGCGCTGGGCATCACCGAGCTCGACCCGATCCAGCACGGCCTGCTCTTCGAGCGGTTCCTCAACCCCGACCGCGTCTCGATGCCCGACATCGACATGGACTTCGACGAGCGCCGCCGCGGCGACATGATCCGCTACGCCACCGAGAAGTACGGCGAGGAGCGGGTCGCCCAGATCATCACCTACGGCACCATCAAGGCGAAGGCCGCGATCAAGGACGCCGCCCGGGTGCTCGGCTACCCGTTCGCGGTCGGTGACCGGATCACCAAGGCGATGCCGCCGGCGGTGATGGGCAAGGACATCCCGCTGGCGGGCATCTTCGACCCGAGCCACCCGCGCTACCCGGAGGCGGCCGAGTTCCGCGCAGCTCTACGAGTCCGACGCCCGACGTCCGCAAGGTGGTCGACACGGCCAAGGGACTGGAGGGGCTCAAGCGCCAGTGGGGCGTGCACGCGGCCGGCGTCATCCTGTCCCGGGACCCGCTGCTCGACGTCATCCCGATCCAGCAGCGCGAGCAGGACGGCGCGATCATCACCCAGTTCGACATGGGTGCCTGCGAGACCATCGGCCTGCTCAAGATGGACTTCCTGGGGCTGCGCAACCTCACCATCCTCGACGACTGCCTGGAGTCCATCCGGGACAACCGCGGCATCGACCTGGTCCTGGAGGACCTGCCGCTGGACGACCAGGCCGACCTACGAGCTGCTCGCCCGCGGCGACACGCTCGGGGTGTTCCAGCTCGACGGCGGCCCGATGCGCGCGCTGCTGCGCTCGATGCCGCCGGACAACTTCGAGGACATCTCCGCGGTCGCGCGCTCTACCGGCCCGGTCCGATGGGCGCCAACGCGCACAACGAGTACGCCGACCGCAAGAACGGCCGCAAGCCGGTGGTGCCGATCCACCCCGAGCTGGCCGAGCCGCTGGCCGAGATCCTGGGCGACACCTACGGGCTGATCGTCTACCAGGAGCAGGTCATGGCGATCGCCCAGAAGCTCGCCGGCTACTCGCTGGGCGACGCCGACCTGCTGCGCCGGGCGATGGGCAAGAAGAAGAAGGAGATCCTCGACAAGGAGTACGTGCCGTTCTCCGGCGGGCATGCGGGCCAACGGCTACTCGCGACGCCGCGATCAAGACGCTGTGGGACATCCTCGTCCCGTTCTCCGACTACGCCTTCAACAAGGCGCACACCGCCGGCGTACGGCCTGGTCTCCTACTGGACCGCCTTCCTCAAGGCGAACTACCCGGCCGAGTACATGGCCGCGCTGCTCACCTCGGTCGGCGACGACAAGGACAAGTCCGCGGTCTACCTCGCCGAGTGCCGCCGGATGGGCATCAAGGTGCTGCCGCCGGACGTCAACGAGTCCAACGCCCAGTTCGCCGCGGTCGGCGAGGACATCCGGTTCGGGCTGGCCGCGGTCCGCAACGTCGGCGACAACGTGGTCGAGTCGATTCGCGCGGTCCCGCAAGGAGAAGGGCGCGTTCACCGACTTCTACGACTTCCTGCGCAAGGTCGGACGCGGTCGCCTGCAACAAGAAGACGATCGAGTCGCTGATCAAGGCCGGTGCGTTCGACTCGCTCGGGCACACCCGCAGGGGGCTGCTGGCGGTGCACGTCGACGCCATCGACTCGTTCCTCGACCTCAAGCGCAACGAGGCCATCGGCCAGTACGACCTCTTCGGCGACGCGTTCGGCGCCGGCGACGCCGGACGGCCGGGGCCGGCATGGTGGTGACGCCGCCGATCCCGGCCGGGGAGTGGGACAAGACCGACCTGCTCACCTTCGAGCGGGAGATGCTCGGCCTGTACGTCTCCGACCACCCGCTGCTTCGGCGTCGAGCACGTGCTCGCCGCCGCCGCCGACTGTCGATCGCCGCGCTCGCCGAGGAGGGTCGGTCCCGACGGCCAGGTCGCTCACCCTGGCCGGCATCCTCTCCGGGGTGCAGCGCCGGATCACCAAGCAGGGGCGGGCCTGGGCGATCGGCCACCCTGGAGGACCTCGGCGGCGCCATCGAGGTGCTGTTCTTCCCGAACACCTACGAGCTGGTCGGGCAGTACATCGCCGAGGACGCCATCGTGGTGGTCAAGGGCCGGGTGGACCGGCGCGACGACCAGCCCCGGCTGATGGCCATGGACCTGTCCATGCCGGAGATCACCGCCGTGGACGAGGTCAAACCGGTGGTGCTCGCGCTGCCGCCGTCCCGCTGTACGCCGCCGCTGGTCGAACGGCTGCGGGAGGTGCTCACCAGCCACCCCGGCTCGGCCGAGGTGCACGTGAAGCTGGTCAACGGCTCCCGGGCGACGCTGCTGCGGCTCAGCCCGCTGCGGGTGTCGCCGACCACCGCGCTGATGGCCGACCTCAAGGCGCTGCTCGGCCCGAGTGCGGTGGCGGGCTGAACCGGCCGACTTGCCCGTTGGGGCGGCACGCGCCCCGACCAATTTCTTCGGGCCTTGTCGATCCGGCGCCCGTCGAGGGGGCCCAGCCTGAGAGGATCATCGGGTGAGTCCGGCAATCTCCGATCATCACCGGCCCGCTGACGACGACGGCGACCCGGAACGCGCCAACCGGTTCGCGGCCCCCCGCCAGCCGGTGGTGACGAACCGGCCGACCCCGAGGGCTGGTGCGCAGCCGGACGCCGGGCAGCGGTGATCAGCCGGTCGTACCCGATGCAGGTTCCCTGCCGGGGGCGCCCGCCGACGCGTACCAGAGCTGGTTGGCCATCGAGCCGGCGCCCGCGTTACCGCGGCTCGGTCGGGCGCTCGCGGTCGGTGCCGGTACGGCGCTGGTGCTGACCCTGCTGGGCGCGGTACTCGGTTTGGTCTGGGCGGCGGTGGCCCCGTCGGTTCCGGTGGTGAGAACGGCCGGCGGCGTGGTGCTGACCCAGCCGCAGCCGGAGGAGTTCATCGCCGCGGATGGGTGGTTCAGCCTGCTCGGTCTCGGCTTCGGCGTGCTGGCCACGATCGCCGGATGGTCGATTCTGCGCCGCTACCGTGGTCCGGTCGGCATGCTGGCGGTGGTGATCGGCACCATCGGTGCCGCGCTGCTTGCCTGGCAGTTGGGCCGGCAGATCGGTCTCGCTGAATTCCATCGACTGTTGGAGAACGCCCCGGTGGGGCGGACCTTCCATAAGCCGCCCGACCTACGCGCCGGAAGCGTCAAGTGGTTCGCCGGGATCGTCCCCGTCGTGCAGGGTGTGCTGCTGATTCCGGCGTTCACCGCCGCCGTGACCTACACCCTGCTGGCCGGTTGGTCCCGGTATTCCTCACTGCGGCCGGAGACCGAGCCTGACTCGGTGCCCGACGCGCCGGAGCCGGCGTCAGCGCCAGTCAGTTCGGACTCGCCGGCACCGCCAGCTCCGGCAGCGGAACCGGCACCGCCCGTAACTGACGCAGCAGAGCCGCCTCGCGGTTGAGTAGGCGCAGTTCCGCGCGGAGCCGGCCGGCGGTGTCCGGGGTGGCGAGTAGCCGTTGCCGGTCCGCCAGCGTCAGTGCCGCCGTGGCCGCGACCAGATGGGAGAGGACGGTCGGATCGTCGGGCAACTGTTCGGCGATCTCCTCCGGGTCGTCTCGAATCAGCCGCAGATACTGCCGGAAGACCGCGACGACCCGGGGGGCGAGCAGGTCGTCGATCTCCTCCTGACCGGTCGGCTCGGGCAGCCATTGCACCTCGGCGGTCAGGTAGGGCGTCGACCGCTCGTCGAGATCGATGATCCGGAACCGGCGCCGGCCCACGGTGACCACGTCGAACCGGCCGTCCGGCAGCTCGGTGACCTGCCGTAGCTCGGCTGTGCAACCCACCTCGTGCAGGGTGATCGGAGTTTTCGCCGTGCTGCCGGGGGCCGGACCGTCGCTCTTCGCCGCCGGGCCGGTCGGCTCGTCACCGCTGCCGATGGTTGCGTCCGACCGTCCGCCGGGCGGGCCGGGCCGGCCGGTTTCCACCGGGGGGCCGAGCCAGCCACTGCGGACGGCCACCACCCCGAATTCCCGGGGCGTGCCATCGGGTAGCCCCATCAGATGCTTGATCAGCGCCCGATAGCGCTGCTCGAAAATGTGCAGCGGCAGCACCAGGCCGGGGAAGAGGACCGTCCCGAGCGGAAATACCGGCAGCCGCGCATGCACCGGTCGAGCCTAGCGGCTAATAGCCCAGCCGTGGTTGTCCGAGGCCGGCCGAGCATCGATCGCGCACCGGCCGGATAACGCAGCCGCTGGCCGCTCGGGTGACATGCCGAAAAGACGTGGTCGGGCTCACCGTCCCGCTCGCTGGGCGTACCCGGGTTCGCCCGCTGCGCGCCGCATAGACTTCCAGGCGTGTTGAACCGGATCGACCTGCGTGGCGGCTCGCGTGACCTGCGTGGGCTGCTGCCCCGTGCCCAGCTCGACGTCTCGGTGGCGGTGGAGAAGATCCGCCCCCTGGTGGAGGCGGTACGCGACCATGGCTTCCCGGCGATCCGCGAGGCCACCGAGCGCTTCGACGGGATCCGGGTCGACCAGTTGCGGGTACCGGCCGAGGCGATCGCCGCCGCGGAGCAGGTGCTCGACCCCGACGTCCGGGCGGCGCTGATCGAGTCGATCTCCCGGGCCCGGCGGGTCCACGCAGACCAGCGCCGGGTGGACCACACCACCCAGGTCGTCCCCGGCGGCACGGTCACCGAGCGCTGGGTGCCGGTGGACCGGGTCGGCCTGTACGTCCCCGGTGGGCTGGCCATGTATCCGTCGACCGTGGTGATGAACGTGGTGCCGGCCCAGGCGGCCGGGGTCCGGTCGCTGGTCGTCGCGAGCCCACCCCAGGTGGAAAATGGCGGGCTGCCCGACGCCCGGGTGCTGGCCGCCTGTGCCCTGCTCGGCGTCGACGAGGTCTACGCCGTCGGTGGGGCACAGGCGGTGGCGATGCTCGCCTATGGCGCCGACACCGACGCCGAGGGTGGTCAGCGGTGCGCGCCGGTCGACATGATCACCGGCCCCGGCAACATCTGGGTCACCGCCGCGAAGCGGCTGCTGCGTGGCGTTATCGGCATCGACGCCGAAGCCGGTCCGACCGAGATCGCCATCCTGGCCGACGAAACCGCCGACCCGGTGCACGTCGCCGCCGACCTGATCAGTCAGGCCGAGCACGACCCGCTCGCGGCGAGCGTGTTGGTCACCCCGTCGGTGGCGCTGGTCGACGCGGTCGAGCGGGAGCTGACCCGGCAGGTTGCCGCAACCAAGCACGTCGAACGGGTGACCACCGCGCTGACCGGGGCGCAGAGCGGTGCGGTGCTCGTCGACGACCTGGCAGCGGGGCTGCGGGTGGTCGACGCGTACGCCGCCGAGCACCTGGAGATCCAGACCCGCGATGCCCGGCAGTGGGCCCTTCAGGTCCGCAACGCCGGTGCGATCTTCGTCGGGGCGTACGCGCCGGTGTCGCTCGGCGACTACTGTGCCGGCTCCAACCACGTGCTGCCCACCGGCGGTTGCGCCCGGCATTCCTCCGGCCTGTCGGTGCAGTCGTTCCTGCGTGGCATCCACCTCATCGAGTACGACGAGGCAGCGCTGCGCGAGGTCGCCCCGCACGTGGTGACCCTGGCCAACGTCGAGGATCTGCCCGCCCACGGGCAGGCTGTGCAGGCCCGCTTCCGCCCGGCCGGAGGGCCGGTATCGTGACCACCCTCGATGATCTGCCGATCCGGGACGATCTGCGCGGCCGTCGTCCGTACGGCGCTCCGCAGCTCGATGTGCCGGTGCGGTTGAACACCAACGAGAATTCGTACCCGGTGCCGGAGCCGGTGGTGGCCGCGATCGGCAAGGCGGTCGCGGCCGAACTGCGGGAACTCAACCGCTATCCGGACCGGGACGCGGTGGCACTCCGTGCCGACCTGGCCGACTACCTGGGGCATGGTCTGACCGTCGCCAACCTCTGGGCGGCCAACGGTTCCAACGAGATCCAGCAGCAGTTGCTGCAGGTTTTCGCCGGTCCGGGCCGGACCGCGCTGGGGTTCACCCCGGCGTACTCGATGCATCCGCTGCTGGCGCTCGGCACCGGCACCCGTTGGCTGCCCGGCCGGCGCGGGGCCGACTTCGGGTTGACCGCCTCGGACGCGGTGGCCCAGGTCCGGGAGCATCAGCCGGACGTGATCTTTCTCTGTTCGCCGAACAACCCGACCGGCACGGCGCTCGATCCAGCGGTGATCACCGCGGTGCTCGCCGAGGCGCCGGGCATGGTGGTGGTGGACGAGGCGTACGCGGAATTCGCCCGGACCGGTACCCCCACCGCGCTGGCCCTGCTGCCCAGGGCACCCGAGGCTGGTGGTGACCCGCACGATGAGCAAGGCGTTCGGGTTCGCCGGTGGCCGGCTGGGCTACCTGGCGGCCGATCCGGCGGTGGTCGACGCGGTGCAGCTCGTCCGGCTTGCCGTATCACCTCTCCGCGCTCACCCAGGCCGCGGCCCGCGCGGCGCTGGCCCACCGGGACGCCCTGCTCGCTACCGTGGCGGCGATCCGGGAGCAGCGCGATCGGATCGTGGCAACCCTGCGGGGCGCCGGTCGGACGGTGGCCGACAGCGACGCCAACTTCGTCCTGTTCGAGGTCGGCGGAGACCAGGCGGATGCCTGGCGGACGCTGCTCGACCGGGGGGTCCTGGTCCGTGATGTCGGCTTGCCCGGCTGGCTGCGGGTCACCGCCGGGACCCCGCAGGAGACCGACGCCTTCCTGGCCGCGCTGGACCTGCGATGAGCAGTTCTGGAGCTGCGTTTGGCGGGGCGCTCGGCGTGAGCGCAGCCCGCTGGAGAGGCACCATGGCGAAACGAGAGGCGCAATCGTGAGCAGAACCGCCCGGGTCGAGCGAAGCACGGCGGAGACCAAGGTCGTGGTCGAGTTGGACCTCGACGGCACCGGTAAGGCCGAGATCAGCACGGGCATCGGCTTCTATGACCACATGCTCAACCAGATTGCCCGGCACGGCGGGTTCGACCTGACCGTGCAGACCGTCGGCGACCTGGAGATCGACGCACACCACACGATCGAGGACACCGCGCTCGCCCTGGGCGCGGCGTTCGACCAGGCGTTGGGGGACAAGGCCGGCATCCGCCGGTACGGTTCGGCCACCATCCCGATGGACGAGGTGCTGGTACGAGCCGCGGTCGACCTGTCCGGGCGGCCGTACGTGGTGCACGACGAGCCGGCGTTGGCGTCCTACATCGGACCGGTCTATCCGACGAGCATGACCCGGCACATCTGGGAGTCGTTCGGACAGTCGGCGCGGTTGACCCTGCATGTTGACGTGCTGCGGGCGGCTCGGCCCGGGGGTCACCCGGACGCGCACCACGTGGTGGAGGCCCAGTTCAAGGCGGTTTCGCGGGCCCTGCGCGAGGCGGTCGCGATCGACCCCCGATCGGCCGGCGTGATACCCAGCACCAAGGGCGCGCTCTGATGGGCGCGCCGGGCGGACCGGTGACGCGGCCTGACCGGGGCTGTCGATGAAGGGTGTGCTGCCGGTACTGCTCTTCATCCTGGCCGGGGTGCTGGTCGGCGGGGCGTGGTCGATGCACCGGCAGGGCGCGCCCCGCGGTGTGATCGGCTTCGTGGGCCTGCTCGCCCTGCTGGCCACGGCCGGTGGGGTGCTCTGGCTGAACCCGGGAGAGGGTTGATGACCGCGCGGACGTTCGCCGGCTCCCGCAGCCGGACCGGTCCCGTCCGGCCCGGGTGGTGGTGCTCGACTACGGGTCGGGCAACCTGCGGTCGGTGGAGCGGGCGGTGGCGCGGGTCGGCGCCGACGTCACCGTCACCGCCGATCTCGACGCTGGCCGCCGAAGCCGACGGACTGGTGGTGCCCGGGGTGGGCGCCTTCGCCGCCTGCATGGCCGGGCTCGACGCGCTGCGCGCCGGCCCGATGATCGCCGCAGCGGGTGGCCGCCGGTCGGCCGGTGCTCGGCATCTGCGTCGGCATGCAGGTGCTCTTCGAGTACGGCGAGGAGCACGGCGTGGTCACCAAGGGGCTCGGCCTGCTGCCGGGTGGGGTGACCCGGCTGGCCGCCCGACGCCTGCCGCACATGGGCTGGAACACGGTCGCGCCGTCGGCCGGGTCGGTGCTGTTCGCCGGGCTCGCCCCACGGCAGCCGGTTCTACTTCGTGCACTCCTACGCGGCGCTGGAGGCTGCCCCGCTGGCCGAGGCCGGCGCGCTGGTGACCACGGCCGAGCACGAGACGCCGTTCGTCGCCGCGGTCGAGCACGGGTCGCTGTCGGCCGCCCAGTTCCACCCGGAGAAGTCCGCCGACACCGGAGCTGCCCTGCTGCGCAACTGGCTGGCCACGTGGTGACCGGGCCGGCGTGCGCTGGCAGGGGACTCCGACGAACGGGAGGCGGGTCCGGTGAGCAAGGAGCGGGCCCGGCTGCGGGCGGTCCGGTTGATCGAGGCGGAGCGGGAACGTGCGGTGCGGGCCAGACGGGTGGCCCGTCGGCAGCGCCGCCGGGCGCTGCTCCGCCGGCTCACCCCGCGGCTGCCCGATCGGCGTACCGGCCGGCTTTTCGCCCGGCGGAGCCGGGGCGAGCGGGCCGGCGTGGTCGGGCTGTCGTTGGCGGCGCTCGCCGCCATCTGGCTGCTCATCGATAGCCTGGCGCTGCGCCTCCTGCTGACCATGTTGATGCTTCTGGCACTGCCAGCGGTCGTGGTGATCGCACTGGACCGCCGAACCTGATCGAGGAGAACGAGTTGAGCCTCACCCTGCTACCCGCCGTCGACGTCGCCGATGGCCAGGCGGTCCGCCTGGTTCAGGGCGCCGCCGGCAGCGAGACCACCTACGGTGACCCGCTGGAGGCGGCGCTGGCCTGGCAGCGCGACGGCGCGACCTGGATCCACCTGGTCGACCTGGATGCCGCCTTCGGTCGGGGTTCCAACGCCGATCTGCTGGCCGAGGTGGTCCGCCAGCTCGACGTGGCGGTGGAGCTCTCCGGCGGGATCCGCGACGACGAGTCGCTCAGTGCGGCGCTGGGCACCGGCGCGGCCCGGGTCAACATCGGCACCGCCGCGCTGGAGGATCCCGAATGGTGTGACCGGGTGGTCGGCGAGTACGGCGATCGGGTGGCGATCGGGCTGGATGTGCGCGGACGTACCCTCTCCGCCCGCGGGCTGGACCCGGGACGGTGGTGACCTGTTCGAGGTGCTGGAGCGGCTGGACAAGGCGGGTGCGACGCGGTACGTGGTCACCGACATCACCAAGGACGGCACCATGCGCGGGCCCAACCTGGAGCTGCTGCGGGAGGTCTGCGCGCGTACCGACGCTCCGGTGATCGCCTCCGGCGGTGTGTCCACGCTCGATGATCTGCGGGCGCTGTCGGCGCTGGAGCCGATCGGGGTGGAGGGCGTGATCGCGGGCAAGGCGCTCTACGCCGGGGCCTTCACCGTAGCGCAGGCGCTGAGCGTGCTGGCCGAGTCGTGACGGTCCTCCGGCTTGGCTCGGGCGGACCGTGGGAGCGCACCTACGGTTACGCCCGGGTGGTGCGGGCCGGCGATTTCGTGCTCACCGCCGGCTGTACCGCCACCGTCGACGGGGCGGTGACGCACGTCGGCGACCCGGCGGGGCAGACCGCGCGGGCGTTGCGGATCGCGCTGGAGGCGCTGGCCGAGGTCGGCGCGGAAGTCGATGACGTGGTGCGGACCCGGATGTACGTGATCGACCGGGTCCACGCCGACGCGGTCGGGCGGGCGCACGCCGCGTTCTTCGGTACGGTACGGCCGGTGGCCACCCTGGTCGTGGTGGCCGGTCTACTGCACCCCGACCACCTGGTCGAGGTGGAGGTTGAGGCGTACCTCGGCGGGTCCGGCGGCCCGACCGGAGTGCGGTTGTGATGCCGCTCCGCTCGACGGCCGGGGCCGGGGCTGCGGTCGGCCGACTAGGCTGGTGGCGCATGACGGTGGCGGTGCGCGTGATCCCCTGCCTGGACGTGGACGCCGGGCGGGTGGTCAAGGGAGTCAACTTCCTCGACCTGCGGGATGCTGGTGATCCGGTCGAGTTGGCCGCCGCGTATGACCAGGCCGGGGCGGACGAGCTGACCTTCCTCGATGTCACGGCGTCGTCCGACAACCGGGGCACCATGCTGGAGGTGGTACGCCGCACGGCCGAGTCGGTGTTCATCCCCCTCACCGTCGGCGGCGGGGTGCGGCAGGTGGCCGACGTCGACACCCTGTTGCGGGCCGGCGCGGACAAGGTGGGCGTCAACACCGCGGCGATCGCCCGGCCGGAGCTCATCGCGGAGATCGCCGACCGGTTCGGCCGGCAGGTGCTGGTCCTCTCCCTTGATGTTCGGCGGGCACCGGCGGGTACGACGCCCAGCGGCTTCGAGGTGACCACCCACGGTGGCCGGCGGGGTACCGGGATCGACGCGGTGGACTGGGCCCGGCGCGGTGCCGAGTTGGGCGCCGGCGAGATCCTGCTCAACTCGATGGACGCCGACGGCACCAAGGCCGGATTCGATCTGGCGCTGATCGGTGCGGTGCGGCAGGCGGTGGAGATACCGGTCATCGCCAGCGGCGGCGCGGGCGCGGTGGGTGACTTCCCGCCGGCCATCGGCGCGGGCGCGGACGCGGTGCTCGCCGCCAGCGTTTTCCACTTCGGCGAACTGACCGTTGGTGAGGTCAAGGACGCGTTGCGCGCCGCCGGCCATCCGGTGCGCTGACGCGGTGATCAGGGAAAATGACGTGTTGCTCAGGGCGGATCCGGCCGGTTGGTCCGAGCCGGGTCCGCCCTGTGCACCGTGGGCCTCGCCAAGGGCCGCGGGTAGGGTCAGCGGCCTCGTTCGGGCAGGTGCTGCGGCATCGGAATGGCCAGCCGCGCGGCGTACTCGTGCACCGCGGCGAGGTGTTCGTCGTCGTCGAGGACCCAGTCGGCCGCGCCCGGGCTGTGCCGGCGGCTCAGCACGCCGTGCACCGTCTCGACGGCGGTGGTCAGGCCGCCGTGTGGCCGGGTCCGCCAGAGCTGTTCACCGGTCGGGGTGACCCGGAACCAGCCATCGGCGACGCTGATCAGACCCGCGCCGGCCAGCCGACGGACCGCGACCTCGATTTCGTGCCGGGCCGGGAGGGACCTGGTTGAGATGGTCAGCGGTGCTCAACATGTCGGTCAGCCGGACACCCTCGGGACGCCGGCTGGTGGGCGCGCGGCGATGCCGTCCGGCGCCACCGGCGATGACCAGTGCTACGAAGATCCAGGCGTCCGACCAACGCCATCCCTCTTCCCCCATGGGCAAATGATGCCGGGTGACCGCCGTCGAGGGAACCTTTGCGTCGCGGTGTTTACCCGTCTGTTTCCTTCAACCTTCGGGGAAACGGACGCCACCGTGGTAGGACGCGGACCGTTCGCCGCTCGCCTGCCGGCCCCGGCTTTGCGGCGGCGGGCCCAGCGGGATGTGGAAGATCGGGATAAGGGCCTGCGCGAGTGGGCCGATGGCGAGCGCGTACGCCAGGGTACCGACGCCGACCTGGCCACCGAGCAGCCAGCCGGTCACCAGTACGCCGACCTCGATAACAGTGCGTACCAGTCGGATCGATCGACCGGGGCGCCGGGCCACGTAGCCGGTCATCAGCCCGTCGCGGGGGCCGGGACCGAACTGGGCACCGAGATAGAGCGCGGTGGCCACCCCGTTGAGCACGATGCCGGCGATGAGAAAGGCGATCCGTGCCGGGAGTGGACCGACGGTGGGTAACAGGGCCAACGCGCGGTCGACGACGAGTCCGATGACCACGATGTTGCTCACCGTGCCGAGGCCGGGACGTTGGCGCAGCGGGAGCCAGAGCAGCAGGACCAGGGCACCGACCAGGATGGTGACCGTGCCGATGGAGATCCCGGTGCGTTGGGACAGGCCCTGGTGGAAGACGTCCCAGGGGTTCAGGCCGAGAGTTGACTCGATCATCAACGCCATGCTGATGCCGTAGAGCGCCAGCCCGGTGTACAACTGTCCGAGCCGCCGGAGCAGCCGAGGGTGAAGGTTGCCAACTTTTGCCATGCCTGCCACTCTGGAGGCCAGTTACGGCTAATGGAAGAGCCAATTCCGGAGGTGTGGCCATGGCAGGGCTGGTTCGAGGGCCACAATTGGCCCGACTTCTCGGAAACTGGCATGCGCTTCCGGGCCGGCGGCGGAACCCGGACTATCTGGCCCTCGCCGCTGCGGTGCGTGGCCTGCTCGCGGACGGGCGGCTACCGCTCGGGGTGCGGCTGCCGGCCGAGCGTGAGCTGGCCGATGCGCTGGCGGTCAGCCGGACCACGATCACCGCGGCCTACCGGGAGCTGCGGGAGACCGGGCACCTGACCAGCCGACGCGGGGCCGGTAGTTGGACCGCCCTGCCCGGCGGCCACCGGGTCGCCAGCACCGGGCTCTGGACCCCGCTGGACGATCTCGACGTGATCGATCTGGGCTCTGCCGCGCTGGCCGCCCCGGCCGAGCTGTTGCCGGCCGCCCGGGCCGCCGCCGAGGACCTGCCCCGCTATCTGACCGGCGCGGGTTACCACCCGACCGGCATTGTTGAGCTGCGCGAGGCGGTGGCCCGGGCGTACACCGAACGGGGGCTGCCAACCAGCGCCGAGCAGATCATGGTGACCAACGGTACGCAGCACGCACTCGACCTGGTGCTGCGGGTGGCCCTGCCGCCGGCCGCGAGCGTACTCGTGGAATCGCCGACCTATCCCGAACGCGTTGGCCGCGCTCACCGCGCGACGGGCGCGGATCGACACCCACGGCCTGGCCCCCGGGGGTACGGGGTGGGACCCTGAGCTGCTACTCGGCAGCCTGCGGCAGATCCAGCCCCGGTTGGCCTACCTGATTCCGGAGTTCCAGAACCCGACCGGGCATCTGATGCCCACCGAACTGCGCGAGCGGCTGGTGGCCACGGCTCATGCCAGCGGCACCGACCTGGTCATCGATGAGTCCTTCGTGGACCTCGCGCTGGACGGCACCGTGATGCCGCCGCCGACCGCGGTCTTCGACCGGCGCTCCCGGGTGATCACGCATCGGCGGGATGAGCAAGGCGTACTGGGGCGGGTTGCGGATTGGCTGGGTCCGCGCGTCCGTGCCGCAGGTGCAGCGGTTGGCCGCCGCCCGGGTCGGCGTGGACATGGCCAGTCCAGTACTTGATCAATTGGTCGCGGTGCGGCTGCTCATGGACGGCGGCCCGATTGTCGCCGCCCGGCGGGCTCAGCTCACCGCCGCCCGGGACGCCCTGCTCGCCGCGCTGGCCGAGGTGCTACCCGAATGGCGGGTCACCGTTCCGCGGGGTGGGGTCACCTGCTGGGCCGAGTTGGATGGGCCGATCTCAAGCGCCCTGGCCCGTGCGGTGGAGCGGGTCGGGGTACGACTCGCGCCAGGGCCGAGGTTCGGTCTGGACGGCACCCTGGAACGCTTTCTGCGTCTGCCGTTCACCCTGCCGGTCGCCGAGTTGACCGAAGCGGTGCATCGAATCGCCGCGGTCCGTTACGACCTGGACCGGAGTTACGCACCACGCTGGACCGAAACGGCGGTCATCGCCTGACCTAGCGGGCCCGGCGGCACCCAGGCGCGACGGGCTCCGGAAAAGCGCATCGGATGTCAGCATATGTCGATGGAGATGCGACTGTCAGGGATAGCCGTCCCGATCGCCTGGGAGGGCGTGCCCGACCTGCTGCCGGATTGAGGCGGACGACACACTCAGTATCGGCGCTGGCGAGCGAACCGATTTGCTTCGTCGATCCCGGCTGGCAAGCCGGTGCTCGACGCGCCGCGGCTGCGTCGGCGCTGGCCGCCAGCGGGCGACTTCCAGTTCCGGGCCCGGTCGTCCACGCCGCTCTGACTTCCAGCCGGAAACCTCACGCGCCAGCGGCGCTGCTGCTCTAGGCCGGAGAACGAGGGTCGGCGACAGCTCTGCTGTTGAGCGTTCGCCACACCCCGTGCGATGGTTCGTGTACGGTGATCAACCGGTGAGCGCCTCTCGCATGCCGCGAACGCTTCGTACGTCGCCGCTGTGACCGGTCGCGGCTGCGCATCTCCCGGCTCGCACTCGGCATCGGCGCGTTACCATGGCATCCACCGTCTACGGCACCTACTGGCACTGATCCGCTATTTCGCCCTCCAGCAGCGCCGGCAGCAGCGACCGGCCGGATCGCCTTCGCGAGGTCGCAGTCCCCGTACGGCGATGGCGCGTCACGCAGCGGGCGAGCCTTCATCCACATGGCGCTGACCGTGACCGGCTGCCCCGCTGGCCTCGTCGCAGGCCAGTCACCTGGCACCGCCCCCCGCTCCTCGTCGATCAAGGACTTGTTGACGTGCAGTGATCGACCACCCACATCAACAAGTCCTTGATCGACGGAGAAGTCCTTGATCGACGGTAACGGGGTGGGGGACCGGATCAGATCTCGGCGACGGTGCCGGCGTACATGTTCTCGATCTCGGTGGCGAAGTTCGCCTCAACGCTACGCCGCTTGATCTTCATAGAGGGCGTGATCTCGCCGTCCTCAATGGTCAGGTCGCGCGGCAGGATGGTTACCTTTTTGATCGTCTCCCAGCGGTTGAGCTGGGTGTTGAGCTGCTCGACATAGCCCTCGACCATCGCCTGTGCCTCGGCCGAGGCGACGATCTCGGCATACGTCCTTCCGGCCAGCGGGCCACCAGCAGCCCAGGCGGTGACCGCTTCCGGGTCGAGGGTGACCAGCATGGTGCAGAAGTTGCGGGCCTGCCCGATCACCAGGGCCTGCGAGGTGTACGGACAGATCGCCTTGAAGGCTCCTTCGATGTGCGCCGGCGCGACGTACTTGCCGCCGGAGGTCTTGACCAGGTCCTTCTTCCGATCGGTGATCTTCAGGTACCCGTCGGCGTCGAGCTCGCCGATGTCACCGGTACGGAAGAAGCCGTCCTCGGTGAACGCGGCGGCGGTCGCCTCGGGCAGGTTGTGGTAGCCGCGCATCACCGGGGCGCCCCGCAGCAGGATCTCCCCGTCGGTGTCGATCCGGCACTCCAGGTCGCCGAGGTGCTGGCCGACCGTGCCGATCCGCAATGCACCGGGTCGGTTGACGAAGTTCCCGGCGCTGCTCTCGGTGAGCCCGTAACCCTCGGAGATCGGTAGCCCGGCGGCGGCGAAGAAGATTCCAATCTCCTTGCTCAGCGGTGCGGCACCGGAGACCATCACCCGGATCCGCCCACCGAGGCGGGCCTGCAACTTGCTGAACACCAGCTTCTCGGCCAACTGGTAGCGGAAGTTGAGCAGGCCGGGTACCGGCTGACCGGCCTGCTCCAGGGCGACCTTCTGCTTACCGGTCCGCACCGCCCAGGCGAAGATCTTGGCCTTGGCCCCGCCGCTGGTCTGTGCCGTGGTGACCGCCTTGTTGTAGACCTTCTCGAAGATCCGCGGTGATCCGCACATCAATGTCGGGCTTGATTATGCTGAGTAGTTCCACGAGTTTGTCCAGTCGGCCGTCAACATAGGTCGGCAGGCCGACGTGAATCACTCCGCAGAGCAGGGTCTTGCCGAAGGAGTGCGACAGGGGTAGCCACAGGTACTGCAGGTCGTCGGCTCGGAGCAGATCGTAGGCCCCTTGGGCGACCCCCTCCCAGCACCAGCCGGCGTGCAGCAGTTGGACCCCCTTCGGGCGTCCGGTGGTGCCGGAGGTGTAGATCAACGTGGCGAGATGTTCCGGGCCGATCCCCTCGACGATCCTGTCGATCAGATCCGGCTCGCGCGCCAACGCCTCGGCGCCCCGAACTTCCAGGTCGGCCAGGGTGAGCTGCGGGGGTGTGGCCTCCGCATCGGCCGGCCCATCAATGAGCACCACGTGGGTCAGGTCCGGCAGGTCGGCATCGGCGATCTTGCCGGCCTGGGTGGCATTCTCCGCGACCAGCACCCGGGATCCGGAATCGGCGATGATGTAGCACGCGTCGTCCGGCTCGGTGGTGGGGTAGACCGTGGTGGTGGCCCCGCCGGCGCACATGATGCCGAGGTCGGCGATGACCCAGTCGAGTCGGGTGTTGGCCAGGATCGCCACCCGGTCCTCGTTGCCAACGCCCAACTCGCGCAGGCCGGCTGCGACGGCCTTGGCCCGCTGGCTGACCTGGGCCCAGGTCAGCCAGACCGGACCGGAGTCATCGGGGGCAGGGTGGGCAAACGCGTTGCGGTCCGGGGTGGCGGCGACTCGTTTGAGAAACATGTCGGGGATGGAGCGGTATGGAACATCGAAGGCCATGACGGGGGTTGCCTTTCGAATATCAGCGGTATCGGATGCGTGACGATGGTCACGTTGCTTTGCGGTTACCGAAGGGTATTGGGTCCGACACGGGCTCGGCTAGCCCCGGGGTGGGCCCTGATCGTGCTCGGTGCGGGCGCGGTGTCGCCCGGAACGCGGACAAAACGGTCCCCGTCGATCCCGGGCGTCCTCGCCCGTTGGCCCTCCGCCACGATATGGGGATTTCGATATAGATAGTCGTAGGTTTTATTGAATAGGCTCTCGTTGATCCATCTACCCCCGGACGGATCAGGGAGGAGCGGGAGATGACACTCCCAGACATGCGCTACGCGCGTCGGGCGGCGTTCGGAATCTTTGCTGCGGTGGTGACCGGTATGGTCGCGACCAGCCCGGCGGCGGCAGCGCCGGCGACCGGCAACATTCAGCACGCGGGCAGCGCGAACGCGGTCGCCGGCAGCTACATCGTGGTGCTCAAGGACACCGCAGTCGGCGCCAAGGCAGGTTCGGCGCGGGCCGCCTCCGCGGTGCCGGGTAAGGCGGCGGAGCTGGCCAGCCGGTACGGCGGCAGCGTCGCCCGCACCTACGACGCGGCGCTCAACGGCTTCGAGGCCAAGATGAGTGAGACCCAGGCCAAGCGCCTGGCCGCCAACCCCGATGTGGCCTACGTCGAGCAGAACCAGACTGTCTCGATCAACGCGACGCAGACCAACCCGCCCTCCTGGGGCCTGGACCGGATTGACCAGCGCAACCGGCCGCTGAACAGCTCGTACACCTACCCGAACACCGCCAGCACCGTGCGGGCTTACATCATCGACACCGGTATCAACCGGAGCCACAGCAACTTCGGTAGCCCCACCCGGGCCTTCACCGGCTACGACGCGATCACCTCCGGTGGCGCGGCGAACGACTGCAACGGCCACGGCACGCACGTCGCCGGCACGGTCGGCGGCTCGACCTACGGGGTGGCCAAGGCGGTGCGGCTGTACGCCGTCCGGGTGCTCAACTGCGCCGGCAGCGGCACCAACGCCCAGGTTATCGCCGGGATCAACTGGGTCACCGCCAACGCGGTGAAGCCGGCGGTGGCGAACATGAGCCTCGGCGGCAGTGGCACCGCGTTGAACAGCGCGGTGGCCAACTCGATCGCCTCGGGCATCACCTACGCGGTGGCCGCCGGAAACGACGGCGCCAACGCCTGCAACTACACGCCGGCCGGGACCTCCACCGCGATCACCGTGGGCGCCACCACCAACACGGACGCCCGCGCGTCGTACTCGAACTACGGGACCTGCGTGGACATCTTCGCGCCGGGCAGCTCGATCACCTCGGCCTGGTACACCAGCAACACGGCGAGCAACACCATCAGCGGCACCTCGATGGCCTCGCCGCACGTTGCCGGCGCCGCTGCGCTGGTCCTCTCGGCCAACCCGTCCTGGACCCCGGCCCAGGTCAAGAGCTACCTGATCAACAACGCCACCACCGGCGTGGTGGGTAGCCCCGGTACCGGCTCGCCGAACCGGTTGCTCTTCGTGGTCAACTGAATGACCTGATCGCGCACCATGAGCGGAGTTAGGCCCGCCGGTGCGTTGATCGGAGCGGGAGGGAAGTCGACGCTCGTCGGCTTCCCTCCCGCCGTTGTGTCGCCGCCCGGTCGGTTTCAGCAGTCGTCATCGGCGGGTTTCCGCACTCAGTCGAGCAGCGCCCGCTCCCACAGCGGTTCGTGTCGGTGGATGTACTCGGCGTCGGAACGCCAAATTTCGCCGTGGCCGTCCCGCCAGAGCCGTTGCCATGGCTCGATACCCTGTTGCGCCTGCTCGGCGAGGAAGTCGTGCATCGACCGGGTCCGTCGGGCGAGCAGCGGGACGAGTTGCCGGCGCTGCGATTCGGCCAGGCCGTAGGCGTCGGCGAAGACCCGCAGCCGGGCGGCGGCGTCCGGGCGTTGCCAGTGCGGGTCGGCCAGAGCGGTAGGAAACCGTGGATGGCGTAGGCGACGTCCCACAGCCGTGATCCCGGTGCCGCGGCGTCCCAGTCGATGAAGACCCACCGGTCGCCGATCACCAGATTCCACGGGGCGAGGTCGTGGTGGGTGATGATTTCGTGGTGATCGGCGGGGATCAGCGTCTGCCAGCGTGCGTCCGGTGGTGGCGTGAAGCTCTCGGCGGCGTCGTGGAAGTCGCGGATCAGCCGGGCCACCCGGTCGAGCTGTTCCTCCGGTGAGACCAGGTCGAATCGCGCCGGCCAGGGAACCGTACCGGGCGCGAAACTGAGCACCTCGCGTCCCCGGTCGTCAATGCCGAGTGGCCGGGGCGCCCCTTGGAAACCGACGGAGTGCAGATGCTCGAGGAACGCGTGGACGGCCGGGGTCCACGGACCGGCTCGGCGGCGCACGGTGTTGCCGATCCGGACGACCGCGCCGTTGACGTTCCCGCCGGGTAGGGGCTCCTCGTCGGCCATAGCGGACAGTGTGCCGGTGGCCCGTACGCCGCGCGATTGGTTTTCCTGGGTAGACCGACGAAGTCGCGAACAATGCGACACCGTGTGTCAGTAGCCCATTACGATCCGCGAGTGGCAAACCCGAAATGCCCCGGTACGTCGCTATGCTGGCGAACGTCAGGCCAGTCAGACGCGGGTAGCGATCCGCTGTCGTGGGTGCGAGAGGGGATGGTCATGAGCGGCTCTGGTCGTGGTGACAGCATGCTTTCGGGACACGTCATCCATCTACCGGTTGTCGTGTGCACCCTGGAGACGGCCACCGAGCTGGCGGCGCGGCTGGCCGAGTCGCTGGCCTTTCTCCTACCCGAACTCGATACCGGCGAGATCACCGTTTCGGCGGAGGACGCGCAGTATGAGCATCATCGGGTCTTCTGCGACCGGCTGTTGATGCGCGGCGTGCGCTGCGGCGGGCGCGCACGACATCCCGGGTCGTGCGTGCCGCGACCGGGCGCCGGGTTGGCGGGCGCGAAGATCGGTGTGCCACAGGACGTGCCGGCCCTGCCGGGCAGATGATCGGCTTGGTACCCCGCGACGTACCGAAGGTAACGGAACTGCCGCCCGGCATGACACTTGCGCCGGCTGCTCTCGACTGAGTGCGGAGCGCGATCAGGATCAGGCGGGGCTGACCGAAAGCACTCGGCCGAGACTGAACACCCGATCGTCCTTGCGCAGCCGGCACCACGCGTACAGGATGTCGTCGGTCAGGTCGATGTCCTCGATGATCCGGCTGCTCGAATTTCCGGCCCGGTTGATGTAGTCGATCCAGACCGGCAGGCCGGCGTCGATGGCATCGGCCAGCAAGCGTGCCTGGCTCGCCGGCAGTTCCGGGGCTGCCCGACGGATCGCCTTCAACGACGGTGATGACGGCAGCGCGGATGCGTCGGGCCGATCCAACAGTGTGCGGGCCAAGGCGAGCGGATCGGGCGCAGCGACCAGCACGGCAGCGCGTGCCCCAGGCGTTTTCGGGACTGCCGAGCGGGTCGTAGTCGGCGGGGCCGTCAACGGCTTGGCGCTTCGGGCCCGGTGCGGCCGAGCTCGTTCCACCAGCGCAACGCCGTCGGCTCCTTCGGCGACCGGGGCGTAGCCGGCCGAGCGTAGCGCCGCCAGGGTCTCGGCCAGCGGCTGGGCGCCGGCCAGCACGGTCGGGGCCAGGGCGCGTAGTCCGAGGGCACGCAGCCGGCGGTCGGCGGCGATTTCCGCCAGCAGGGCCGGATCGTCGGCGCGTAGGCAGCAGGTCACCGCCTGGCCGCGTACCGCACCGTGCCGGCGGGCCGTATCGTTGATCAGGTACGTCAGCGGTTGTGGCAGCCCGTCGATGGCCACCGCTGTGAGTTCATCGAGGAGCACGGCACCGGTACGGCCGGCGTCCAGTGCCCGTCTGACGCTGGCCGGGGGTGAACCGCCAGGTGCTGGCGGTACCGCGGGATTCCCGGTCAGCGACGGAGTCCAGCAGGTCGGTCAAGTCCGCCGCCGGAGTCCCGGCAACCAGCGCGGTCAGGTCGGCCTGGATGCGTACCCGCTGCTCGGTGCTGCCCAGGTCGGTCAGGGTGGCGGTCAGTTCCTGGTCGGTGACCAACGCCCGGCCCGCGGCGCTGAGGCTGCCCGCGCCGATCACACCCAGCAGCGTGGCCTCCCGCCAGCAGGCCATCGCGTGGTGCGCTGGTTCCGGTCCGGTGAAGGCGTACGGCCGCCGCCAAAGCACCAGGTGGGTGAGGGAATCAGGGACGGTGACGGCGATCGATTCGGCCTCAACAGACAGGCCCGCCAGCTCATTGAGCACCGCGGCGCGCAGTGTCGCGCTGCCGTCGCTTCGATCGCCCGGTGTCCAGGCAACCTCGGACTCCGCTGTCGGTATGTAGGGCAGCGTCCACCAGGCGCGCAGCAGGCTGGCCAGTCGCTCGGCCGGCTCGCCGCGCAGCCACTGGTCGTACGACTCGGTCGGGGTGCCGCCGTCGGCATCGCAGGTGAGTAGTCCCGTGTGCTGCGCGAGGGCCAGGGCCAGCCGGATCTCCGATCCGGTGCCGCCGGTCCGCTTGACCAGCCGCCGCAGCTCCCGGGTGCCGACTCCGCCGGCCTTCAACACCGCTAGCGGCGCCTGGCTCGCCTCGTCCAGCAGGCCCGAGACCAGGCGTAGCGTTGTCGCGCCGGCCGCTGCCGCGTCCCGGGCCACGGCTGTTGACGACACCGAACCGACCACTGGTCGTGGCGCGGTGGGTTCGAACGGCGCGGTCCAGTCCGGTCCACGCAGCGCCAGCGCGACCTCGGCTGGCGTGACCAGCCCACCGTTCGGCTCGCTGGCGCGGGTCAGCAGGCCCCGTTCGATCGCCCACTGCCATGGCCGGTCGGGCCGCCCGGAGCCGTAGCCCAGATAGATGTTGATGTCCCGGAGCGGCTCACCGGTCAGCGCGACTTTGTGTAGCAGTTCACGCGTGTCGGCCGGAGCGGCGGCCACCACCGGCGCACCAGCGCCGGGTCGCGCCACGCCCCGAGCGCCTGGGTGAGTAGGTCGGCCTTGCGGGTCGCGGGTTTGAGACCCAACTTGCGGACATACTCGCGCAACTGGTGCGCGGTCGCGTGCCGGGTGATCTCGACGACGGGTACGCCGAGGTTGAGTGGTTGCGGCCAGGCGCCGCGGGCCGCTTCGGCGAGTGCCAGTTGGCTACCTTCGGTGAGCAACGCGTGGTCCCGTAGCGTGGCCAGCGCCGAGTTCACCTCAACGGGGTCTGCCTGGGACGGCACGCCGAGTAACCGCTCCAGCTCGGTTCGGTCCGCCTCGCCGCCGAGCGCGGGCGAGAGCCTCGGCGACCTGAAGTGTGGGCAGGTCCAGCCGGCGCAGCGCGGCCAGCACCGATCTCGGCTGGCAGAGTCGTTCGGTCAACTCGTTGAGGGACGCGGGCGCCGGTGGTCGTACGGACTCCGGCCGTCGATCCAGCAGGGCCGCGAGTTGCTTTTCGCCCAGGGCCCGTAGCCAGGCAGCGTTGATCATGGTGGCACTCTCTGTGTGGAATCCGGTGCACCTTACAACGAGGTTGGCCACATGTTTGGTTCGGCGAGCCCGATGGTTCGCCGAACATGCGTCATTGGTAGCGGCTCGCTCGTAGCGACCAGTCGTAGGTGCCCCGGATCCAGCACCGTCGGGCGGTCGCGAACCGGATGATGTCCGGATCGGGGTCGGCCAGCACCTGCTCCTCCAGTCGCAGGTACGTCGTTAGTGTGAGGTTGAACCGAGCTGCCGCGTCGATCAGGGCGGATCGCTCGTCCTGCCCGGTTTCTTCGGCGATCACCGCGGTGAGATTGTGCCCGTCCTGCTCCAGTTGGCGTTCCTTGTGCCAGGAGAAGACGTCATTGCACCAGCAGACCAGGTCGGCGGCGAGTTCCTCCATCCTGGACAGGACCGGATCGGCACGATGGTGCAGGTTCCGCAGGCCGCCGTGGGCGATATCGGTCACTGTGAAACTGGGATGTACGGCGCCGGTGTGCCGGCGCATCTGGACGTACTCAGCAACTGCTGGCACCCGGCGTCGCTCCCGGTTGGCTGCCTCCCACAGCAGCGCGAGCAGATAGCTGCGTAGTTGGCTGGCGAAGCGGAGGAGGAGGTCCGGTCGGCCCTGGTCGCGGGTTCGTCGACAGAGGTCGTGCAGCGCCACGCCGGTTGGTCCCGCCTCGGTCAGCAGCGTGGCGGGCACCTGGGCGCCGAGGCGATCGAGCACGTCGAGCAATCGGGTGACCACCGGTGACAGGTGCCCAGGATTGGCGCCGAGTCCGTCGTCGTCGCAACTGTCGTCGAAGGCGAAGAGCCAGGTGATGAGATCGGTGAGCAGGCTGAGCTGTTCAGGGTGCGCGTCCGGGCAGGCCCGGCCAGCCAGATCAGCGGCGTTGGCACGGTTAAGGCGCCAGACGGCGCCCGTTGTGGTTACCAGACCGAAGTCAACCGCCCACTGGGCTGATCGGCGTTCCATCTCGGCGGTGTGCGTGTTGAGTCGTGCCGGAAATGGTGGCTCGGTCAAAGCCGCCACGGCGATCTTCCGCATGTTGCCTCCCTGCCGCGCGGTTGCCCTGGGGTGGAGCGGTGGGCGACGATCGACGGTCGGGAAGCTCGCCGGACACCAACTATCGTCCTATTCGGACAGATAGGACACCCGGGTGGTCGAGGATTGTCCCGACCCTCGGGAAGTAGTGTATGTCGATGCGTTGTTGCCCGTCCGTCTTGAGATGACCGTTACCTGCCGCAGTCAGGTTCGCGCTGTCGTTGGTTAGCCGAGTGAACGGGCGTCGCGGACCGCGGCGGCGGTGCGACGTCCGGCAAGTGCGCGATGTTACCGCGATCTTCGCCAAGATGGGAGCGGGTGCGCGCCGGCTGTGCTAATGCATTCCGATCACGGGCGGACCGGAGCGCACCGACGGTAGATGGTGACTGAGCTTCCGAACCTGGTGTTTCGTAGCCGCTGGGTGAGTGCCGGCGGAGCCATTGAGTTCGACCTGGGCGACCCGTTGCCGGCTGAACAGGAAGAGTGCGAGTTCGCCCGGCGTTCCGGTAAGTCGGAGTGGCTCTCCGCCGACGCCGCCGGTGGTCTCGCCGTAACCGGGCGCCCGGAGCAGTAGCGCGGCCGGGAACTGGCGTAACCAGATCCGGGCCAGGAACGGCACCCGCTCCCAGAGCGCCGACTGTAGGTCCGTCGACAGCTCCCGGGGCTGCCAGTGCGGTTGCGCCCGGCGGACATCCTCGTGATGGATGAAGAACTCCATGGTGTTGAGGAGTTCGTCGGTGAGTGGGTTGCTCACCGGGCTCCACCAGGGTGGTCGGCGGACCAGTTCGACGAGTCGCGCGAAGGGCTGTGCCGCGACTGACATCCGGACCCGCTCGGCGTGACCACGCAGCGCACCCAGCACGATGCCGGCCGCCGCATCCGGGCGCCGCTCGCGGACCACCAGGTGTGCGGCGAGGTCCCGGGTCAGCCAGCCCTCGTTGATCGTCGGCCCGTCCGGCCCGAGGGTCAGGAAGAGATCGGCCAGTGCCTGGCGTTCTGATTCCGCGTACCTCGGCATGCTCCGATGGTAGGGCTGAGCGGGCGTTGGCTGATCGGAACTGCTGTCGGACGGGCAGACCGACCGGTCGAGCGGCCCGGGTGATGGCGGACACAGATGGTATCGAGTCGTCACCCGATGGCCGTATCGGTAAGGATGAGGCGAGGAAGATAACTACGAGCGGGGGAGACGCGTGGCGACCAGGACGAGCCGGGACGTGCTCACGAGGGCAATACGGGTTCTCGGCCTCGCGATCCGCGAGGAACCGCGGATTTTTGCCGTGCGCGGTGACCGGCAGCGTGCTGTTCGGCCTACTGATGATCGCCGAGCGCCTACCTGGTCGGCGCCATCGTCGGCTGAGTTGGCGGTGCCGGCGCTGGAGCCGGGGGGCACGCCGATGCCGGTCTGGTCGCCCTCGGTGCGCGGCGCCCTGCTCGGGGTCAGCTTGCTCAGGGTGGTCGGCATCTTCGGCCGCCGGCTCGGCGCCGGCTACATGCAGTACCGGCTGCAGGCCGCCTACCGGCGCCGGGTCACCCGCCGCTACCTGCGACTGCCGCTGTCCTGGCACCACCGGCACGCCACCGGCACGCTGCTGTCCAACGCCAACTCCGACGTCGAGGCCGCGTGGTACCCGATCGCGCCGCTGCCGTTCGCGGTCGGCACCCTGGTGATGCTGGTGGCCGCCGTCGGCGTCGCTGTTCGCCACCGACTGGGTGCTCGCGCTGGTCGGCGTCGGCGGTCTTCCCGGCGCTGTTCGCGCTCAACGTCGTCTACTCGCGGCGGATGGCGCCCCGGCAGGCCCAGCGCCCAGCAGATGCGCGCCGAGGTCAGCGCGATCGCGCACGAGAGCTTCGACGGCGCGCTGGTGGTCAAGACCATGGGCCGGGAGGCGGAGGAGACGCGCGCGGTTCGCCGCGCCGGGCCGGCGAGCTGCGCGACGCGCTGATCGCGGTCGGCCGGCTGCGCGGCGCCTTCGACCCGATGCTGGAGCGCTGCCCGAGCCTCGGCACCCTCGCCGTGCTGCTGGTCGGCGCGCGTGCGGCTGCGCCAGGGCGCGATCACCGTCACCGAGCTGGTCAGCGTCGCGTTCCTGTTCACCGTGCTGGCCTTCCCGGTCCGGGCGATCGGCTGGGTGCTCGCCGAGCTGCCGCGCAGCGTCGCCGGCTGGGACCGGGTGCAGCCGGTGCTCGACCGCCACCGGCGAGATGACCTACGGCGACGCGCGACGCTCGACCGGCGAGACGGCGCCCCGGCCGCGCTGCACCTTCGACCGGGTCGACCTTCGGGTACGCACCGGCCGAGCCGGCGGTCGGCGCCCGCCGGTGCTGCGTGACGTCACCTTCACCGTGCCGCCCGGCCGCACCGTCGCCCTGGTCGGCCCGACCGGGTCCGGCAAGTCGACGATCGCCTCGCTCGCCGCCCGGCTGGTCGACCCGGACTCGCGGGCGCGGTCCTGCTCGACGGCGTCGACGCTGCGCGTCGCTGACCGCCGGCGTCGCTGGCCGGCAGCCGCCGCGCTGGTGGCCGCAGGTGCCGTTCGTCTTCGACGACACGGTCCGCGGCAACGTCACCCTGGACCGGGCGGCATCGCCGACGACGACGTCTGGGCGGCGCTGCGGCTGGCCCAGGCCGACGGGTTCGTCGCCGCGCTGCCCGACGGCGCTGGACACCATGGTCGGCGAGCGCGGCACCTCGCTCTCCGGCGGCCAGCGCCAGCGGCTCACCCTGGCCCGGGCGCTGGCCGGCCGGCCGCGGCTGCTGGTCCTGGACGACGCCACCAGCGCGGTCGACCCGCGGGTCGAGGCCGGCGATCCTGGCCGGCGCTGCGCGGACCGCCGGCCGGGACGCGCCGCGTCGCTGGTGGTCGCCTACCGGCGGGCCACGATCGCGCTCGCCGACGAGGTCGTCTACCTGGAGCAGGGCCGGGTGGTCGCCCGCGGCACGCCACGCCGAGCTGCTGGCGACCGCTCCCGGGCTACCCCGACCTGGTCACCGCCTACGAGCGGGCCGAGGCGGAGCGGGACGACGGCGCACGCGTGACGGGGCCGGCCGACGATCCGGCGGTGCAGCCGCCGGCACGGAGAGGCCGGCGCGTGAGTGCCGCCGCACCGGCGATGGACCGGGCCGAGGGCACCTGGCGCGACCCTGCGCCGGGGCCTGGCGCTCTCGCCGGAGCTGCGCAGCGGGCTCGCCGGCACCCTCGGCGCTGGCCGTGGTGGCGATGGTCGGCCGGGTCGCCGTGCCGGTCGCCGTGCAGCAGGGCATCGACCGGGGCCTGCGCGCGCCGGGCGGCCCGGACCTGGGCGTGATCGCGACGCGTGGTGGTCGCTGACCGCCGGCCGTGCTGGTGGTCACCACGTTCTGCGGCTATCTGATGAACGTCCGGCTGTTCACGGTCAGCGAGACGGCGCTGGCCAACGTGCGGGTCCGGGCCTTCCGGCACGTGCACGACCTGTCGATGCTGCACCAGCAGACCGAGCGGCGCGGCTCGCTGGTCTCCCGGGTCACCAGCGACGTCGACCAGATCACCCAGTTCCTGCAGTGGGGCGGGGTGATCCTGCTGGTCAACATCGGCCAGCTGCGTGGTCGACCACGGTCGTGATGGTCGTCTACTCCTGGCAGCTGACCCTGGTGGTGTTCGCCGCCTTCCTGCCGCTGGTCGGCTGGTCATCCGGATGCTTCCAGCAGCGGCTGGCCGGCGCCGTACGGCGCGGTGCGGCAGCGGATCGGCGCGATGCTGGCGGCGGTCGCCGAGAGCGTGGTCGGCGCCGCGGTGATCCGGGCGTACGGGGTCGCGCGGCGCACCGCGGCGCGGCTCGACGAGGCCATCGACGGGCAGCACCGGGCCGCAGCAGCGGGCGATCCGGACCAGCGTCGATCAGCTTCGTCCACCGGCGAGCTCGCCGCCGGCCTGGCGCTGGCCGCGGTGGTGCGTGCTCGGCGTGCGGCTCGGCGTCGGCGGCGCGCTCAGCGTCGGCGAGCTGATCGCCTTCCTGTTCCTGGTGACGCTGTTCATCCAGCCGGTGCAGATCGCCACCGAGGTGCTCAACGAGGCGCAGAACGCGGTCGCCGGCTGGCGGCGGGTGCTGGACGTGCTCGACTGCGCGCCGGACGTCGCCGACCCGGGCGAGGCAGGGCGTCGAGCTGCCGCGCCGGGCCGCTCGACGTGCGGTTCGACGACGTCGGGTTCGCCTACCCCGGACGGGCCGCCGGTGCTGCGCGACGTCGACCTGCGGACATCCCGGCGCGGAGCCGGGTCGCGGTGGTGGGGGAGACCGGCAGCGGCAAGACCACCTTCGCCAAGCTGCTCACCCGGCTGATGGACCCGAGCACCGGCGCGGTGCTGCTCGTCCGGCGTGCCGCTGGACCGGGTGCGGTTCTGCTCGCTGCGCTCGCCGGGTGGTGATGGTGCCGCAGGACGGCTTCCTGTTCGACGCGACGGTGGCGGACAACGTCCGGTTCGGCCGTCCCGGCGCTGACCGACGAGCGAGATCTCGCGACGGCCTTCGCCGAGCTCGGCCTCGCCGACTGGCTCGACGGGCCTGCCGGCCGGGCTGCGACACGCCGGTCGGCGAGCGCGGCGAGGCGCTGAGCGTCGGGGAGCGGCAACTGGTCGCGCTGGCCCGGGCCTACGTCGCCGACCCCGACCTGCTGGTGCTGGACGAGGCGACCAGCGCGGTCGACCCGGCGACCGAGGTGCGGCTGCAGCGCACGCTGGACGCGGTGACCCGGGGCCGCACCACGGTCGCCATCGCGCACCGGCTGTCCACCGCGCAGGCCGCCGACGAGGTGATCGTGGTCGACCGGCGGCCGGATCGTGCAGCGTGGCCCGCACGACGAGCTGGTCCGCGAGCCGTCCTCGGTCTACGGCCTGCTCTACGCCTCCTGGCTGGAGCAGACCCGGTAGTGGCGATCCGGATGATCGTCCGGTCCGTCGTCCGGTCCGTGCCGCCATCGTCGTCCTCCGTGGCCCGTACCGGTGCGCGGTCAGCCGTGCGCCGCCGCAGCGTCGCGGCGGCCAGGACCAGCGCCACCATCACCGCGCCGGCCACGATGCCCAGGTCCCGCCACATCGTCGCGGTCGGTCGGCGTGCGCGCCGACCTCCTGCAAGGCCTCCACCGCGTACGTCAGCGGCAGCGCGTCGCTGACCGCGTGCAGCCAGCCGGCCATCTGGTCGCGGGCCACGAACAGCCCGCAGAGCAGGATCTGCGGGATCGCCACGACCGGCATGAACTGTACGGCCTGGAACTCGGTCCGGGCGAAGGCGCTGCACAGCAGCCCGAGCGCCACCCCGAGTACCGCGTTGACCACCGCGATGAGGATGACCAGGGCGGCCGGGCCCGCCGTGTCCAGCCCGAACGCCCAGTACGCGATGGCCGACGCCACGCTGGCCTGGATCGCGGCGGCCAGGCCGAACGCGATGCCGTACCCGAACAGCAGGTCGAGCTTGGCCAGCGGGGTGGTGAGCAGCCGTTCCAGGGTGCCGGTGGTCCGTTCCCGGAGCATCGCGATGCTGGTCACCAGGAACATGATGATGAACGGGAAGATGCCCAGCATGATCAGCGCCACCCGGTCGAACATCGTCGGCTGGCCGGGCGGCTCGGCTGGTTGTCGTACATGTAGTAGATCAGGGTGAGCAGGACGGCCGGGACGATCAGCAGCAGCCCGACCGTCCGCCGGTCGTGGCGCAGTTGGCTGAGGATGCGGCCCGACCGTGGCGGCCAGGATCCGCGGGTTCATGACGGGTTCCTCTCCATGTCGTGGTCGGCTTCCGGCCCGTGGCCGGTGTCGTGTTCCCGGTCGCGGATGAGGCGCAGGAACGCCTCGTCGAGGTCGTCGGTGCCGGCCCGGCGGCGTACCGCGTCGGGGGTGTCGTCGGCGATCAGCACGCCGTCGCGGATCAGGAGCAACTGGTCGCAGCGGGCGGCCTCGTCCATCACGTGGCTGGACACCAGCAGCGTCGCCCCCTCGCGGGCCAGCGCGTGGAACCGCCGCCACAACTCGTCGCGCAGCACCGGGTCCTGGCCCACGGTCGGCTCGTCCAGCACGATCAGCTCCGGCCGGCCGACCAGGGCGCAGGCCAGCGACGCCCGGCTGCGCTGGCCGCCGGAGAGGGTGCCGACCAGTTGCCGCGCCGCGTCGGCCAGGCCCACCTCGGCGACCACCCGGTCCGCCTCGGTGGCGGGCACCCGTGCAGGGTGGCGAAGTAGCGGGCGTTCTCCCGCACCGTCAGGTCGGCGTACACGCTGGGCGCCTGGGTCAGGTAGCCGGTCCGGCGGCGCAGCGCCGGGGACCCGGCCGGGGCGCCGAGCACGGTCACCGAACCGCCGGACACCTTCTGCACCCCGACGATCGCCCGCATCAGGGTGGTCTTGCCGCTGCCGCTGGGCCCGAGCAGCCCGGTCACCATGCGGCGCCCGACCGCGCAACTGATGTTGTCCAGCACCCGTCGCTTTCCGCGGTTCACGACGAGGTCGCGAACCTCGACCGCGCTGTCCATGGTGGTCCTCTCCGGTGCGGCTCGAATCAATCTCGATGGAACTCAACGCTAGATGAAATCTCCTGACCGAACAATCCGGCAGTTTGATTTTCCGAATTACCACCGTTAATCGGGCAATTGTCTTCTCGACCGGATACGCGGCGCGGCATCGGACGTTGCGGCTCGATCGGACGTACGGCACGATGGCGCGGTGGTTCACGGTCCGTTACTGCAGAGCGGGTTCCTCGACGGCTGGGCGGGCCGGTTGCGCAGCACCTTCGGTCCGCCGGTGGTCGGCATCCTGTTGCGGGGCAGTCATGCCCGGGACGCCGCCACCCGGTACAGCGACGTCGATCTCGACGTCCTGGTCAGTGTGCCCGACCTACGCGGCCAACCCGGCCTATCTGGTCGACACGGACCACCGACTGACCCACCTGTCCCTTACCGTACGCGATGTCGAATCCTGGCTGGCCCGCCTTGATCAGCCAGCCGACTGGTCGTTCGGGCTACCGGTCGCCAGTCCGGCGCGGTTACTCTGGGCGACTGATGACTGGCGCACCCGGCTGGACCGGCCGGTGGTCCACCAGCCACCGCGCGCGCCGGAGCTGGAGGAGCTCATCGCTGGCCTGGGCAAGGTAGCCGGGGCCCGCGCCGCCGGTGACGAGATCGGCGCCCGTCTTGCCGCCAGCGAACTGGCCCGGTCGTGCCCGTCGGTGCTGCGGCTGGCGAACCCGCCGGTCACCGTGGTCGGCCGACGGGCCGCCCTCGACGTGGCCCTGGGCCTGCCGGTCGCGCCGCCTGGCTACCGGAGGACATGCTGACCTGCCTCGGCCTGCGCGCCGACGCCATCGCCTGGGCGCCCGGAGGCACCATCGAGCAGCTCCGCGCCACCGGTGCCGCACGGGTGCACGCGGCCGCGTACCGCCTGGTGGCTGGCACGGTCACCCTGGTGCGACCGTACGCCGCACAGCTCGCGTCGGTGGCCGGCACCGACTTTGCCGCCGCACTGGCCGACGGCCGACTCGACCGCTATCTCGCCCAGACTCGGCCCACCGGAGTGGGACGGGTGGGGAGCACCAAAGAGCGGTACGGAACAATCGCACACTGTGCCCGTACCCGATCTTCCCGTAGCCGAGTCCACCGCTGAGCCCGCACCGGCGGCGCCCGGCCAGGTCCGACCCTCGGCGCCCGGCCAGGTCCGACCCTCGGCGCTCGACCCGGCGATCGCGGCGCGCCTGCGTCGCGGCGCCGACGGCCTGGTCGCCGCGGTGGTCCGCCAGCATGACTCCGGTGAGGTGCTGATGGTCGCCTGGATGGACGACGAGGCGTTGCACCGCACCCTCACCACCGGGCGGGCAACCTACTGGTCGCGCAGCCGGCGGGAATACTGGGTCAAGGGCGCCACCTCCGGGCACCACCAGTATGTGCGCTCGGTGGCGCTGGACTGTGACGGCGACGCCGTGCTGGTCAGCGTGGATCAGGTCGGCCCGGCCTGTCACACCGGCAGCCGGAGCTGCTTCCATCGAGGAACTGCCGGTCACCGGGACCGGCAGCGAGCAGGATTGGGTGACGAGATGACCACCGGTGGGGTTAGCCCGGACGAGGCCACCTTCCATGAGCTGGCCCGTACCCGGCGGGTGGTGCCGGTGATCCGGCGCTGCTTGCTGACGGCGAGACCCCGGTCGGGGTCTACCGCAAGCTGGCCGGCGGCCCGGGGACGTTCCTGCTGGAGTCCGCCGAGCAGGGCGCCGGGTCAGCCGGCATTGCCTGGTCACGCTACTCGTTCATCGGAGTCCGCAGCGTCGCGACGCTGGTCGAGCAGGATGGCCGGGCCCACTGGCTGGGCACCCCGCCGGTCGGACTACCGACCGGCGGAGACCCGGTCCACGCGTTGCGCGAGACCGTGGCGGCGCTGGCCGGGCCGGGCGGTGAGCCGGTCGACGCCGGGTTGCCGCCGCTGACCGGGGGCATGGTCGGCTACCTGAGCTACGACTTCGTCCGGCGCCTGGAGCGGCTGCCGACCCTGACCGAGGACGACCTGGGCGTGCCCGAGCTGGGCATGATGCTCGCCACCGACCTGGTGGTGCTGGACCACTTCGACGGCTCGGCGATCCTGGTGGCCAACGCGCTGCTCCCCGCGCCCGGGGAGCCCGGCGGCCCGACGGACGGTGCGCAACGTGCCGGGCAGGTGACCGCCGCGTACCACCAGGCGGTCGGCCGGCTCGACGCGATGACCTCGGCGCTCTCCCGACCGATCCCGCCGATGATCTCCACGGTCGACAACCCGCCGCCGGGCGCGGTGATCAGCCGGACCCCGGACGGGGATTATCCGAAGGCGGTGGAGACGGCCAAGGAGGCGATCCGGGCCGGGGAGTGCTTCCAGATCGTGCTCTCCCAACGGTTCGAGCTGGACACCCGGGCCGATCCGCTGGACGTCTACCGGGTGCTGCGCACCACCAACCCGAGCCCGTACATGTACCTGTTGCGCTTCGACGGCTTCGATATCGTCGGCTCGTCCCCGGAGGCGCACCTGAAGGTCACCGTCGGCGAGGACGGCGGCCGGCGGGCGTTACTGCACCCGATCGCCGGCACCCGGCCGCGCGGCGAAACGCCGGTCGAGGATGCCCGGCTCGCCGCCGAGCTGCTCGCCGATCCGAAGGAGCGCGCCGAGCATGTGATGCTGGTCGACCTCGGCCGCAACGACCTCGGTCGGGTCTGTCAGCCGGGCAGCGTCGAGGTGCCCGCATTCGCCACCATCGAGCGGTACAGCCACGTCATGCACATCGTCTCGACCGTGGTGGGGACGCTTCGTACCGATCGGACCGCGTTCGATGCGTTGGCCGCGACGTTCCCGGCCGGCACCCTTTCCGGCGCGCCGAAGGTGCGGGCCATGGAGATCATCGAGGAGCTTGAGCTGACCCGGCGTGGCCTGTACGGCGGGACGGTCGGCTACTTCGGCTTCGGTGGCGACATGGACATGGCGATCGCCATCCGGACCGCGCTGCTGCGCGACGGGCGGGCGTACGTGCAGGCCGGTGCCGGCATCGTCGCCGACTCCAACCCCGCCGACGAGGATCAGGAAACCCACAACAAGGCGGCGGCCGTGCTGGCCGCGATCGCCGCGGCCGAGACGTTGCGACCAGCCAGATGAACCGTCGACCGCTGTGGTACGCCGTCCTGCTCTGTCTGGTGGGGGCCGGTCTGGCGCTCTTCGCCGCGACCCGGACCTGGACGGTCGAGACGATCACCCGGTCGGCGCCGCTGCCCAGTCTGCGGGTCGAGCGGACCGGCGCCGACCTGCTGCCCTGGCTACCGGCGTTGGCGGTGGTGGGGCTGGCCGGAGCCGGCGCGGTGCTGGCCACCCGGGGTGTCGGTCGTCGGGTGATCGGTGCGCTGCTGCTCGTTGTCGGGCTCGCCCTGAGCTCGGCGGGCGCGATCGGGCTGACCTGGGACCTGGTCGCGTCGGCGTGGCCGGTGGGCTGCTTACTGGGCGGCCTGCTGGCAGCCGTCGGAGGGACCCTGACCGTGGCTCGGGGGCCGGCCTGGCCGGTGATGGGAGCACGCTACGAGCGGACCGGCGGTCCGGCCGGTGGCGCTGCCCCGACGGGTGATCATCCGGTGACCTGCGCGATCCCGGCCGGGACCGCGCCGATGCCGCCCGGGGGTGCTGACGCCGATAACCGGGGCGCGGGTGCCGCCGCCGATGACCGGGGCGTGGGGCGACGGACCATCGAGGCGTGGGACGCGCTGGACCGCGGCGAGGACCCGACGACGAGTTACTGAGCCGCCGACTCGACCCGGTCGGGGAGGGTGGTAGGAGTTGCCGGCGAGGTCGGGGTTGGCGGCTGGGCCGCGCTCATGGCCCGGGACCCGGTGAGGGTGGCCACCATCCGACGAATCTCCGCGCGCTGCTGGGCCCGGTCCCGGTCGGCGCAGATCGCCTCCCAGGCGTTGCCCCGGGCGGTCCGGATCCCGGCATCGCCGACCACCGCCCGCTCGACACTGTGCACCACACCGATCGCGACCGCGAGCACGGCCCGGGGGAAGCTGGTCGGGTCGATGGAGGGTCCTTGTGCGGCAGTTTTCACGGTCTCCCCGCATGAAGATCGATCTGACTGTTCGGCGGTGCGGTGCTCCGCGACCAGTCTGCCCGATGCCGATGATGTCGATCCGAGGTTCTCCGGTGACGACCGTCGGCTCAACGTTGTTCGTCAGTCGCGTCGCGATCGTCGTCGGACTGTTCCGCACGGCGGCGGGCCCGCCGCCGTACCGAGGTCATTCAGGCAGAGCATAGCCGACAGGCGTCGATTGATTTGCTGCGCTTTGTCGACGAATATCGTGGCGCTGCGTGATTTTTCATTCACCAGGGGTCGGTCATTATGCCGCAGTCCACCTCGTGAGGCTCGCCATACCCCCCGCCTCCGGGGCTTGGCCCGCGCCACCTAGCATCGGCCCATGACACCCGGAGAGGGGAGTCCGTTGGTGACTGCTGAACATACGCACGCGGAAGGGGACGAGGCCGGACCGGCGACGTCCGTCAGCGTGCTCGACGAGATTCTGGCCGGAGTCCGAGAGGACGTCGAGCGCCGTCAACAGCTCGTGTCGTTGGAGCGGATCCGTGAGCTGGCCGCGGCGGCACCGCCGCCGCGCGACGCCTACGCCGCGCTCCGTCGACCGGGCGTCGCGGTGATCGCCGAGGTCAAACGCTCCTCGCCGTCCAAGGGGCAACTGGCCGAGATCACCGATCCGGCCGATCTGGCCAGCGATTACGCGGCCGGCGGAGCCCGCTGTATCAGCGTGCTCACCGAGGGCCGCTGGTTCGGCGGATCGTTGGAGGACCTGGTCGCGGTCCGGGCGGCGGTCAACGTCCCGGTGCTGCGTAAGGACTTCGTCGTTTCCAGCTACCAGGTGCACGAGGCCCGCGCCCACGGTGCGGACCTGGTGCTGCTGATCGTCGCGGCGCTGGAGCAGAACGCGCTGGTCGGTCTCCTTGAACGGATCGAGTCGCTGGGCATGACCGCACTGGTCGAGGTGCACGACGAGGAAGAGGCCGACCGGGCGCTGGAGGCGGGCGCACGGGTGATCGGCGTCAACGCCCGCAACCTGCGCACCCTGGAGGTTGACCGTTCGGTCTTCGAGCGGATCGCGCCCGGCCTGCCGAACAGCGTCGTGAAGATCGCCGAGTCCGGGGTGCGGGGGCCGCACGACCTGATCCGGTACGCCTCGGCCGGCGCCGACGCGGTGCTGGTCGGCGAGGGGCTCGTCACCCAGAAGAGCCCCCGGGAGGCGGTGGCGCGAACTGGTCAACGCCGGCAACCATCCGGCCACCCCGAGGCCGGCCCGATGAACACCCGGAAAGCCCGATGAGCGTACGGAACGAGGTGGCGGGGTGAACGCGTCCGCACTGGCCACGGCCGCCGGTCTGCTGCCCGACGCGGACGGCCACTTCGGCCGCTTCGGCGGCCGGTTCGTGCCCGAGGCGCTGGTCGCCGCGCTGGACGCAGCTCGACGCCGCCTACCGGCACGCGCTGGCCGACGAGTCCTTCCAGGCCGAGTTCGGCGCGCTGCTGCGCGAGTACGCCGGCACCCCGTCCCTGCTGTACGCGGCCGAGCGGCTCTCCGCCCAGGTCGGCGCGCGGGTACTGCTCAAGCGGGAGGATCTGAACCACACCGGCGCGCACAAGGTGCGCAACGTGCTCGGCCAGGCGCTGCTCACCAAGCGGATGGGCAAGAAGCGGGTGATCGCCGAGACCGGGGCCGGTCAGCACGGGGTGGCCAGCGCGACCGCGGCGGCCCTGCTCGACCTGGAGTGCGTGGTCTACATGGGTGAGGTGGACACCCAGCGCGCAGGCGCTCAACGTGGCCCGGATGCGGATGCTCGGCGCGACGGTGATCCCGGTCACCACCGGCTCGCGCACCCTCAAGGACGCGGTCAACGAGGCGCTGCGGGACTGGGTGGCGAACGTCGACGAAACCCACTACCTGCTCGGTACGGCCTCCGGGCCGCACCCGTTCCCGGCGTTGGTGCGCGATTTCGTCCGGGGCATCGGCGTCGAGGCCCGTGAGCAGTGCCTGACCCGGACCGGCGCGCTGCCCGACGCGGTCACCGCCTGCGTCGGCGGCGGCTCCAACGCGATCGGCATCTTCCACGCCTTCATCGGCGACCCGGACGTACGGCTGTACGGCTTCGAGGCCGGCGGCGAGGGCATCAGCACCGGCCGGCACGCGGCCAGCATCACCGGCGGCTCCTCCGGGGTGCTGCACGGCACCCGCACCTACGTGCTGCAGGACGCCGACGGGCAGACCATCGAGTCGCACTCGATCTCGGCCGGCCTGGACTACCCGGCGGTCGGACCCGAGCACGCCTGGCTGCACGACACCGGCCGGGCCAGATACGAGCCGGTCACCGACGCCGAGGCGATGGCCGCCTTCCAGTTGCTCTGCCGCACCGAGGGGATCATCCCGGCGATCGAGAGCGCACACGCGCTCGCCGGCACCTTCCGGATCATCCCGGAGTTGGCCGAGGAGCTCGGCCGGGAGCCGACCATCGTGGTCAACCTCTCCGGTCGGGGCGACAAGGACGTGCACACCGCCGGCAGCTACTTCGGCATCCTCGACGAGGGGCAGGACCAGTGAGCGAGCAGACCGGTAGCGGGATCTCGATCGCCTTCGAGAAGGCCCGGGCCGAGGGACGCGGTCTGCTGATCGGCTGCATGCCGGCCGGCTTCCCGACCGTCGAGGGCAGCATCGCCGCGATGAAGGCGATGGTCGCCGCCGGAGTCGACGTGATCGAGATCGACGCTGCCCTACTCCGATCCGGTGATGGACGGCCCGGTGATCCAGCGGGCCGGCGACATCGCCCTGGCCGGCGGGGTCCGCACCGCTGACGTGCTCCGGGTCATCGAGGCGGTCACCAGCAGCGGCGCGACGGCCTTCCTGATGAGCTACTGGAACCCGGTGGAGAAGTACGGCGTGGACCGGTTCGCCCGGGACCTCGCCGCGGCCGGAGGCGACCGGCCTGGTCACCCCGGACATCATCCCGGAGGAGGCGGACGAGTGGCTGGCCGCCTCCGACGCGTACGGCCTGGACCGGACGTTCCTGGTCTCGCCGTCGTCGACCGACGCCCGGATCGCGATGACCGCTGCGCACTGCCGGGGCTTCGTCTACGCCACCGCGGTGATGGGGGTGACCGGTGCCCGGGAGCGGACCTCGGACGCCGCTCCGATCCTGGTGTCGCGGGTGCGTCCGGTGACCGACCTGCCGGTCGCCGTTGGGCTCGGAGTCGGCACCGGCGCGCAGGCGGCTGAGGTCAGCCGGCTACGCCGACGGGGTGATCGTCGGCAGCGCGTTGATCCGCTGCGTGCTCGACGCGCCGGACGAGGCGACCGGGCTGACCGCGCTGCGGACGCTGAGCGCGGAGCTGGCCGAGGGAGTCCGAGACCGCGGCTGAGGCCCGACCAGGGTGCCGTTCTATCGGATGCGACGGTAGCGTGTGCAAGCGTGAACCTCGCCTCCCCTTCCCTCCAGGCGGCCCTGCCCAGTCCCGCTAACGCGGTGTGGCAGCTTGGACCGGTCCCGATCCGCGCGTACGCGCTCTGCATCCTGCTCGGCATAGTGGTCGCCTGCCTGGTGACCGAGGCCCGACTGCGTCGTCGGGGCGTCGCCCCATGGGCAGTGCTGGACATCGCGGTCTGGGCGGTGCCGTTCGGCATCGTCGGTGCCCGGATCTACCACGTGATCACCTCACCGCAGAAATACTTCGGCGAGGGCGGCCACGTCATCGACGCCTTCAAGATCTGGGAGGGTGGGCTCGGCATCTGGGGCGCGGTCGCCGGCGGGGCGCTCGGCGCCTGGTTCGCCGCCCGGCAGCTCGGACTGCCGCTGACCGTGGTCGCCGACGCGCTCGCCCCGGGCCTGCCGTTGGCGCAGGCCGTCGGGCGGCTCGGTAACTGGTTCAACAACGAACTGTACGGCGGCCGGACCGACCTGCCCTGGGGGTTGGAGATCCACCAGATGGTCGGCGCTCGGGCGGCGCTCGACGCCGACGGCAATCCGATCCTGCTGCCCGGCACCTACCAACCCACCTTCGCCTACGAAGCGCTGTGGAACATCGGGGTGGCGATCCTCGTCCTGCTGGTCGACCGTCGCCTGAAGCTCGGCCGGGGCCGGGCGTTCGCGCTGTACGTGATGGGCTACACCGCCGGCCGGTTCGTGGATCGAGATGATGCGCACCGATCCGGCCAACGAGATCTTCGGCGTGCGGATCAACGTCTGGACCGCGGCGCTGGTGTTCCTCGCCGCGCTGGTCTACTTCGTCCGGGTCCGTGGCCCGCAGGAGTACGTTGTCCCGGTCGGTGGCGCCATGGTCACCGGGACCGGGCCGAACGAGCTCGTCGGGCCCGAGCAGCCGAAGAGTGACGTCTCCCAACTCGACCTGACCAGACGATCCGCGACCACCGCCACCGCGGCACCCGAGGGTTACCGGGTGGTCACCGAGGAACAGTTCCTCGCTTACGGGCGGACCGGTGAGCTGCCGGTTGACCGGGACGCGCCCACCGCGTCGGCCCAGCCGGAGGAGTCCACCGGGTCGGCCCAGCCGGAGGAGTCCAGCGGGTCGGACGAGCATTCCGGGGCCACCTCGGGGACCGCGGACCGGGAACACTGAGCGAAGGAGCCGCAGGAGATGCGTACGGCCGTGGTGGTGGGCGCGGGGATCGGCGGCCTGGCTGCCGCCGGTGCCCTGGCCCGCTCCGGCTGGCAGGTGACCCTGCTGGAACGGGGTGATCGGGTCCGGGCCGAGCGGACCGCACTGCTGCTCTGGCCCAATGGCATCCGGGCGTTGCGTGCGCTCGGGCTCGGCGGTGGACTGGACGCGATCGCGACCCCGCTGCCCGACACCGGAGTGCGTCGCCCCGACGGCCAATGGCTGGTCCAGCCGCGCGCCACGACGCGTGACCGGGCGCCGGTGGTCGTGCACCGGGAGGACCTACACGACGCGCTGATCGCCGGCCTCGGCGACCGGGTGGAGATCCGTACCGGGGTGTCGGTGCGTACTCTGCTCGCCGCGATCGGTGACCGACCATCGGTGGGCGATGGGCAGCACACCTACGAAGCTGACCTGGTGGTGGCGGCCGATGGCATCGACAGCGAGGTACGCCGCCGGCTGGCTCCCGAGTCATCGGCGGTCAGTTCGGGTTGGGCGGCCTGGCGGGCGGTGCTGCCGTGGTACCGGGCACCGCGGTTGCCGGTCGACCGGCCGGTGGGCGGCGAGACACTCGGCGCCGGCTACCGATTCGTGACGGCCTCGCTAGGGGAGCGCGGCTCCTCCGGCGGGTCCACCCGGGGCGGTATCTACTGGGTGGCGACCGCCGTCGGCGCGTCCCGTCCCGAGCCGCCCGCCACCCAGCTCACCCTGCTGCGCCGCTGGTTCGCCGACTGGCCGGCCCCGATCGGCGAGCTGCTCGCCGCCACCGAGCCGGACGACCTGGTGCAGCAGGAGGTACGCGAACTGCGCCCGCTGCCCCGCGCCTACGCGTTCCCGGCCGGTCCCGGTGGTGTGGTGCTGCTCGGCGACAGCGCCCATGCCATGCCGCACCACCTGGGTCAGGGCGCCTGTCTGGCCTTCGAGGACGCGGCGACGCTGGGCTCGGTGTTACGCGATGCGGTACCCGGTGGCCAGCTGCGGGACGGGATCGAGTCGTACAGCCGGTTGCGTCGCCCCCGGGCGGTGACCGTGGTCCGGCAGACCCGGCGGATGTCCGCCGTGTTGCAGGCCCGGGGCCGGCTGGCGCTGCGGGCCCGGGACGCCGCACTGGGCCGGATCACGCCGAGGTTACTGGGGAGCGTGGCCTCGGTCGCGACCCAGTGGGAGCCGCCGCGCTAGCGCTGATCAGCTATTTCCTGGCCGGATCTGCCGTCCGTTGTCGCACATAGTCACGGTGACGCCCGAGATGCCGGCGATCCGAACAGTTCGTTGATGCTCAAATGGCGGACACCCTCTGTACGGGTGCGAGGCGCCAGCGGCGGGTTCGACCGGGCGGCCGTCCGGGCCGGGGCACCCGTCGAGCGCTCCCAGCACTGTGGACCAGGCTCCGGCCTCGGTGACTTGACCGTGGCCTCACGCGTCGGCTCATCGAGCGGCCAATTTACACGATCGGTGTCCGTGGTGGACCACCTCGTCGCTGACCGTCAGCGATCGGGCATTTCCATCTAGCGATAGTTGACCCGGTACGGTAGATGTCGTTTCATGTTCTCTGGGTGGGGGTTGCCCTCAGTCACTATCGAGGGCCCGGTGGGGAGCTGCATTTATGGCGACGGCCATTATCGTGACGGTTTCGTTTGTTCTCTTCGCGTTCGCTGTGGTTACTCTCTGGTGGACCATGCACGCGTGGCGGACACCCGAGACGCTGGCCGCCACCCGGTTCGCCGCACACGACGGCACACACTCGCTCTCCTTTTCGCTGCTACTGCCGGCGCGACATGAGCAGCGGGTGCTTGAACACACCGTGGCGCGGCTGATGAAGTCGACCCACACCAGGTTCGAAATCATCATCATCGTCGGGCACGACGATCCGGAGACGGCGAACGTGGCGCACCGGCTCGCCGTGCGCTTCCGGGAACGGGTTCGGGTGATCACCGACACCAGCCCGGTCAAGAACAAGCCCCGCGCGCTGAACACCGCTCTGCCGCAGTGCCGTGGCCTGGTCGTCGGGGTGTTCGACGCGGAGGACCAGGTGCATCCGCACCTGCTGGAGCACGTCGATCACGCGTTCCGGGCGACCAACGCCGACGTGGTCCAGGGTGGCGTGCAGTTGATCAACTTTCATTCCAGTTGGTACAGCCTGCACAACTGCCTGGAATACTTCTTCTGGTTTCGCAGCCGGCTGCATCTGCACGCCCGCCGGGGTTTCATCCCGTTGGGCGGCAACACGGTCTTCGTCCGTACCGCCGCGCTGCGGGCGGTTGGCGGCTGGGACGGCAACTGCCTGGCCGAGGACTGCGACCTCGGCGTACGCCTCTCCAGCCAGGGTGCCAAGGTCGTCGTCGCCTATGACTCCGCACTGGTCACCCGAGAGGAGACGCCGGCCACCCTGGGCGCCCTGATCAAGCAGCGAACCCGGTGGAATCAGGGCTTCCTGCAGGTGCTGCTGAAGGGGGAATGGCGACGGTTGCCGACGTTCTGGCAGCGGATGCTGGCCCGATACACCCTTACCGGCCCGTTCCTGCAGGCTTTCTCCGGCCTCGTCGTGCCGGTGGGCATCGTGATCGCCCTGGGGTTCGACGTCGGCGTCACCGGTGCGCTGATCAGCTTCCTTCCGATCGCCCCGATGACCGCGACCCTGATGTTCCAGATCGCCGGTCTGCGCGATTTCGGCCGGCAGTACGGGCTACGGATCAAAGCGCTGCACTACCTCTGGCTGATCCTCGGCACCTTCCCGTACATGCTGGTGCTCGCCGTGGCCGCCCTACGCGCGGTCTGGCGGGTCTTACGTGGCCGCGATGACTGGGAACTCACCGCGCACGTCGGCGCACACCTGCCCGGAGGATCGGACGCCGGGGCGCTGCGTGAAGGCAGCGCCGCGTGACCACCCTGGCAGAGCCGCCCAACGGCCCACCGAACGCCCTGCCCGACACGGGCGGCACGACCGAACACCCTTCCCGGATCGAGGTGGACCAGATGGCTTCGACTGGGCAGGCCGACGCGGATCGGACCATGGTCATCCCGACCGCGTCGCCTGATCCGGATCGGACCATCGTCATCCCGACCGCGTCGCCTGATCCGGATCGGACCATCGTCATCCCGACCGCGTCGCCTGATCCGGATCGGACCATGGTCATCCCGACCGCGTCGCCTGATCCGGATCGGACCGTCGTCATCCCGACCGCGTCGATCGACAGCACCGCCGTCATTCCCACCGTGGCCCTCGGACCCCGCGCCGATCCCGGAGCCACCGTGGTGCTGCCCGGATCCTCGGGCACGGACCACCGGACCGGACCGAAGCGGTACGCCGTCGTCGCCCACTCGGCGTCGATGCCCTGATCGTCGGGGCACTGCTGATCGTGGTGCTGACCGTACAGGCCTGGAACATCACCGGTTTCCCGAACTTCACCGATGACGAAGGGACCTACCTGGCCCAGGCCTGGGCGGTGCGGGAAGGCCTCGGATTGGCCCACTACACCTACTGGTACGACCATCCGCCGCTGGGTTGGATCCAGCTCGCCGGGCTCTCCTGGCTGCCCGCGCTCTTCCTGCCGGACCAACTCGCGGTGGGCACCGGCCGGGTGGCGATGCTGCCGGTGATCGCGGTCAGCATGGTGCTGGTGTATGTGCTCAGCCGGCGGCTCGGTCTCGCCCGCTGGGCCGCTACGGTGGCGGTCCTCGCCTACGGGCTCTCCCCGCTGTCGATCACCATGCAACGGCAGATCTACCTGGACAGTTTCGCGGTCATGTGGATGCTCGCCGCGTTCGTGCTGGCCCTGTCGCCCCGACGGCACCTGTGGCACCACGTCGCCGCAGGCGTCGTCGCTGGAATCGCCGTGCTGTCCAAGGAAACCATGCTCATCGTGGTCCCGGCGTTGCTGGTGGCGCTCTGGCAGGGCACCGCGCGCAATGGCGTACGGGCCTTCTCCTTCGCCGGGTTTCTCTCCGGGATATCGCTGGTCGGCATCAGCTACCCGCTCTACGCGCTGCTCAACGGGGAACTCCTCGCCGGATCGGGGCATGTCTCACTCATCGGCGCGCTGCGATTCCAGCTGCAGAGCCGTCCCGGCTCGGGCAGCCTGTTCACCGCCGGCAGTGATGCCCGCCAGGTCCTCGACTCGTGGCTCTTCTACGATCCGGTGCTGATCTGCGCCGGGGTGGTGGCCGGGGTGCTCGCTCTCGTCGTACGCCGGTTGCGCCCGGCTGCCGTCGCCGTCACGCTGCTGGTCGTCATGGCGTTGCGGCCCGGGGGTTACCTGCCCGCGATGTACGTCATCCAGGCGCTGCCGTTCCTGGCCATCGTGGTCGCCGGGCTGGCCGAGGTCGCCGCCGGCCGCCTGCGCCAGCCTGGCCGGATCGGGTCCGGGACGGCTGATCGAGCCCCGTTCGGGCACCGCGCCCGGACCGGCGTGGTGATCGCCGCCGTGGCGTTGGCGCTGGCGATCGTGGTGCCCCGATGGTCCGACGGCACTGTGCGGGCCTTCACGGCCGATGACAACCGGCACTACGCCGCCGCGCTGACCTGGCTGCGCGCCGAGGGCCCTGATCGGGCGGGTACCACCGTGGTGACCGACGACGTGCTCTGGCTCGATCTGGTCAACGCCGGTTACCCGCGTGAGCGGGTGATCTGGTTCTACAAGCTCGACCTGGATCGGGCGGTGACGGAGAGCCTGGCCCACGGCTGGCGTGATATCGACCTGATCATTTCCACCCCGGCGCTGCGCGCGGACGACAATCCACTGCCCACGGTGGATCTGCTGTTGGCCAACTCCGAGCCGATCGCCACCTTCGGCACCGGTTCGGACCGCATCGAAATTCGCTGGGTCGACAAGGAGGCAGCGGGAGAATGAGTTTCAGCTACTGGCATCCCGAGCGTCGCCGCCGGCTGGGTCAGCTGGTCGCGCTGATGATGTTCGTCGTCGTCGGTCTGGTTGCCTCGCCGGCGCAGGCTGCCACCAACCTGGTGCGCAACCCCGGCCTGGAAGGCATCACCGCTGGCTTTCCGACCTGCTGGGAGCGGTCCGGCTGGGGTGATCAGGACTTCACCTTCGAGCTCTCCGAGGACGCGCACAGCGGAAGCTACGCCATGCGGATCACCATTGATTCGACCTCCGGCGCCGGTGACCGGAAGATGATGATGCTGGAAACGCCGGCCTGCGCCCCGGCGGTCGTGCCGGATCACCAGTACGACCTGTCGGTCTGGTACAAGTCGACCACCGCGGCCACCGCACTAACGGTATTCCGGCATGACACGACGGCCGGTTGGCAGTACTGGACCGACCTGGCGACCCTCCCTGCCGCGACCAGCTACACCGAGGCCAGCGTGCGTACCCCACCGGTCCCGGCGAACACCGACCAGATCACCTGGGGTGTGAGTATCTACGGGGTGGGCACCCTGCTCACCGACGACTATTCGATGGTGGACGTCACCGCACCCGAGCCGGTGCCGACCTGCACCACGGGGGCGGCCTGCACCAAGGGCGAGTGGCAGGTCATGCCGTACGACGCTCCGGTGCGGGGCATCCACGCGGTGGTGCTGCACAACGGCGATGTGCTGCTGGTGGCCGGCTCCGGCAACGACCCGGACGCGTTCGCGGCCGGCAGCTTCCACACCGCCGTCTACCACCCCACCACGGGTACGTTCACCAACGTGGCGACCCCGGCCGACCTGTTCTGCGCCGGGCACGTGCAACTCAGTGACGGCCGGGTGCTGGTGATGGGCGGGAACAAGGACTATCCGACCGCGGACGGCACGGTCGGCTATAAGGGACTGCCCGACTCGTACATTTTTGATCCGGTTACCAATGCCTACACCCGGACCAACGACCTGGCGGCCGGGCACTGGTACCCGTCGGCCACCATCCTCGGCAACGGCGACGTGATCTCGCTGGGCGGACTCGGCGAGGACGCCAACGGTACGGTGGCCACCGAGTACTTCGACGCCACCCAGGAACGCTGGCTGCAGCTCTGGGAGGCCAACCAGACCTGGTCGTTCTGGGGGCTCTATCCGGCGATGATCCTGATGCAGGACGGCCGGCTCTTCTACACCGGTAGCCACACCTTCGGCAACGGGCTGCCCGGCACCGGCGCGTCGATCTACGACTACCAGGCCGGCACCATCACCGACGTGCCGGGCCTGCGTCGTAAGGACGAACGCGACCAGTCGGCCAGCGTGCTGCTGCCGCCGGCTCAGGACCAGCGGGTGGCCACCTTCGGGGGCGGCAACATCGACACCAACGTGGACGCCCACCGACTGACCGACCTGATCGACCTCAAGCAGGCCGACCCGGAGTATGTCGCCGGGCCGCTGATTCCGACCGGAACGCTGACCGATGGGGTGCCGCAGACCGCAGACCAGGGCAAGATGTACGTCTCCGCGGTGATTCTGCCCGATGGCACGGTCTTCGAGACCGGCGGTGCGCTGCACAACCGGGCCGATCCGGTCTACGAAGCGTCGATCTTCGACCCGCAGACCAACACCTTCACCGCCGGAATGGCCACCGATCCGGTCCCGCGCGGCTACCACTCATCGGCCTTCCTGCTGCCCGATGGCCGGGTGATGGCGGTGGGGGACAACCCCGGCAACGGTACGTTCGACATGCGGATCTCGATCTACTCGCCGCCGTACCTGTTCCAGGGGAAGCGGCCGGAGGTCCAGACGGTGGCCAACACCGAGTGGAGCTACGGCAGCACCCAGCAGATCACCGTGGATGCCCAGGTGACCCGGGCGTCGCTGATCCGGCCGGCGGCGGTGACCCATTCCTCGGACCCGAACCAGCGGTTCGTGGAACTGCCGATGTCGGTCGATGGCAACACCATCGGACTGAATGTCACCAGTAACCCGAACATCGCCCCGCCGGGCTGGTACATGCTCTTCGTACACAACGCGTCGGGCGTGCCGTCGATCGCGAAGTGGATCAAGCTCGGATGATCAGTGTTGTCCGGCTGGCGGGCCGGGCACGCCGGTTGCTGGCCGGCGGATGGGGTTGGTTACGGGCAGATCGGCGTCGTCGGCTACTCGTCGGGGCCGCTCTGGGGGCCGTGCCGGCGGTGCTGTCGGTGATCGCCGTACTGGCCGTTGAGGACCGTGCGGCCGGGGGCGGCGAGAGCGCCCCGGCCGCCGGAGTCGAGCAACTGGCCACCGTTGCGGTGGTCGGCCCGGCACCGGACGTCAGCCGGTCAGCCGGCGCGGTGCCGATCGTCGGGGCGGGGGGTACTCCGAAGGCAACGACGGCGCCGCCCCCGCCGCCGAGGATTCATCCCTTCGCCCAGCAGCCCGGCCGCACCCCGCATGCGGTGCTGCCGTCACCGACGGCGCCGTTGACCGTCGAGGAGGGCAACGACGGCTGCGACCACGGGTACGGCGACCGGAACGTCTGCGTACCGTGGCGGTTTCCGCCCGGCGTCACCGATTACTGCGGATGGCTGGCGGCGCACGGCTACCCGCCGCTCAAGGTGCGGAACGACCGGGACCGGCACGGACTGGACACCAACCGGGACGGCATCGCCTGCGGCCCCGGGGACCGCGGAGCGTAACCGGGTGATCCGGGTCGGGCCGTGCGGTTGGCGCTCGTCGTCCGGCCGTCCTCAGTGGTTCGCAGATGCGGTGCCCAGGCTCTCCGATTGGGGTACCACCTTCGCTGACCGGGCCGACGATTGTGGCTGACCTGGCGGGCCGTCGAGGTGGCGGATCGATCGTCGTGGCCGCAGGATCTTCGAGAGCTTCGATCAAGGACATATCGCTGTGGAATGATGATCCATCCACCGCAACAAGTCCTTGATCGACGGGGCGGGGGGTGGGTGGGGGCCTTGATCGACGGGGCGGGTGGGTCAGGGGGTGACCGGGGTCGGTTCGGCGATGCAGGCGGTGCCGAGCCGACGGAACCCGACCCGCAGGTAGACCCGAGCGATCTCCTCGCTGCCGGCGGACAGGAACACCAGATCGGTCCCGTCATCGAGCAGACGTCGGGCCAGGGCCGCGGTGATCGCGGCGCCGAGACCCTGACGACGGGCCGAGGGCAGGCTGGCCACCCCGACGATTTCGGCGACGTCCCCCACCCGGATCGCGGTGCCGCAGGCCAGGGCGCCCGCACTGACGGATTCGGCCAGCGCGGAGACCCGCCGCCCATCGATGGTCCGGGCCCGCTCCTCGGTCAGCGCGTCGGGCAGCAGGTCGACCAGCGCGGCGTCCCGGTCCGCCGGTCCGACGTCACCGGTGGCGGTGCCGGCGGCGGCGAAGCCGACCGAGGCGACGGCCAGCCGGGCCGCGACGTCCGCGGCGAAGCTCGAGGAGACCGGATCCAGGATCCGCACCGCCACGTCCGCTGGCCCGAACGCTGGCGCCAGCGCCGTCGGATCGAGCACCAGCAGCGGCGCCTCAAGCACCGACAGGCCGGCTGAGCGGGCGATGGCCAGCAGCTCCGGGTTCTTCTCGTGCACCCACTCGAAGGTTTCCGGCAGGCCGAGATCGCGTTGCCGCTGGCGTACCGCACTGATGTCGGCGGCGGACGGCGGATCGGTGGCGCCCGTCCGGGGCCTGGCGTAGAAGGGCCAGCCGGTGTTATCGCGGACGAAGAGCAGCAGCCCGCCGAATTCCTCGGTATGCGCCGCATCACGCGGCACAGCGTCATAGAAGCGTTCCAGTCGGTCGAACAATTCGTGCGTAACGGCAACCACGGGCAGAGATTACCTGTCATGAAGCGTGCAGGTGTCATCAATCCGTACTGGTGGGGCGGGGTGTCCGGCAAACTAAAATCAAGTGACCTACCAGGGCCAGTGTCGTCCCGGGCCGAGACAGAACCCGAAGTGACGACAGGAGACCGGTAGTGTCGCCATACCCGCAGGACATGCATCTTTTCTCGTCGCAGATGACCGGTAGACCGGCCGGGCCACCACAGCGGCAGGGACTCTACGACCCGACCCGGGAGCACGACGCCTGCGGGCTGGCGTTCGTCGCCGATCTGGCCGGTCGACGCTCGCACGACGTGATGGCCAAGGCTCTCTCCGCGCTTCGTCGACTGGACCACCGAGGGGCCCGGGGCGCTGAACCGGACACCGGTGATGGCGCCGGGATCATGCTTCAGATGCCGGACGCCTTCCTGCGCGAGGTGGTCGGTTTCGCCCTACCACCGGCCGGACAGTACGCCACCGGCCTGGTCTTCCTGCCCGACGACCCAGCAGGGGAGGCCTGCGCCCGCCGGGTGCTGGAGAAGTACGCCCTGGGCGAGGGGGCCGAAATCCTCGGTTGGCGGGACGTGCCGGTTGATCCGGCCGGGCTGGGCGAGACCGCGCTGGCGGGCCGTCCCAGGATCCGTCAGGTGTTCCTCACCGCGCAGCGGCTGACTGGGGCCACCGGGGTGCCGGCCGGCGCCCCGTTGACCGGCCTCGACCTCGACCGGGTGGCATTCTGCGTACGGAAGCAGACCGAGCGGGAGACCGCCGAGCGGGGTGTGCCGGCGTACTTCCCGTCGTTGTCGTCGCGCACCCTGGTCTATAAGGGCATGCTCACCCCCGACCAGTTGCCGGCGTTCTACCCGGACCTGACCGATGAGCGGATGGTCAGCGCGATCGCCCTGGTCCACTCGCGCTTCTCCACCAACACCTTTCCATCCTGGCCACTGGCCCACCCGTTCCGGTTCATCGCGCACAACGGTGAGATCAACACCATTCGCGGCAACCGGAACTGGATGCGGGCCCGGGAGGCGCTGCTGGCCAGTACGGCGATCCCCGGCAACCTGCGGCGGCTCTTTCCGATCTGCGCTCCGGACGCCTCCGACTCGGCCAACTTCGATGAGGTTCTGGAGCTGCTGCACCTGGCCGGGCGGGAACTACCGCACGCGGTGCTGATGATGATCCCCGAGGCCTGGGAGAACGATCCGGGACTGGACCCGGCCCAGCGGGCGTTCTACCGCTACCACGCCAGCCTGATGGAGCCGTGGGACGGCCCGGCCTCGGTCGCCTTCACCGACGGTTCGCTGGTCGGCGCGGTGCTCGACCGTAACGGACTGCGCCCCGGACGTTGGTGGCGTACCGCGGACGGCCTCGTCGTGCTGGGTAGCGAGGCCGGTGTGCTCGACCTCGACCCGGCCACCGTGGTGGCCAAGGGTCGGTTGCGGCCGGGCCGGATGTTCCTGGTCGACACGGTGGCCGGGCGGATCGTGACCGACGATGAGATCAAGGCCGAGTTGGCCGCCGCCGCGCCGTACGCGCAGTGGCTGGATGCCGGGCTGGTCGAGCTGGCCGATTTGCCGATCCGCGAGTGCACCGGGCACACCCATGATTCGGTGCGCCGTCGTCAGCAGACCTTCGGTTACACCGAGGAGGAGCTGAAGATGCTGCTCGCGCCGATGGCGCGGACCGGCACCGAGCCGCTGGGGTCGATGGGCACCGACACCCCGATCACGGCGCTCTCCACCCGACCCCGGCTGCTCTATGACTACTTCCACCAGATCTTCGCGCAGGTCACCAATCCGCCGCTGGATGCCATCCGGGAAGAGTTGGTGACCAGCTTGGCGGCCACCATCGGCCCGGAGGGCAATCTGCTCGAGCCGGGGCCGGCGAGTTGCCGGCAGATCACGCTGCCCTACCCGGTGATCGACAACGACGAGTTGGCCACGATTCTCTCCATCGACCTCGACGGTGATCGGCCCGGGTTCAAGGCGATCCGGGTATCCGGGCTCTACCGGATCTCCGCTGGCGCGACCGGTATCAAAGCCCGACTCATCGAGATCTGCCGGCACGTCTCCAAGGCGATCGAGGACGGGGTACGGATCCTGATCCTCTCCGACCGGGACTCCACCGCCGACCTGGCGCCGATACCGTCGTTGCTGCTCACCGCCGCGGTCCATCAGCATCTGGTCCGTGAACAGACCCGTACCCAGGTTTCTCTGATCGTCGAGTCCGGTGACTGCCGGGAGGTGCACCACGCGGCGCTGCTGATCGGCTACGGCGCCGCCGCGGTCAATCCGTACCTGGCCTTCGAGTCGGTCGAGGATCTGATCGTCACCGGCGCGCTGCCCGGGCTCGCACCGCGCACCGCGATCCGCAACTACGTCAAGGCGCTCGGTAAGGGCGTTTTGAAGATCATGTCGAAGATGGGCATTTCCACTGTCTCGTCGTACCGGGGAGCCCAGATCTTCGAAGCGGTCGGCCTGGCGGACCGGCTGCTGGCGCGCTACTTCGCTGGCACCCCCGGCCGGATCGGCGGGATCGGCCTGGCCGAACTGCACACCGAAGTGATCGCTCGGCACGCCCGCGCCTACCCGGTCCGGGACGGCCAGCCCGAACACCGGCAACTGGAGGCCGGCGGCGAATACCAGTGGCGCCGCGAGGGTGAACTGCACCTGTTCAACCCGGAGACGGTCTTTCTGCTCCAGCACGCCACCCGCAGCCGGCAGTACGACGTCTTCCGCCGCTACACCGCCAAAGTCAACGAACTGGCCGCCCGGGCCGGGTCGCTGCGCGGGCTGTTCACCCTGCGCACCGGGCTGCGCGAGCCGGTGCCCCTGGACCAGGTCGAGCCAGCCAGCGAGATCGTCAAGCGCTTCGCCACCGGCGCGATCTCCTACGGCTCGATCTCCGCCGAGGCGCACGAGACCCTCGCCATCGCGATGAACTCGCTCGGCGGCAAATCCAACACCGGCGAGGGCGGCGAGGATGTCGACCGGCTCCACGATCCGCGGCGCCGCTCGGCGGTCAAACAGGTCGCCAGCGGCCGGTTCGGGGTGACCAGCGAATATCTGGTCAACGCCGACGACATCCAGATCAAGATGGCGCAGGGCGCGAAACCCGGCGAGGGTGGACAACTCCCCGGCAACAAGGTGTGGCCGTGGATCGCCCGCACCCGACACGCCACCCCCGGAGTCGGGCTGATCTCCCCGCCGCCGCACCACGACATCTACTCCATCGAGGACCTGGCCCAACTCGTCCACGACCTCAAGTGCGTCAACCCGACCGCCCGAATCCACGTCAAACTGGTCAGCGAGATCGGCGTCGGTACCGTCGCCGCCGGCGTGGCCAAGCTCAAGGCCGACGTGATCCTGATCTCCGGGCACGACGGCGGCACCGGCGCCTCCCCACTGAACTCGCTCAAGCACGCCGGCACCCCGTGGGAGCTGGGGCTGGCCGAAACACAGCAGACGCTGCTGCTCAACCGGCTGCGCGACCGGGTCACCGTCCAGGTCGACGGGCAGCTCAAAACCGGCCGGGACGTGCTGATCGCGGCACTGCTCGGCGCCGAGGAGTACGGCTTCGCCACCGCGCCGCTGATCGTCGCCGGCTGCGTGATGATGCGGGTCTGCCATCTGGACACCTGCCCGGTCGGCATCGCCACCCAGAACCCGCTGCTGCGGCGAGCGGTACACCGGTAGGCCGGAGTTCGTGGAGAACTTCTTCCGCTTCCTCGCCGAGGAGGTCCGGAGCTACCTGGCCGAACTCGGCTTCCGCACATTGGCGGAGGCGATCGGGCAGACCGAGTTGCTCGACTTCGCGCCCGCGCTGCACCACTGGAAAGCACACGGGCTGGACCTCACCCCGGTACTGCGGCTGCCGGACCTGCCCGCCGGCGCGGCCCGCCGGGGCGTACGGGCCCAGGACCATGGCCTGGCCGCGGCGCTGGACAACCAGTTGCTGGCGCTCGCCGCACCGGCGCTGCGCGACGGCACGCCGGTGCGGGCCAGCATCCACGGTCCGCAACGAGCACCGCAGCATCGGCGCCATGCTCGGCGGCGAGGTGACCCGCCGGTTCGGCGGTGCCGGCCTGCCGACGGACACCATCGAGTTCGACCTGACCGGCACCGCCGGCCAGTCATTCGGCGCGTTCCTGCCCGCCGGGGTCACCCTGCGCCTGACCGGCGACGCCAACGACTACGTCGGCAAGGGCCTCTCCGGTGGCCGCATCGTGGTCCGCCGACCCGGATCCGGCGGCGAGCTTCGCCGCCGAGGACCAGATCATCGCCGGCAACACCATCCTGTACGGCGCGACCAGCGGCGAACTGTTCCTACGCGGCCGGGTCGGCGAGCGGTTCGCGGTGCGCAACTCCGGGGCGTTCGCCGTGGTCGAGGGCATCGGCGACCACGGCTGCGAGTACATGACCGGCGGCACCGTGGTGGTGCTCGGCCCGACGCGGCCGGAACTTCGCCGCCGGCATGTCCGGCGGTACGGCCCTGGTGTGGCGGCTGGACCGCTGCCGGGTCAACCGGGAGCTGGTCGACCTGGCCGTGCTGACCGACGACGACCGGATCACCCTGCACGACCTGGTACGGCGGCACCTCGCCGAGACCGGTTCGGCCATCGCGCAGCGGTTGCTCGACGATTGGCCGGCAGCGGTCGAGGAGTTCACCGCGGTGATACCCCGCGACTACCAGCGGGTGTCGCAGATCGTGCGGGCCGCCGAAACCGCCGGCCGGGACGTCGACGAAGCGGTGATGGCCGCGTTGGTCAGCCCGGTAGCGGTCAGTGCCTCCGAGGCACAGCCCACCCAGGAGGTGGCGCGAATGTCTGACCCGAATGGTTTCCTGCGCCACGGTCGGCGGCTGCCCGCCCGCCGTCCGGTGCCGGTGCGGATCTCCGACTGGCGGGAGGTCTACCCGCCGGCCGACGCCGAGCTGATCCGGGAGCAGGCCAGCCGCTGCATGGACTGCGGCATCCCGTTCTGCCACGACGGCTGCCCGCTGGGCAACCGGATCCCGGACTGGAACGACCTGGTCCGCACCGGGGCCTGGGCGCGCGCGATCGAGTCGCTGCACGCCACCAATAACTTCCCCGAGCTCACCGGCCGGCTCTGCCCGGCGCCCTGCGAGGCGGCCTGCGTGCTCGGCATCGGCGACGACCCGGTGACCATCAAGCAGGTCGAGGTCGAGATCATCAACAAGGCATTCGAGCTGGGCCTGGTGGCGCCGCAGGCGGTGCCCGCCTCCTCCGGCCAGCGGGTCGCGGTCATCGGCTCCGGTCCGGCCGGGTTGGCCGCCGCCCAGCAGTTGGCCCGGGCCGGGCACACGGTCACCGTCTACGAGCGGGACGACGCGATCGGCGGACTGCTCCGCTACGGCATCCCCGACTTCAAACTGGAGAAGGCCCACCTGGACCGGCGGCTGGCGCAGCTCACCGCCGAGGGGGTGCGGTTCCGCACCGGGGTCAACGTCGGCGTTGACATCACCGCCGAGCAACTGCGCAGCGAGTACGACGCGGTCCTGCTCGCCTGTGGCGCGCTCGCCGGTCGGGACACCCCGCAGACCCCGGGGCGCGCCCTGCGCGGTATCCACCAGGCGATGGACCATCTGGTGGCGGCGAACCGCGCGGTGGCAGCCGCGACGGCCGAAGTCGGCCAGGCGTCCGTCCGGGCCGGGACGAACCCGATCGACGCGGCCGGGAAGCATGTGGTGATCATCGGTGGGGGTGACACCGCCGCCGACTGCCTGGGCGTGGCCCACCGGCAGGGCGCGGCCGGCGTACACCAGCTCGACCTCTACCCGGCGCCGCCGCGCGACCGGGACGAGACGCGCGACCCGTGGCCGACCTGGCCGTGGATCCTGCGCGAGTACCCGGCCCACGAGGAGGGCGGCGAACGGGTCTTCGCGGTCGCCGTCCGGGAGTTCGTCGACGACGGCACCGGGCAGGTACGCGCGGTACGGATCGGCGAGGTGACCGTGACCGAAGCGGGACGGGCAGCGGATCGTGACACCGGTGCCCGGGTCGGAGCGGGAGCTTCCGGCCGACCTGGTGCTGCTGGCCATCGGCTTCGAGGGCACCGAGCAGCAGCCGCTGCTCGACCAGTTCGGCGTACGGCGCGACCCGCGCGGCGTGATCGACGCCCGGCCGGACTGGCAGACCGATGTGGACGGCGTCTTCGTCGCCGGGGACATGCACCGGGGCGCTTCGCTGATCGTCTGGGCGATCGCCGAGGGCCGGGCCGCAGCCGCGGCGATCCACGCGCTACCTCGGCGGGGTCGGTGAGCTGCCCGCCCCGGTGTCGTCGTCCGCGCAGCCACTCGACGTCCGCTGACGCTATTCGTCGACCGCCGGTACGGGCGGACCGGCGGTGGGTGAATAGCCGCGACAGGCTGGATAGCCCGTTGTAATGTGCAGTCTGCGCCTCCTGGTGCGAAGGTGACGGCTACGTCCACTTTTCATGGGGAGACACGGGTTCGAATCCCGTCGCCGTTCGGATGAGCGGTGTCGACCAGCGGCCCAGGTCGTCATCTGTGCCGTCGCCGGCTTTGATCTCAGGAGGCGCCACGATGCGGCGCGCGGTTGCGCGCCGCATCGTGGGCTTGACCCCCAGCGGCGCCGCCAAGATATTCGCTGGCTCGCTATCGTCGAGTTTGGATAGCCTGGCGGAGCACCTCCCGGTGCGCAGGCAACGGCTACTTCGGATCTTCAGGTTGCGGGTTCGAATCCCGCCCCACCCTCGGGTGGGTAGCTCAATGGATAGAGCGGTGGACTGTGCCGTCGCCGACTCAAGATCTCGGGAGGCGCCCACCATCCGCACGCCCGGTGCGTAGGCAACGGCTACTTCTGGCATCCGTGGGTTCGAGTCCCGCCCCCGCCCTACGGCGGGGTTGCCGTTGCCACCTCGACCTCGGGCGTGCGGGCGGCGGGTGGCCGGCCGGGGCGTACCAACCTGGAGACCCTGATGAAGTTCAACGTGCGTGGTGCGCGGGCCGGGGCCGGCTCGCCGGTCAAGACCGCCACGTCGTCGGCTGGTCCTACCTTCGAGGGCGGCCCGGGATTCGTCCGCGACGCCAAGGGAGAACTCTTTCTGCTCGCGGTGACCAATATGGTCGGCGAGGACACCTTCTACGAGGGCGCTACCGAGCGGGACGCGCGTTACCGCGACCTGGTCGGGCAGGTGGCGCTCGCTGATCCAGACTGGCTGGGCCGGTTCCTGCCATGGCTGCGCAACGAGGCCAACCTGCGTACCGCACCGGTGGTCGGCGCGCTGGAGGCGGCTCGGGCGATGGTGGGCGCAGGGGTGCCCGGATCGCGTTCGCTGGTCGCCGCGGTGCTGCGCCGCGCCGACGAGCCGGGGGAGGCGTTGGCGTACTGGATTTCCCGGTACGGTCGGGCGATCCCCAAGCCGGTCAAGCGTGGTATTGCCGACGCGGTGCTTCGGCTCTACCACGAGCGGAGCCTGCTGCGGTACGACTCGTCCGAGACCGCGTTCCGCTTCGGCGATGTGCTCGAACTGGTCCACCCGGCGACCACCTCCCCGGTTCAGGGCGACCTTTTCCGGCATGCGCTGGACCGCCGGCACGGACGGGAGAACCCGATCCCGGAGACGCTGCCGGTGCTGCGGGCCCGCGCGGAGCTGGCCACGTTGGCGGTCGCGGACCGGCAGCGCGTGCTCGACCCGGATGTACTGGCGGGGGCCGGCATGAGCTGGGAGGCGTTGGCCGGTTGGCGGCAGGCACCAATGGACGCGGCGGCGTGGAGCGCGGTGATCCCGTCAATGGGATACATGGCGTTGCTACGCAACCTGCGGAACTTCGACGAGGCGGGCGTCAGCGACGAGGTGGCCGCGCAGGTGGGGGCCCGGCTCGCCGACCCGGCCGAGGTGGCCCGCTCCCGGCAGCTGCCGATCCGGTTCCTCTCCGCGTACCGGGCGGCACCGTCGCTGCGCTGGGCGTACCCGTTGGAGACCGCGCTGGGGCACGCGCTGGCGAACGTGCCGATGCTGGCCGGCCGGACGCTGATCCTCGTCGACACCTCCGGGTCGATGGGAGCCGGATTCAGCCGGGACGGCACCCTCCGCCGGTGGGACGCGGCGGTGCTCTTCGGACTGGCGGTGGCGCGTCGGTGCGCCACGGCCGACCTGGTGTCCTTCTCCGACACCACGCGGATTTTCCGCACCGATCCGGCCGAGTCGGTGCTGCGTGCCCTGCAGCGGTGGACCGACAAGGGCTTCAATATCGGCTCCGGTACGGAAACGGCGGCTGCGGTAACCCGGCATTACGCCGGCCACGACCGGGTCCTGATCATCACTGACGAGCAGGCCGGCTGGCACGGACAACACGATGTGACCTCGGCTGTGCCCGTACACATCCCGGTCTACACCTGGAACCTGGCGGGTTACCGGCTCGGGCACGCGCCGAGCGGCGATGGTCAGCGGCACACCTTCGGCGGGCTGACCGACGCTGCCTTTAGGATGGTCAACCTTCTAGAGGCTGGAAAGGGTGGAAACTGGCCGTTCTGAACGTAGGAAGCTGGCGCCGTTCGGATACGTGCGTCGGGTCCGGCCACCGATGCGTGGCCGGACCCGACGTGCGCTCAGGAGCCGGTTGCGTCAGTCGCCGGTCCAGGGACGACGGACGCCTGCTCGGTGCCGTCGTTGATCAGCAGGCGGGCCTGGCGCGGCCAGGTCGGCAGGCTCGCCGGTAGCCGGATCCCGGCCGCGCGGACCACCGTACGGAGCTCCTCCACCTCGGTTCCGGCCAACTGCCGGTACGTCCGGATACCCGCCGCCTGCAGGGTGCTCGCCAGTTTCGGACCGATGCCCTGGATCTGTCGCAGGTCATCGTCGGTCTCGGCTTCCGCTTCGACCTTGACTTCGGTTTCGGCCTCGGCGGGTTCGGTTTCGGCGGTCGGGACCGGGGTTTCCTCCCGGTGCCCGTCTGCCCGGGTGTCCTCGTCGTTCGTTGCCAAGGCCGGTGCTGGCGTCGGCTCGTCCGAGTCAGCCACCTCGATTACCGGTGCTGCCGCATCGGCGTCGCCTGTCGCCACCGCAGGTGCGGCCTCGCCCGCTGCCTCAGTCGCGGGCACCGGCTCGGGCTCTGCGACAGCGACCCGGGTCTCTTCAGTCTCCATCGGCTGGTCCGGCACCGATTCGGCGCTTCGTTGAGCGGGAATGGTCGGGCTGGTGGAAACCGGCTCCACTTCGGCCGCAGCCGAGATCGGCTCCGGTACGGACGCTGGTTCGGGTGCGGACGTTGGTTCGGGTGCGGACAGTGCAGATGGCTCGGTCGGCTTGGTCGGACTCGTCTTGGGCGGCTGGTTGGCGTGCAGCAGCCAGCCGGCGGCCAGCCCCAGTAGCAGGGCCAGGACGACGATCAGGGTGTGCCCGAGGGACCACGCCACGGTGAACCTCCTGGGTGATTGCGTCGAAAAACGGAAAACGCCGATGTCGCGCTTCGTATCTGCCGGGCGGGCGGGTGGACACTCGCCACCAGTACGAACAGCCCGCTGGCTGGTGGATGCTACCCAACCTTCGCCCAGGCGGCGAACCTGTGGGATTGATCATGATCATCGTCATGATTCGTCGGCAGCCTGGATCAGCCACGAGCAACCGAGGCGCGACGCCGGCGGCGGCGCTGCATGAGGACTGTCGGGCAGTTGCCACCTTCGGTTAGTGTTCTGCTGATTACGCAGCCGTGAGCACGGGTTGGGGGCAGGGGTGGGCAGGCTCACGACCACGTACGGGCAGGCGGTCGCGGCACATCAACAGGCGCGGGCGCATCTCGACGCCGCCCGTCAGGCGCTCGACGCACTGCCGGCCCGGGCCGACGACGGGGAGACCGCCGACATCATGGCCCGGTTGCGTCGGGTGGGCGAGACGGTCACCGCCGAACCGGATCCGGCCCGGTTCTTGCCGGCCCGGTGCCGGTCCGGCTCGGGCAGGCGAGCACCGTCGATGGTGGCTTCCCGGCGGTCGTACCGCTGGGCGGCGGCACCCACCTGGCCATCGACGCCGACGCCCGGGACCCCCGGGTCGCCGCCCTGCTCCGGACGCTGATCGTCCGACTTCTCGCCGCCGCGCCGGCCGGATCGGTACGGGTCTCGGTGCTGGACAGCGCCGCGCTCGGGGCGACCCTGCTGCCCCTCGGGCCACTGGTCGAGGCGGGTGTTCTGCTGCCACCGGCCAGCACCGAGGAGGAGGTCGTCGCCCGGCTGGACGCCGCCGAACAACACGCCCGCGCCGCCCAGACCACAGCCCGCGCCGCCGCGTCGATGAGCATCGACAAGGGGCGCGCTGTCGCCCGTACCGGGACTGTCGGACGGCCTCGGCGGCCCCGACCTGCTCCTGCTGGTCGCCGCCACCGCGCCAGCCGGCCGGGAGTTGGCCCGGCTGGCCGCGCTCACCCACGCCGGACCCTCCGCCTCGGTCTGCGTACTGGTGGCCGGCTACCCGGCCCGCACGTCAGCAGGGCAGCCGCCACCACCGCTGGGCGGCACCACCCAGGTCCGGCTCGACCGCGGGTACGCCTGGATCGGCGACCCGCCCGGCCACCCGTTCAGCTCCGACGGCACCGGCCTGGCCGTGCCGGTACAACTCGACGGCGACCTGCCCGCGCCCGCGGTGGCCGCCCTGGCCGACCGGCTCGGCGAGGCGACCCGACGCGATGCGACGCTCAGCTTCACCGACCTGCTGCCGTCGCGTCCGTGGACCGAATCCTCGGCGCACGGGCTGCGTACCGTGGTCGGCCGGGCCGGCCGTCAGACAGTGACCCTGGCCTTTGACGACGCCACCCCGCACTGGCTGATCGGCGGCCGGACCGGATCGGGCAAGACCGTTCTCCTGCTCGACGTCCTCTACGGGCTCGCCGCCCGTTACTCACCGGACGAACTGTCGCTCTACCTGCTCGATTTCAAGGAGGGGGTCAGCTTCACCGACTTCGTGCCGACCGGTCGGGATCCGTCCTGGATTCCGCACGCCCGCGCGGTCGGCATCGAATCCGACCGGGAGTACGGTGTGGCCATCCTGCGCGAACTACGCCGGGAGCTCAACCGGCGGGCGTCGGCGCTCAAGCGGCACGGCGTGACCAAACTGGCCGACCTGCCGCGGACCGGCAAACCGGTACCCCGGATCGTGGCCGTGGTTGACGAGTTCCATGTCCTCTTCGCCGGCAACGACGCGGTCGCCCGGGAGGCGGTCACCCTGCTGGAGGAGTTGGCCCGCAAGGGCCGCTCCTACGGCATCCATCTGGTGCTCGCCAGCCAGAGCACCTCCGGCATCGAAGCCCTCTACGGCAAAGCCGACTCGATCTTCGGCCAGTTTCCGCTGCGGGTCGCGCTGCCCGGCGGCACCGGAGTGCTCGACCCGCTCAACGACGCGGCCGGCGCGCTGCCGATCGGCTCCGCCGTGGTCAACCACTCCGCCGGCCTGGCCTCGGCGAACACGGTGATCCGCTTCCCGGACGCGCACGCCAGCGCCGGACAGGTCAGCCAGTTGCGACACGAACTGTGGCAGGCGCGGGCCGCCCACACGCACCCGCCGGCGATCTTCAAGGGGTACGAGACCGCGCACGTCGAGGACGACCCGACCTTACCGGGGCCTGCTCCCCGGTGGCCGCCGACCGCTCGCGCTGGTCGGTCGGGCCGTCGACGTGGACCTGACCTCGGCGCTCTTCGCCCTGGACGCCACCCCCGGCCGGCACCTGGCCGTGGTCGGCACCTCGCCGGTCGGCGCCGATGTGCTGCACGCGGCCACCCTCAGCCTGGCCCGCCAACACGAACCGGGCACCGCCCGGTTCCTGCTCGCACCGCTGGTCTCGGTCGCCGACCAGGTGGCGGACGAAACCGCCGAGGTGCTGGTGGCCGCCGGCCATCCGGTCAGCCGGCTGGACGCGGCGGCCCTGCGCGAGGAAATTCGCAAGCTGGCCGACCCGGCCGGAGCGTCAAGCGGCCGGACGTACCTGGTGGTGTTCGGCATGGAGGGCGCCAGCGGTGCGCTGAGCCTCCGCGACGAGAACTTCCGCTCCGGCCTGGACGATCTACAGACGATGCTGCGTCAGGGCCCGGTGTACGGGGTGCACCTGATCGGCTGGTGGCGCGGCCTGCGTCGGCTCTCCGACGACATCGGCGGCTCGCACAACCGGGATGACATCGCCTGCCTGGTCGCGCTCAACGTGCCCGGTGGTGAGCTCGGGTCGTACCTCGGCACCCACGAACTCGCCTACACGCCCCGGCCGAACCGGGCGTTGCTGGTGGACCGGCACGACCAGCGCACCCGGCTGATCGTGCCGTTCGTCCGACCCGGACACGAACTGGATGAGGAGGTGCACTGAGGTGACCGACTTCGCCGAGTACGCCGCGCTCGCCCGGCACCTGCACCAGTTGCACCGTGCCGGCGTGCAGGGGGTCGAGCAGGACGCCCAGCATCGCACCGCCACCGGCGCCGCGATCAGCCAGCTCGGGCACCGGCTGGCCGCCCAGCATCAGCGACTGACCGGGCTGGCCCAGTCGATCGGCCAGCCGCCGCCCGGCCCACTGCCCGGCGGAATGTCGCCCGGCCCACTGCCCGGCCCACTGCCCGGCCCGCTGCCGCCCCTCCCGGCCCGCTGTCGCCCGGCCCGCCTCGGCCCGGTGCTGCCCTGCCGCCCGGGAACTACGCCCCGCCAGCGCAATTGGCCCTACCCGGTCAGCGCCTACCAGCCAATCCCGAGATCCGCCCGGTCGCCGGAGCCGGCCTGCCCTACGCCTCGCAGGTCGATCAATACTCGTCGGTCGATCCGTACCAGGAAATTGAGCTGGCCCGGCAGGCCGCGGACGTGACCGAGGCGGCGGTGCATCAGGCCGAGACGCTGGCCGGGCAGCCGACGCTGCTGCCGGCCTGGTCACCGCTGGCGCGGTCGGTCGGTGTCTATGCCGGATTCGGTGCCCTGGTCGCGGTCATCCACTGGATTCTGCTGATCGCGACTGGCTTCAACCGAATCGCGGTGGAGAAGGTCAGTTTCGGCGAAACCTTCTCGCTTTTCGCCTGGAGCTGCGGCGGCTTGCCAACGATGGCGTTCTTCGCCGGCTACCTGGTGCTCCGGACCTGGGGTAGGCCCCGAATCGGGACCGATGACTCGGCTGTGCACGCCCGACTCGGCTTCCTCATCTGCTTCCTCGCCACCCCGCTCGCCTTCTGCGCCTACTCCCTGATTTTCTAGGCCAGCGGACAACTTCTCGGCGGTGCTGAGGAACGCGTCGAGTTCGGCAGCGGAGAGGCCCTCGTCGTCGAGCAGGCCGATGAGCAACAGAGTCTGCGCGGCCACCGCCGGTTGGTCTACCGGCACCGGTGGGCGCTCACCGAGCGCGGCCCAGATCAGCGCCTCGGCGAGCAGCGGATCGAGGTCGTACCCGCTGTGGTCGTAACGCTCCCGGACGCTGGCCACGAACCGGATGATCGGCGCGCGGTCCTGTCCGGACCGGAACCGCCGGTCCACGGCGAGCCGGAACGCGGCGGCGAGCCGGAGGCCGTACCGGTGCCAGTCCTGTTCGTCGAAGCGGCGCAGCTTGTGGTCGTAGTCGCGGACCCGACCGGCGGCCAGGTCACGTAGGGGTGCCGCGTACCGGTTCAGCACGGTCGGCTCCACCGCCACTCGCGCCGTGTCTCGCGGTGGACCCGGGCCCAGAAGCCACGCCGTCCGCGCCATGGATGTACGGCCAGCAGCACCGCACCGGCGGTTTTCGCGCCCGCCGCGGTCTCCCTGGCCGTCCCTGGTGTCGAGGCGCCCGGGTAGCCGAGCGGGCGGGGCGGTGGCGCGGCGCCGGCCAGGGCAGCCGCGTACCGGTCGATGGCCCGGGTGCCGACCGCCAGGCGGGCGCAGACCAGGTCGAGCCGGGCCACGGCGGTACGCCACCTCTCGGCGGCGGCTCGGGTGCGCGGACCGGCATCGGCGTGCCGTAGCCGGTCCTCGGCGGTGGCGAGCTGGTGTCGCAGCCGCGTGGCGTCGGCGGCGGCCCGGACAGCGTCCGCCCGGGCCGCCCGCAACCCATCGAGTACGTCGGCGATGCTGGCCGGGCTGGCACCGGGCAGCCGCCGGGCCTCGGCGATGCCGGCGTGCACCAGGCTGAGTGCCTGCCAGGCGGCGGTTAGCGCGCTGTCCCAGTTGGTCAGAGCGGCGCGCGGCAGGGGGTGGGTGACGCCGTCCAGGTGGGTGGCGCATCGGCCGAAGGCGGTCTCGACGGTCAGGCAGGCTGCCCGCAGCGGTTCCGCCGCACCGGTCGCGAGGTGCAACGCCTCGTTGGGCTCGGTCGCCTCGCGCTCCGGTTGGTCGGCTGGTCGCCCTTGATGAACCAGGTGAAGCCAGCGGGCCAGGGTTTGCTGGGCGTCGATCAGGTCTCCGCAGGGGCCGGGCCGCCCGCAGCCCAGGCAGACCCCGGTGTACGCACAGACGGCGTGCCGGTCGACCGCCTGTTGCGCCTCGGCGATCCGCTCTCGCGCGTACTGCGTGTAGCAGGTGCCGTCCAGCGCGCTCATCGGGGCGCCTCCGCCAGGCCTTTGACCAGGTGCGCCCACTGGACCTCGGCGCACGGGTAGTCGCTGCCGCAGGCGCAGTACCAGCGGATGATCTGCCGGGGTGGGTGGGCGAAGAGGATGTCCTCGGCATCCTCAAGGTCTTCCGCAGAGGGGAGTTGTTCCATCGGTCGGTGCCTCCCGTTCGGTGCGCGGGTGGTCCTGCCGGGGTATGGCAGGTTGACGCACCCGGCCGACCAGGGGGAACAGGTCGACCGGGCTCTGTGCGATGGGAAACCAACCAGCTCCGGGGTTGCAGACCTGGGAGCCGATCAGCTACGAGCTCTACGATAACAAGCTATCGACAGGTCGACAGCTGATCACTTGCGATAATAGGTGGTTGTGATCGAATGGCGGTGCTGACCTGGGAGTATCGCTATGCCACCGAGCCCAAAATGGGTCGAACTCGCCGATCACATCCGTGCCCGCGTCGCCTCCGGTGACCTGGCGCCCGGAGAGAAGCTGCCGTCACCGTCGCAGTTGTGCCAGATCCATGGGGTGTCGGCGACTGTCGTGCGTCACGCGATGCTCACCCTCAAGGCTGAAGGCTGGTGGTGGGAGTCCCCGGAGTGGGTGTGTTCGTCGCTGATCGCTAACAAAGATGGTAGGTCGAGCACGCCAGATGCCCCCTCTGGTCCCTTGTGCCTACGTGACGTGTCGTCAGATGCGTGTTCGGTACTCCGTAGTCGTCGCTGGCCTGCTGAAGGAGCATCGCCGACTCTTGCACATCAGACGTCTGCTGTCTTCCGATCGTGCGCGAAGCGAGCTACCTCGGGCCGGGCGCCGGAGAGGATGCCGTTTAGCGCGTTGTAGCTGGCCCAGACATCGATCCCAAGCTGGTGCACTTGGCGGGAGGCGCGATCAATCTGATCGATGACGCTTTCCAGACCGCTGATGACCTGGGCGAACGTGCTGGTCGACCCACCGCTACCGCCGGCTCGTCTCCGTAAGCCGCCGGACGCGAGGCTCCTGTGGCTGCTACCGATGCGATGACCGGTGCTTCGGCGAACCCCTGCGCCGCCCCTGCCCGTGCCGTTACCCACTGCCCGTTGTTCGCGCCGCTCTCTCAGAAGGTCGAGTGACGCCGCAATGACTCCCTTTCCGAGAGTGCCGAGTACGCCGCCGACGATGGTGCCGGTCATCACGGACGCGGCCGGAGGGGCACCCCACCTGCCAGCGAGTAACCCGGCCATGGCACCGAAGGCGGCCCCGATCTGCTGTAACAGCGTCCCGCCGCCCTCCTTAGCAGTCTCATATCCCACCCGCCGAGCAAAGCTCCGGTGGGAGTCGAGTGGCGTTGACCGTCCGGCGATATCTCACGAGACGACGACGGGGTCAAGAAAGCTGCAACTGGTCGCGATCAAGAGTGGCAGGTTGACTGCCACCTCCTTGGCCATCGATTGAGGGGTCAGGTTAAGCGGGCCGCCGCCCTCGGCGAGATGCTCGGAATCGTCTGCGTAGTAGGCACATGCCTCCCAGAGATTTGAATGTAGAAACGCGAACCCCCACTGGATGTAGACGTCGTTCGGGAGGGCGAGGATGGGCTGGTTGGCGAAGCCGACGCGGTGCAGGTGGGGGGCTTCGGCGGTCGAGCCGAGGCCCTGGCCGAGGGGGAGGAGCTTGTGTTGGGAGAACACGGGCTCCAGATCGCTGTCCGTGTCGAACTCGACCAGCAGCCCACGCTCGATCAAGTTGTCCACGATACCGGGGGCAGCCGGATCCGGTCGGGGCACGTTCTCTAGGTAATTGATCAACGAGTTCCGGTTGACCTTGAGTTTGGCGTGCTGCTCGGCGTCCACGAAGGCTGCCGCCCAGACGGCTGCCTCGGTCTCGGTCAGCTCGACCAGGTCGTCACCGAGGTGGATTTCGTAACACTCCGGGGTCCGGTCCGGCGGACGAACATAGCGGTAACGCGGTCCCATGGCGAGCCCGACGGGCACGATGACGCGTGGCATGTCGTACCCCCTCCTCAGAAACTCGCGACGTAGCTTCTGGTCGACTCAACCGCACCCATCGCGAGCGCCGCGGCCTCGTTGAGCTTCTGCTTGACCTGCTCCAACCGGGCCAGCGCCTCGGCGACCTGAGCATGGTTGCTGCCGGTGGTGATGCCGCGCAGCAGTGCCGAGGTTTCGTTCATTGAGTCAGCGATCGCACGCATCTGCGCTACCTGCCGGGTGGTCTGGTCGCCAAATCGGGCCACGCCCGCCTTGACCTCTTCTACCGTGGCCATCGTCGATATCCTCCCCCTCGCACAAGTCTGGGTTGACCCCGCGCCGACCGTACCGGAAAAGCACCACTATTTAGCGTCGGGCGTCGGCGATCGGGTAGCACATCAGATCGATGCTGATGGAAGGGTGATGATCGGCGAGGGTGAGTGCGGGGGCAGGCGCTAGCGTTTATCCCATGGACGTTGCGGCGGAAGGTGAGGGCGAGCGGGTGGCCGCGTCGCTCGGGGAGTGGTTGGCCCCGGTGACGTTCCTGGACAAGGAGCAGGACGAGGTGACCGAACTGCTCGTGGACTCGATCGAGGCGTGGGCAACTGGCCAGGGCTGGCGGACGTACCGCCGGGCGCCCAGCGTGATGGCTCTGCCGGCGCCCTTCTCGCACCAGCATTCGTGGCTCGATCTGGGGTGTGCCCGTCTGGTGGGACCGCCGTTGGCGATCGAGATCGACCGTACCGACCGGCGGCGTACGGTGGAGAAGCTGCTTGCCGAGGCTGAGGCGGGTCGGGTCGCGATCTGGGTGCGCTGGGGGAGCCGGAAATTCGAAGCCCCGCCACCGCCGGTGCGGATGGTGACGTTTCGGGTGACCTCCCGGTCGGGTGTGGCGGGACGGGGCACGCTTTATTCGCGGCAGTTGGCGCCGGACCGACCGGCGCCGCTGCATAGCTCGATCGAGGTCCAGGTCGACGAGCAGACCGGTCTGTTTGGGAAGTTTGCTCCAACAGACAGCTAGCCGAGCCGTGGGTGTACCGGCTATCGGGGGTGTTCGCTAGTTAACGTGTTGAATCAGGGTCGCTATAGCGGCACCGATTCAACACGGTAATTTGATCATGGGGGCTGGTGGCGGGTGCTGACGCCGGTTTGGGCGATCATGGGCGCCAGCCGGCGGCGATCAGGGCGGCGCGTACCTGGGCGATGACCTCGTCCGGGTGCAGGCGCAGGGCGAAGCCGGGAAACCGCAGCAGCCGATCGCCAGCAATCGCGATCTCGTTGTGCTGGCGCATGTCGGCGTACCAGGCGCGTACCTCCATGTGCTGGCCGCCGTCGATTTCGATGTGCACGCCCCACTCGTCGAAGTAGACATCGCGATAGCGCTTGCGCCCCGCCTTGTCGTACCGGACCGCCTGCCGTGCGGGCTCCGGCAGCCCGGACTGGCGACAGAGCCGGGCGAAGTCGATCTCATAGATCGACTCAGCGCCGCCGGTCGCGTCGGCCACCGCCGCGGTAATCAGCGGTCGCCGTTTGACTCGCCCTAACCGGGCCAGTACGGGCAGGATGTCGACCGCGCCGACCAGGCGCTGCTGGAACGCCGCTGCGATGATCGTGATCGCCTCTTCATCGGTCTTCGCCCACTGGGCTGCGTCGATGACCGCGCGGGCCGGCATCGTGCACGGCGGATTGCCGACGGCATGGATATCAGTCGACGATAGCTGTCGGGTCCGGTGTACCCGTACGCCCGGTGGTGGATCGGTGTCCTGGCGCTGCGCCGGGATCAGGACCTCGATCGGCCGGTCGGGGTGGCCGCGCAGACCCAGTACGGCCAGCGCCGAAAGCCCGCCGAGCGGAGCGGCCCGACCCCGGCCGACCGCCAGCGCGGCGATCCAGCGCTGTTGATACCGGGTCACCGGGCCGTTGTGGGTGAGGTACACGGCCCGGTGCGCGAGGTGCCAGCGGCCCGAGTCCAGCCGGTGCCGGATCGCTGACCGGGAAAGATACCGTTGAGCCTGCCGGAGACTGATCACCTGATCCTGGCGGAACAGCAGGAACTCCAGGTCGCCGGCATCATCCGGGGAGAAGGGGCGTAAAGCGGCGGAGGATTCGCGGGCCACAGCCGGTTAGTGTGCCCGTACTCACGGTCCTTGTCACCGATCGATCATCCGTCGACGGATATTGAGCGCTCCGAAGGTGTGGACGCTCGGATCAATAGCGGTGAACCATCGCTTCGCGCGGGTGCGGCATCCATCGGCTGGACTGTTCCCCGGCGCCGCTCATCGCGTGAGCACCGTATCCTTGGTCGCTCGGTTCGTACCCATGACAGCGCTGGTGCGTACGGCGGCGATGCGTCGTTGGCACGCCGGGGGTAGGCTCGGCGCCGCGCGATCGCCGATGCTCGCGTCCCAGCGGCGTCCCGGATGCAGGTCACCCGCCTGGTTGTTAATCAACCGAGCCGGTTGGCCCGCGAGCCGCCTGATGTCGCGCATACGTTGGACATGTTGCGCAGACGTTTGACAACTGTTTGGAATTTCGAAGGGATCGGCCGGTGGGCCGATCCGGGAGAGAGACTAGCCTGATGGGCGTGACACGCCGCGCGAAGATCGTCTGTACGCTTGGCCCCGCCACCTCGTCCCCGGAGCGGATCCGGGGCCTTGTCGAGGCCGGCATGGACGTAGCCAGGCTCAACTTCAGCCACGGCAGCCATGCCGACCACGAGGCCGTCTACCATCTGGTGCGGCAGACCGCCGAGGCCTCCGGGCGGGCGGTGGCGATCCTCGCCGATCTCCAGGGGCCGAAGATCCGGCTCGGCCGCTTCGCTGACGGCCCGCATGACTGGCGTACCGGCGACTCGGTGGTGATCACCGGTGACGACATCCTCGGCACCCGGGACCGGGTTTCCTGCACGTACCGGAAGTTGCCGCAGGAGGTCCGGCCCGGTGACCGGCTGCTGATCGACGACGGCCGGGTCGCCGTCGAGGTCAGCTCGGTGACGGGCAATGACATCCGGGTGCTGGTCACCGAGGGTGGTCCGGTCTCCAACAACAAGGGCGTGTCGCTGCCGAACGTCGCGGTCAGCGTGCCGGCCATGTCTGAGAAGGACGCCGAGGACCTTCGCTTCGCGCTCGGGCTCGGGGTCGACCTGGTGGCGCTCTCCTTCGTCCGGTCGCCGGAGGACATCAAGCTGGTGCACAGCATCATGCAGGAAGTCGGCGTGTTCCGGCCGGTGCTGGCCAAGGTGGAGAAGCCCGAGGCGGTAACCCAGTTGGAGGCGATCGTCGGTGCCTTCGACGGCGTCATGGTGGCCCGTGGTGACCTCGGGGTGGAGCTGCCGCTGGACCAGGTTCCGCTGGTGCAGAAGCGCGCGGTGCAGTTGTGCCGGGAAAACGCCAAGCCGGTCATCGTGGCCACCCAGATGCTCGACTCGATGATCGAAAACTCCCGCCCGACCCGTGCCGAGGCCTCCGACGTGGCCAACGCGGTGCTCGACGGCGCGGACGCGGTGATGCTTTCCGGTGAGACCAGCGTCGGTCGGTACCCGGTGCTGACCGTGAGTACGATGGCGAAGATCATCACCACCACCGAATCCGGGTCGCTCGGCGTGCCCGGGTTGCAGCATGATCCACGTACCCACGGCGGCGCCCTTACCGTCGCGGCCGCCCAGATCGCCGGGGCAATCGGCGCCAAGGCGCTGGTCGCCTTCTCCCAGACCGGTGACACCGTTCGCCGGCTCTCCCGGTTGCACTGCGACCTGCCGCTGCTGGCCTTCACCCCGGTCCGGGAGGTGCGCAGCCAGCTCGCCCTCTCCTGGGGCGTGGAGACCCTGCTGATGCCGTTCGTGCAGCACACCGACGACATGTTCCGCCAGGTTGACCAGGCGCTACTCGGGCTGGACTGGACGAATCCGGGCGACTACGTGGTGATCGTGGCCGGCAGCCCGCCCGGTACCCCCGGCTCCACCAACACCCTGCGGGTGCACCAACTCGGCTCATTGGTCGACGTTGCGGCGGCTCGGGCCATGCGGTGACGACCGGCGGGGTCGTGGTCGGCCAGGCCGCGGTGGATCAGCTGCTGGAGGTCCTCGACCTGCGGCGGATCGACGAAATGATCTTCCGAGGCATCAGCCCGCCGGTCGGCCCGCAGCGGGTCTACGGCGGGCAGGTCGCCGGGCAGGCCCTGGTGGCCGCCGGGCGTACGGTTGATCCGTCCCGGTTCGTGCACTCCCTGCACGGCTATTTCGTCCGGCCCGGTGACCCGGCCGAGCCGATCGAGTACCAGGTGGAGCGGATCCGCGACGGCCGGTCGTTCTCGGTACGCCGTTCGGTCGCACTCCAGCACGGCAAGACGATCTTCTTCATGTCCGCCTCGTTCCAGCGGATGGAGGAGGGGCTCGACCACCACGTACCGGCCCCGCCCGACGTACCCCCGCCGGACGAGGTGCCCACCATGATCGACCGGTTGTCCCGCTACCCCGAACGACTGGGCATCTGGGCGTTGGCGCCACGCCCGATAGATGTCCGTTACGTCGGTGAGCCCGGCTGGGTCCGTCCCGGCGACCGCCCTGCCGATCCGCACCCGCGGGTCTGGATGCGGATCGACGGCAAGCTGCCCGATGAGCCACTGCTGCACGCCTGTGCGCTCACGTACGCCTCGGATCTGACCCTGCTCGACTCGGTGCTTTCCACGCACGGGGAGGTGTGGGGGCCGGGCGGGGTGGTCGGTGCGAGCCTGGATCATGCGCTCTGGTTCCACCGGCCGTTCCGGGCCGATGAGTGGTTCCTCTACGACTGCGCAAGCCCGTCCGCTTCCGGCGGCCGTGGGCTGGCCACCGGTCGGCTCTTCACCGTCGATGGTCGGCATGTCGCAAGCGCCGTGCAGGAGGGGCTCTTGCGTCGGGTTGGTGCCTGAGCCGGTCTCGCGTCGGTCCGCCCGGGGTAGCTCGGGCGGTCCGGCTCTGGCCTGGTGGCGGCTCTGGGTCGGATCGCTGGCCGGATGGCCGGTCGGGATGTCCGCCTGACCGGTGTCCAAACCAACCCGTCTGGCGGAGCCGCCGAGTCGGCCGGATACCCTTGCCGGTATGCGTCTCTCCGCTCGGGTCGACTATGCGCTGCGTGCCACCGCCGAGCTCGCCGCAGTCGCTGGCGGGCTCAGTGTCGCTGTTGGTGCCGGGTCCCGTAGCGGTGCCGGAGCCCGGGGTGCGGGCTCGTCCGTACGACCCCCGCTCGTTACCGCGGAACAGATCGCGCGCGCCCAGGAGATCCCGCCAAAGTTCCTGGAGAGCATCCTGTTGCAACTGCGTCGGGGCGGCATCGTCCACGCCCAGCGCGGACCGGAAGGTGGCTACTGGCTCGCCCGGCCCGCCACGGAGATTTCGCTCGCTGACGTGATCCGGGTGATCGACGGGCCGTTGGCCAACGTACGTGGCCAGCGCCCCGAGGAGCTCGGCTATCCGGGGGCGGCTCGGGCCCTGCAGGAGGTCTGGATCGCGCTACGAGCCAGCGAGCGGGAGATTCTCGAACTGGTCACCGTGGCGGATGTTGCCGGTGGCAAACTGCCCGATCGGGTGAGCGAGCTGGTCGCCGATCCGAATGCCTGGGTCTGAGCCAACGCCACTCCCGTCGATCAAGGTCTTTCCCGTCGATCAAGGACATCTTGTCGTACGACGTAGATTCACTCACCGCGCTTAGTCCTTGATCGACGTGGAAGTCCTTGATCGGCGATGTTCGGTCAGGGGTGCCTCGGCTGGTCAGCCGTACCCCTCTCGGCCAGCGCGGTGGCGGTCTGCGCGATCAGGCGCCAGGCGTCCGCCACATGATCGGCCGTGGTGTGTGGTGACCCGATCGCGAGTCGCAGGGTGTGTCGACCACTGACCCGGGTATGGGTCAGGTGCACCTGACCGGTGGCGTTGACCCGGGCGAGCAGCTCGGCGTTGGCCCGGTCGCAGGCATCTGAGCCGCTGGTGTCCGGCCCGCTGGCGTCCAGCCCGCTGGTGTCCGGCCCGCTGGTGTCCGGCGTGGTGGCCCGCAGCCGGAAACAGACCAGGGAGAACGGATGCGACGCGACCACCTCGAACCGGTCGTCGGCTCGTACCTGGTCGGCGAACCACCCGGCCAACCGCACGCCGGAGCGGATGTGTGCTCGCAGTCCTTCGGCGCCGTACCAGCGCAGTACGAACCAGAGCTTCAGCGCCCGGAACCGCCGGCCCAGCGGTACCTGCCAGTCGCGATAGTCGACGACCGCGCCCGAGTCGGTCGCGGCGTTGCGCAGGTATTCCGGCATTACGGTCAGCGCCTCGATCAGCTCGGCCCGGTCGGCTACCCAGAACGCGTCACAGTCGAAGCCGGTGAGCAGCCACTTGTGCGGGTCGAAACAATAGGAGTCGGCGTGTTCGAGACCGGCATGTGACCAGCGTAGTTCGGGGCAGACCGCGGCGGCCCCGGCGTACGCGGCGTCGACGTGCAGCCATAGGCCGTACTCCCGGCAGATCTCGCCGATCTTGGGCAGTGGGTCGATCGCGGTGGTGGAGGTGGTGCCGATGGTGGCCACCACCAGTGCCGGTACCACGCCAGTGGCCAGGTCGGCTGCGATCGCCGCGCGTAGCGCGGTGGGATCCATCGCGAGGGTGTCGGGGTCGACGTCGATCACCCGTACGCCGTGGTCGCCCAGGCCGGCGACCCGGGCTGCCTTTTCGATGGAGGAGTGCCCCTGGGAGGAGGTATAGACCCGGTAGCGCCGGTCGACCCCGTCGGTTCGCCAACGCCCGCCGCCGGCCCGGTGCAGCGCGGCGAGGGTGGCTACCAGGGTGGCCGAGGAGGCCGAGTCCTGGATCACCCCGCCGCCGGTGCCGGTGGATCGGAACCGGGCTGGCAGATCCAACAACTGGGCCAGCCAGTCCAGCATCACCGTCTCGATTTCGGTACAGGCCGGTCCGGTTGCCCAGAGCATTCCCTGTACGCCGAGACCGGCGCTGACCAGGTCGCCGAGAACACTCGGTCCGGAGGTGTTGGCCGGGAAGTAGCCGAAGAAACCCGGGTGCTGCCAGTGGGTGAGTCCCGGCGCGACCACGGTATCCAGGTCGGCGACGATCGCGTCGAAGCTCTCACCCTGCTCGGGCGGGCTGGCCGGTAGTCGTGCCGCGACGGTGCCCGGCGGATCTGACGGCGTCACCGGTCGCTGAGCCAGCGTGGTCCAGTAGTCGGCAATCCAGTCGATGATCGCGTGTCCCTGACGGCGGAACTCGTCGGCGTCCATGTGCCCAGCCATGTGCTGAGTCGATCAAGGAATAGCCCGTCGATCAAGGGGCTGTTGCGGTGGTTTTGTGATCAAATCACGTCAACAACTCCTTGATCGACGGGGTGGGGCAAGGGGGTGGGGCGCTGCTGGCTCGTACCGTCAGCCGGGGATCCAGCAGGGTGGCCTCCGGTACGGCATCGGACTCCAGCTTCCGCATCAGCAGCGATACCGCCTGCCGGCCCACCTCCTGCGCCGGGATCAGCACCGAGGTCAGGGCCGGACTGGCCCGCTCGGCGATCTCGTCCGGGCAGATCGCCACCACCGACATGTCCCCGGGCACCGACCGGCCCAGCGCGGGCAGGGCGGCCAACACCTGGCCGACCGCCGCCTCGTTGTGCACCACCAGCCCGGTGGTATCCGGGTGGCGGGTTAGCAGTCCGGCCAACTCGTGCCGTACCGCGTCGAAGTTCTCCTCGCACGGCCCGGCCACCGCCTCCAGGCCGTGTCGCTCGGCCGCCTCGGTGAACCCGGCCCGGGTCCGGTGGGCGAAGCCGGTGTCCCGGTCATAGACCACCGCTGGTGCACCGAGCAGGGCGATCCGGCGGTGTCCGAGCCCGGCCAGGTATTCGACACAGCTCTGCCCGGCCCGGTAGAAGTCCAGGTCCACGCAGGTCAGCCCGGCGGCGTCGGCCGGGAACCCGATCAGTACGCTCGGGCGCTCCAGTTCGCGCAGCAGCGGCACCCGAGGATCGTGCATCTCGACGTCCATCAGGACAATGCCGTCCACCATCGCGCTGGCCGCGATCCGCCGCAGGCCGGCGGGGCCCTCGTCGGCGGTGACCAGCAGTACGTCGTGATCGAACTGCCGGGCGGTGGTCACCACCGAGGTGGCGAACTGCATGAGCACGGGCAGGTGCATACCGGACCGCAGGGGGAGCACCAACGCGATCACGTTCGCCCGCCGGCTGGCCAACGCCCGTGCCCCGGCATTCGGGTGGTAGCCGAGCACCCGCACGCTGGCCAGCACCCGGGCCCGGGTGCTGGCCGAGATGGCCCGTTTGCCGCTGAGTACGTACGACACCGTGCTCAGCGCCACCCCGGCGTGCTGGGCCACATCGGCGATGGTCACCATGTCGGCGCGCTTGGCTGGGCGGCCGGCCCCGGTCAGGCGCCCAGCGTCGTCCCGATCCACGGCAGGCGATGGGTCGGACACTAGGCGCCTCCACTTCCGGCGGCGGACCGGCCACGACCCGTTGATCGGTTTTCGTCAATAAAGGTCAGCCAGCTCACCGTAGCGCCCGGAGCGTCGAAGAGGAGATACAGATCCCGCACTCCGGTCGCCCCGCCATGCCATTGGCCGGACACCTCGCGCCAGGCGCACCGGTCGCCGGTCGTTGGAATCGACACGGTACCCGCCACCGGGCCGCTGATCGGATCGTCCAGACGTAGGGTGAGCGTCGCGCCGTCGCCGCCGGGACGCTGGTCACCCACCCGGGCGGTCAGGCCGGCGACCCCGGTGCCGAAGTCCACATCCGCGAAACGGATCCAGCCGCCGGGCTCGCGGGCACTTACCGCGGCACCGGACCCGCCGTCGGCCAGCGGCTCGATCCCGGTGTACTCGTCGTGGTCGGCTGCCCAGAGCGGCCCGGCGAGGGGCTCGCGTCGGCCGACCGGCTCACCGCGTACGGTCAGCGTGGTGGTCAGCACGAGATCGGTGCAGGATCGCCCGACACCCACGGTGTGCCGGGCCGCCTCCACCACGTACCGGCCCCGGGTCACGTCCCAGTGCGTCAGGTCGGCGGCGCGCAGCCGTAGCCGTACCGTGGTCTGCTCCCCGGGCGCGAGGGTCACCCGGGCGAATCCGCGGAGCTGACGCAGCGGTTGCTTGACCCGGGAACGCCGCTGCCGGGTGTAGAGCTGAACCACCTCGTCGCCGGCCCGCCGGCTGGTGTTCGTCACCCGTACGCTCACCTCAACCTCGCCGTCGGCGTCCACCGTGTCGGTGCTCAACCGCAGGTCCGAGTAGGCGAAGTCGGCGTAGCTCAGCCCATGCCCGAACGGGTACAGCGGCGTGCCCCGGTGGTAGAGGTAGGTCGCGTCGGTGGCGATGACGTCGTAGTCGAGCAGGTCGGGCAGTTCAGCCGCGTCGCGGTACCAGGTCTGGGTCAGCCGACCACCCGGGTCGGCGTCACCACAGAGTACGGCGGCCAGCGCGTGGCCGTACTCCTGGCCGCCGTGGGCCGACCAGAGTATCGCCGGCAGGTGTCCGTCGGCCCAGTTCACCGCGTACGGGTAACTGCTGGTGACGACCAGGACGGTGCGTGGATTGGCGGCGTGCACCGCGCGGATCAGCGCCTCCGGTCCGGCGGGCAGTGCCAGGTCGACCCGGTCCTCGGTCTCCCGCCCGTTGACCATCGGATGGTTGCCGACCAGCACCACCGCCACGTCCGCCTGCCCGGCCAGCGACGCCGCCTCGGCCACGCCGTCAATGATCAGTTCGAGGACGAAGCCGGTCGCGGCCGTCGGGTCGATCGCGTCAACGCGCAGTACCCCGTCCGGGCCAACGGTGACGTACCGGTCGCTGGCCAGGTGGTGCAGCACCGTCTCCCCGACGGCGCGGTCAACCAGCCGGAACGTCTCCCGGACCACCCAGCCGCCGGGGCCGGACCGGTCGTTGACCAACGTCCCGGCGTCGTCGGCGCCGACGTGCCGGGCATTGGCCGCGGCGCGGAGCGCGATGACGCCCTGTCCCCAGTCGAACAGGTCGAACCAGTTCTCCCGAGCCGGCGCGCCGGTTGGGGCAACGGTGAGCGCCGCGCCATCCGGCGCTCCGCTGGCCTGGACGTAGCGTGCGCTGCCGGGCTCGGCCAATTCGCCGTGCGCCGACGGGCTGGGGCCGGCCAGCCGCAGCGCGATCCGGTCGACACCGGCGTGGTGCTCGACCGTCGCCCTGGCGCCGAGCCGGGCGGTCAGCCCGTCGTACGCGGTGACCGAGTACGGCAGGGTGCCGCTGTACCAGTCGGTGTGGAGGATGTCGGCCAGCGGACCGAGTACGGCGACCCGTTCGACCCGGGCCGGGTTCAGGGGCAGCAGTGGGCGGGTGTCGTCGGCCACCGGCCGGTTGCGCAGCAGCACGATGGAGTGCCGGGCGGCTTCCCGGGCCAGGGCCTGGTGGGCAGCGCAGTTGATCACATCGTCGGTGATCGCGGTGTACGGGTTGCGCCGCGCCGGGTCGAAGTCGCCGAGCCGGAACCGGACACTCAGGATGCGGCGGACCGCCGTGTCCACATCGGCCTCTACGAGCAGGCCCCGGCGCAGCGCCGTACCGATCCGGTCGATGGTCGGGCCGGAGTCGGCGTCGTTCTCGGTGAAGCTGTCGATGCCGGCGCGCAGCGCGGCGGCGTACCCGCTCGGATGATCGGGGTGACAGCCCTGGGTTTCGGCGAGGTTGGTGACCGCCCCGGCGTCACCGACCACCATGATCTCGTCGGCGGTCCATCGGCGCAGCTCGTCGGCGATCAGCGGGCTCAGGTGCGCGGGCCGCCCGTTCACCAGGTTGTACGAGGCCATCACGGCGACCGCCGCACCGGCGGCGATGGGGGCCCGGAAGGCCGGCAGTTCGTACTCGTGCAGCACCCGTGGGGGCAGATTGCTGGAGGTGAGGCACCGGTCGGTCTCGTTGTTGTAGCCGAGGAAATGTTTCAGGGTCGGCGCGGTCTTCAGATAGTCGGGGTGGTCGCCGCGCAGTCCGTTGGCGTACGCGGTGCCGAGTACGCCGGTCAGCCAGGGGTCCTCGGCGAAGCCCTCCTCATTGCGTCCCCAGCGCGGGTCGCGCAGCGGGTTGACCACCGGCGCCCAGACGTTGAGGCCGACCCGGGCCGGATCCTGGTGATGCCGGCCGCGGACCTCGTCGCCGACCGCCGAGCCGACCGCCCGGATCAGTTCCGGATGCCAGCTGCTGGCCAGCCCGAGTGCCTGCGGGAAGACGGTGGCCGGGCCGAGCCAGGCCAACCCGTGCAGCGCTTCGGTGCCGGTCCGGAACGACGGTAGGTCGAGCCGGGGGACGGCGGCCTGGTGCTGGTGCAGCAGGGCGATCTTCTCGTCGAGGGTGAGTCGGCTCAACAGGTCGGCGACGCGTACGTCGAGCGGTTGGTCGGGGTCGCGGAAGGCCGGTTCGGGCTCGCGGAAGGTGCTGTCGCTCATGGTCGATCACCTTTCGTGATCTTCGGTGGGCGCCCCGGGGACGACTGTCTGTCGAAGCGCTTCGAATCCGGTGGTGGGGGATGGCGAAGAGCGGAGTGCGGTCGCCAGCCCGGGAAGCTCGAAGCGCTTCGACGACCGTGGGAAAAGTGCTCCGCCATAACAGTCGTTGCCCGCGCGTGTGACGGGGGAGCAGTTCGAGGCTTCCACCCGGTGCCGGGTCGGTCAAGGGGTTGACCCTGGCGAATTGCTCAGCGCCCGGTCAGCCGGCGGTAACCGCCTCCGGCGCGGTGCCCGGCGCCGGGCTCGGCAGTCGGCCGGCATCGACCACGGCGAGCGCCCGGGCCGCCCCGCCGGTTGCCGCCGCGCCCGGCCCGAGCGTGGAACCGATCAGCCGGCAGCCGCCCGCCGCGGGGGCGAGCGTCCGAGCGGACAACTCGGCCTCGGCCGCCGGCAGCAGCCACGGCGCCAGTGCCGCGTAGTAGCCGCCGAGCAGGACCACCTCGGGGTTGACCAGATTGGTCAGCACTGAGACGCCGTGGCCGAGGTGCCGGCCGATGTCGGCCAGGGCGGCCAGGATCGCCGGATCGTCGCGCCGGGCGCCGGCCCGGATCCGGTCGATCTCGGGGGCGAAGTCGGTGACCGGACCGTCGTCGGCGCTGTCCGGCAGCACCCGGCGGATCAGCGTGGGGATGCCGGCGAGCGCCTCGAGGCAGCCGCGCCGGCCGCACGGGCAGACCGGACCGGCCGGATCGAGCTGAATATGGCCGAGCTCGCCGGCGAAACCCCGACCGCCGCGCAGCAGCCGGCCATCGACGATCATCCCGGCACCGATGCCCGCGCCACCGGTGACATGAACCAGGTTGGGGCTGCCCGCGTACGGTCCGTGCCGGTATTCGGCCAGGGCGGCCAGGTTGGCGTCGTTTTCGACGGTCACCTCGTACGCCGGATCACGCAGCGCGCCGCGCAGTTCGGCGCCGAGCGGTACGTCGTGCCAGCCGAGCGCGGTGGCGAGCCGGACGGTGCCGACGTCATCCACCAGACCGGGTACGCCGACGGTGAGCCCGAGTACCTGCCGGCCCTGCCCGGTGAGCCGGTTGACCGCCCGTCCGGCCAGGGCGGCCACCGCGCCGACCGTGCGGGCCGGGGTGGCGGCGAGCCCGTCGAAGGCCCGGCGCCAGGAGAGCAGTTCGGTGCCGGCCAGGTCGACCGCGACCACCGCGAGCTGGTCGGCGTTGATCTCCAGGCCGATCGCCGCGTACGGCGCGCCGTCGACCATCAGCATGGTGGCCGGGCGGCCGATCCGATTCTCGGTCCGACCGGTCTCGCGGATCAGCCGGCGGTCGATCAGATCGGCGACCAGGCTGGAGACGGTGGCCTTGTTGAGGCCGGTGGCGGCGGCGATGTCGGCGCGGGAGCAGGGGGCGTGGGCGCGTACGTAGCGCAGCACGATGGTGAGGTTCGTCGCCCGTACGTGGGCGAGGTCGGCCGGCTGCGCGCCCGTCTGCATGGTGATCACGATCAGTTCCGCTCCCCACGTCCTGGTGTACCGGTCGCGGTGTCGGCCGGACCCGGCGGTGTTGCCTGGTGCATGGGCGACCGTTCAACCGCCCGACCATGCTGGCACCCGCGCTGAGGGCATCGTGCCGTGCTTCCGGCGTCTTGTGGCACCGGTCACCGTCGATTACGTTTGTTTGGACTCCAGCCGAACTAATTCTACCGTGCAATGTGCCCAGCCACACCCCACCACTATCCGAGCAGGTTCGCCCCGGCGCCAGTACATCGGGTACGACACCTGCCCGGCGATAACGAAGGGAGCGCGCCGTGGATCCATCCCTGACGAGCGCCGCCACCAACCGTAGAAACTTCATCAGCCTCGCCAGCCTCGGCGTCGCGGCCGTCGCCGGTGGCGGCCTGCTCGCTGGCTGCAGCAAGCAGGCCGGTTCCAAGACCAGCGCGCAGCAACTGGACAAGCTCTCCGCCGTGTTGCCCAACCAGAAGGACCTGGCGCTGGACATCCCGAAGCCGGACATCGCCGGCATCCGGCCCGTCGCTGATGGCTACACCAAGTTCCCCGGCGAGCTCTTCCAGGCGATCACCGAGAAGCCGGGGGTCAGCGGCCAGCAGATCACCGCGATGACCCCGGCCTGGGGACCGGCGCCGCCCGGCCTCGGGCAGAGCGCCTATCTGGAGGCGGTCAACGCCGCGCTCGGGGTGCCGGTCAACTTCAGCATCCAGGACGGCAACACGTACGCCGACAAGCTCAACGCCATGCTCGGCGCCCGGGACGTGCCGGACCTGCTCTGCGTGCCGAGCTGGGAGGTGGCCAAGATCCCGAGGTTCTCGGACGCGATCGCCGCGCTCTTCGAGGACCTCACCGACTACCTCAAGGGCGACGCGGTCAGCGCCTATCCGATGCTCGCCACCTTTCCGATCGGAGCCTGGCGCGAGGCCTGCTGGAACCAGCGGTTGATGTCGATTCCGAACCCGAGCGACGGACCGTTCCCGTGGGCCCTCTTCGCCCGCAAGGACCTGCTCGACAAACTCGGCCTCGGGATGCCGAGGTCCGCCGAGGAGCTGCTCGAACTGGGCAAGCGCGTCACCGACCCGGCCAAGGGGGTCTGGGCCTTCGATGACATCTTCGCCATGGTGCAGATGTTCTACAAGGTGCCCTTCGCCAAGGACGGCTGGCGGCTCAAGTCCGATGGCACCCCCGAGTTCAAGTACGAGACGCCGGAGTACCGGGCCGCGGTCGAGTTCATGGCCAAGGTCTACGAGGCCGGGTTGGTCCATCCGGACCTGGTCGCCAGCAAGGGCGCCGACGCCAAGCAACTGCTGCAGAGCGGCAAAATCCTGTTCAAGCAGGACGGCATGGGTATGTGGCAGCCGATGCAGGCCGAGCAGCAGCAGATCACCCCCGGCTTCGACGTCCAGCCGGTGCCGGTCTTCTCGGCGACCGGCGGCGATCCGCTGGTCTGGGGACACAACAACCCGATCTCCTTCACCTTCATCAAGAAGGGGCTGGGCAAGGAGCGGGTCGAGGAGCTGCTCCGGGTGATCAACTGGTGCTCCGCCCCCTTCGGCACCAAGGAGTTCAACCTGCGGGAGAACGGGGCGGAGGGCAAGCACCACACCATAGGGGCGGACGGGCCGGTCAAGACCGAACTCGGCTTCAAGGAGATCCAGAACCAGTACTTCTTCATCAGCGGTCGCAGCCCGGTGGTGCAACCCACCCCGCAGACCCCGAACTACGTCACGGACCTGATCGGCTACTCCAACAACATGGTCAAGTTCGTGCCGAAGGACCCCTGGGAAGGGCTCAAAATGGAGATGCCGGCCAAGTACAAGGCCGGACTGGTGCCGACCGAGGACAAGGTCACCGACATGCTGCGTGGCCGGCGTCCGCTGACCGATTTCGACGGTCTCGTACAGGAATGGCGCAACGGCGGCGGCGACGAGGCCCGCGACTTCCTCGCCAAGGTCCTGGCCGACGCCGGACGATGAACATACGCGAGGTGACCCGGGCGGCCGGGTCCGGTGCAGACCGGACCCGGCCGCCCGGCCGCCCGGCCGCAGCCGATCCGCCGCTTTCGGCCGCCCGGCCGGCGCGGCCCGGCGCGGCGCGCGGCACCCGACGTACCGGGCGGATGCCGCTGCGCGCCCGGTTACGGCGGGACTGGCCGCTGCTGCTGATGGTGGCGCCCGGCGCGGCGCTGCTCTTCGTCTTCCACTACCTGCCCACCCTGGGCAACGTCGTCGCCTTCCAGGACTACAACCCGTACCTCGGGGACAGCCCGCTGGCGGCCTTCGCCGGCAGCGAGTGGATCGGCTTCGGCAACTTCGAGGCACTCTTCGGTGACCCGGCCTTCTGGGACGCGCTGTGGAACACCCTGTCGATCACCGCGTTCCAACTGGTCTTCTTCTTCCCGCTGCCGATCGCGCTGGCGATCATGCTCAACAGCGTCCTCTCCAGCAAGCTGCGCGGCTTCATCCAGACCGTGGTCTACCTACCGCACTTCTTTTCTTGGGTGCTGGTGGTCACGTTCTTCGTGCAGATGCTCGGCGGTGCCGGCCTGCTCGCCCAGCAGTTGCGCGGCGCCGGATTCGAGCCGTGGCAGATCATGACCAATCCGGACACCTTCATCCTGCTGATCACCACCGAGGCGATCTGGAAGGACCTCGGCTGGGGCACGATCGTCTTCCTCGCCGCACTGTCGATGATCGACCCGAACCTCTACGAGGCATCGGCGGTGGACGGGGCCGGGCGGTGGCGTCGACTCTGGCACATCACCCTGCCCGGCCTGCGTCCGGTGATCGTACTGTTGCTGATCCTCCGACTCGGTGACGCGCTCTCCGTCGGGTTCGAACAGTTCATGCTCCAGCGGGACGCGGTCGGTCGGCAGGCCGCCGAAGTGCTGGACACCTTCGTCTACTTCAACTCGATCGCCACCGGGAACTACGGCTATGGCGCGGCGGCCGGCCTGTTCAAGGCGGTGGTGGGGCTGCTGCTGATCCTGGCCGCCAACAAGTTCGCCCATGCGATCGGCGAGCGGGGGGTGTATTCGCGCTCATGAGCGTCAACATTGCGGTGAAGCCGAGTTCGAAGCCGCCGCCGAAGCCGAAGCCGAGGCGGGCCCGATCGACCCGTCCGGCCTGGGAGGAGAAACCGAGCCCGATCGGGCAGGCTGCCAAGGGTTCCGTGCTTACCGCCATGATGCTGGCCGTGCTTGTACCGCTCTGGGTGGTACTGGTGACCAGCGTCTCGTCCCGCCAGACCATCAATGAAGCCGGTGGGTTGGTGCTGGTGCCGAAGGAGGTGGATCTTTCCGCGTACGTGACCATTTTCTCCGGTGGTCTGGTGACCCGGGCGCTCTGGATCAGCATCCTGGTCACCGTGGTCGGCACCGGGGTCAGTCTGACCCTGACCGTGCTGGCCGCGTACGGCCTGTCCCGGCCCGGTTCGGTGGGCCACCGCGGCCTGCTCTTCTTCTTCCTGCTGACCTTCCTCATCTATCCCGGTCTGGTGCCCAGCTATCTCGTGGTGACCGGACTCGGCCTGAAGAACAGTCTCTGGGCGCTGATCCTGCCGACCGCGATCAGCGTGTTCAACCTGGTGGTGATCCGGGCCTTCTTCCAGAACATCCCGGCGGAACTGCTGGACAGCGCCCGGATCGATGGTGCGGGGGAGTTCCGCATCCTGGCCCGGATCGTGCTGCCGCTCTCCAAAGCGGTCATCGCGGTGGTGGGGCTCTTCTACGCGGTCGGCTACTGGAACATCTGGTTCAACGCACTGCTCTATATCGATGACAACGACAAGTTCCCGATCCAGCGGATTCTGCAGAGCTTCATCCTGGCTGGTCAGTCGCCGAACACCTCCGGCACCCAGGTCGGGGTCTCGATGCCGCCGACCCTGGCGATCAAGATGGCGGTCGTGGTCGTCACGGTGGCCCCGATCGTGCTGGTCTACCCGTTTGTGCAGCGGCACTTCGTCAAGGGTGTGATCATCGGCGCGATCAAGGGCTGACCGCACCATGATCCCCGCGATCAGGGAGTTCGCCGGCCGACACGCCGACGACCCGCCGGACGTACCCCTGATCGCGGGGATCACGCTGAGGGGGTGGGAGGGGAAGCGGGCGGGGCGCCCCCCACCTGGGCACCCCGCCCTGATCAGCGTGCGGCCTCAGGGCCGCAGAGTGGGTAATCCGTCGAGTGCCGCCGGGATGCTCAGCGCTCCGTTGAGCAGCACCCGGGTCGGTGGCGTAAGGCCCCGCACCGGGGCCAGCGCGACGCCCCGGACCGGCAGTGGACCGTCGGTGGTCACCCGGAGCGTGTCGCCGTCGCGGATCAGGCGTACGTCGGTGTCACCGTCGACGTCGTGGACGACCGTCTCCGCGTCGGTGGCGCCCCAGCTCAGCAGGGTCACCTCGGTGAACGGCCCGGCGCCGATCGCGTCGACCAGCGGCATCACCGGCAGCACCGCGCCATAGCGGACGAAGAGCGGCACCTGATGCAGCGGCGGTGCCACCCGCAGGTGCCGGCCGCCGCTGAACACCTCGCCGGTCCAGAAGTCCACCCAGTCACCGGCCGGCAGGTAGACGTGCCGTCGACCGTCCGGATCGGTCATCGGGGCGACCAGCAGGTCGGACCCGAGGCGGTACTCCAGCTCCGCGGTCCACGCCGCCGGATCGTCAGGGGAGTCGACCAGCAGCGCGCGCAGCAGCGGAGCACCGGTGCGGGCCGCGGTCACCGCCGCCGAGTAGAGGTACGGCATCAACCGGTAGCGCAGCCGGACCGCCTCCACCGCGTCCCGTTCCGTGTCGGCCGGGAAGTCCCAGGGCAGCCGGCTGGTGGTGCCGTGGAACCGGAACAGCGGTGACAAGGCGCCGAACTGCGCCCAGCGGACGTACAGGTCGGGGCTGGGGGTGCCGTGGAAGCCACCGGTGTCGTGACTCCAGAACGGCATGCCGGAGAGCCCGTGGGAGAGCCCGCCGCGCAGCGTGCTGGCCATCGCCGGGTAGCTGGCGTTGACGTCCCCGCTCCACTGCGCCGCGTGCCGCTGGCCGCCCAGGTACGACGAGCGCGCCCAGACCATGCCGTGCCCGGCCACCTCCCGGGTCACCGCCGAGACCACGTCATTGAAGAGCAGACTGTACACATTGTGGAGCTCGACCCCGGTCATCCCGTTGTGGGCCATCGCGTCCGCCGGCACCCCCTCGGCGAAGTCGGTCTTGAACACCGCGGCGCCCTGTTCCAGCAGCGGACGCAGCAGACCGGTGAACCACCGCACGGCGGCCGGGTTGGTGAAGTCCACGATCCCGCTCGCCGGATGGCTGCCGTGCCAGACGTCGGCGACGTACACCGAACCGTCGGCGCGGGTCAGGAAGTAGCCGGCCTCGGCAGCCTCGGCGAAGAGCGGGCTGCCGTGGCTGACGTACGGGTTCATCCAGAGGCACACCCGGAAATTCTGTGCGGCGAGGTCGGCCAGCAGACCGGCCGGATCGGGAAAGTTCTCGGTATCCCAGCGCAGATCCGACCAGGCTCCGGCAACCTGCCAGTAGCAGTCCAGGTGCAGCACGTCGCAGGGGATGCCGCGCTCGCGGATCCGCCGGGCCCGCTCCCGGACGTGCTGTTCGGTGTCGACGAAGAAGCCGGAGGAGATCCAGCTACCGAAGGCCCACTTCGGTGGCAGTTCGGGCCGGCAGGTCAGCCGGTCGTAGCGGTCCAGGATCTCGGTCGGGGTGGGACCGGCGAGCACGTAGTAGTCGATCAGGTCGTCCGGGACCAGGATCTGCACGCAACTGTGGGTGGACTGACAGATATCGAACTCCACCGGCATTCCACTGTCCACCAGCACCCCGTATCCCCGGCTGGACAGGTAGAGCGGCACGTTCTTGTGTGACCGGTCGCTCTCGGCTCCGAAGGCATCGAAGTTCCACATCAGGGCCCGCTGGCCACGCTTGTCCAGCGGGGTGAACTTCTCGCCCAGCCCGACGAACCGCTCGTCGGCCTGAGCGGTGAAGCTGTCGTGGTAGGCGGCGACCGTGCCGTCGGCCACCGATCGGCCGAAGGGCAGGGTGCGCAGCCGCCCGCTGATGTCCTGCTCGCCCCGGTTCTGGCAGAGCAGCACTGTGCCGTCCGGGCCGAGGAAGCGTAACTGCCAGGGGTCCAGACGCAGCTCGGCGGTGATCGTCCCGGCGTTGATCCGGACCGTGTCACCGTCAACCTGGACCTCGGCCCGGTACGACCGCGGCCGGACCAGGGCCAGGGCGCGGGCCGAGCGGCTGCGGGCCAGCGGGTCCTCGCTGAGGCGTACCCGGATGATGCCCTCGCCTGCGGCGGCGACCCGCACGGCGAGTGAGCCGCCGTCGGAGGTGTTCGCCTTGAGCATCACCCCCTCGGCGTCGGTGCTGAGCACCTCGGCCCGGGTCAACGCGGACAGGCCCTGGTCGCCCGGGGCGCGCACGGGCAGCTCGGGCGGGTCGGCCACGAACGTCTCGTGCGGCACCAGGGGCGGTCGGTACGGCATGCGGTCTCCTAGCTCCCGGTCCGGCGGTCCCTTTAGTTTCTTTGGTAACCCAACAAACTGTCAACGGCGGCCGATGACTGACTGCGGCACACCCGCTGTCAGCCGCAACGGGATCGTTGTGCCGTCGGGCAGCCCGACGGTCAGCCGTTGGTCGACCGGTGACACCAGCACCGCGTGTACCTCCCGGGGGGTCCAGTCGAGCCGCCGGGCCACCACCGGCCCCGGGGCGACCAGGCCGGACACGCTCCCGCTCGGCCAGGCCCCGGGCAGCGCGGGCAGCAGCTCGACCCGCCCCTCACCGCCCTGCAACAGCATGGCGGCGACCACGGCGGGCAGGCCACCGCAGAGATCCACATTGAAGATCGCGTCCCGGTTGTGGGTGGAGACCAGACTGGGCCGCCAGTAGCGTCGCGCCATCAGCGCCACCGTCTGGTACGCCTCCTCGGCCAGCCCGAGCCGGGCCGCGGCGAGGCCGAGCTGGGCCAGCCCGTACCCCATCTCGTCCGAATCGGCGGTCCGCCACCAGGCCAGCCGACGACTCACCGCCAGTGCCGCGGCCCGCCGCAGCACCGGATCGGTGGTGAACCTCGGGTCGGTGCCGTACCAGAGCGGGTAGAGATGTGACGCGTGCCGGTGCGCGTGCTGGTCGGTCAGCTCCGGCGCGATCCACTCGGCCAACTCCCCGCTCGCGGCGATCCGGTACGCCGGCAGCGCGGCGAGCAGCCGCCGCCAGCGTGGCTCGTCCGGGTCGGTGATCCCGAGCGCGGCGGTCCCGGCCAGCAGATTGCGCAGCAGATCGGCGACGGCGGCGACGTCGGCGGTGGCGTCCACGGTGGCCTGCGACCCGGTACTGGCCGGCGCGTTCTCCGGCGAGTACGACGGCGTGAACCGGGCCCGACCGCTGCCGTCGATGGTCACGAAGTCCAGGTAGAACGCGGCCGCCGCGCGCAGGAACGGCAGCGCCCGGGTACGCAGAAAGCCGAGGTCGCCGGTGTAGCGCCAGTACTCGACGTAGAGCCGGCCCAGCCAGGCCGCGCCAGCGGTCCAGAACGTCTGGCACCAGACCGGCCCGAAGTGGTTCTGCCGGCCGTGTGCACTCAGGTGCGTCGGGGCCAGCACGCCGCGCGCCCCGTACAGCCGTTCGGCATTGGCCCGCAGATCGTCGCCGACCTCGTCGAGCAGGTCGAACAGCGGCAGCAGCAGCTCCGGGGTGCCGGTCGACGGCAACGCGGCCAGCGCGGCGGGCAGGTTGCCGTTGAGGGTGTAACCGCTGCTCCAGGCCGGGTGGTAGGTGCCGCTCCAGACCCCCTGCAGGGTGGGGGGCAGACCGCCGCTGCTGGAGATGATGGCGTACCGGCCGGCGGCGAAGAGCCGCTCCACCAGCGCGGCCGAGACCGGCCGGGTGAACAGCTCCTCGGTTATCGCATCCCGATCGACCGGCGCGCTGCCCAGCTCCAGCCGAACCCGACCGATCAGCTCACCGTGGATCGCCGTGTGCGCGGCCAGCAGCGCGTCGAAGTCCGCCGGCAGCTCCGCCAGCGCCGGCCCGGCCGGCGGCACCCCGTCCACCACCGTCCGCAGCAGCACGAGGAGTGGCCGCTGGTCATAGTTTTCTGGATCGGCCGGGGCCCGGGCCAACCGGGCGGTCACCGTGTGCCCGGTGACCTGCCCGGCGACGGCGGTCGGAAAGTCGGTGCGCAGGGTGAGCCGGTCCGGTGCGAGGTGGACCTCGACCGGTACCGGCGGATCGTCGTCAATCGGGCGCAGCGCCAGCCGCCAGCGCACCGGACCGGAGAGCCGGACCACCACCACGTCGTGCGCGCGGGAGGCGAAGGTCTCGACCCGTACCCGCGCGCCGTTGACCTGCCAGGCCTGGGTTACCAGGCCGGTGGCGAAGTCAACGCTCCGTCGGTAACCATCGCCATCCCGGGTCGGTCCGGGGTGGTTCAGCACCGGCACGCAGGCCAGGGTGGCCGCCCCGACCAGCGGGTCGATCCACCGGGTGGTCGCGTACCGAGGTTCGACCTCGCCGGCGAACTCGACCACCCGCCCGGCGGCCTGCTGGTACCGGCCGTCGGCGAGCAGGTCCCGCAACTCGGCCAGAATCCGCCCGGTGGGTGGCGGCGCCAGCGGTTCGTTCAGCGGCAGGAAGAGCCGTTCGTGCGAGAGGGTGATCCGGATTTCCGCCGGGCCGCCGTAGCAGAGCGCGCCCTGTCGGCCGTTCCCGGTGATCAGCGCCGACTCCCAGTCGTCGGTACGGGTAGTGGAGACGAAGCCATTGACAGGTAGATCCACCGTCCCTACTTTGGCTGGAGTCCAAACAAACGTCAACGTGAGATGCGGGAGGCGGCCGGGTGCGCTGGCCCAAGGGGATCAACGGCCTCTGCTACGGCGGGGACTACAACCCCGAGCAGTGGCCGGAGGAGGTCTGGACACAGGACGTCGCATTGATGCGGCAGGCCCGGATCAACCTGGTCACCGTCGGGGTGTTCGCCTGGTCCCGGCTGGAGCCGAGCCCCGGTGCGTACACCTTCGAATGGCTGGACCGGGTCCTCGATCTGCTGCACGACGCCGGGATCCGGGTCGCGCTGGCCACCCCCACGGCCTCCCCGCCGCCCTGGTTCTCGCTGGCCCACCCGGACGCGCTGCCGCTCAGCCAGGACGGGGTACGGCTCAGTCACGGCAGCCGGGACACCTACTGCGCGAGCGCCCCGGCCTACCGGTCCGCCGCCCGGGACATCGCCGCCGCGCTCGCCGCCCGCTACCGCGACCACCCGGCGCTCGCGCTCTGGCACGTACACAATGAGTACGGCACCACCTGCCACTGTGAACACGTGGCGACCGCGTTCCGGCGCTGGCTGCGTGCCCGGTACGGCGACCTGGCCACGGTCAACGAGGTGTGGACCACCAGCTTCTGGAGTCAGCACTACTCCGACTGGGCGCAGATCCGCCCACCCCTGGCCACCCAGTACCTGCGCAATCCCGGACAGGTGCTGGACTTCCGCCGGTTCGTCTCCGATGAACTGCTGGCCGCCTACGTCGAACAGCGCGACCTGCTCCGGGCCGCCACTCCCGACGTCCCGGTGACCACCAACTACGTGTTCGGTGCCTGGGTGCCGGTGGACCACGCCCGCTGGTCAACCGAGGTGGATCTGGTCGCCATCGATCACTACCCGTCGGAGACCGGTGCGGGGGCCGAGGAACAGACCGCCTTCGGCGCCGACCTGGCCCGGTCCTGGGCCCGTCGTACCGGGGCGACCGTGGCCGCGGCGGCGGCTGGGGTCGCGGCGGCGGCTGGGGTCGCGGCGGCGACCGGCGGTGATCAGCCCGAGGGCGGGCCGGCCTGGCTGCTGATGGAGAGCGCGCCGAACCTGATCCTCACGCCCGACCGGATGCACGCCAAGGAGCCCGGCCGGCTGGCCCGACACAGCCTGGCGCATGTGGCGCGCGGCTCGCGGGGTGCGATGTTCTTCCAGTGGCGGGCCTCGCGCGGCGGGGCGGAGCAGTGGCACTCCGCGCTGCTGCCGCACGCCGGCCCACAGAGTCGGGTGTTCCGCGAGGTGGTCGCGCTCGGTGGCACGCTGGACCGGCTCGCCGAAGTGGACGCCGGGGCGGTAGCAGCGCCGGTGGCGATCGGTTGGGACGCCGCCTGCTGGTGGGCGTTGCGGGGCGCCAGCCTGCCGTCGCGGCAGTTGAACTACCTCGATGAGGTGGCCGCCGCGCACCGGGGGCTGTGGCGGGCCGGCTTCGGTTGCGACTTCGTCGCCCCCGACGACGACCTGTCCGGCTACGCCCTGCTGGTGCTCCCCGCCCTCTACCTGGTCTCCGACGATTTCGCCGAGCGGGTACGCCGATACGTCGAAGCCGGTGGACACCTGGTGGTCAGCTACTTCAGCGGAGTAGCCGATGAGTATGCCCGGGTGCGGGTGGGCGGCTATCCGGGTGCCTTCCGCGATCTGCTGGGCATCCGGGTGGAGGAGTTCCATCCGATGGCCGAGGAGTCAAGCCAGCCGCTTTCCGGCGGTGCGATCGGTCGGATCTGGTCCGAGACGGTCGAGCTGGTCGGGGCGGAGCCAATGCTGACGTACGCGGGCGGGGCGCTCGACGGGCAACCGGCGGTGACCCGGCACCGGTTCGGCGCCGGGATGGCCTGGTACGTCTCCACCCGGCTCGATGACGTTGCGTACCGCCGGCTGCTCGCCGATATCGCGCGGGCCGCCGGTGCGGCGCCGACCTGCCCGGCCGCGCCGGCCGGGGTGGAGGCGGTCCGCCGCGAAACGGCTGACACGAGTTGGCTCTTCCTGCTCAACCACACCGACGCACCGCAGCAGGTGGCGGTGACCGGGGTCGACCTGGTGACCGGGATGCCGGTGCACCCGGCGGTGATGGTGCCGGCCGGCGGCTGCGCGGTGCTGCGCGAAACCTGATCCGCCGGACGGCCTCGATCAGAAGTAGTCGAGCAGCTCGGCCCGGGGTCCCGAGCCGAGCAGATCCAGCGCGTCAGGGGAGGCGCCAGCGGTGACCTGGAGCAGCCCCGCCTCGGCGACGGCGCGGGCGCGTGCCGCACCGGTGTAGAGCAGCGCGAAACCGCGTACGGAGAGCCGGAGCGCCGGCTCGTCCGGGATCCGCCGCAGTTCGGCGGCACCGTCGGCGACCACCAGTCGCCAGAACCCGGAGTTCCACGGTGCGACGTCATCGGTGAGGGCGAAGTCTACAGTGCCCCGCACCTGCTCTGGCCAGCCGCGGGTCTCCACCGCGCGGACCACGTCGACCGGTCGGTGCATCCACATCCGCTGCTCGTATTGCCGCGCCCGCTCCATCGGCAGTTGGGCTGTGACGGCATCGTGCGCCAGGAGCGTGAGCCGTACCGTCGGGGTGACGCTCTGCCAACTGGAAAGCACGCCGACCAGCTCCCGCGCGGCCGCCTCGGTCTCGGCGAGGAGGTCGGGCACGGTGAGCACCGCTTCGAGGCCGTAGCCCGTCCCACGCTGCCAACCCGCGCAGCCGGTCAGCTTTCCGTCCTGCTCGACCAGGGTCAGCCCGTCGATCCGGGGAGGGAGCGCGGTGGACGGCCGCAGGTGGTTGAAGAGCGCACCCCGGCGGGTGAGCAGGCCGCAACGGTGGCGGCCGACCCGCTCGTACAGCTCGGTGACGGCCGGCAGGTCCGCCGGACCGCCGGGCCGTACGGTCAGCGACGGCGCCGGTCGGTGGCGGGGGAGCGCCGCGCTGGGCAGGTCGACCGTACGGAGCGCGCCGCAGATCTCCCACCCGGATCGGCGGTACGGTGCGGCCACGGTCGGATACAACGCGCTGATCGCCGCGCCGCGCTCCCGGGCGCCGCGCAGCAGTTCGCCGAGGAGTGCGCGGGCCACGCCGCGTCCCCGTGCCTCCGGCAGGACCGCCACCCCGCCGACGTCGGCCGCGACCACCGGGCGCCCGGACCACCACTGCTCGTTGTGCAGGTCGCTCGCCTTGCCGATCAACCGCCCGTCGGCGTCGAAGGCGCCGTAGCGGGTCATCCCGGGTACGGGTTCCAGGACCCACGCTGGTGGGGTGGTGGTCGACGACCCGAAGGCGAGGCGACCCAGCTCCCAGGCCGATTCCAGCTCGTCAACCGTGAGTTCCCGGATCCGCACTTCCGTCTGCCGCACCGGCCGATCCTAGCCAGCCCAGCCGGCTGACCCGGTAGCCATTTTCCGAACAGAGACCGGCACCCGATGGGGCTTAAATATACATATAAGTCTATGTTGTGTTGCGGGAAGGGACTGTCATAGGATTCGGGGGCGCCGGGAGTCGCTTGCCGTGCTGGACAGCCGTTTGACCTTTCCATTCACGGCCGTCCCCACCGTGGCGTGCGAGACCAGCCGGTCCTGGGCAGACCGGCCGAACCGTCTCGGCGTCGCGCGGCCCCGTTATCTCGGAGAAGAGATGCGCACCGTACGACATCACACCACCCTGCTCGCCGCCACCACCGCAACCGTCGTGGTCGCCGCCGGGGTACTCAGCACCGTCATCGCATCGGCGGCCGCCGCCGGATGCCGGGTCAACTACCAGGTGACCAATCAGTGGCAGGGCGGCTTCGGCGCCGATGTCACCGTCACCAACCTCGGCGACCCATGGACCGCTTGGACCCTGACCTGGTCCTACGCTGCCGGACAGCAGGTGACCCAGGTGTGGAACGCTGAAATCAGCCAGAGCGGCAGTCAGGTCACCGCGAAGAACGTCAGCTACAACGGCGCGGTGGCGACCAACGGCTCTGCCGCGTTCGGCTTCAACGGCTCCTGGAACAACGCCAGCAACCCGGTGCCGACCAACTTCGCGGTCAACGGCGTCACCTGCACCGGCTCGGTGACCCCGACCAGCACCACCCCGGGCATCCGACCACCGCGCCGCCGACCACCGCCCCACCGACCGCCCCACCGACCACCCCACCGGCCACCACCGCGCCGCCGACCACCCCGCCGCCGACGAACCCGCCGGCCGGCGCCAAGCAGGTGGAGAAGCTCGACCGCGGGTTGATCAGCGTCCGCTCCGGCAACGGCAACCTGGTCTCCTGGCGGCTGCTGGGCACCGAGGCCTCGGGGGTGTCCTTCAACCTCTACCGGGGCTCGACCAAGGTGAACGCCTCGCCGATCACCGGGGCGACGAACTACCTCGACTCCGGCGCGGCGGCCGGCGTGGCCTACACCGTGCGGGCCGTGGTCAACGGCGTCGAGCAGGCCGCCTCGGCAGCCGCCCTGCAATTCGGCAACGGCTACCTCGACGTGCCGATGCAGCCGCCGCCAGGCGGCACCACCCCGGACGGCGTGGCCTACACCTACTCGGCCAACGATGCCTCCGTCGGCGACCTGGACGGCGACGGCCAGTACGAGATCGTGCTGAAGTGGGACCCGACCAACTCGAAGGACAACTCCCAGTCCGGCTACACCGGCAACGTCTATGTTGACGCGTACAAGCTCGACGGCACCCGGTTGTGGCGGATCGACCTCGGCCGCAACATCCGCGCCGGCGCGCACTACACCCAGTTCCAGGTCTACGACTACGACGGCGACGGGCGAGCCGAGGTGGCGATGAAGACCGCCGACGGCACCCGGTCGGGCACCGGCAAGGTGATCGGCTCGGCCTCGGCCGACTACCGCAGCTCCGCCGGTTACGTCCTCACCGGCCCGGAGTACCTGACCATGTTCGACGGGCGGACCGGCGCCACCCTGTCGACGGTGAACTACGACCCGGCCCGCGGCACGGTCTCCTCCTGGGGTGACTCGTACGGCAACCGGGTCGACCGGTTCCTCGCCGCCACCGCCTACCTGGACGGGCACCGGCCGTCGCTGATCATGTCGCGGGGCTACTACACCCGCACCGTGATCGTGGCCTGGGACTTCCGCAACGGCACGCTGACCCAGCGCTGGACGTTCGACTCCAACTCCGCCGGCAGCCAGTACACCGGCCAGGGTAACCACAACCTGTCGATCGCCGACGTGGACGGCGACGGCCGAGACGAGATCGTCTACGGCGCGATGTGCCATCGACGACAACGGCACCGCGCTCTGGAACACCGGCAACGGCCACGGCGACGCGCTGCACGTCGGCGACCTCGACCCGAGCCGGCCGGGCCTGGAGGTCTTCAAGGTCGACGAGGACGCCACCAAGCCGGCAGTTCCTGGTTCGCCGACGCCCGCACCGGCCAGATCCTCTGGCAGACCGCCCCGAACGGCGACAACGGCCGCGGCGTCGCCGACGACATCTACGCCGGCAGCCCCGGCGCCGAGTCCTGGTCGGTCGCGCGGCCGACGGCGCTGCTCAACACCGCCGGGCAGAACATCGGCCGCAAGCCCTCCTCGACCAACTTCCTCGCTCTGGTGGGACGGCGACCCGGTGCGCGAACTGCTCGACGCACACCAACATCGACAAGTACGGCACCGGCGGCGAGACCCGGCTGCTGACCGGCAGCGGCGTGGCGCTCGAACAACGGCACCAAGTCCACCCCGGCGCTCTCCGGCGGACATCCTCGGCGACTGGCGCGAGGAGGTGATCTGGCGCGACCACCGACAACACGCGCGCTGCGGATCTACACCACGCCGCACCCGACCACCGACCCGGATCCACACCCTGATGCACGACCCGCAGTACCGGATCGCCATCGCCTGGCAGAACACCGCCTACAACCAGCCGCCGCACCCGAGCTTCTTCATCGGCGACGGCATGTCGACCCCGCCCACGCCCACGATCTACCTGCGCTGATCGTCGCAACGGCAGTCGCTCCAGGGGTGGCGAGCGGAAACCGCTCGCCACCCCTGGAGCGACACACACCGCGACACCACACGGCCCGTCCGACCGCGCAGGTCAACCACCACCGGTAGGTACCCTAGACCGCGCTGGGGGCGGATCGGTGACAGCCGGATGAACAGTATGTTTCGCGCTGCCCTGCCGACCTCGCCGAACCGGGGCTCACTGCCGGTGGCGGAGCCCGCCGACCACCTGCTCGGCGACCAGTTCGAACGAGCGGACCCGGTCGGCGAGGTCGTACACCATGCGTGGTGAGCATCAGCTCGTCGGCGCCGGTGCGGGCTCACCAGCTCCGGCGAGCTGCCCGGCCACCGTCTCCGGCGATCCCATGGCCTGCCCCTCGCGCCGCTCGGCGACGAACTGCCGTTCAAGTTCGGTGTACGGGTAGGCCGCCGCCTCCTCCGGAGTGGCCATCGGCTGCCGGCCGCCCGGCGCGCAGCCGCAGGAACGACAGCCCGCTCGGCCCGGCCAGCCACTCCGCCCGCTCGTCGGTCTCCGCGCAGATCGCGCTGACCGCCACCATCGCGTACGGCCGATCGAGCCAGCGCGACGGGCGGAAGTGTCTCCCGGTACAGCGCCAGCGCCGGCACGGTGTTGCTGGCGCTGAAATGGTGGGCGAACGAGAACGGCAGCCCCAGCAGCCCGGCCAGCTGGGCGCTGAACCCGCTCGACCCGAGCAGCCACACGGCCGGCATGTCGCCCTGCCCGGGCGTCGCGGTGATCGGTCCGGCCGCTCGCCGGTGAAGTAGTTGATCAGGTCGGCGAGTTCGCTGCGGGAAGCCCTCGGCCGACAGCCCCTCGACGGTCCGCCGCAGCGCCAGCGCGGTCGCCTGGTCGGTGCCCGGCGCCCGGCCGATGCCCAGGTCGATCCGGCCGGGGTGCAGCGCCTCCAGCGTGCCGAACTGCTCAGCCACCACCAGCGGCGCATGGTTGGGCAGCATCACCCCACCGGAGCCGACCCGGATGGTCGAGGTGGCGGCCGCCAGGTGGGCCAGCAGCACCGCGGGCGCGGAGCTGGCGATGGCCGGGCATGTTGTGGTGCTCGGCCACCCAGAACCGGCGGTAGCCGAGCTCCTCGGTCCGGCGGGCCAGCTCGGTGGTGTGCGCGCAGGGCCGCGCCGACGGTGGTGCCGGCGGCGACCGGGGCGAGGTCAAGAACAGACAACGGTACGTCGATCACCAGTAACGTAACCGGGGAGCGCCGGGATTTCTTCCGCCGCTACCGCGCCCACGGGTTCGGCCGCTGCGCGGGTCAGCCGGTGCGCCGGTGCGGAGGCGAGGGATATGCGTCGCGGACAGCCACACCACCCGGCCCCGCCCACCGGGGAGCGTGATCAGCCGGGGACCACCGGGCACCCGGGCCATCACCGGCACGCCGGCCACGACCCGCGAGATGTTCCGCCGCAGGTTCTGGCTGACCCTGGCGCTCACCGTGCCGGTCGTGGTGACCAGCGACATGGTGCAGGAGTGGTTCGGCTACTCGCTCGGAGTTCCCGGGGTCGGGCCTGGGTCGGGCCGGTGCTCGGGTACGGTGATCTTCTTCTACGGCGGCTGGCCGTTCCTCGTCGGCGGCGTCCGGGAGATCCGGGACCGGGAGCCGGGCATGATGCTGCTGATCTCGATGGCGATCACGGTCGCCTACGTCGCCTCGCTGGCCACCAGCCTCGGCTGGTTCGACCTGGACTTCTGGTGGGAGCTGGCCGCGCTGGTCACCATCATGCTGCTCGGGCACTGGCAGGAGATGAAGGCGATCGGCCAGGCCCAGGGTGCGCTCGACGCGCTGGCCGACGCTGCTGCCCGACGAGGCCGAGCGGGTCGTCGGCGACGGCGGGTCGAGCCGGTGTCCGCGGCCGACCTGCGGGTCGGACGACGTGGTGCTGGTCCGGCCCGGTGGCCGGGTGCCGGCCGACGGCGGATCGTCGACGGCGACGCCGAGCTCGACGAGTCGATGATCACCGGCGAGTCCCGGCCGGTGCCGCGCGGCAGCGGGCGACCGGGTGGTCGCCGGCACCGTGGCCACCGACTCCGCGCATCCGGGTCCGGGTCGAGGCCGTCGGCGACGACACCGCACTGGCCGGCATCCAGCGGCTGGTCGCCGAGGCCCAGACCAGCCGCGGCCGCGCGCAGGCGCTCGCCGATCGGTTCGCCGCGCTGCTGTTCTACGTCGCCACCGGCGCCGCCGTGGTCACCTTCGTCGTCTGGGCGCGCGCTCGGCAGCCTCGACCACGCCGTCGACGCGCACCGTCACGGTCCTGGTCATCGCCTGCCCGCACGCCCTGGGCCTGGCCATCCCGCTGGTCATCGCGCTCTCGACCGCGCTCGCGGCCCGGCCGGGATCCTCGTCAAGGACCGGCTGGCGCTCGAGCGGATGCGCACCATCGACGCCGTCCTGTTCGACAAGACCGGCACCCTGACCAAGGGAGCGCACGTCGTCACCGGCGTCGCCCGGCCACCGGGGCTGCGACGAGGACGAGCTGCTGCGCCTCGCCGCCGCGCGTCGAGGCCGACAGCGAGCACCCGCTCGCCCGGGCGATCGTCGCGGCGGCCGCGCCGAGCGCGGGCGGCGCGGCCACGGCCGATCGGACTTCCGGTCCGCTGACCGGGCGCGGCGTCGCAAGCGACCGTCGACGGCGCCGGGTACGCGGTCGGCGGCCCCGCCCTGCTGCGCGAGCGGGGTGTCGAGCGTCCCCGGACGCGCTGCGCACGACGCCGGCGCAGTGGCGGAGCGCGGGTGCGGCGGTGCTCTACCTGCTCCGGTCGCGACCGGCGACGACGTCGGTGCGGCGCGCTCGCCCTGGAGGACGAGGTCCGCCCGGAGGCCCGGCAGGCCGTCGCGCGACCTGCACCGCCTCGGCGTCCGACAGTCGCGATGATCACCGGCGACGCCCGCCAGGTCGCCGAGGCGGTCGCCGCCGAGCTGGGCTTCCGGCGGTCGACGAGGTGTTCGCCGAGGTCCTGCCCGAGGACAAGGACCAAGCCGTCGCTCGAGCTGCAGGCGTCGCGGCCTGACCGTCGCGATGGTCGGCGACGGCGTCAACGACGCGCCCGCGCTGGCCCGAGCCGACGTCGGGCTCGCGATCGGTGCCGGCACCGACGTCGCCATCGAGTCCGCCGGCGTCGTGCTGGCCTCCTCCGATCCGCGCGGCGTCGACCGGCGTCATCCGGCTGTCCCGGGCCACCTACCGCAAGATGCTCCAGAACCTCGGCCTGGGCCGCCGGCTACAACATCATCGCCATCCCGCTCGCCGCCGGCGCCCTGGCCTGGGCCGGGATCAGCGTTGAGCCCGGCCGTCGGGGCGGTGCTGATGTCCGGCTCGACCATCGTGGTGGCCCTCAACGCCCAGACTGCTGCGCCGGGTCCGGCTCACCACCTGGATAACCGGCACCGACCAGGCGCGGGCCGACCGGATCAGCTAACCGGTCGCCGCTGGCCGGCCCGCCAGGAGATCGCCGGTCAAGCAATCATCGGCGGCCTACGACGGGGGCGACCTCAGGTCGCCTCCAGATCCTGCTTGAGTCGGGCCAGGGTCGCGCGCATCTGCTCGCGGTTGACCTCCGGGCGGTGGTTGGCCACCCGGCCGGTGAAGATCCGCCCGAGCGTCATGGCCTTTCCGTTGCGCTGATCCTGCCAGTACTCGGTGACGGCGGTGCCGTTCGCTACGGGCGCGAAGCGATAACCCCAACGCGCCACCGGTTGGCCGAAGGTGGTGACATTGAAGGCAAATTCGTTGCCCGGCTCCGCCACCACGACCCGGCAGGCGGTGAACCAGACGAACGCGGCCCGCCGGTTCCAGCCGATGAACAGCTCGGGCAGGCTGTCCTCGCGTCGCCGCCACACCCAGACCGAAAAGCATTCCGGGCTCCACCGCGCCATCCGGTGCACGTCGGCGACGGCCGCGAACACCCGGTCCACCGGCGCGGCCACCGTGATCTGCTCCGCTATCTCCGTGCTCACCCCGAACACCACCTATTCCGGCCGGTCATTGCGCCAGGGCAGATACTCCGGCAGGTCAGCGCTGACCCGACCCTTGAAATCGGGATCACGCCGCTGCATGAACGACTCGAAGCCCTCCATCGCGTCGGGACTGGTCTGGCACTCGGCGGCCAGGCGGGAGTCCAGCCGCTGCACCGGAATCGGCGAGTCGAGCGCGCTCATCCGGTAGAGCATCTGCCGGATGACCGCCACCGACACCGGAGCGGTCTTGGCGATGATGGTCCGCGCCAGCTGGTACGCCTTGGGCAGCAGGTCGCTCGGCTCGTAGACGCTGTGCACGAGCCCGGACGACAAGGCCTCGGCCGCGTCGAAGGCGCGACCGCTGATCATCCAGTCCAGGGCCCGGCCCATCCCGACCAGTCGGGGCAGGAACCAGGCGGAGGCCCCTTCGGCGTAGATGCCACGGCGGCTGAACACGTAGCCGAAGCGGGCGTCGGTCGCCGCCAGCCGGTAGTCCGCCGGCAGGATGATGGTCGCGCCCGCGCCGACCGCCGCACCGCGGATGGCCGCGATCACCGGTTTGTTCATCGCGAAAATGCGCATCGAGCAGCGGCCGGCCGGTTCCTCCCAGTCGGTGTCGGCCGGGTCGGCTGAAATATCCAACTCCGATGTGGATAGATCCAGGCCAGCGCAGAAGTGCGCACCCTCGCCGGTGAAGACCACCACCCGTACCGCGTCGTCGGCGTCGGCCCGGTCAAACGCCTCGGCCAGCTCGTCTGCCATGCGCAGGGTGTAGCTGTTGCGCTCGCCGGGTCGGTTCAGCGATATCGTGGCGATCCGGTCGGCCACCGAGTATCTGATCTCCTGGAAGGCGTCCACATCGGTCACCCTAGGATGCGCAAACCCCGGTCGGCAATCGACGAACGGGTGCATCGCCCGGAGCCAGGCGAGGCTGCTCGTGGATTCGTCGCGGGTTGGCCGACGACCAGGGGGTTGAGCTTCCGGACGCTGAGGCGGAGTGGGGGAGTAACCTGTGCGACCGGCCGGCTGAAGAACGCCAGGTGCCTTGATGGGCGAAGATCTCTACGGCACACTTCATGCGTGTCTACCAACGTCATCGATCTGTATCGCCGGCACCTGGGCGACGGGCAGGGTCGGGTCGCGGCCATGCTCAACACACCGGTCGAGGCGTCCGCCCGTGGGGCGTCCGTCTTCACCACCGACGGTCGGGAACTGCTCAACTGCGGTGGTTACGGGGTGTTCTTCCTGGGTGCGGGCCACCCGGCGGTGCTTGCCGCGGTGCGTGAGCAGTTGGACCGGCAGGCGCTGTCCACCCGGCTGCTGCTCAACGAGCCAGCCGCACTGGCCGCGCAGGCGTTGACCTCGGTAGCCCCGGCTGGTCTGACCAAGGTGCATTTTTCCTGCTCCGGGGCCGAAGCGGTGGAGACCGCCATCAAAATCGCCCGGGCGAACGGCCGCCACCGGCTGGTGTCCATGCAGGATGGTTACCACGGAAAAACCACCGGGGCGCTCTCGCTGACCGCGCGTGCCGTCTACCAGGAGCCGTTCCGGCCGTTGCTGCCCGAGGTCACCCACGTACCCTTCGGGGACCTCGACGCGCTCGAAAAGGTGCTCGGCCCCGATGTCTGCGTGATTCTGGAGCCGGTGCAGAGTGAAGGCGGTGTGATCATTCCGCCGACCGGGCATCTCAAGGCGGTCCAGACGCTCTGCCGTGCGCACGGCGCAATGCTCGTCCTCGACGAGGTCATGACCGGTCTGGGCCGACTGGGCGCCTGGTGGGGTGCCGAGCGGGACGGGGTGCGGCCCGACATCCTGCTGGCCGGAAAGGCACTCAGCGGCGGTCTGGTGCCGGTGGCGGCGACCCTGGTCACCGCAGAGGCCTTCGCACCGCTGGACCAGGACCCGTACCTGCACACCTCCACTTTCTCCGCCGCACCGCTGGCCATGGCCGCCGTGCGCGCTACGGTTGAGGTGATCCAGTCAGAAGGACTTGTCGACAAGGCGCGCGATCTGGGCGTACGGCTGCGCCAGGGGTTGAGCGAAATAGTCGCCGCACACATTGGGCATCTGGTGGCCGAGGTGCGTGGGCTCGGCCTGCTCATCGGGTTGGAGTTCCACGCCGGGCACCATGCCGCCGAGTTCCTGATGGATCTACTCGACCACAATGTGGTGGTCAACCACTCAATGAACGCGCATCCCGTGATCAGATTCACCCCGCCGGCCATCCTCGACCCCGCCGGGGAGGCGCGGCTGCTGAGCGCGTTCGGTTCCGCGTGCGCGGCGCTCGCCGCCCGGTTCCCCGTCGGCCTGGGATCACGCGGATGACCATGCGGAAGGTTCTGGTCACCGGGGCCAGTGGCGTGGTCGGCACGGCGTTGTTGCGTGAACTCGCCGGCTACGACGTGATCTCCGCGGTGTACCGCAGGCTTCCCGCTGGTTCCGGCCGGGTGATCCGACTCGACCTCAGCGCCCCGCTGCTCGGTCTGGAACCACCCGACTACCAACGGCTCTGTGCCGAGGTGGACGTGGTGGTGCACTCGGCGGCCATCGTCAACTTCTCCGCTGACCAGGCCGAGGTCGACCGGGTGAACGTCGAGGGCCTGGGCCGGATCATCGAATTCGCCGCCGATGCCGATGCCCTGCTGGCGCACGTGAGTACGGCGTACGTGTCGCGTCATGGCAAGGCCGGCGGTGGCGGCCGGCTCGGCACGGCGAAGACCTCGGCCAGGACCGACGAATATGTGGCGTCAAAATACCTGGGTGAGCAGATGGTCCGCGACAGCGGGATCGATGCGGTGATCGTCCGGCCGTCGGTGGTGATCGGTGATTCGCAGACCGGCGAGATCCGTCAGGCCCAGGGCGTGCACACCCTCGCGGAATATCTCCTCACCGGGCAGCTGCCGTTCATTCCCGCCTATGCTGGCTCCTTTCTGGATGTCATCCCCCAGGATCTGGTGGCCAAGGGAATCCGGGCGGTGCTCGACGCTGATCTCCGCCAGGGTGAGTTCTGGTTGACCGCGGGCGATGCGGCCATACCGGTGGAGCGGTTTCTCGAGCTGATAGTGCAGGAGGGTACGGCGGCCGGGCTGACCGTGCCACCCGGCCGGATCGCCGATCCGTCGATTGTGGAGCGGCTGGTCCGCCCGGCGTTCGAGGATGTGCTGTCCAAGGACGATCTGGCCCGACTTGACGGCGTGGTGGCGGTCTGCGGGCTGGTCGTCGTCACCGACCGGCTCAGCACCTCGTTCGGCGCGATTCCCGGCGGACCGTCCGCGCTGTCCCGCGTTGAGCTGGAAGAAGCCTGGCGCCGCTCGTTGCGCCGGCTGATCAAAGACCTGAACTAGAAGGAGCCTCCCGATGGAATGCTCGGTCATCGTGCACGCCCTACTGCCCGACGGCGATGCCAAGGTGATGTTCGACCGCCTGGCCGACTTCGCCGCCTACCCCGACTTCACCGACACCGTGCGCACGGTCGCGGTGACCACGGTGAGCCCGACCGAGGTCGAGTCCAGTTGGGAGGTGAACTTCCGCAAAGGCATTCTGGTCTGGTCGGAACGTGACGACATCGACCCGGTCGCCCGTCGGATCGGATTTGAGCAGATCACCGGTGACTTCGCCACCTTTACCGGATCCTGGCTCGTCATCGACACCGACCCGGGCGTGCGGGTGGAGTTCGCCAGCCGCTTCGACCTGGGCATCGCGTCGCTGGCCGCGCTGATCGACCCGGTTGCCTGCGCCGCGCTGCGCGATGCGGTGCGTGACATCCTGATCGGCCTCTTCGGCAAGGACATTGAGCTGCGCGAAATTGAGGCCGCGCCGGTCGGTTAGCCGTCGATCAGGTCGAAGAAATCGTCCTGGGTCGCATCGATCTTGTCAGGCCCGCCGTCCACCCTGGCCAGGATCCGGCTGAGACTGTCGGTCAACCGCTTGCGGGCCACGGCATCCATGGAAAGGCTGGCTATCCCCGCCTCCAGCCGGGTGAGGGCCTCCAGCACACCCAGTGCTGTCGAGGCCTGCTGCGGCACCAACTCGGCGAGCAGATAGCCGGTGAGGGCGGCGACGCCAGGGTGATCGAGGACCAACGTGGCTGGCAACCGCAGTCCGGTCGCGGTGGCCAGCCGGTTGCGCAACTCCACCGCCGTCAGCGAGTCAAAGCCCAGTTCCGGCAGCGATCGGGAAGCATCCAACTCCGTTGCCGAGGCATGCCCGAGCACGCTGGCCGCCTCCCGCAGCACCAGGTCGCGCAGCAGCCGCTCCTGTTCGGCCGGTTCAAGCCCGGGCAGCGTCTGCGCCAGGTTTGGCCCGACCGGAGCGCTCGCCGTGACAGCTCGGCGGGCCGGCGTCCGGACCAGGCCGCGCAGCACCACCGGAACATCGTGCTGATCATGCGCGCTCAGCAGCGCGGTGTCGATCTCGGCCAGCACCAGCAGCGCCGAATCGGCCCGCAT
>CAVVPI010000004.1:0-13915 GCA_963750055.1 uncultured Actinomycetota bacterium | reverse complement strand
CTGGCGGGCCGGCGAAGGGCCGGGCTGAGCTGTCGCCCGGCAACGGTGGCCGATGCGTTTGTTCGGGTCCGTGCCGGGAACGCGCTCGTCGATCAAGGACTTACGCGTCGATCAAGGACTTAAGGTGGCGATTCGATCCACGATCCGCGACAACAAGTCCTTGATCGACGGGGCCAGACGGGGCCAGACGGGGCCAGACGGGGCCAGACGGGGCCAGACGGGGACGGACGGGGACGGACGGGGACAGGGGTGGGGGTACGGCGAACGCGGCCGGCCGCCACCCCGATCAGGACGCTGTCGCATGATCGGGGTCACAGCGGAAGTACCGGACGACGAAGCGGCGGCGATGAGAGAGTGCAATTGACCGGTCCGGGTCTCAGGACCGAGCAGCAGGCAGCGCCATTCCGTGCAGGTTTTTGGGTCCGGCTTGCGCTGTGTCGTTTTGGGGGGGAACGCAGAAGTATGACGACCACTGCCGATTACGCTCGGCCGACCTTGAGTCACCGGCAGATCCTGCTGCTGATGAGCGGCCTGATGACCGGCATGTTGCTGGCCGCGTTGGATCAGACGATCGTCGGCACCGCGCTGCCCACGATCGTCGGTCAGCTGGGCGGAATCAGTCACTACTCGTGGGTGGTGACCGCGTACCTGCTCGCATCGACCGCCTCCACCCCGCTCTACGGCAAAATCTCCGACCTGTACGGGCGTCGGCCGGTTTTTCTCTTCGCCATCGGCATGTTCCTGCTCGGCTCGTTGCTGGCCGGGCTCTCGCAGAACATGACCCAGCTGATCGTCACCCGGGGCATTCAGGGTCTGGGCGCCGGTGGGCTGATGACACTGGCCTTCACCATCATCTCGGACGTGGTGACGCCCCGCGAGCGGGGCCGCTACCAGGGGCTGTTCGGCGCGGTGTTCGGCGTCTCCTCGGTGGCCGGTCCGCTGGTCGGTGGCTACTTCGCCGAGCACAACTGGCGGTGGATCTTCTACATCAACGTGCCGTTGGGCATCGCGGCCATCGTGATCTGCTACCACGTGATGCGGTTGATCCCGTTTCGACGTCGGGACCATGCGATCGACTGGTTGGGCGCGACGCTGTTGGTGGCCGGGGTGAGCGCCCTGCTGCTCGCGCTGAGCTGGGGCGGGAACGAATACCCGTGGGGCTCGGCGACGATCATCGGACTCTTCGTCACCGGTGCGGTGCTCGGGGTGCTCTTCCTGCTCCAGGAGGCTCGGGTCGCCGAGCCGATTCTGCCGCTCAAGCTGTTCCGTCGACCGACTTTCGCGCTCGCCAACACCGCCGGCTTCGTACTCGGTCTGGTGATGTTCGGATCGATCATCTTCATCCCGCTCTATCTGCAAATCGTCAAGGGCGCCTCGCCGACCGATAGCGGCCTGTTGATGCTGCCGATGATGGCCGGGGTGATTGTCACGTCGGTTATCTCCGGGCGCGCCATCAGCCGAATCGGTCGATATAAATGGTTCCCGGTAGCCGGTGCGGTGGTGCTGATGGCCGGCATGTTCCTCTTCACCCAATTAGAGGTGAACTCTCCGCTCTGGGTGGCATTTTGTTACATGGTGGTGATCGGCGTCGGACTTGGGCTCTCCATGCAGTCACTGATCCTCGCCGCGCAGAACGCGGTTGAGGTGCGTGACCTGGGCGCCGGTACGTCAACGGTCACCTTCTTCCGCTCGCTGGGCGGCTCGTTCGGGGTGGCGATCCTCGGCGCGGTGCTCTCCGCCCGGCTGAACAGCGGGCTCGCCGAGCGGCTGCCCGCCGCGATCGCCCAACTCCCACCCGAGCAGCGCGCCCAGGTGCTGAAAAGCGGCGCCCAGCTCTCGATCAACGAGCCGGCGAAGATTCTGGCCCTGCCGGACCCGCTCCGCATCGCGGTCCAGGAGTCGTTCGTCAGTTCGCTGCACATGGTCTTCCTGGTCACCGCGCTGATCGCGGTTCTGGCCGTGGCGGTGACCCTGGCCATGCCCGACCACGAGTTGCGGGGCGGCCCGCCGCCCGGCTCTGGCGAGGCACTGGCCAAGGATTCCAAGGTTGACGCGGCCACCGAGATGGAAGCCAACACCCAGACGATGCTCTGATCAACACCGCCCTCGACGCGGATCTGTCTGACCGGATCCCAGTCCGGTCCAGCCACCGTTCCTCCCCGGCTGGGATTTCGCCGGTGAAGTGGTCGCGGTCGGCGCGGGCGTGACCGACTACCAGCCCGGTGACCGGGTCGCCGGCATGATCCCGTGGCACCTGACCCGGGGCACCCCGGGTGCCTACGCCGAGTTCGTCGCCGCCGACCGGGACTGGCTGGCTCCCGTACCGGAGGGGGTGGACCTGGCGACGGCGGCCACCGTGCCACTCAACGGCCTCACCGCGCACCGGGCGGTGGAGCTGATGGCCCTGCCGGCGAACTCCATCGTGCTGGTCACCGGGGCCAGCGGCGGAGTGGGTGGCTTCGCGGCGCAGCTCCTCGTCCGGGCCGGGCACCGGGTGATCGCGGTGGCCAGTCACGGTGACCAGGACTGGGTACGCGGGCTCGGTGTCGCCGAGGTGCTGTCCCGCTCGACCGACCTGGCCAGTCAGGGCCCGGTGCCCGCGGTGCTGGACGCGGTTCCGGTGGCCGAACCGGCCGCCGCCGCCGTCGCGGACGGCGGCACGCTGTTGACCACCCGGCCTACTCCGCCGGTCGATCCGGCGCGGTCGGTACGGCAGGACTTTGTGCTGGTCCGGCTCGACCCGCCAGCGCTGCGTGACCTGCTGACCGACCTGGCCAAGGGCGACCTGCGGACCCGGGTCGCGACGACCCTGCCGCTGGCCGGGGCGGCCGACGCGCACCGGCTGGTCGAAGCGGGTGGGCTGCGCGGAAAGGTGGTATTGGTGCCCTGACGGCCGGGGCGGGTCAGTCCTCGCCGCAGATCAGCAGGACCTTGCCGACCGCCGCGTGCCGCACGGCCCGGTGGGCCGCCGCCGCTTCGGCCAGCGGGTAGTAGTGCAGTGGCAGCCCGGCCGCCGCGCCGGTCCGGAGCCCACCTTCTGCAGCCGCGTCCGCGACGTCCGCCACGGCCTGCGACTTCGCCGCCTGCGGCATGGTGTAGACGAGGACGAACTGCCAGCGGGCGTTGACGGTCATCAGCGACCGGACGGGGAGGCTGAGTTGACCGTCGCTGTCGTCGGCGTACCCGGCCACGACGCCGGCCGGGCCGATGATCTGGCTGTCGACCGCCGCGTTGGTCGCCGGGGCGACCTCGACGACGATGTCCACGCCGTGCGGGATGATTTTTCGTACCTCGGCGACTACATCCTGTTCGCGGTAGTTGACCACGTACGAGGCGCCGGCCGCCGCCGCGAGCTGAGCCTTTTCCGTGCTGCTGACCGTGGCGATGACGCTGGCCTCGGCCCAGCGGGCCAGTTGGATGGCGGCGTTGCCGACCGCGCCCGCGCCGCCCTGGACCAGTACGGTGCGCCCGGCCAGCGCGCCGAGGTCGAGCCGTTTCGGCAGTCCCTCGCCGACGGTCAGGCAGCGGTGCGCGGTCAGGAACGGGATACCGAGAGCGGCACCCACGTCGAACGGGGCCGGGCCGAGCCGGACGACCTGCCGGGACGGCACGGTGGTGTACTCGGCGGCGGTACCCCACGGCCGCTGCCAGGCGGCCTCCCAGATCCACACCCGTTCGCCGATCAGTTGCGCGTCGACCCCGGTGCCGACCTGCTCGATCACGCCAGCGCCGTCCTGGCCGGGCACCTGCCAGCCGTACGGCGGTGCGGCGCCGGAACCGTCGCCCTGGCGGGCCTTCCAGTCGGTCGGATTCACACCGGAGACGGCCATCCGGACCAGTACCTCGCCCGGCTCCGGCTCGGGGATCGGCCGGTCGACCACCTCCAGCACCGACTCATCGCCGGTGCGGGTGTAGACGATCGCTTTCATCACGCCTCCTCGCCGGCCGTGGCCGGATGCACCATTCATCTTTGGCTAGGAGCACGCTGATTGTCCGGCGTTTCATGATCCTGAAAGGTCGGCCGGTGATAACCGGCCAAACTCTCCCTGATCATCGAGGTGATCGTGGTCATCCGGGCCGAGGGCGGGGCGAGGATGAGCGTATGCGAGCGGTGATGGTCAGGCGGCACGGTGGACCGGAGGTGCTGGACTTCGTCGAGGTCCAGGACCCGCAGGCCGGCGGTGGTCAGCTTGTTGTCGAGATCGCGGCGGCCGGCGTCAACTTCGTGGACAGCTACGTACGGCAGGGCCGCCCGCCGTACGTGAGTGAGCTGCCGTACCTGCCCGGGGTGGAGGGGGCCGGTACGGTGGCGGAGGTCGGGCCGGGCGTCGACGGGTTCGCCGTCGGCGACCGGGTCGCCTGGACCGGGGTGCCGGGCAGCTATGCCGAGCGGGTGGTGGTGCCGGCCGATCAGGTTGTGCCCGTGCCGGCGGAGCTGGATCTGACGGTCGCCGCCGCACTCATGTTGCAGGGCTGCACCGCGCACTACCTGGTCAGTAGCTGCTACCCGGTGGCCGTGGACGACCCGATCGTCGTGCACGCGGCGGCTGGTGGAGTCGGCTTGCTGCTCACTCAGATGATCAAAATGCGGGGTGGCATTGTCGTCGCCACCACGTCAACCCCGGACAAGGCCGAGCTCGCCCGCGAAGCCGGCGCCGGCCACCTCGCCGGCTACGACAACTTTGTCACCATCGTCCGCGAGGTCAGCGGTGGTGCCGGCGCCGCCGCCGTTTACGACGGGGTCGGCCGGAGCACCTTCGACGACAGCCTCGTCGCGCTGCGCCCACGCGGCACACTCATCCTGTACGGCGCGGCCAGTGGACCGGTGCCGCTCTTCGACCTGGACCGGCTCGCCTCCGGTGGTTCGCTCTTTCTCACCCGGCCGACACTGCGCCATTACATCGCCGAGCGCGACGAGTTGCTCCGCCGGGCCGGTGACCTGTTCGGGCTGGTCCTCTCGAACCGGCTCACCGTCCGGATCGGCGGCACCTACCCGCTGGCCGACGCCGCCCGCGCCCACGAGGACCTGATGTCCCGGCGTACCACCGGGAAACTGCTCCTGTTGCCGCACTGATCACCTACCGGTGGGCTGCGCCGATCACCGTCTCCTCATTGAGCTGCTCGATGTCCGCGATGATTCCGGTGGCGAGCCGCTGGGCGTCCGGGTCGATCGGGTACGCCGCATGCGGTACGGCCAGCACCCGCATTCCGGCCGCGGCGGCCGACCGTACGCCATTGGAGGAGTCCTCAACCGCGACGCAGCGTGCGGCGGCCACGCCGAGCCGGTCCGCGACGGCGAGGTAGACGTCGGGTGCCGGCTTGCCCCGGTCGACCAGTTCGGTGGAGAGGGTGATCCGGAACGCGTCGGTCAGCCCGGTGGCGGCCAGCGCCGCTTCGATCAGCCGGGTCGGTGACGAACTGGCCAGTCCCAGCGGCCAGCGGTCCGCGAGCCGGCGGACCGCCCGATCGGCCCCGGTGATCAGCGGTACGTGTGCCCGGTACTCCTCGGTCATCTCCTCGACCACCTCGGCGGCGACCTGTTCGGGAGTACGGGCGACGCCGAGTTCGGCACTGAGGTAGCGGGACCACTCGCCGGTGCTCATGCCCATCAAACGGCGCTGGCTATCCGGCTGCCAGCGGCCGCCGTGCGTGTCGACGTAGCGACGCCGGACCCGCTCCCACACCGGCTCGGAGTCCACGATCACGCCGTCCAGATCAAAGATCACCGCATCTGCCACGGGCCCCATCCTGCCTGATCCGGCGGTGTGGCCGGGCGCCGACGGTAGGCGATGGCGGCAGCGGTCAGCGGACGGCGACGCTGGCGACGACCTGATTGAACAACCGACATGTCTTGCCGGGTTGACCCGATCAAGCGAGAATTGCCGATATTTGCAGACCGCTCCGGAGGTGGAGATGCGGCACTCGTCCGAGCGGCCCGATGCGCCGAGGGCCCTGTTCACCCTGCTGGCTGGAGTCGCTGGTGTGCTCGCCCTCATCCCATCGGTCGCCGCAGGGGCGGTGCCGACCGGGCGGGTCGATGCCGCGGCGCCGGTTGAGGCCTGCCCGGACGGGCGAGCGGACTGCGTGGACCGGACCATCGCGGAACTGGGTCAGCGGTTCGCGCAGCTCGGTCGGGGCGGTGACCACCATGCCACCTTCACATTGGCCTACCTGCGCACTACTCAGGGCTTCAAGTGGGCCCGGGACCAGGAAGGTTTTTTCGTGGACAGCCGCTGGGTCTCGCAGGAGAGCGCGGTTTTCGCCGAGTACTACTACAACGCGTACGACGATTGGCTCGCCGATCGTCGTACGGCGGTGCCGGCTGCCTGGCTGATCGCCTTCAACGCGGCGCGGAGCGGCCGGATCAGTGGTGCCGGGGATCTGATGCTCGGCATGAACGCGCATATCAACCGGGACCTGCCGTACGTGCTCGAATCCGTCGGGCTGACCACCGACGACGGGGTGAGCCGCAAGCCCGACCACGACAAGGTCAACGAGGTGTTGGCCCAGGTGATGGATCCATTGCTGGCCGAACTGATCGCCCGGTTCGACCCGTACGGTTTCGACGTGGGCGTCGCGACCAGCACGGTGCTGAAGCTGATTGTTTCGTGGCGCGCCCAGGCGTGGCGTAACGCCGAGCGGCTCGTCGCTGCCCGTACCCCGTTCGCCCGGGGACTGGTGGTGCTCGACATCGAGTCGGCGGCGGCGGCGAAGGCGACCGCGCTGGCCGCCCTGACCAGCTATCTGCCGCCGTTCACCGGACCCGGCCCACGCGCCGCGCACTGTGCCGCGCACCACGCGGATCCGGTGCCGGTGGCCTATCCGTTCGGTTCGCCGCCGGCCTACCTCGACGTACCGGGGTAGGGTCCGGCCGGGGCCCGATCGTCCGGGGCACGCTGGGTCAGCAGTCCGATCGCGGCCGATCCCACCGGTTGGCGCCGTCAGGCGGATCTGCGGGCGGTCTTTTTCGCGTCCGTCGACTTGTCGCCGGCCTTACCAGCTTTGCCGGCCCGGGCGCCGTCGGCTTTGGTGGCACCGGTCTTGGTGGCACCGGCCCGACCGTCGGCGGCGGGACCAGCCGCCTTCTGCGGCCGGGCCGCCGCACGCGTGGGCTGCTCCGCGCCAGTGCCCCCGGCCACGGCCCGCTTGCGGGCCGGCGCGGCTTCCTTCGCTTCCTTCGCCTTTTTGGCCGTCGATGCGGCGGTCTCTTTCGCCTTCTTTGCCGACTTCGCTGAGGTGATCGGGGTCGGCTGGACGGCTTCGCCGGCCGGCGGCTCGCCCCGGGCCGTCCGGGCCCGCTCGACCGATGCCCGGAGCGCCGCCATCAGGTCGACCGCCGCTGCTGGGGGCTTCTCCACCTCCTCCGGCGTCACCACCTGGCGGCCCTCGATCTTGGCGTCGATGACCTCCTGAAGTGCGGCCCGGTAGTCGTCGGTGAAGGCGTCCGGCTCGAACTCGCCGGTCATTGAGTCGATCAGCGAACTGGCCATGGCCAGTTCCGGCGGGCGTACGGTGATCTCCTCGTCGAGGAAGGCGAACTCGGGTCTGCGTACCTCGTCGGGCCAGAGCATGGTGTTGAGCAGCAACACGCCCTCGCGGACCCGGAGCGTGGCCAGTTGCTCGCGTTGGCGCAGGGCCACCTTGACGATGGCCACCCGCTCCGCGTCGGTGAGCGCGTCGCGCAACAGCACGTACGGTTTGGCCGCCGTCCCCTCCGGTTCCAGGAAGTACGCCTTGTTGTAGAGGATCGGGTCAACCTGCTCGGCCGGTACGAACTCCAGGACGTCGATCGCGTGTGAGGTGGTCAACGGCAGGTCGGCGAAATCCTCGTCGGTGAGGACCACCATCTCCCCGCCGCCGATGTCATAGCCCTTGGCGATGTCGTTGTAGTTGACCTCTTCGCCGCAGACCGAGCAGGTCCGTTTGTAGCGGATCCGCCCGCCGTCAGGCCGGTGAACCTGGTGGAAGCGGATGTCCTTCTCCTCGGTCGCCGAGTAGAGCTTGACTCCGATGGAGACCAGGCCGAACGAGACGGCGCCCTTCCAGATCGCCCGCATGACCCGCTCCTACCGATTCCTGTCTGCTACCTGGCGAAATATCCCATTCAGGATGACATCCCGGCGAACACGGGGTGCGGCTTTGCCGACCAACCTAGAGTGAGGCTCGTGCCGGGCACACCGCTCAAGCCGATGCTCGCGATGACCGGGGAGCTGCCCACCGGCCCCGGCTGGGGGTATGAGTTCAAGTGGGACGGGGTCCGGGGGATCGCCGAGCTCGCTGCTGGCTCGACCCGCCTCTACGCCCGGTCCGGTAACCAGATCACCGCGGCCTATCCGGAGTTGGCCCCGCTGGGCGAGCGGCTTCCGGACGCCGTGCTCGACGGCGAGGTGGTGGTCTTGACCGAGGAGGGACCACCGTCGTTCACCGCGCTCGCCGAGCGGATGCACGTACGGCACCGGGGGCGGGCGGCCCGACTGGCGGCGACCATGCCGGTGACGTACCTGATCTTCGACGTGTTGCGGTTGGCGGGCGCGGACCTGACCGGGTGGTCCTACCAGCGGCGCCGGGCGGCCTTGGTGGAGCTGGAGCTGGACGCACCCCGCTGGACGGTGCCGCCACTTTTTCTCGATGGTCCGGCGACCTGTCACGCCGTCAACGAGCACGGCCTGGAGGGCGTGATGGCCAAGCGGCTCGACTCGATCTACCGGCCGGGGGTGCGGTCACCGGACTGGGTGAAGATCAAGTTGGAGGTGACCGCGGACTTCGTGGTGGGGGGCTGGCGACCCGGCGCCCGCAAGATCGGCGGCCTGCTGATCGGCGTGCCGGGGCCGGACGGTCAGTTGATCTACCGGGGTCGGGTCGGCGGCGGGATCGGGGCGGCGACCGAGCGCGAACTCCTCGCCATGTTGGAGCCGCTGCGGGCAACCCGATCACCCTTCCTCGCCCAGTTGCCGCGCGAGGTCCGCGACGCGATCTGGGTACGCCCCGAGATCGTGGTCGAGGTGAAATACAGTCAGCGCACCCCGGACGGCCGGCTCCGGTTCCCGAGGCTGCGCCGGCTACGCCCGGATCGGACCGCGCGGGATGTCGACGATGCCGGCTGACCGGGTTCGGGTTGAGGTGGAGGGGCGGGAGCTGGAGCTCTCCAACCTGGACAAGGTGCTGTATCCGGCGGCCGGGTTCACCAAGGGCGAAGTGATCGACTACTACACCCGGATCGCCCCGGTGCTGCTGCCGCATCTGCGTGACCGGCCGCTGACCCGGATCCGCTACCCGAACGGAGTCGATGCCTCCTTCTTTTTCGAGAAGAACGCCCCGGCCAGCACCCCGGACTGGGTACGGCTGGAGCGGCTGCCGGTGCCCGGCTCCTCGAAGGGCCGGGAAAGCTGGACTACGTGGTCGCCGATGACCTGCCGACCCTGGTCTGGCTGGCCAACCTGGCCGCGCTGGAGTTGCACACGCCGCAATGGAAGGTGGGCGCGACCCGGACCTGATGGTGATGGATCTCGACCCGGGGCCGCCGGCCGGGTTGTCCGAGTGCAGTCAGGCCGCGGTGCGGATCCGGGACCGGCTCGATGACGACGGTGTCGCCGGCTATCCGAAGATGTCGGGCCGCAAGGGCATGCAGTTGTGTTGTCCGGTCTCGGCCCGGCAGTCGGCCGAGGTGGTCTCGGCGTACGCCCGACGGGTCGCCGAGGAGTTGGCCCGCGCGACCCCGGATCTGATCACCGCGCAGATGGCCAAGCGGCTCCGGCCCGGGAAGATCTTCATCGACTGGAGCCAGAACAGCGCGGCGAAGACCACGGTGGCGCCGTACTCGCTGCGGGCCCAGCCGGTACCGGCCGCGTCCGCGCCGTTGACCTGGGCCGAGGTGGAGGCGGCGGCCGAAGGCGCGGCCGGCGTCGTCCGCCCGTTCACCGCCGCCGAGGTGCTGGCCCGCACCGACGCGTACGGCGATCTCCTCGCCGATCTGTTGAGCCCGGGCCCGGACCTGCCCGACTGACCTTGGGTGTGGTGCAAGCCACGCGTTGGTAACCGGCGACGCTTTCCTGGATCATAGCGATAGCCATAAATCAACGCGTGGGGAGGACAGGTGGCCGAAAAGAGCCGCATGATCTGGGCGATTCTTGTCACCGGGATCGCGGTCTTCATGATCGCGATGGACAACCTGATCGTCACCACCGCCCTGCCGGTCATCCGGGTCGATCTCGATACCGGCCTGGAGGGGCTGGAATGGACGGTCAACGCCTACACGCTGACCTTCGCCGTCCTGCTGCTCACCGGGGCCGCCCTCGGTGACCGCTACGGGCGCCGACGGCTCCTCGCGCTCGGATTGGCGATCTTCACGGCCGCCTCGGCCGCCGCGGCCCTGGCCCCGGAGATCAATGCGCTGATCGCCGCTCGGACCGTGCAGGGGATCGGCGCCGCGATCGTCGCACCGCTGACCCTCACCCTGCTGGCGGACGCGGTGCCGACAGCGAAACGAGGCGTCGCGTTCGGCCTCTGGGGTGCGATGAGCGGCCTCGGCATCGCACTCGGCCCGGTCATCGGCGGCGCCGTTGTCGAATACTCCTCCTGGCAGTGGATCTTCTGGATCAACGTGCCGATCGGCCTGCTGCTGATTCCGTTGAGTGCGCTGCTGCGGGAGAGCCGGGGCGGGACCGGTCGACTCGACCCGATCGGCGTCACGCTGGCCACCGCTGGCCTGTTCGGCGTCGTCTTCGGCCTGATCCGCGGTGGCGGGCACGGCTGGACCAGCGGCCCGGTCCTCGCCGGCCTGATCGGCGGTGGACTTCTGGTGCTCGCCTTCCTCGGCTGGCAGGCGTTGGCCGCCCATCCGATGATGCCGCTGCCCCTGTTTCGCAGTCGTGGGTTCGCGGTGGCCAACGCAATCGCCTTCGTGATGTCCTTCGGGATGTTCGGCGCGGTCTTTCTCAGCGCCCAGTTCCTGCAGACCGTGCAGGGCTACTCGCCGCTCGAAGCCGGCCTCCGTACGCTGCCCTGGACCGCCGTACCAGCGGTTGCCGCGCCCCTGTCCGGCCTGCTCGTCGACCGGATCGGGGCCCGCTGGCTGCTCGCCCTCGCCCTGGCCCTGCAGAGCGTCGGAATCGGTTGGCTCGCCGTGGTCAGCCGTCCCGATCTGCCGTACGCCCAGCTCGTCGCGCCGTTCGTGCTGGGTGGCTTCGGCATGGGGCTGTTCTTCGCGCCGATCTCCCGGGTCACCCTCGGCTTCGCGCCCCGGCACCTGGAGGGGGTCGCCTCCGGCACCTCCAACGCCCTGCGCCAACTCGGCACCGTGCTGGGCATCGCGGTGATCGGCGCGGTGTTCAGCGCGGGGGGTGGGTACGGCAGCAACGTCGAGTTCGTCGCCGGCATGCGGGCCGGTCAGGCGGTCGGCGCCGGAACACTCGCGCTCGCCGCGATCCTGGCCCTGGCCATTCCCGCCCAGCGCTCCCGTGTCACACCGGTTGAGCCGGGGAGCCTACGTGCTGCTGATGATTCTCGGGTGGCCTTCCTTGCCGGGGCCGAGTGAGAGGAACCAGCGGTCGCCATGTCGACGCAGCCAGAGGGTGTCCTTGACGGCCCGCCCAGCCACGGTGCCCGTTATGGTCGCTCTCACCATGTGATCGGATTCCGTCTTTTGGAAACTCGTGTCACTGACGGTGAGTTTCCCTGCGCCGAACTTGCGTAGCCGCTCGGTGATCTCATCGGCATTGCGCGGGTCCGGGTCGGCGAGCCGGGCCAGTTTCTCCTTGTCGTCGGCGGCGAGTGCCGCTACGTACCCGGTCACGGCCGCCTCCGGGGAGGCCGCGCCACGTGACCCCCGGGTCACCGAGTTGCTGGTGATCATGAAAAGCACGACGAGTGCCGCACCCGCGCCCACGAGCAACCATCTCTTCCGGCTCATATCCAATGAGCCTACGTCGATACATGGGCATTCATCGAGCGCCGCTGGAGATCCGACAAGGAGCAGTTATCCACAGCCTTGTCCACAGGGTTGCCGGGTGGGATAGCGGGCGGTAGGTCAATAATCAGGTAAGCCGAACCAGCGTTACCGCTCCCAACCAGCTCAGCTTCCGCTCTGGGCGGCGTTATCACTCCACGGTGGGCAGCGGCGGCCCGAGCACATCGTCGGCGTCCACAATGGTGTACGCGTAGCCCTGCTCGGCGAGGAAGCGTTGCCGGTGTGCGGCGTAGTCGGTGTCGATGGTGTCCCGGGAGACCACGGTGTAGAAGTGCGCCTGCCGGCGGTCGGCCTTCGGGCGCAGCACCCGGCCCAGTCGCTGGGCCTCCTCCTGCCGGGAGCCGAAGGTGCCGGAGACCTGGATCGCCACCGCAGCCTCCGGCAGGTCGATGGAGAAGTTCCCCACCTTCGAGATGACCAGGGTACGGAGCTCGCCGGTGCGGAACGCGTCAAAGAGCCGCTCCCGTTCCTTGTTCGTGGTTGACCCCTGCACGATCGGCGCGTCCAGATATTCGCCGAGTTGGTGCAGCTGGTCGATGTAGGCGCCGATCACCAGCACCTGGTCTCCCGCGTGCCGGTCAACGAGTGCCTTCACCACCGGCAGCTTGGTCCGGGCGGTCGCCGCCATCCGGTACCGCTCCTCCGGCTCGGCCACCGCGTACGCCATCCGCTCCGCGTCGGTCAGCGTCACCCGTACCTCGGTGCAGTCGGCCGGCGCGATCCAGCCCTGCGACTCGATGTCCTTCCACGGCGCGTCGTACCGTTTCGGGCCGATCAGCGAGAAGACGTCGCCCTCCCGGCCGTCCTCGCGGACCAGGGTGGCGGTCAGGCCGAGCCGGCGGCGGGCCTGCAGGTCGGCGGTGAACCGGAAGATCGGCGCGGGCAGCAGGTGCACCTCGTCGTAGATGACCAGGCCCCAGTCCCGGGCGTTGAACAGGTCCAGGTGGGTGAAGACGCCGCCGCGCCGCGCGGTCAGCACCTGGTACGTGGCGATGGTGACCGGCCGGATCTCCTTGCGCTCGCCGGAGTACTCGCCGACCTCCTCCTCGGTCAGTGAGGTGCGGGCGATCAGCTCCCGCTTCCACTGCCGCCCGGCGACCGTGTTGGTGACCAGGATCAGGGTGGTCGCCTTCGCCTCGGCCATCGCGGCGGCGCCGACCAGGGTCTTGCCCGCCCCGCAGGGGAGCACCACCACGCCCGACCCGCCGGCCCAGAAGTGCTGCACCGCCTCCTGCTGGTACGACCGCAGCGTCCACGCCGCCCGCCCGTCCTTGCCCGCCTCGGCCAGCTCGATCAGGTGTGCCTCGCCGTCCACGTAACCTGCGAGGTCCTCGGCGGGCCAGCCCAGTTTGAGCAGCCCCTGCTTCAGCCGGCCCCGCTCGGACGGGTGGACGATCATCGTGTCGTCGTCGATTTTCGCGCCGAGCATGCCGGCCAACTTCTTGCTCTTGGCCACCTCGATCAGCACCATCCGGTCCAGCGCCTTCAACACCAGGCCGTGGGTCGGGTGGTTGACCAGTTGCAGCCGGCCGTACCGGTCCATCGTCTCGGCGACGTCGACCAGTAGCGCGTTCGGCACCGGATAGCGGGAGAAGCGCAGCAGCGCGTCGACCACCGCCTCGGCGTCATGCCCGGCGGCCCGGGCGTTCCAGAGCCCGAGCGGGGTCAACCGGTAGGTGTGCACATGCTCCGGCGAGCGTTCCAGTTCGGCGAAGGGGGCGATCGCCATCCGGCAGGCGAGGGCGTCGGGGTGGTCGACCTCCAGCAGCAGTGTCTTGTCCGACTGCACGATCAGTGGGCCACCACTCACGCCTGTTTCCCCTCGTCCGACCGCCGTGCGCGGCACGCACGGACCCTCCAGTGTCGCACGTTGTTCAGCCGGCCCGCAGGCTCACGACTGTGGAACGGGGCACGGCGTCGATCGATGCCGCACCTCGTCGACCTTGCCAA
>CAVVPI010000003.1:0-9126 GCA_963750055.1 uncultured Actinomycetota bacterium | reverse complement strand
GCGGCAGGTCCGGGTCGGCATCCCCCGCCAGATGCTGTCGGGCGGTCACCAGCGCGACGCTGGCCTGCCGACGCACCTCGTACCCGTCATCGCGGCGCACGTGTCCAACGCTCATCCTGCCACCCTTCGGTTCACCTACCTACCCAACGACGGCTCGGCAATCCGGTCTTCTCCTCGAACCACATTTGTTGCCCGACCGGAGGCTGGACCGGACGCGAGATAAACCCGCTCGCTTTCACGTCACGGTAGCCGGTAGCCGTCACCCGCCCGGCTCGACCATGGACTAATCGACCGACTTGAACGGGAACGCACTTCATCGTCTGGAGAAGAAGCACAACCTCGAGTAGCGTCTATCAATCGATTGCCTCGACGACCGGGAGTGTGACACCATCGCGCACATCGACCTTGGATTAGACGAATCGGAATTTCCGGGAATCAGGGGCCTGTTGCGGTTCCGGCCGGAGACGAGCAAACCCCTCCTGGCGTTGGTTGAGGTGCTGCTGCGCGGCCCGCATCCGCTGACCCCGGGCGAGCGCGAGCTGATCGCCGCGTACGTCTCCGGCCTCAACGAGTGCGACTACTGCTGCTCGGCACACTCGGCGTACGCCGCGGCCCAGCTCGACGAGGGCATGTCCCTGGTTGACCAGGTACGCGCCAACCTCGACGCCGCACCGATCTCGGCGAAACTCCGGACGCTGCTCGGATCGCCGCCGCGGTCCGCGAGGACGGCCGCAAGGTCAGCACCGCACTGGTCGAAGCCGCCCGCGTCGAAGGCGCCACCGACCTGGAAATCCACGACACCGTACTGATCGCGGCGGCGTTCTGCATGTTCAACCGGTACGTCGACGGGCTCGGCACGCTGCCAGCCGACGAGCCGCACTGGTACGCCCAGGCGGCCGGACGCATCGTCACCAACGGCTACCTGAACGTGGTCTGACCGCCAACCCCTCGAAGGCGCCACGGTCGGCTACCGACCGGCGCTCTGACCGAATTGGCCAGCGCCCCGAATCACGTGTTTCACAAGCACGCGACCCGGGGCGCTGATCGAACGCTCCCTATTCGGGAGCCACCGCTGCCCGGTCGGTCAGGGCGCAACCTCGCGCCACTCCGGTCGGCCGCCGAGCCAGGCATCGGCAAGGATCCGGGCAGATGCCTCGCCGGGGCATTGCTGCACTTTTGACCGTCCCTGGGCGCCACCCATCTGGGCTTCCACTTCCCATAGCTGTCCATCGGTGCGGATAAAAACATCGCGCCGCGAACGCGGCCCCCGATCGCCGTTCCACCAGTGCCGTTCCACTCTCACACAGCCACGTTATAGCACCCAGCCGGTTGCGCGAATATTTCGATCTCGCAATCATACTTATCACCCAGGGACAACTTCACGGCGTTACGACTTGGACACAATAGGTGCACAACTGTAACTTCACGTACTGGTCCCTATTCGCTGAGTGGCTGGGCGAAAAATAACTTCCAGCGCTGCTACACGCCGTTCATCCGAAAATAAACCCCGAAGATCGTCCACACCGCGAACCGCACGGCGCCCGACCGTCTCCCGAGCATGGGAGCGGCTACCGGGAACGCGCGGTCAGCTCCGTCAGATGAGCGATCATGGCGTGGTTGGCCTCCCAGCCGTCCGGGAACTTGACCGGCACGTCCAGGTGCACCGGTTCGGTCGACGGGTGGGCGTCGAGCAGTTCGGCGATGCCGGCCCGGGCCACCACGACGCAGGCGTGCCGGTGCCGGGAGGCGAGCACGCAGAGCCGCCCCGACTCCAGGTGGAACGCGGTCGCGTCCCGCCGACCGGAGAGCGGATGCAGCACGATCGTCACGTCGTACTCCCGGCCCTGCAGCCGGTTGGCGGTGTCCACGGTGACGCCCGCACCGGCCGCGCCGAGCAGCGACCGGATCGCCGCGACCTGATCGCGGTGCGCGGCGCCGATGGCGATCCGGTCCGCCGTGCACCGGCGCCCGGCCGGCCGACCGTTCGCGAGACCGCGACCGCGCCCCGCTCGCAGCAACCGCAGCGCCAGCTCGGCGCAGGCCGCGGCCGCCTCGGGGTCGGTACGCAGCGTGTGCCGGGCCGGCAACTCGTACAGTGCCCACCCGGTCGCGGCGGCCAACTCCAGCGCCGCGTCCACGCCGTCCCCGGGCCGGCCGCGGTGAAGGTCAGCGCCCGGTCGGCCGGGCCGGTGCCGGCCCGGAACCCGGTGAACGGATAGAACGCCCGGCCACCACCGGTGCCGCCGATGCCGGCAGCCGCCACGACACCGGCAACCGGTGCACCGGCAGGTCCGGATTGTGCCGCAGCAGCACCGCCACCGCGCTCTGCATGGGATCCCAGGTCAACCCGGTCCAACGGGCGATCTCGACCGTGGAGAACGGGTCGAGCTGGCCCGGGATCGCCGACGAACAGCGCCCGCTGGAACCGTCCGGCCACCCGCAGCAGCGCGTCGGAGCGCATCTGGTACGCCTCGTCCACGATCGCCCAGGGCCACGAGCCCTCCGACACGGTCGCCCACTTCGCCGCCGTACCGATGATCACAGCCGGCCCGTCGAGTTCCGCGACCTTCGCGCGCGACCCGGACCCCCGGGTGCCGCTCCACCCGCTCCGACGGTACGTAGTCACCGCCGACAGCCGGCCGATCCGCATCTCGGGTGCCTCCTGCGCCAACCGGTCGACCAGGTCGTCGACCTGCTCGTTGGTCTGCGCGATGACGATCAGCGGCTCGCCAGCGGTCGCCAACTCGATCGCGGCCCTGACCACCAGGGTCGACTTGCCGGCCCCGGGCGGGGAGTCGACCACCACCCCGCGATGCTCGCCCGCGCGCAGCTCGGTCAGGACCGCCGCGACCACCCGAGCCGCCTCAGCCGCCGGGGGCAGCGCCAACCGCATCGTCACCTGGTTTCCCACCTCCGCACGGACGGACGGACCCGGAACATTACCCGGCGTCACCTCCGGCGGGTGGTTCGACAGCTTTGTCCGGCGGCGCGGTCGGCCGCCCGAGCATCCGGTCGAACAGGTTGACGGTCGCGATCTGGACGCGTTTGTCCCGGTGGCCCTTCCGGTTCAGCGCCAGCGTCCAGACCAGCGTCCCCGCGGTGAAGACGACCCCGCCCCGGGGCGTTTCATAGACGTGCGTGTGCTGCACATCCTGCTGCCCGCTGCGGGCCTGATAGGGAGAGGCCGAGAGCATCGTCGGGGCCAACGCGGCGGTAGGCCGTGGGTACTCCGAGTACAGGCCGTCGGCCTCGCCGCGTACCAGCCCGGGAATCTGATCACCGTCGGAGACCTCACAGCCGGCCCAGAACCAGTGCTCCGCCGCCTGGACCACCAGCGGATGCGATCGGGCGACGATGCTGCGGTACTGCACGCCGAGCAGTGCCTGCTCCGCGTGGATGCCACCGGCTCCGAGGGCACGCCAGTAGGTGGTTCGGCCCGAGCGGTCCGCCTCCAGGTCAGGGTCGATCTTCCAGCAGCTGAACGTCCGCTCTGGCCGGCCGTCTGCCGATGGTTGCACCCGGATGTGCCAGTAGACGTTGTTGGCGGCCAGGAAGGCCAGACTGGATCCGGCGCTCACCGCCCGCTCCGCCACCTGGCGCATGTTCCGCGACCAGTACTCGTCGTGACCGCAGAAGATCAGCCCGCGGTACCGGGCCGGGTCGACCCGGCCGGCGTGCAGGTCCAGACTCGTGGCGTACGTGACGTCGTACGATTCCCGCTCCGCCCACTGGATGAATTCGTGATCCCGGTCCAGATGCTTGGGCTGCCCATCGTTGGAGTACGGCCGGTCGAAGGAGACCCGGCGCGCGCGTACCGAGGGGTCGAGCCGGCCCGAGGCGGCGAACCCGTAGTAGAGACTCTTGCCGGTCCGACCATCCAGCGGCCACTGGTTGTACGCCTGATAGGTGGTGAACGGTAGAATCACGCAGAGCCCGCCGGCCCGCCGGTCGTCGCGGACCACGAACGGGGTGCAACTACTCTGCCCGGTCGCCGTCCTGAAGACCGCCAGATACAGACCCGACGTCCAGTCGGCGGGCACCCGCAACGTCCAGGAGACGGGCCAGCCGCAGGCGATCATCCCGGTGATCGGGTCCGGCGCGGACACGGGCTGCGGAACACCGCTCAGCCAGGGACTGGTCAGCAGGTGACGCGCACCCGCCCCGTCGTACCAACCGAGGCGGAAGATCATGACGGAGAATTCCTTCGCAGGATGCGCGGAAACGTGAAAGTCGATCGGTTCGCCGGGGCTCACACTGGTCGCCGAGGCGTACCCCTGGATCTGCCGCTGTTGATCGTCCACGCCCAGCCCGCCGCCGCTTTTCGGGAGCCAGTCCGCTATCCCCTTCGCCCGGTTCTCAATCTCGATCGGATTCGGCCCCGGCAACGATCCGGGCCCTGAGCCAGGCCCTGAGCTGGGCAACGATCCGGCGGACGACTCAGCGGGCCGGTCGGCTGGCGTGCAGGCGCCGACAGCCGCGGCGGACATACCGAGCACGAAAATGCCCATTGCGTGACGGCGGGGGATCCGGGGCATCCGGTGACTCCCTGACCAGGTAGAAGTGACGGATCCAGCTAATCCGAGTTCAGACCATTGTGGACCGTCGGCGCCAACCGTCAAGGTTCGGGGCACGATCCCAGCCAGCCTAGCCCCGGCCGGACGATGGTCCGGGGGCACGCCGAGTGGCGAATTTGCGTCAGCGCCGTCCGGAAGTAGGTTCGGTTGATGCACATCGAGCGCACCGTGGACCCGGACCAGGTCGGCTTCGATCCCGCCCGGCTGGCCCGGCTCGACTCGCACTTCGCGCGCTACGTGGACGACGGACGGCTGACCGGCTGGCAGCTCGCGGTCACCCGACGGGGCGAGGTCGCACACGCGTCGACGTACGGGCTGCGGGACCGGGAGGCCGGCACACCGGTCGGGCCGGACACCCTCTGGCGGATCTACTCGATGACCAAGCCGATCACCTCGGTCGCGGCGATGATGCTCTGGGAGGAGGGCCGGTTCGAGCTGACCGACGAGATCAGCCGCTGGCTGCCCGAGTTCGCTGAGGTACGCGTCTACGATCGCGGCCCGCTGCTCGCGCCGGTCACCGTGCCGGCCCTCGAACCGATCCGGATCTGGCACCTGCTCACCCACACCGCCGGGCTCGCCTACGGCTTCACCCAGACCTCGGTGGTCGACGGGCTCTACCGGGCCGCCGGCTACGACCTGCACCCGCCGGCCGGGGTTGATCTAGCCGTGGCCTGCACGGCCTGGGCAAAGTTGCCCCTGCTCTTCCAGCCCGGCAACGCGTTCAGCTACTCGGTCGCCACCGACGTACTCGGCCGACTGGTCGAGATCGTCTCCGGGCAGTCCCTCGACGACTTCTTCGCCGAACGCATCCTCGGCCCGCTGGGCATGACCGACACCACCTGGTGGGTCGACGAGGCACAGACCGACCGGCTGGCCGCCCTCTACGTACCGCATCCGCGCACCGGCCGGGCGATGCGTTCCGACGGTCTGGGCGCGCTCGCGCTACAGAAACCGCATCTGCTCTCCGGCGGCGCCGGACTGATCTCCACCGCCGCCGACTACCACCGGTTCACCCAGTTGCTGCTGCGCGGCGGTGAACTGGACGGGGTCCGACTGCTCGGCCCCCGTACCCTGCGCTTCATGACCCGAAACCACCTGCCCGGCGGTCGGCACCTCCCCGACCTCGCGGTTGGCGGCTTCACCGAGACCACCCTCGACGGAGTCGGGTTCGGACTCGGCTTCGCGGTGATCGAAGACCCGGTGCCGAGCCGGGTGCCGAGCAGCGTGGGCGAGTACTACTGGGGTGGGATAGCGAGCACCACCTTCTGGGTCGATCCAGTTGAGGAGATCACCGCACTGCTCTTCACCCAACTGGCGCCCTCCGGCACCCACCCGCTGCGGTCCCAGTTCCGCCAACTCGTCTACTCGGCGCTCGTCGACTAACCGGGGTCGGGCTGCCGCCGGCACCGGCGGCGGGTCAGCCGGCGTCCTGGACCAGCAGCGCCACCTGCACCCGGTTGGTAAGGCCCAACTTGGTCAGGATCCGGGACATGTACGCCTTGACGGTGGCCGTGCTCATCAGCAGTTCGCGGCCGATCTCGCGGTTCGTCCGCCCCTGCCCGACGAGGATGGCGACCGTTCGCTCCCCAGCGCTGAGTCGGTCCAGTAGTCGCCGCGCCCGCTCCCGCCGCGGATCCGGTTCGGGTTCAGCGGCGAACGCCATCACCCGGCGGATGACGTCCGGGGAGAGCATCGGCTCACCGGCGGCTACCAGCCGGACCGCGCGCGCGATCTGCGCCGGCGGGGTGTGCTTGAGGAGGAATCCGCTGGCGCCGGCCCGCATCGCCCGCCGGATGTGCTGGTCGGTGTCGAAGGTGGTGAGCAGGATGACCTCCGGCGGGTCCGGTCGTGCTCGCAGTTGCTCAGTGGCGGCCAGTCCGTCGAGCTTCGGCATCCGGATGTCCATCAGTACGACATCGGGCCGGTGCTGGTTGACCGCGGCAAGGACCTCGGAACCGTCGCCGACCGCGCCGGTGACCGCCAGGTCGTCAAACTGGCTGAGCATCATCGTCAGTCCAGCCCGCACGAGAGCGTCATCGTCCACGATGAGCACCCGGACCGGTGACGCTTGCTTCGGAACCTCGGGCTGCGTCACGGCCGCCCCGGCAACCAGGCGTACAGGCGGAACCCGCCGCCGGGGGTGCGGCCGTGCTCCAGCCGCCCGCCGACCAGTTTCACCCGTTCAGCCAGGCCGATGAGTCCGCTGCCGGCGCCGGGGATCCGCGCCGCGACGACGCTGGCCGGCATCGGGTTGGTGACCTCGATGATCAGCCCGTTGCCGGCACCGGACGGCCGGTCCCCATCGGGTACGCCGGTATCGCTGGCGGTTCCGTCCCGGTTCGACCCGGCGATGCTCACCCTCACCGGAGCGCCCGGCGCATGCTTACGGGCATTGGTCAAAGCCTCCTGAACAATCCGGTACACGTGCCGTGCGGTGCCGTCGGACGTCGCCGACAGGTCGGTGAGGCGATTCTCCAGGGTCACCCGCGCACCGGCCCGCCGCGACTGCTCGATCAACTCCGGCAGGTCGACCAGCGTCGGTTGCGGCCGGTCGGCGTCCGCGTTGGCGGGGTCGTCACGGAGCATCGCGATCACCTCCCGCAATTCCTCCAACGCCTGGTACGCACACTGCCGGATCACCCCCGCCGCCTGCCGCTCCTCCTCCGGCGCCGACCGGCGTACCTCCAGGGCGCCAGCGTGTACGGCCAGCAGGGAAATGCGGTGCGCGAGCACGTCATGCATCTCCCGGGCGATGCGTTCCCGCTCGGTGTGCCGGGCCTCCTCCACCCGTAACCGATCTCCCTCCTCGGCCGCGCGCGCCCGCTCCCGCAGGGACCGGACGAGTAGGCGCTGGGATCGCACCAGCAGCCCGGAGGCGACCAGGGCGGCATCCAGCGCGAGCACGGCCAGCAGTCCCTGCCAGAACTCCCGCCGATCCGCGGCGACCAGCCCGAACAGCGCGGCCAACGTCACCGCGTGCAGGGCCAGCACCGCGGCGGTCACCGGCCACGACCGGTACAGGGCGACGGCGAGCAGCGCGACCGCCGTCGCGCCCATCGACGAGGCCGACAGCACGATCGACGGAATGAGTACGAGGGCGAGCGCCACCGGCCAGCGCCGACGCAGCAGCAGCGCGAAGCAGGCCACGGCGCCCACTCCGAGGTCGGTGGCGGGATACCAGGCCTCCGGTTCCGGGGCGGTCTGCCGCGAGTCCAGGAAGAACAGTCCACCGAGGAGTACGGCGAGCGTGATCAGACCGGCGTCGACGCGCCAGGACCGGGGCGATGGCCAACTGGGCACGTGATCCACGGTACGGCGTGGCCGGGCGGCCAGGCGATGCCCATCGGTCGACGGCAGCACCGACTTTGGTCGATGCCGCCTCGCCCGGTGGCCGTCGCGGCACGGCGTCCGGACACGCGAGGCTGAAGTCCCCATCGGTTCGGTTCCGGCAGCACCGCCGGACCGGTCGGGCAGTGCCGCGGGTCGCCGAAGCGAGGAGAAGTCAGTGCGCCACGAACGAACACCCACAGTCGCTCCAGATCCGCAGCGTCGCCGCAGCTTCGGGCCCGTGCTCGGGCTGGCCCTGCTGGCCCCGCTGGTCGGCGAGTATCTGCTGGGCAACGTGCCGATACGCGATCTCCCCGCGCTGCCGTTCCTCGTTCCGCTGTACGGCGGCGGCGCCCTGCTCATCCGGGAAGTGGCGCGGCGGACCAGCCGGGGCTGGGCCACGATCCTCATCCTGGGCGCCGTCTACGGTCTGGTCGAGGCCGGCTTGTTCGACGGATCGCTCTTCAACCCCGCCTTCGAGGGTCTGGACTTCACGGCCACATATCTTCCGGCGCTCGGGATCAGCGCCACCAATGCCCTGCACTTCATCGTCGGGCATGCGGTGTGGAGCATCGCCATCCCGATCGCGCTGGTTGAGGCACTCGTGCCCGGACGGCGCTCCACCCCATGGCTCGGTAAGGTCGGTCTGGCGATCACCGCCGCGGCGTACCTGCTCGGTGGTCTCCTCATCCGGTCCGGCAGTCTGGCGACCGGAAACTACCGCACCTCGATCGCTCAGTTCGTCGGTACGGTGCTCGTGGCGCTGGTGCTCATCCTGGCCGCCTTGTACGTCGGCCGGAGTACGCCGACAAGCGTCCGGCCCTGGGCCGCGCCGCGTCCGCTGCTCGTCGGTGCCGGGGCGTTCATCCTGTCCAGCCTTTTCATCGCCGTACCGGAGGACTGGTTGGGGGTGGCCCTGGCTGTCGTTCTGCTCATCGCCGCCAGCGTGGTGGTCGCCGGTCTGTCGCGGCTCGCCGGGTGGCGGGACAGGCACCGGTTGGCCGTCGCTGGCGGAGCCCTGCTGACCTACGCCTGGGCTGCCTTCGTCGTCGCGGGCATGAGGGGCAACACGGACGCCCTGAGTCTCGCCGGCAACGTGATCTTCGCGGTCGGCGCGCTCAGCCTGCTTGCCGTCGCCATGCGTCGCACCGCCCGCCAGCCCGATGCCACCCGCCGATGACGTGCGCGGTTTTTTCGCCCTTGAACACCAGAGGTGATAGGGAGG
>CAVVPI010000002.1:0-8448 GCA_963750055.1 uncultured Actinomycetota bacterium | reverse complement strand
GGGATCCCGGCGGCGGTCAGCCTGGCGCTGATGTCGGCGACAAGCTGACGGGTCGGCACACAGATCGCCACCGACCCGTTCACCGGGTTATCCCAGGCATCGAGCTGCTTAATGATCAGGTCCTGTTCCTGGGCCCAGCTCTGGGCGCCCCGGAAGGTGGGTGCGGCACCACGTAGCAGGGACCGGTAGCCGGCGAGGTTCTCTTCGCCACCGTCCAGGTCGTCGTAGACCTCGCCGCTCATGATCTCCAGAGCGGCGGCGAGGATCTGTCGGTGGTCCGGTAGCTGAGGGTGAGTCGCGACGAGCGACCCCGGATGTTGATCCCGAGGCTCGACAAGGTCACATGGTTGTCGTAGATCCGCTGGTGGGTGTCGCCGACGAGGAAGAGGTCCGCGGGTCCCGGGGCGACCATGGCCCGCAACATCTTCCAGTGCGCGGCGCTGAGGTCCTGGGCTTCGTCGACGACGACATGCCGGTAGCGGTGCCGGTGGTGGCCCCGAAGCTCTGCTCGACGAACGTTGTGCTCAGCGCCGCCCGGTCCATCTCCAACCTGGCTGCCCGTTCAGCGACCTGACGCCAGGTCCAGACATCCTGATCGTCGAGCCAGCTGGTGAACCGCTCGGTGAGACGCCAGATCTGGTCACGTTCGGTCCGGTTGAGGGCGCGTCCCCGGCCGGGGCGGCGGGCTTTGAAGTAGTCGGACCGGGAGTTGAGCACCTGCCCGAGGATGACCTGGGTCCATTCGGCGTGGAGGAACTCGGCGTCCCAGCCGGACTCCCCCGTCTCCAGCAGGTATTCCTGCCACAGCTCACTGGCGCGTACATCGTCGACGACCCGTTTCGCCCCGCCGGACTTCGACCGTCCCGCCTTGGCTTCGGTGACGACCCGGTTGGCGAGCCGGTCGATGTTGACGATCTCCACCCGGGCCACCAGCTCCTGACCGCCGAGGGCGATGAGTCGGGTCCGCAGGTCGGCGGCGAGGTTGCGGTTGAAGGTGGTCAGCAGGATGGGCTTGTCGGCTCCGGGCGGCAGCGCCTTGGCCAGGTGCGCGACCCGGTGCAGGGCGACGATCGTCTTGCCGGTGCCGGGTCCGCCACCGACCCGGACCGAGCCCTTGTGCGGTTTCTCAACGAGTTTGCGCTGGGTGGGGTGGAGGAAGATCTGCCAACGCTCGAAGGATTCGTTAAGCATGGCCTGCAGGGCCTCGTCGTCGGAGGAGACCTGGGTCGCGGGTCGGGCGAGGGCCGCCACGAAGTCTTCGGGGTCGATCTGCTCGTTGACCCGCACCGGGTCGAGCAGTTGGTCCTGGATCTCTTCGACGGATTTTCCGTCGTAGAGAGCGAAGAGCACATCGGTGGTCAACTGGGGTGCCCGGTCGAGCAGCTCCAGCAGTTGGGCTTCATCGGTGAGGGCCCGGATCTGCGGCAGGAGCGGCTCGGCCACCCCCAGTTCGATGAGCAGGGTGTCCGGGTAGGCGGCGAAGAGCGGCGGCGCGGGGGCCGGTTCCGGTGGGAGCACCCGCCCGACGATGCTGTCGCCGACCGGGGCGAGGTCGACCACTTCGATGCCGCCGGTGACCCGGTTGATCCGGTAGGCGTACCGGTCGGTGTCGCTGTAGACCTCCGAGCGGTGTCGGACCGCGACGAGCAGATATTCCTGGTCGGCGATGTGCAGCAGCACCGCCCGGTAGTCCTGGTTGACCCGGGCCGAGTAGAGCCGCTGGTCACTGGCGAGTTGTTTGAGCCGGAGGCCGGGGTTGGCCGGGTTGTGCCGGAACTTGTGCATGAACTCGTAGACGGCACCCTTTTCCGCACGGTTGAGTTTCATGACCTCCTTGTCCGCCCGATCGAGAATCTGCAACACCGCGCCGTCACTCATCGGTACCCGTCTCCTTCACCGGCCAGCAGCGCTTCGGCCAACTCATCGATGTTCCATTCCCGGGCGGTCCGGGCCCGCCAGCCGGCGGCCGCATAGGCGCCGTTACGGTCGGCGATCTCCAGATTGTCGGTCGGGCCGGCGAGCACCACGGCGACGTGCTGGCCGGGCCAGGCCAGCTCGGCCTGCCAGCCCTGGTCACCGAGTTCGTAGCCGACGACGGGCGCCGGAGCGCCTCGGCGTACCAGGGACTGCACCAGGGTCTCCAGGGCCGACTCTTCGCGGTCGTAGTAGTCGAGCACGTTTCGCCAGGGGGTATCGACGTCGACCGGCTCCGGTTCCGGTTGGGTAGCTGAGGTGTCGCGACCGAGCCAGGTCGCGCTCTCCTCGTCCAGGGGCAGCGCCCGGTTGGCCAGCGCCAGGCCGCTGCCTTCGGTGACCGCGAGTTGCGCCGGGTCGAATCCGGCCAGTCCGGTACGGGCGAGCTGCGCGCCATCTCCCCCAGCAGGGCTGAGGAACTGGATGATGTTGCCCCAGTAGAGCCAGCCCGCCCAGCGGGCCTTGTGGCCGGCGTCGTCGGCGACGGTGGCGGACCGGTCGTCGATGACGGCGAGCGCGGACCAGATCGGCGGGGTGGTACGACTGTCGATCAGCACGGTCATCGGGACGTCATGGTTGTCGACGGCCCGGACCAGCATGATTTTTCCGGCGGTGGGGGCCGGCAGGGGTTCGCCGCGTACGGCGGTGAGGATCCGGTCACCGATGCCGCTGGAGTCGGCGGTGGTGGGCTTCTCGGTGGCCTGCCTGAGCAGGCCGGCGAGCGCCGCTTCGGCCCGGTGCCGCCAGCGCCGCGGGTCGGGGTCGGCGAGGTAGCGCATGAGGGTCTCGACCGGGTTGGTCCAGATGTGTTCTGCCAGGTCGTTGACGTCGCTGGTCGGCGCCTGCTGGCGGTGCAGCGCCCGGGCGGCTTTCTCGGCCAGCCCACCGTACGGGCTCCGGGTCGCCGGGACGTCCGGGGAGTTCCAGGAGTCGACATCGTCCCAGGTCAGGCCGAAGACGTGGTAGTCGTGGGCGCGGAGTCGGGCCCGTTTGTCGGCGTCGTCGGCGAGCCGGTTGTGTTCGACGCTGGCGTGGTATTTGAAGCCGTCGAGGTAGACCGCGATCTCCGGGGAGACCGCGTCGAGCCGTTTGAAGTGCACATCCGGGCGGGTGCCGCGGATGGTGTTCTGCAGTTTCATCTGCCAGTGGGTGATGTCGCGGCCGTTTGGCGCGGTGAAGCGCAGCTCGGCGATCCGGGCGCCGTCGCGGTCGGTGCGCTTTTCGATCCGGACCGGGGTGGTGGGTTCACCTCCCCAGGCGATCAGTTTGTTGAGGAAGCGCATCTCCAGTTCGCTCTCCACCTGGTCGATCAGGGAGATCTCGTCGGTGCGGGCGCCGTGGGTGACCTGCCAACCGTCGAGGAGCCGGACCAGCATGTCCAGCGCTTCGACCCGATTCATCAGGGGAAACTCGTTGTTGCTGGCGTAGCGGAGCAGACAGCGGTGGCAGGCCGCCCGGCCTTCGTTGCCGCAGGGGCAGGCGTCGAGGATCCGGCTGGCCCGTTCCAGGATTGCCCGGAACTGGTCGGCGTGGGCCATCCGGTGCAGATAGCCGGTGCCCTGCGGCTGGGTGTCGTAGAGCACGACGTGGTTGCGGGTGGCGCCGGTACGCGCGTCGGGCATGACGGCGTATTCAACACGCAGGTGGGCCGGGTCGCCGCCGTACTCGGCGGCGATGCCGATCCGCAGGGCGGCGGCGAAGGAAACCAACCGTTCCCGGACCAGTGCGGTGACCGCCGGGATGAGGATCCGCAGCGCTTCGGTCTCCAGCTCGTGGGCGAGGATCAGTTCGGCGTGTTTCGCGGTGCTGGGGGATCGGCGGTGCGGACACCACGGCAGGTGGTGTTCCGATCCGGCCGGGATGGCGAGCCCGGAGGAGTGCGCGAAGAGTTCCTGGGCGATGGCCGGTTCGCCGTCCACCGTGGTGCCGCCGCAGGACTGGCAGGTGTGGAACGGGTTGATCCGCAGCTCCTCACCGGCGAAGAATTCCGGGGCGCGGTCGAATCGTTGGGCACCGAGGTTGAATTTCCGGACCAGGGCCTGCCGGGTGTAGTCGACGCCGAAGGTTTCGGTGGCGTGCCGCCACGAGGATTCGACCCGGTCGGGGTCGACATCGACGGCCACGGTGGTGGTGTAGAAGCGCAGCTCCCGGTCGTCGCTGTCGTCGCGGATGCGGGCGTCGTCGCGTTTGTCGCGGGCCAGCACGCGGGCCGGGCGGAGCACTTTGAAGAGCTGCCCGTGGTCGGCGATGCCCGGGTCCTGGCAGCGGGGGCAGTTGCGGGTGTCCTGCCGGGCCGCGTGAGTGCGGACGTGGCCGCACCGGGCGCAGATCCGCCACTCTTCGTACGCGGGCCGGTCCGGCGGGCCGATGTCCAGGCCGCAGATCTCGTGCTTGTAGCCGCGTACGTAGTAGGTGTTGCCGGGTGCGATTTCGACCAGCGCCTGCCGGGCGGGCCGGGGGTATTCGCGCAGTTCGGTCCGGAATCTGCGGTCGCCGTCGGGTGACCGTTCGTCTTCCCAGGTGAGGGTGGCTTCCAGGGAGGTGCGGGTGTCGATGAGTGCGTAGTTGGGGAGCAGGCCCAGCTCCACCAGGGCGCCGTGCGCGGCGGTCCGACCGATCTTGGCGATCCGGCCGCGTACCGCTTTGGCTTCCGATTTGAGCAGCCGCGCCTCGCGGGCGTGGTTGGGGTCGGAGATGACCAGCGTGCGTGCCGCCGCGTCGATTTCGACGAGCCGGCGCCGCAGGTCGGCCAGGCGTTCTTCCCAGACCTGTTCGGCGTCCTTCACCCGGTCGATCAGGCCGACGTCGGCGAAGCCGCGGAGCAGTTCAGCGGCGGTCCCCGACACCTGGTCGCCGAAGAGGGCGAGGAACCGCTCGACCAGCCGGGATCCGTCGCGCTGGCCGGCGGCGGCGAGGCTGGCCAGCCAGCCGGTCGGTCCGAAGAGGACGTGCGCCCGGCGGGGAATGGGCAGTACGCCGGCGAGCCGGCCCCGGGCGGCGAGGTCGATCAGGTGTGCCAGGTACTGCCGGCGGAGGATCTCGACGGCGGAGAGAAAGCAGCCGGGCGGCACGATCTGCCCGGCGATCATGTCGCGCGGGTCGGTCAGGTAGTAGCGGTCCCGTTCGGTGCGGCCGACCAGGGTGAGGACGAGAGCGTTGCCGCTTTTCCGGCCGGCACGGCCGGCCCGCTGCACATAGTTGGCCGGGCCGCCCGGCAGCGAGGCCAGCACCACTGCGGAGAGGGCGCCGATGTCGATACCCATTTCCAGGGTGGGGGTGCAGGAGAGCACGTTCGGGTCGGTGTACCGCTCGCCGTCTCGGAATTGCTGCTCCACCGTTTCCCGCTGGGCGCGGGTGAGCATGCCGGTGTGTTCCCCGGTGACCACCCGGAACACCGGCTTTCCAGGTAGAGCCGACGGTAGTAGTCGTTGCCGGCCAGTGGGTCGATGGCCGGCCGTCAGCCGGCCGGTGCAGCGGTACTGCCGGCATGGTTGGTCGAGCCAGTCCGCGACCCGGTCCGGGTGTTCGGTCTGCTGCCAGTGGCAGGTGTCGCAGCCGACGCCGGCTCCGGCGGCCGGGTTTCGTCGAGTCGGGTACCCGGAGGTGGCCGGGGATCAGCCCGTACACCTGTTGCCGTCTTCGGTGTCGCGGGCGGCGACGATCCCGGCGGCGGCCAGCGCCGGCAGCAGCCGGGCCAGGTATTCGCCGGCCTCGCCGGGTTCCAGCCCCAGGCAGCGGGTGGTCCAGTCCTGATACCAGCCGCCGCGCGCGTTGAGCGCGTCGAATTCGGACTTCGTCTTCGATTTGGCGAGCAGGAAGGCCGGCGCGGAGACCCCGCGCGGGAAGGCGGGCATTCCGGCGGGCCGGCCACCCCAGACCTGCCAGCGGGCGCCGGCCCGGTTCAGGTACGGTCCGAGCCACTCGTGGTGGATCGCGCCCGGATCCGCAGCCGTTCCAGCAGTCCGCGCAGGAATGCCAGGTAGCGTGCCTGGTCGGCGGTTGCCGCCGATCCACCTGGCCCGGCCTGGACGTCCGGCAGAGCGCCACGGCCTTTGCCGGGTCGTCGAGCGCCACTTCGACGCGGTGGTCCGGGTCAGTTCGAGGGTCCGGCCCTGCCGGGTACGCAGACCGGCTTCCATGATGGTGGCGAAGGCGAGCCGCTCTCTGATCAGCGTCCAGGTCTTTCCGGCGCCGGTGTGCTCGCCGGCGAGGAGGCTGTCGACGCCGGGTTGGTCGTGCAGGTCGGGCGGGACGACGGTGAGAGGATCTCCGGTTCGACGGCCGCGCCGATCAGGTTGACGATCAGGTCGTCCAACCCGACCGGTACGCCGGGGTGAGCTGGCCGGCGAGGAGGGGCGCAGCGAGAAGGCGTACGACCGGTTGGCGACGAATCCGGCCCGGTGGGCGGCGTCCTGCACCGAGTCGTTGAAGAGCAGGGTTTTCTTTTCGCCGGTCAGTTCACCGCCGGTGAAGAGTTGGGTGATGCCACCGAGGCGAGGGTCGCCAGGCCGGCGCCGAGGTAGCGGATGCCGTGGTCCATTTCGCAGGATGGGCAGCGGTCTTTTCGCGCCGCGTCGACGGCGTTCGTGTCGCCGAGGACCACCACCGTCTCGTCGCGGCGCTGCCGGTCCCGCGCCGGGTCGAAGGGGCGTAGCTGCCGGCCGTGTTCCAGGACCTGCAGGCCGCGGGCCTTGTGGCGTACCTCGTCGTCGGTGGCGGCGATGAGGGCCGGACGCGCCGTTTGTCCCGACCGACGCTGGCCCGGTAGATCCTGTCCGGTTCGCCGTCCAGTTCATGCGGGCTTTTTTCCGGCACAGTCCATCCAGCCGGACCGGCCGCAGTGCCGGCAGTAGATGGCGGGCAGCCGGGCGTGCTGGTTGTCGGCGACCACCGGTCGGTTTCGGCGGCGAACGGGTCCTGTTGGCGCGGCTGCTCGCCGTACCAGCCGAAGGCCACCTGGTGGGAGACGGCGCGCAGTAGCCGGGAGACGGCCCGGACCCAGAGATGGGTTTCGATGTTTAGTAGCGGGCCGGTACTCCGGGGCGCGTCCGGGTTCTGGGCCAGGAGAGGAGCCGACGAAGCGGGCGAGCGCCTTGGCGGTGATCTCCGGCCGGGTTTTCATGGCGCTGCCCCAGCCGGTGGCGTTTTTGCGGGGCAGTACGTCGATGACTTCGTCGAGGGTGCGCGGCTGCGGGCCGAGCGAGTCCAGCAGCGCTTTGGTCAGCGGGTGCCGGCGCAGCAGGCCGCCCAGCCGGGGCGGCTGGTCGATGCGGCGCTTCCCGAGCAGCAGTCCGGCGACTTTCGCCATCAGTGCCGGGTCGCGGTCGTCGAGAGCGGCGAGTTCTTCGGGCTGGGCAGCGGCAGTTTGAAGTCCTGTTCTTGACGAATTCGCCGGGCGCGTACCGCTCCTCACCGATCAGCGATTCTCGTTCGAAGGCACGCCGAAGACCTGTTCGGCGACGGCCCGGATCGCCGTACGGCCGTCCCGGTCGCCGCCCTCACCGAGGGTCGCGGAGGTCGCGACCGGGCAGATCGACCCGAGCGGCCGTTCGGCGGTGTCGAGGTCGAGCGCCGCCGCGAGCCGGCGCAGCAGCATCGCCACGTCGGTGCCCTGCGCGCCGTCGTAGGTGTGGAATTCGTCGAGCACCACGTACGCGGGGTCGGCGTCCGCCCAGAGCGGCAGGTCTTCGTGCCGTTGGAGCAGCAGGTCGAGCATCTTGTAGTTGGTGATCAGGATGTCCGGCGGGGTGCGGCGCATCTCGGAGCGTCTGGTCAGCACCCGCGGGTATTCGACGGCCGCCACGTCGCCGATGTAGAGGCCGGCGGTGACCTGGCTGCAGGGCCGGGTCGGTGAGGAGTTCGTTGATCCGGTTGGTCTGGTCGGTGGCCAGGGCGTTCATCGGATACAGCAGGATCGCTTTGATCCCGGCCCGGCCGGCGCGTTTCGCCCGCTGGCAGTGGTCGAGCACCGGGAGGAGGAACGCTTCGGTCTTGCCGGAGCCGGTGCCGGTGGTGACCAGGGTCGGCTCGGCCGGCTTGTCGAGGGTGGAGAGTCGGGCGAAGGCTCTGGCCTGGTGCAGGTGGGGCCGGAATCCGGCCGGCGCCCACTCCAGGTTGGACCGCCAGTCACCGTCCGCCGCCCGGAACGGGGTGCGGATCCGCAGGTACGGCCCGCGGAAGATGCCCTGCTCCGGGTGGGAGAGGAACCCTTCCAACCCATCCCGTACGCCGGCCTCGGTCAGCCCGAAGGTGGTGGTGAGGTACTGGGTGAGGGTTTTCTGCAGGGTGTCGGCGGCGATGGTCGGCCTCATGAGCTGATCACCCGCAGCATGCTACTTCGATCAGCCTGAGTGGAGATAACGGTCGATTTGGTCCGGATCCCACACCGCCTGGTCGATATCGCTCCCCCGATTTGCCTTGTCCAGCAGGCGATCGGCTACTTGTCGCTCCGCGGCGGTCCGATAGCCGACACTG
>CAVVPI010000001.1:0-79386 GCA_963750055.1 uncultured Actinomycetota bacterium | reverse complement strand
CCCGACCAGTTGGCCGATCAGTTGGCCGATCATCGGAGCCTCCATCCTCGGGGTCATCGTGGCCGCCACGCTCTGGTGGGCCTACTTCGACATCGTCGCGCTCGCCGCCGAACAGGCACTGCACTACGCGGAGGGCGACGCCCGGTCGATCCTCGGCCGGGACGCCTACGTTTATCTGCACCTACCGATGATCGGCGGCATCATCCTGCTGGCCATCGGCGGTGAGGAAACCCTGCGGCAGATCGCCAACCGGGAGATCTCCGACTATGAACCACTGCACAACAGCATCATTTACCTGCTCTACGGCGGGGTGATCCTCTATCTGCTCGGCAACCTCGGCTTCCAGCTGCGCAGTCTGGGCACGGTCACCTGGACCCGGGTGGGCAGCATCGTGAGCCTCGGGGTGTTGATTCCCGCCGCCCGGCACCTGCCCGCCTTGGCCGCCATGGGGCTGCTCGGCTTGGTCTGCGTCGGACTCGTCGTGTCGGAAATCGTCTTCCTCGCCAGCTCCCGCCGGTTCCTGCGCGAGGCGGTGCTCCAGGAACACCTCGCCCACGCGGCCCGACAAACCGAGTGGCGACGCCTGCACCGCTGACCCGCGCCACCGACCACCGAGTTCGAGAATGGCCCTGCGACCAGCCATGATCGTTAACCCGTGTCGTCGATAGCGCGGAAATAAACCCGTCGCCCGCGACAAGTTTATTTCCGCGCTCTTTATCGTTACCAGGTGGGCACCAGATTGGATTTGCACGCCACTACTACGCTGCGCGGTCGTGGATGGGCTTTCTGGAGTGTTGTTGTCGACGCTGGCCAAGGCAGTGTTGACCCAGACGGGTAAAGAGCTGGCCGGCACCGTGACCAAGGAGCTGAAGCAGCGGGTGCTCGGCGATCCGGAGCAGCGGGCAATGGAACGAGCCCTGAAGCGGGCGTACGAGACGACGCGGGCTTCCCACGGGCACACCCTCGCGCAGTACGACGTCAATCCGAACTTTCTCGAATTCGAAGGCGCGGCTGAGCTGGCCAAGGTGCTGGTGCCGGGAGCGCGCGCATCCGCTGACAAGCTTGCCCAACGCTGCGTCGACTCGCTTGCGCCGAACCTGGACGAGGACACCCGCTGGGACCGTCTGGTGGCCCTGCGGCCCGCATTCAAGACGCTGATCGAGAGCCTTGAGGCCGAAGTGCGGGGCGAGCGGGCCCTGGACGGCATCATCGGACGGGTCGATGACGCCTCGGCCGCCGACGCAGCCAGCCGGCTGGTCGAGCGCTTCGGCGCGGCACGGGCCACGGACCAGGACGAGGCTGAATATCTGCACTGGGTCATCGACCGACACCGGTACCTGCGGACCACCGGCATGGTGCACAACAGCATCGTCCAGCTTCCACTGCTCGACGTGTTCGTCGGCCTCTCAGCCCAGCGTGATGCCCGGCCCGGTGACCGCGCCGAAGCCTGGTTCAAGCGGGAGCAGGCGAAGCTCCAGGCCAGGCTGGAGTCGCGTGAACTCGACCAGCTCGGCTACGAGGCGGCCGTCGATCGGCTGGAGCTCCAATTCGGGTACGAAGCCGGCCGGCTCGGCGGTCGCACCGATCCGCAGCCGTTGCCGGTGCTGGACGCGGTGCGGACCATCCGACATCTGCTGGTGCTCGGCGAACCGGGGAGCGGCAAGACCACCCTGCTGAAATATCTCGCCCTGCGGCACTCGCAGGCGTTGCGGGACCCGGCCACCGCCGACCTCCCCAACCCGTTGTTTCCGATCTATCTGCGGATCGGGGACTTCGCCCGTTCGCCGGTGCGCGGGCAGGGGATCGGCGCGTTTCTTGCCGACTATCTCCAGAGCCAGGAGTGCCGGGGCTCGGGCCTGCGTGACCTGCTTGAGCGTAAGCTCGCCGCCGGCGAGTGCCTCGTGTTGCTCGACGGGCTCGACGAGATCGCGTCGGCCGAGGACCGCCGTACGGTGGTGGAGGCGGTCACCAACTTTGTCACCGCTAACTCGCGCCAGGGCAACCGGTTCGTGGTGACCAGCCGGATCGCGGGATACCTCGCCGCGCCGCTGCCGGCGCCGTTCGAGGCGGTCCGGGTACGGGACATGGACGATCCCACCATCGAGCGCTTCCTCGACCTGTACTGCCGGGCGGTTGAGCGGGCGGAGGCACCGGAGAAGGCCGATGCGGTGGTGCGGCATGATGCCGGCCTTGAGACGAGCGCGATGAATGAGGCCCTGCGCCAAAATCCAGGTGTCCGGCGACTCGCGGCGAATCCGTTGCTGCTGACCGCGCTGGTCCTGGTGCATCGGGCGAGCGGGCGACTCCCGAACCGGCGGGTGGACGCGTACGTCGAGGTCACCGAGGCGCTGGGTCGGACCTGGCGCAGTGTGCAGGGCGTCCCGGAGGCCGACCTGCCGGACGAGCGCATGCTGACCGGGTGGCTCACCCGGCTCGGCTCCTGGCTGCACGAACACCGGCCTGAGGGGTCTGCCAACAAGCGGGAGTTGTTGGAGGTGCTCGGTCCGCTCTGGGCCAAGCATCACGGAACCGAATGGGAGCCCACCCTGTTGCAGGCCGCCGATCCCCTCGATTCCGAGGCCGGTCGCGGCGTCCAGGACTTCGTATCGAAGGCAGATTTCCACACCGGGCTTCTGGTCGAGCGGGCACCCGGCCGGTACGGGTTTCCGCACCTGACCTTCGAGGAGTACTACGCCGGCCGCGCGCTGGCTTTTGAAGGCATCACCGTCGACCGAGCCGCCGGCATCCGGCGCCGGCTGCACGATCCCCGGTACGAGGAGCCGATCCTGCTGGCGTTGGGGCTGGTTGGTCGCACCCAGCCCGAGGAGGTCCAACGGCTGGTGGCTGAGGCGGTGTACCCGGCCAACAAGCACCGTGGCGAGTATGAGGACCTGCTCGGCTGGGATTTTCTCTTCGCGTTGCGGCTCCTGGCCGACGGCATCCCGCTGGAGACCGCCACAGTGGATGCGCTGCTGCACCAAGCGATCGACGAATGGTTTCGGGATGACGAGAGCCGGTGCCGCTTCACGAGGTACCGAAAGGCGCTGGCAGGTCGTCTCTCCGGTCTCGGCGTCACCCGAGCGGCAGAGCGGCTCCTGGCCGCAGTGAGCGCGGAGGCGCCACGATTGGCCGGCGCTGACCCGAGGCGCTTCTGCGAGTTGGTGGCGGTGCTGCCCTCCGGCAGGGCCCTCCCAGATCCGGTGGTTTCGGCAGTGACCGACCTGCTCGAATCCGCCGACGATCCGTACGTGCGGGTGGCGGCGGTTCGGTCGTTGGTTTCGGGTGGGGTGTTGGGTCCGGAGGTGGTGGGGGTTTTGGTGGGGCTTGTGCGGGGTGCTGACGATCCTTGGGTGCGGGTGGCGGCGGTGGGGGCGTTGGTTTCGGGTGGGGTGTTGGTGCCGGAGGTGGTTGCGGCGGCGGTGGAGTTGGTGCGGGGTGCCGACGATCCGGAGGTGCGGGTGGCGGCGGTGGGGGCGTTGGGTTCGGGTGGGGTGTTGGGGCCGGAGGTGGTGGGGGTTTTGCTGGAGGTTGTGCGGGGTGCCGACGATCCGTACGTGCGGGTGGCGGCGGTGGGGGCGTTGGTTTCGGGTGGGGTGTTGGGGCCGGAGGTGGTGGGGGTTTTGCTGGAGGTTGTGCGGGGTGCCGATCATCCGGGGGTGCGGGTGGCGGCGGTTCGGTCGTTGGTTTCGGTTGGGGTGTTGGTGCCGGAGGTGGTTGCGGCGGCGGTGGAGGTTGTGCAGGGTGCCGACGATCCGTACGTGCGGATGGCGGCGGTGGGGGCGTTGGTTTCGGGTGGGGTGTTGGGGCCGGAGGTGGTGGGGGTTTTGCTGGAGGTTGTGCGGGGTGCCGACCATCCGTACGTGCGGGCGGAGGCGGTTTGGGCGTTGGGTTCGGGTGGGGTGTTGGGGCCGGAGGTGGTGGGGGTTTTGCTGGAGGTTGTGCGGGGTGCCGACGATCCGGGGGTGCGGATGGCGGCGGTGGGGGCGTTGGTTTCGGGTGGGGTGTTGGGGCCGGAGGTGGTGGGGGTTTTGCTGGAGGTTGTGCGGGGTGCCGACGATCCGGGGGTGCGGGTGGCCGCGGCCAAAGCGCTCTCTGAGGCCGGGGAACTCCCAGCGGAAGCGTTGCCCGCGCTGGTTGAGATCGCCACCAGCTCAGATGACTGGACAGTGCGGAGAGACGCGATCAGATTCCTTGAGCAGGCAGAGCCGAATGCCCAGCTCCGTACGATGTTGCTCTCGCTCTTCGGGGACTCAGACTACGGTGTACCCAAAGCCGCTGGCAGGACCTTGGTGGCGCTTGTCCGTCGGCATCCCGACGTCGAGCTAGCGGTGAAGGCAGGTCTGGCCGAGGCGTGCCGTGCTCTGGAGCCCGAGGGTGTCGACGAGCAGGAGCGACGGGCCGGTTGGGACGACGCGTACGACGCTCTCTGGACGCTGACCGAAAACCTAGCGTCGAAGGTTTGACCGGCAAACCGAGCGAGCAGTCTCCGTCCTGTCGAATGCCAGGTAAAGACTGCTCGCTCGGGTTGCGCTCGAAGCGCGGGAGAGCGTTCGGTTACCTTCAGTGGGTGGGGAGGGCGCCGAGGAAGGTGCGCCAGGCGGTGGGGGTGAAGGCCAACACCGGGCCGGACTGGTCCTTGGAGTCGCGGACCAGCACTCGGCCGGGCAGATTGTCGGCGACCTCGACGCAGTCGTTGCCGCTGGGGCCGCTGCGGGTGGACTTGCGCCAGGTGGCGCCGGTCAGGTCGTCCATGGGCGCACTATCTCCTTGATCAGCTCGATCGACTGTCGCCGGGGCAGCGCGTCGTTACGTACATTTTCCCATCTATCGAGGAGGGTGGCCACGTCCTCGGTGCGGTCCACCACCACCCCGTCGAGCGGGTTGTCCAGGAACCCGACCCAGCCACCGTCGGCCGACCGGGCCAGCACGAACGGGCCGGCGAGTCCGACGTGCAGGCCGACACCGGTCGGCAGGACGTGCACGCTGATGTGTGGGCGTTCCGCGCAGGCCACCAGGTGCAGGAGCTGGCCGGCCATGATCTTGTCGTACCCATCGGCAAACCGGTCCAGCGCCGAGGCGTCGAGCACCGCGATGAGCTGCGGCGGATCGTCCCGGTCCAGGATGGCCTGCCGCTCCAGCCGGGCGGAGACCAGCCGCTCCACCTGCTCCTCATTGAGTCGGGTGTCGCACCGGAAGATCGCGCGGGCGTAATCCGCCGTCTGGAGCAGACCGGGGATCAGCGCCGGCCCGAAGCAGCGCAGTTGGGCCGCGCCGCGTTCGGCGTCGAGCCAGGGGCGGAACCAGGACGGCTCGCCGTCCCGTTGCCAGCTCGAAGAGGGCGATGAAGAGGCCACCGGTGTCGAGCACCTCGTCGGCGCGGGCCAGGTAGACCGGGTCGAGCGGGCGCTGGCCGAGCTCCACCGCCGAGGCCATGGAGGCGGAATAGTGCGCCTTCCGCCCGTACTCCTCCTGGCTGAGTCCGGCGGCGGTGCGCATCCGGCGTAATTGCGCTCTGATCAGCTCTGCCGTGGGTGTCTGGTTGGTCGCCACACTTCCTCCACAGTGTTTTTGATCGCTTGACCAATTGGCCGAGAAATTGACGGCGCAGACAGGGATTAGCCGGGTCAGTCGCCAATGCCTTCCCGACCCTACTGCGGTAAGGGCAAAGTGTCATTAGCGGAACCGCTCAGACCCCGGTTGGCACTGGATGGGCGGAACTGCGCGGGGGTCGGCACAATACCTCTCCGGTGTCGACCCCCGCTTCCAGAACCCGAAGGAGGTGCGAGTGAATATGAAACGTATTCCGAATCAACGGACCTGGCGGCACCGGCCGACCGAGGTGTGCGGGGCAGAGGTGTTCCGGGCGGGCGAGGCGGCGCTGATCACCAATCCACCCCGGCGGGGGTAAGTCGATGCTGTCCCGGCACCGCTATATGCGTCCATTATGGTTGTGCAAATCGTGCGCCGGGCCGTGGCCGTGCCAACCGGCGAAGCTCTATCTGCTCGGGGAGTACGCCGAGAACCGGATCGGACTCTATATCCATCTCGGCACGCTGCTCTACGACGCGGTAACCGATCTGTACCGACTCGATCCCAATCCCGGACCCGACCCGCGACAACTACACGCCCGATTCCTCGGCTGGCTGCCGTGACAACCCACCGTTTGGCCGCACGACCACAAACGGGGCGGTGATCGACGGCCGTCAGGGCAGTTCGGTCAGCAGGTCGGCGAGGCGGTCGAATTGCTCGAGTGCGCCCTTCGACATCCCGGTTGCCAGGGCTCCGTTGAGCACCTCCTCGGAGGGAAAGCGGGTGTAGTAGTGGAGCTTGGTCTTGCCGTCGAACTCCTCGAACGTGAGGGTCTCGACCGCGCCAGGCCCGCTGTTGAAGGGTTCGACGTCGAAGATTGATGTCCGAACGAACCGCTCGGGCGCCGCGACCTCCAGGTACTCCCCGGTGAAGGGGGCCTCCCCGCCGTCGAACGTGTTGATCCACCGCCACCGGCCGCCGGGGCGGAGATCCATCTCGACGACAACGGTGGACGTCCCGTGCGGGCCCCACCAGGCGGGGATGTGCTCGGCCGAGGTCATTGCCGCCCAGACGAGTTCGCGGGGTGCGTCGAAGACCCGCTCCAGCACCAGTTCGGCACCCTCGGCGACCATGGTCGTACGCTCGTTGCCCAGATCCTGTTTGGTCACTGCTCTTCCCTTCTCGGCTTGCTCTGCAGGTCACGTAGGTACACATCGAGCCGGTCGTAGCTCTCACCGAGGAACTTGCGGTACTGCGCCATCCATACCGCGACCTCCCGCAGCGGCTCCGGTCGAAGCCGGCACGGGCGCCACTGTGCCTGCCGGCCCTGCTCCACGAGCCCGGCCTTCTGCAGCACCTTCAGGTGCTTCGAGATGGCCGGGAGGCTCAGCTCGAACGGTTCGGCCAGCTCGCCGACGGTGGCTTCGCCGTCGGCCAGCCGGGCCAGGATCGCCCGCCGCGTCGGGTCGGCGAGTGCGGCGAAGGTGGCGCTGAGCTGATCAACCTGGCTCATTGGTTTCCCTATCGGTTAATTAACTAGTACGGAAACTACGCGGCCGATTGAGGCCCGTCAACCATCAACAGCAAAAGATGCCCTCGGGAGGCGTGACCGGGGTCAGGCCCGGATTTCGCCGTGCTCGACGCAGACCGCCGACCAGCCGGCCGGCAGGATCTGCACCTTCATCCGCCGCCGGCACCCGGAGCAGAACCGGGGCGGTTCCAGCTCACGGGCGCTGCGGCAGGCGTCATGCGTACCCTCGGTGGCGGCCACGCCGCACCGATCGCACCACGGGCCGATCGTCGACATGCTCAGAACGTCTCCGAGAGGGCCTTGACCGGCATCTTCAGGTCCTCCAGCAGGGCCAGATCGTTGGTGGCCGGCCGACCGAGGGTGGTCAGGTAGTTGCCGACGATCACCGCGTTGATGCCACCGAGCAGCCCTTCCCGGGTGCCGAGGTCGCCGAGGGTGATCTCCCGGCCGCCCGCGTACCGGAGAATGGTCCGGGGCATCGCGAGCCGGAAGGCGGCGATGGCCCGCAGCGCGTCGCGGGAATCGATGACCGGCTTGTCGCCCAACGGGGTGCCCGGCCGTGGGTTGAGGAAGTTCAACGGCACCTCGTGCGGGTCCAGCTCGGCGAGCTGCGCGGCGAACTCGGCCCGCTGCTCCAGGGTCTCGCCGAGGCCGAGGATGCCGCCGCAGCAGACCTCCATGCCCGACTCGCGGACCATCCGCAGGGTCTCCCAGCGCTCCTCGAAGGAGTGCGTGGTGACCACGTTCGGGAAGTAGGAGCGGCAGGTCTCCAGGTTGTGGTTGTAGCGGTGCACGCCCATCTCGACCAGCTCGTCGACCTGCTCCTGGGTGAGCATGCCGAGCGAGGCGGCGACCTGGATGTCGACCTCGGCCTTGATCGCGGCGACACCCTCGCGCATCTGCTTCATCAGCCGCTCGTCCGGCCCGCGCACCGCAGCCACGATGCAGAACTCGGTGGCCCCGGTCGCCGCGGTCTGCCGGGCCGCCTCGACCAGTGACGGGATGTCCAGAAAGACCGAGCGGACCGGGGAGGTGAAGAGGCCGGACTGCGAGCAGAAGTGGCAGTCCTCCGGGCAGCCGCCGGTCTTCAGCGAGACGATCCCCTCGACCTCGACCTCCGGGCCGCACCAACGCATCCGTACCTCATGGGCGAGCTGGAGGGTGGCGGACAGGTGCTCGTCGGGCAGGCGCAGCACGGCGAGCACGCCGGCCTCGTCGAGACCGACGCCGTTCATCCAGCACCTGCACACGCGCCTGGTCGAGGATCTCTGGCATGGTCGTACCCTACAAGGACCTTCCGATGCGACGAGGCGAGGGAGCAACCGTGGCGAACTGGCTGGCGGCGCTGGAACGCCGGGCTCAGTTACGCGCCAGGGCCGGGCTGACCCGGCGGCTGCGCCCGCGCGGCGCGACCGACCCGGTGGTGGACCTCGCCGGTAATGACTACCTGGGGCTCTCCGGCCACCCGACGGTGACGGCCGCGGCGACAGCGGCGCTGACCACGTACGGCCTGGGCGCGACCGGCTCCCGGTTGGTACGCGGCTCCACCGAAACCCATGATGCGCTGGAAGTGGTGCTCGCCGACTGGCTGGGCACCTCGCGGGCACTGGTTTTCTCCTCCGGTTACCTGGCCAACCTGGGTGCGGTGCGGGCCCTGGTCCGCCCCCGTACCCTGCTGGTCTGCGACGCGCACAACCACGCCTCACTGATCGACGGTGCCCGGCTCTCCGGTGCGGAGACCGTGACGACCCCGCACAATGACGTCGCCGCGGTCGACGCGGCCCTGGCGGCGGCGCCCGGTCGTCCGGCGGTGGTGATCACCGAGTCGGTCTTCTCGGTCGACGGCGACCTGGCCCCGCTGGCCGAACTGCACGCGGTGGCCCGCCGGCACGGCGCCCTGCTCCTGGTGGACGACGCACACGCGCTCGGCGTGACCGGCCCGGCCGGAGCCGGCGCGGTGCGGGCGGCCGGGCTGGCCGGTGCGCCGGACGTGGTGGTGACCGCGACCCTCTCCAAGGCGCTCGGCGGCGCCGGTGGGGTGGTCGCCGGACCGGCCGAGCTGATCCGACACCTGATCGAGACCGGCCGTACCTTCATCTACGACACCGCGCTACCGCCTGCGGTGGCCGCCGGGGTGCTGGCCGCCACCGACCTGGCCCGGGTCTCCGATCACCTGCGGGCCGAACTGACCGACCGGGCGACCAGCGCGGTACGCCGGCTGACCGCCGCCGGGCTGGCCGTTTCGGCGCCGGACGCCGGGGTGGTGTCGGTGACCGCCCCCGACGCCGAGTCGGCGGTCGACTGGTCCACCGCCTGCCTCGACCGGGGGGTCGCGGTCGGCTGTTTCCGTCCCCCGTCGACCCCGGACAACCGGTCCCGGCTGCGACTCACCATCAACGTCGGCGTGCCGAGGGCCGACTTCGACCGGGCCCTCGACGTGATCGTCGCCACCGCCCCGACCGTGGAGGCGGCGCCGGAACCGGGTGGGCAGTCCGCGCCGGCATCGGGGCTGGAGGTGGCTCGGTGAGCGTGCCGTGGCGGGGTCCGATTGTGGTGACCGGCACCGACACCGGGGTCGGCAAGACCGTGGTGACCGCGGCGATCACCTCGGCGGCGCAGGCCGCCGGCCTCCGGGTCGCGGTCATCAAACCGGGGCAGACCGGTACGGCGGACGGCGAACCGTCCGATGTAGACATCATCAATCGGCTGGCCGCGCCGATGACCGCCCGTACCCTGGCCGATTTTCCCGATCCGCTCGCCCCGCTGACCGCCGCGCGGGTGGCCGAGTCGCCACCGCTTGAGCTGTACGCCGTGGTCGACGCGATCCGGGCCGAGGCGGAGAAGCACGATCTGGTGCTGGTGGAGGGGGCCGGCGGACTACTCGTACCGATGGGAGTGCGTCCCTCCGGCGAGCCGTGGACCGTGGCCGACCTGGCGGTCTCCCTCGACGCGCAGGCGGTGGTGGTCGCCCGGGCCGGGTTGGGCACACTCAACCACACCGCGCTGACCATGGAGGCGCTGGAGCGCCGGGCCATTCCGGCCGGCGTGGTCCTCGGCGCCTGGCCAGCCGAGCCGGCGCTGGTGCACTGGGAGAACCTGAGTGAACTGGTACCCAATATGGTCGGCGCGCTGCCCGACGGGGCGGGCGCGATGGACCCGGAGGTGTTCCGACGCTCCGCACCCGGCTGGTTGACCCCGGCCCTGCACGGCGTGCTCGACGACTGGCGCACCTGGGCCGAAGACGTGGGCTGAGCCCGAGGTGCGGCCTCAGACAGCCGCGCCCAGCCGGTCCCGCGCGCGGCGCGCGATGACGAAGGCGTCGGGCATCCGGAAGGAGAGATTGTCCGGGCACCAGGGCGGCCGGACAACGGTGACGCCGTGCAGCAGCGGCGCGACCTCCGTCACCACCACCTCGGCCTCCATCCGGGACAGTTGGGCCCCGACACAGCGGTGCGCGCCGGCCCCGAAGGCCAGGTGCCGCCGGGAGCCCGGTTGACCGGGCCGGAACTCATCCGGTGCTCCGATCACCGCCGGATCGCGGCCGGCGCGGGCCAGCCACAACACGACGCTGCTCCCGGCCGGTACGGCCGTGCCGGCCAGCACCGTGTCCCGGGCCGCGACCCGGCGCCACGTCACGATCGGCGGTTCCAGCCGTAGCCCCTCCTCGACCACGTCGGCCACCCCGACGGTGCCGGACCGCAACCGATCGAGCACCTCCGGCTCGGCGCAGAGCCGGTGCAGCAGCAGGGTGAGGAACTGGGAGGTGGTCTCCTGCCCGGCGACCAGCAGGAAGAAGAGCGCGCCAACCACCACATCGGGGGAGTGCCCGGCCGTCCGCAGCGCGGCGGCGAGCCCCGGCCCGGTCGCCGCGAACTCCCGCAGTACGGCATGGAACCGCCCGACGATGCCGGCCAGGTCGCGCTGCCGTTTCGCGTCGACCGGTGCCCAGAAGAGTTCCAGGGCGGCCCGGGTGAATTCCTTGACCGTCTCGGCCGCTGCCTCGGGCAGCTCGACCAGTCGGGCGAGCACCAGCAGTGGCAGATCGGCGGCGAGGTCGGCGTACAGATCGACCGGTTGCCCGGCGTCCAGCGCGGCGACCAGCCGACCGACCCGCTCGCGCACGACGGCGGTCAGCCACGGCCGCTGCTCGGCGACCCGGTGCGGGTGCAGCGCGTCGGCCACGATCGTCCGGATCGCCGGATGGCTCGGCCCACCGTTGTTGGCCAGCGTCGGCGGCAGCCGGAAGCCGTGCCCGGCCAGCACCCGGAGCGCGGCCACCGGCATCGGGGTCATCGCGTCCAGCGCGTTGACCGGGTGGAAGGTGTCCGGGTCGGTGAGTACCTGACGGACCAGCGCGTGCCGGGTCACCACCAGATGATCGACGCCGACGTGGTCGGTGACCGTCGCGACGTCCGGCCACCGGCGGTCGATCGCATCCTCCCAGCTCCGGAACAGCACGCTGACACGCTACTCAGCGGCGGACCTGGCACCCGAGGGCGGGTTCAACTCCCAGACCGTCGTGTGTTTGACCTTGACGCTCTCCAGCGCGGGCGGCACCGGTATGTCGTATCCGGCCAGTGCCCGGAACCGGTCGCGGGGGAGGAAGGCCCGGTCCGGGTCGCCGACCAGCACCAGCGCACCACCGCGGGCGGCGCGCAGCAGGAACCGGGTCATCCGATTCGCCATCGCCTCGCTGTAGTAGGCGTCACCGACGAGCACCACCTCGGCGTCCCCGGCGTCGGCGTCGAGCAGGTCCGCCTGGCTCGCCGTGACAGCCACCCCGTTGGCCTCGGCGTTCACCCCGATCGCCACGACCGACACCGGGTCCACGTCGACCGCGCGTACCGACGCCGCGCCGGACCGTGCCGCGGCGATCGCCACCACGCCGGAGCCGGACGCGAGGTCGAGCACCCGGCGCCCACGCACGGTCTCGGGATGATCCAGCAGATAACGGGCCAGGGCCTGACCGCCGGCCCAGGCGAAGGCCCAGAACGGTGGCGGCTGCTCGCTCCGAAACGCGCCTTCGGTCAGCTCCCACAGCCCGATCGGCTCGGCCGCCTGATGCAGCCGGATCTCCGGTACGTACGCCACCGGAGCGAGCCGGGCGTAGGCCCGGACGAATGCGCTCGACGTCGCGAAGTCATTCGTGGCGCCGGTCGTGGAGCCAGGATCGGGCACAATTTCGGACACCCCGCAGATTGTGCCCGGTGCCGGATTCCGTGCCGCGGGCACCCGGGCGGTGGATCGCGGTGGTACCAGTCGAGCACGCCTCGCGGTCGCGCTCCCGGTACTCTCCACCGAGAAGGTAAGCGCTTTCCGCGACCCTGGGCCGGCCGGCCCGGCCTCGACGAAACTCGATGAGAAGGCGGCCAGGATGGGCCAGGAACCGACCGCGGTACGACTTCAGGCGCGCGGTGCGACCGTTGCGGAGTACGTCATCGAGCCGGACATCGACCGACGCTGGTCACCCCGGCCCTATCTGCATCCGGTGCGGACCCTGGCCGGGGTGCCGGTGACCGACGCGCTGCCGGAGGATCACCGGTGGCACCTGGGGGTCTCACTGGCCATGCAGGACGTCTCAGGCACGAACCTCTGGGGTGGACGCACCTACCGGCGGGACATCGGCTACACCTGGCTGGACGACCATGGCCGGATCGTGTCCGACGGCTGGACCCGCCGTGACGCGCGGGGCTTCGGCCAACGGCTGCGTTGGCTGGACCGGTCCGGGGCGACCCTGCTGATCGAGGAGCGGACGGTCGCCGTCGGCGAGGTTGCCGACCGGACCGACGCCTGGCAACTCGACTTCGCCTACACCCTGACCGCTCCCGCCGACCGGGAGATCACGTTGGGCAGTCCGGCCACCAACGGTCGCCCCGGCGGTGCCGGCTACGGCGGGTTCTTCTGGCGGGTCGCGCCGGGGCGGGCCGAAACGTTCACCGCCACCGCCGGAGGCGAGGAGGCGGTCAATGGCAGCACCGAGCCCTGGCTCGCGCTGGGTGGTCGGGCCGCCGACGGCGCGGCGTACACCCTGGTCTTCACCGGCTTGGCCGACGGTGACCACTGGTTCGTGCGGACCGGGATCTACCCCGGGGTCTGCGTCGCGCTGGCGTTCGAGCGGCCGCTGCTGATCCCGCCCGGGTGCGGGCTGCGCCGTCGGCACCGGGTGCTGGTCGCCGACGGCACGCTGACCCGGGACCAGGTGGCCGGCCTGGTCTGAACCCGACGCCGTCCAGAGCTCTCCCGACCCGCCGCCTGATGGTTACCAGTCGGAGTGCCAACCGGGGTCGCGGCCGAACGCCGCGATCATCCGGTCCGCTTCGCTCGCCTCGGCCGGGACCTCCACCCGTGGGTCGATTAGCCCGCTGTCGCGGTACGACGCACTCCGCTCGTTGAACCACCGGACGCACTCGCGTACCGCGTCGGCGTCCAGTCGGGGCTCTGCGCCGACGGCAACCGCCAGATCCCAGCCATGCACCAGATGCTCGGCGAGGAGCTGATGTAGGTACTCCCGTGCTGGAGTGTCGCCGAAGGAGAGGTGCACGGTGCGGTCCAGGGCATCCGCGTCGTTGACCGCCAGGTTGGCCTGCGCGGCGGCGTCCCGGGCCGCGGCCGCCGGGTCCGGGCCGAGCAGGTCGCCGTCCAGCCGGTGGCCGACCTCGGCGATTGTCTTGCCGGCGAAGAGCGGCACCGTCCAGCGCTCCTCGCCGACCACGTGGTTGACCAGGGTGCGGACATCCCAACCGGTGCAGGGCGTTGGTGCGGCCCACTGGTCATAGCCCACCTGGCCGACCTGGTCGGCGAACTCGTTCAGGCTGCGCCGGTACGTCTCCAGCAGGTCCATGGGCCCGATTCTGCCGCGTTGTGGTCGGGGACACACCCGCTCCGCCAGATACCTCGACAGGTCAATAAGCCCATCCTCCTAGGATGATCTAGGGATAGTGAGGTGGGTTTGGTTCGTCATATGGCTGCTTGTCGGACTTTAGAGCTTCGCGGAGCTTGGCACGATGGAAGTGCTTATGGGGCCCGCTGACGCGCCAGGGTGCCCCCGAGTTGGCACTTGTTCGCGCCCTCGGCTAAAGTTCTCATCCGTCACCAGGAAACACCGGAGACAAGCGGACGTAGCGCAGCTGGTAGCGCATCACCTTGCCAAGGTGAGGGTCGCGGGTTCGAATCCCGTCGTCCGCTCGGAGATTCCGCCAGGGATGTCGGCGGCACCTCGGTGGAGTGGCCGAGAGGCGAGGCAACGGCCTGCAAAGCCGTGTACACGGGTTCAAATCCCGTCTCCACCTCGGCAAGCAACGAGGGCGATTGGCGCAGTGGGAGCGCGCTTCCTTGACACGGAAGAGGTCACTGGTTCAAACCCAGTATCGCCCACCAGGTAAGAGCACAGCCCAAGGGCTTGATCACGAAGCTGTGATCAAGCCCTTGAGCTTTTGACCCTTGATTGCCCCGGGGCGGTTTGGACAGGCCCGGCCGTTGTGCTGCACCACGAGCAGTGGCGGGGCGGGCAGCTGCACCGCCCCGCCACTGCCCGCGGCCCCTATCGCGGCAGTCACCGGTTCATCGTTCTGGTCGTATCTCCGCAGGGGGTGACTCGACAAGGCGATCGGGGCCCTGAGTCATTGACCGATCAGCACAGGTTCGGTTGATAGCCGCTGGCGCTGACCGTGCGCCCGTCCGGGGCGCGGGCCGTGACGGTGTAGTTGATGCCGCCGAGAGCGGCCGAACCGGAGCCCTGCGTGATGGTCACGGTAGTCGAGAACGAGGTGCCGCTGCCGCTCATCGGCTGGCTTGTCGAACCTCGGATCAGCGTCGCGTTCGAACCATACGGCGCGCCGGACAGCGTCGCGTTGACCGATAGCGTGTAGCGCCAGCCCCACCGTGTTCCGAGGTTCCCACCCCCGGGCTCCTCGAAGGATTCACACCGCCACGTCGAGCTCGTCGACAGACTCGCATTGTTGTAGGAGGCCGGTGACGTCTGCGCGTATCTGGGCTCAGCGGCTACCGGTACCGTGCCGGTGCCGCCACCGGTCGGGTTGCCCTGCTGGCGGCCGGTGCGGCTTGGCGTGGGGGCAGACCTGGACGTGGTCGCAGGCTTAGGTGCGGGTGCCGGTGTCGATTTTGCCGTCCGGGTAGGCGTGGACACGGGTGGCGGTGTTGTGGCGCCAAGTCCAGGCAGATCCGGGTCGAAATCCAGCGCATCGCTCGAATCCATACTTCCGATGGCCGTGTCCGTACCATCATCCGCGCCAACGGTCTTCCCGCTACCCGGTAACTTACGGAGCGCTCCGACAATAACAGCGGTTCCGGTAACCATGAGAAGAATGACCAACACAGCAGAGAGCACCCGGGTCGACCACCCCGTTCGATACATGATCGGTGGCACCAACCAACGCAACCCCGCCGGACGGGGAACCTCCACCGCCGGATCGTGGCGGTGCAGACCCACCCACCGATCCCGATCATCCACCGCCGAGGCAGCGGCCAGGCGACCCTGACCACCACCGACCGCTGGCCACCCCACCCCAGCGTTGGCTGCCGATTCCCACTCCAGGTCAGCGGTCGACCCGAACGCCGACGAAGGCTCCACGCCGCCAACGGATTCGCTGTCCGGCCCACCGCGATCCGAGGGGTCCGGCAGCTCCCCGTCGCCACCCGACTGCGTCGACGTGTCGGGCTCGGTCGTTCCGCCCGGCTCGGTCGTTCCGCCCGGCTCGGTCGTCCCGGCTCGGTCGTTCCGCCCAGCCTGGCTGGCTCGTCGCCGCCCGTGGCCTCAACCTCTGACTGTGGTGGCGGCAGCACGACCTCATCGGCCGTCCCATCACCACCGGTCTCGACCACCGCCGTTGGCTCCCCCTCAGCTCCCGAAGTGGCGCTGTCCGCGCTACTGAACGCCACCCGATCCGCCTCGGTCGCGATCTGCCTGCGTACGGCCAGCCAACCTTGGACCGCCGCTTCATCACCGCCACACGCCCGAACAAACCCGCTAACCACATCTGCCCGAGGCAACGTGACACGACCGAGCGCCGCGGCGACTGTGCTGTGCGGCAACACATCCCCGGCCGCCGCAGCCCGGCGCTGTAATTCACGATAGGTAAACCCTGACCACTGCCTTAGAACCCGCAGCGCGGTAACAAATCCGGCGGCTGACACTCCGGCCTCCGGCGGACGAAAAGCCGCGCTGGCATCCTCTGGGCTCGAAGCCACTGCACCGCCCCCGTGCTCTGACACACCTGCCTCGCCTTCATGACGACCACACGTCCACACCGAACACGGCAATGGACGGCTTGAATATCGGAGTAACATTCCATCTTCAGCGATACGGTGTAAAGACCTGACGGGGTGGACCCGATAAGAGGTTCCTCCGCCGCGCAGGTTCTCCGTCGTCGTGCAGCGCAGGCCGAGCAGCACCGTGACACTCGTCGCCAGCGCCCGGGATGGAGGTGTTGCCGCCTTCCACCGTGCCCGTTAGCACGGACCTATCGGCGTCCATCGCCCTCGGCGTATGTCCGGAGTGGCCTGATCAGGCGGTGACCTGTTCATCCGGGAGGATACGACGAAGGGCAGGGAGGGGGCTGTTAGGGTGCTGTCCCCGGACTCCGGCTGACCCGGCCGGTGGCAATCACCCGCTGGTACCACCGCGCGCTGTCCTTCAAGGTGCGCGTCTGAGTGGCGCAGTCGACATGGATCGGGCCGAAACGCTAACCGTAGCCGTACGCCCATTCGAAATTGTCCATCAGCGACCAGACGAAGTAGCCGCATAGGTCGACTTCGCCTGATGGCACAGGGGGCGCTGACGGCGCTGGCCGAGGCGGGCCGCCGGGTGCCCGGCAGCATCCCCGTAATCGGCATTGAGTTGGTCATCACGTGAGCTTCCGCGACACGTGAACGCACCCATCTCGGCAAAGTCGGACGCTGCCAAGCCTGAGCCGCACCGGCATCAAACTGCTCCGGAGACCCTTCTGTAAGGGGAAAGAGGTCAGCCAACCGGCGCCGACCCAGCCTTGACCTCTTCCCTAAGGGGGAAGAACTCAGCCAGCCGACGCCGAGCCAGTCAGGACCTCTTCCGTAAGGGCGAAGCGAGTCGACCTAATCCTTCTGATAGCCAAGAACTCCGCCACCACGAACTTCGCCACCACGCCGGATTGGGCCGGAAGCATGGACGGGTTTCCTGTTGATGGTGTCAAGGCATGGATTGATGCACGCGGCTGGTCCGTGCGGTGCGCCACTTCGCCGGCCCGGTGAGCGGCCCGGTGCTGGATCCCGCCTGTGGGATCGGCTCCCTGCTCGTCGCGTTCGCGAACCATCCCGGGGTCACCCTGGCCGGACAGGAGATCAATCCGTCACCGCCGGCCCCGGTCGTATCGACGGTGCCCTGCTCCGGGTGGCTGACCTGGCCCGCGTCGGGCTCGTCGAGGTCAACGGGGAGGCGGCGGTCCCCACGGGCGACCAGCTGGACGCTGACTACCTGCGCGGCTTTCTGCGTAGCGCCGCCAACACCCGACGCGCGACCAGTGGCAGCGGTACCTTCCGCATCCGGGTAATTCCCACCCCCATCCCCAAGATCCGCGTGATCAGGGAGTAGGTCGCGCGTGTCGCCGGTGTGTCGCGACACTGGTTCCCTGATCACGGAAATCTTGAAGAGGGCGTTCCGTGACCGGGGCCGGGCCGCAGCAGCCGTCCGACTGCGCGGTGGTTTCGCCGTCGGTGAAGGCCAGATCGCTGGAGCAGACCCCGGTCTCCGGCAGTTCCAGTTGTACGTCCCGCGCGGCTTTCCAGTCTCCGGCGAGGGCGGCGACGACTGAGCGGACCTGTTCGTAGCCGGTGGCCATCAGGAAGGTCGGTGCGCGGCCGTAGCTCTTCATGCCGACGGTGTAGAAGTCGGGCTCGGGGTGGGCGAGGTCGTCAGCACCGTGCGGTGGGACGGTGCCGCAGGCGTGCTGGTTGGGGTCGATCAACGGGGCGAGCGCGCGGGGTGACTCCATGATCGGATCGAGGTCGAGGCGCAGTTCGGTGCTGATCGTGTGGTCGGGGCGGAACCCGGTGGCGGCCACGATCCGGTCCACCGTCACCGCTTGTCGACCGCCGGCGGCGTCACGGCTCACCACCTCCACCCCGTCTCCGTTGGTCGCGGCGCGGACGGTGTGTACGGAGAATCCGGTGAGCAGGGTGATCTGCCCCGCCTCGACGTACGCGTGCAGTCGCGTGCCCAGGGCACCCCGGGCGGGTAGTGCGTCGGCGTCGCCGCCCCCGTACGTCCGGGACGCGTTCGCGGCGCGGATCGCCCAGTACACGGTGGTGCCGGGCTCCTGGGTGGCCAGTTCGGCGAGGGAGAGCAGGGTGTTGGCCGCGGAGTGACCGGCCCCGACGACGAGGACCCGGGATCCGGCGAAGCGGTCGCGGTCCGCGCCGAGCACGTCCGGCAGGGCCTGCTCGATCACCGGGGCGATGTCGGCCTCGCCGTGGGCCGGCAGTCCGCTGGCGCCGAGGACGTTGGGCTTGGTCCAGGTGCCGGAGGCGTCGATCACCGCGCGGGCGAGCAGTTCGTCGCCATCGGCGAGCCGGATGACGAACGGGGCGTTCTCCCGACCCCGGGAGCGGACCCGGTCGACGCCGAGCCGGCTGACCGCGACGACCCGGGCGTCGTAGCGCAGGTGCGGGGCGATGGCCGGCAGTTTCGCGAGCGGCTGCAGGTAGTCGTCGATGAATTCCGCACCGGTCGGCAGCAGTTCGGGAGCGGGTGCGGTCCAGCCGGCGGCGTCGAGCAGCCGCCGGGCGGCGGCGTCGATGTCGTACCGCCATGGGCTGAACACCCGGACGTGCCCCCACTGACTGACTGAGGCGGCGGCCTGCCGACCGGCCTCCAGGACCACGAAGCCCAGCCCGCGTTCGGCGAGGTGCGCGGCGGCGGCCAGCCCGACCGGGCCGGCGCCGATCACCGCGACCGGCAACGTCTCAGGCTTGCTGGTACTCATTCCAAACACTCCTCGTATCGACATTCTTCATATAAGAGGCTGGCCCGGTGCGGGTCTGTTGGTCAGCCGATGCTGGTGCTGCGGCGTTCGATGAACACCACGTCGCGCCAGCGGCCGTGATGGCATCCGACGCGCTCCCGGGTGCCCACAATCCGGAACCCGGCCCGCTGGTGCAGTTCGAGGCTGGTGGTGTTCTCCGGGAAGACACCGGACTGGATGGTCCAGATCCCGGCGGCTTCGGTGGTGGCGATCAGGGCGTCGAGCAGCACCCGGCCCACGCCCCGGCCACGGGCGGCGGGGTGGACGTAGACGGAGTGCTCGACCACCCCGGCGTATACCGGGCGGGCGGAGGTGGCCGATGCCGCGACCCAACCGAGCACCCCGCCGGTGGCGGGGTCGGTCGCGACGTGCCGGTGCTCGCGTAGCCGGGCGGAGTCGAACGTCGTCCAGTCGGGGGCGGTGATCTCGAAGCTGGCATGACCGGTGTCCAGGCCCGCCTGGTAGATCCCCAGCACCACGTCAGCGTCGGCGGAAACCAACGGACGGACCCGCACCGACGGTTCGCCGCCCGACGGATCGCCGATCGGCGTACGCGCGGGGTCCAGCGGATCGGGTCGTGCGATGTCCGTCGGGTGCACGGCGTCCTCCCTGCGGCGTGGCGGTTGTTGTCTCGACGTTGCTCGAATCAGACAGTTGCACGCTGTTTCGAGATCTGTCAACCTAGAGGTATGTCGAAACAGTCGGCGTCCCTCAGCCTCACCGACGTCAACGCCGGTGCGCCCTGCTGCGCGCCGATGAGCGAGCAGCGGATCCCGGCCGAGACCGCGGCCGTGCTCGCCCCGGCCTTCAAGGCGCTTGGCGACCCGGTACGGCTCCAGTTGATGTCCATGATCGCCTCGGCGCCCAGCGGGGAGATCTGCGTCTGCGAACTCACCCCGGCCTTCGACCTCACCGGACCCACGATCTCCCACCACCTGAAGACCCTGCGGGACACCGGCCTGGTCGACGCCGAGCGGCGCGGCACCTGGGTCTACTACCGGGTGCGACCGGGCATCATGCGTCAACTCGCGAGCCTCCTCGCGATCGATGCGCCCGCGCCCGCGCCTGTGTGAGAAGCGGGCGAGACCCATGCCTGACCTGACCGCCCACGAGCGGCGCGTCCGCCGACCGTCAGAAACCGGAGCACCACCCTGATGTCCACCGAAGCGCCCTGGCGACGACTCCTCGCCGAATTCGTCGGCACCGCACTCCTGGTCACCGCCGTTGTCGGCTCCGGAATCATGGCGGCCACCCTGTCGCCGAACGATGTCGGCCTACAACTGCTGGAGAACTCCGTCGCCACCGCCTTCGCGCTGGGCGCACTCATCCTGATCTTCGGCCCGGTATCCGGCGCCCACTTCAACCCGGTCGTCTCCGCCGCCGACTGGTTCCTCGGCCGCCGTACCCGCACCGGCCTGACCACCCGCGAGCTGGGCGGATACCTCGCGGCCCAAAGCGCCGGCGCCATCGCCGGGTCGATCCTGGCAAACCTGATGTACGCGCTGCCCGCCGTGCAGTGGTCCACCAAGGAACGGTCCGCCGGGCACCTGTGGCTCGGCGAGGTGGTTGCCACCGCCGGGCTCATCCTGCTGGTCTTCGCCCTCGCCTGTTCCGGTCGTTCCCTCGCGGCTCCCGCAGCGGTCGGTGCCTACATCGGCGCCGCCTACTGGTTCACCTCGTCAACATCGTTCGCCAACCCTGCCGTGACCCTCGGCCGGGCGTTCACCGACACCTTCGCCGGCATCAACCCCACCTCGGTGCCCGGGTTCATCCTCGCCCAGTTTGGTGGCCTTCTTGTCGGCGTCGCTTTGCTCCTCGCCTTGTATCCCGGCATCGGTCGGTCCGCCGACCAGGTGCTCGTCGCGCACCCGCCGGCCGACAACCCCGCCGTACGCAGTGCCAGCCGTCTGTCCTGACACCGAAGGAAGATGACCATGAGCAAGCCCAGCGTCCTGTTCGTGTGCGTACACAACGCCGGCCGCTCCCAGATGGCCGCTGGCTGGCTGCGTCACCTGGCCGGAGACACCGTTGAGGTTCGCTCCGCCGGCAGTGAACCCGCCGAGCAGATCAACCCGGTCGCCGTCGAGGCGATGCGGGAGGTCGGCATCGACATCACCGCCAACACCCCACGGCTGCTCGACCATGCCACCGCCGAATCCTCCGACGTGCTGATCACCATGGGCTGCGGCGACGTCTGCCCGAGCTTTCCCGGCAAGCGCTACCTCGACTGGCAACTCGACGACCCCGCCGGGCAGGGCATCGACGCCGTACGCCCCATCCGCGACGAGATCCGCGCCCGCGTTGTGCAACTCATCAGCGAACTGCCCATCACAACCAGCTAGCCGGGTAGGAAGGGGCTGGGGGTGCCGCTCCAGGAGACGTGCATTGCCTCGCGGGCGCGGGTGCAGGCGACGAAGAGTACGCAGCGCTCCCGGAGCAGGTCGGCGTCGTGCTGCAACCGGTCCACCTCCGCCGGGGTGACTTCCCGGGCGAAAGGCACCGCCCCGGCGGTCACCCCCAGCACCGCGACACAGCGGAACTCCAGCCCTTTCATCGCGTGCATGGTGGCCAGGCGTACGCCGTTGACGTCCGGACCGGGCTGGTCCCGGACCTGGACCGTCGGGATGTCCGCCGCGGCGAGCTCGTCGGCCACCCTGTTCAGCAGCACCTTGAACCGGGTGCAGACGGCGATCTCGCTCGGCCGGACACCCTGGCCGAGCCAGTCCCGTACCCGGCTCACCAGCGCCGCGACCTCCTCCTGTTCGGTCGGGTGCCCGGCGACGTTCGGCCGTTTGCCGTGCAACAGCGAGCGGTATCCGGCCAGGCTGTCGCTGCCGTCACCGCCGAGGTCCGGGATCGGCGAGTTGTCGAGCAGCCCGGTCGACCAGGTGAGGATCTCCTCGGTGCTGCGGTAGTTGATCCGGAGCCGGCTGCTGCGGCCGGTGACGGTGGGGAGCAGGTTGCCGAAGGCGTCCAGCTGCGGCTTGTCGATAATGGTACGTACCGCACGTAGCACCTGGTCGTCGATGCCGAGGTGCCGCAGCACGGTGTCGGAGTGTTTGGCGAAGAGCAGCGCCGGGGCCTGCGCGGCGGCCCGTTCCAGGGTCGGGGTGGGCTGCTCGATGGCGACGACGTTGCGTACCTCCAGGGCACGGGTGGCGGTGTTGACGGTGTAGAGGCGCTTCGCCGCCCTGGTGTACGCGTCGTCGTGCGGTACGACGTTCAGCAGGAGGAAGGTGTCGCTGCCGTCGTCCGGCGCCAGCACCACGCCTCGCCAGAAGTCGCTGACCCGGATGGTCCGCATCCGCTGGTCCCGGGCGTTTCGCGCCGACTCCAGGTGCAGGCCCTTGTCAGCGTGCGTCGTACTCGGACGAATCGATCACCAGCACCAGGACGGTCGAACCGGCGCAGCGTGGGCACAGGGTGGGAAGCAGGTCGGTGCCGGCCCACTGGGCGTACCCGCCGACTTTCCGGTCGGGGGCCATGAAGATGCTGACGTACTCGCCCTTCTCCTCGGCTTCCCATGCCTCCACCAGCTCGCGGAGGTCGTCGGGTAGCGCCTGAAGGTCCGGGTAGTAATGGCCCCTGAGCAGCGTCGGGTCGATCCCGATCTCGCGGTGCAGCACGGTGACGCGACCGTCCGGAAGCTCGGCAAAGGTCAGTTCCGCAACAAGCTGCTGGCACGATTCGTCCCGCTCCGCCAACGACGCCGCGATCCGGTCGGGTGAGGTCACCAGCCGTACACCGAGCCGGGTGCCGGTTACCTCGACCCGGGCCCACAAATCGCCGGGGAGCAGGTAGAACACGTCCTCCTCGCCCTCGTGACCGTAGTTGAGGAGATCGCAGACCAGGCGCTCATCGGGCTCGCCGAGGGTGTTCACCGCGAGCAGGATGCTCAGCTCACCGGGCTCCGACGGCGGGACAGCGGTCACCCACATCCGCACCGCGTCGTCGCCGAAGAGTGGGGGGGACGTGAGTACCGGGATTCAATCGGTTTCTCGCGGGTGCCCGGCGCCGGCGTAGGTGATCCAGACTGTACGGCGCTCGTCGTCGATCAGGTACCAGATCCGGCCGCCGCCGGTGACCTCGTACTGCCAACGCTCGTGGGTCTGTCCCTTCCACGCTCCGCTGGCCAGGGAGCCCTTGAGGCGGTGGTGTCGTTCCGGTGCAGTCATGGCCCGGGGGTTGGCGCGGATGGCGTCATACGCGCGCCGCAGGTTTGTGGTCGCTTGGCGGGCCAGGATCTCCCAACCGTCGGCAGCCTGGGAATTCGCGAGCCGGAGGTCGTATTCCGCGCCGATGGGTGGCGGTGCCGCCCGGTCGCCACGCTTTGGACTCATCGAGGTGCTGTTGGGGGCTGAGCCGACCCGAAATCGCCCTCGGGCTCCTGGCTGACGATCTCCAGCAGTCTGGGGTCGCTGTGTACCTCGGCCGTGTGGCGCCACTGGGCGAGTAAGACGGCGACCGGGGTCAGGTTATCCAGGGAGGCTGCTCCCTGTGTCACTGTTACCAACTCGGACAAAAGCTGGTCAACGTCCGGTTCGGGGAGGAAGGTGACCCACGGCAACGCCTCGACCAGGACCTGCCGTACCGCTTCCAGGGACCCGGTACGGATCAGTCCAGCGAGTAACCGCGCGGTGAAGTCGATGACAACGGCCTCGCGCTCCATCTGATCTGCCCTGATCAGGGCTAAATCGTCCGCGTCTCGGCGACGCAGCCGCAGAGCACGGACGACGTTCAGCCGTTCCGCGGCTGCCCCGGGCCGGTGCAGGAACTCGCTGAACGGTACCTCTTCCTGTGCCGCCATCATGACATCCACACTACCGTGGAACTCCTGCTCGACTCACCCCGATTGCTTGATCAACTATGCCTGCGGACGTACGGCCATGCCGCGGATGAGTAGGTCCAGTGAGATGCGCTCGCGGATCCCTGGGAGGGTGAGCGACTTGGCGACGTTCCCGGTGGCGCGGTCGAACTGTTTGAACGTAATCGGCTTTTTGCTGTCCTTGGGCTCGTCGAGCGCGTAGATCGATTCGTCGGTGAACAGGACGTGGGTGTCCTGGGACTTTTCGGGATCGTATCCGGTGGCGAACCGGCGGGTGGTGACGCCGGTGTTGATATCGGTGGCCATGATGTGTCCGTCGAAACCGACGCCGTACCATTCGAGTTTTCCGTCGCGCAGCGATCCACCGTCGTATGTGGCGAACTCAAGGGCCGCACGTTGGATCGGCTGGCCGGTTTCGTCGACCATCGGGTGCTCGACGTACGAGCCGGTTGCCGTGTCCCAGGAGACGACGACGATGTGTGGCTGTCCGTCGGCGTCGTCGTAGGTGGACAGGAAGGTGACCATCCCCTGCTCGCACGGCGCGGGGCCGTTTGCGGAGGCGTTGAAGGCGGATCGCCAACCGATGACCTCTTCCTGGCCGTCCCCGGCGGCTGGATAAAGTCGGGCGAGCATTTCCGGCGCGAGGTTCGGGTCGGATTTTGACCGCATACCGGGCAGCCCGGCGGACTCGGCGAAATGGGCATCCGGGAGTCGCGAGATGCCGTATATGACACCGTTGCATGAGGCGTACGAAAAATAGTAGCCAGCCACCTGATAGAGCCTCGATGCCGAGGTGGTTGTCACCACCACCTGGCCTGGTTCGCCGGTCCCATCGTTGTAGGTGGCGATGAAGCCTTTTTCGTCGGGTAGCGCGACGGCGGCCTGTTGCAGGTCCATCTTTGGGTTGGGGAACGTGGTCAACCCATCTTTGTGGAGCAGATAGTCTCGCTTGTCGTCACCGAAGTACAGGCCTGCTCCAGACCACGCGAGCTTCCCATCGTCCATGCCGCGATTGACTTCACAGAAGGCATAGCACGGCTCCCCGAACTGCCGTCTTAAGTAAATCGTCGAAGCAGCCCAGGGGCTACGTCCGTACAAGATCTTTCTTGATCTCGGGATCTTACCGGGAAGATCATCGTTAGTCCAGATAGGACGTAGATGAAGTGCCATGCTCTGGATCGGCGTGGTGGCGCACGGGTACTGGGGATTCGGTCGGGCTCGGAGTTCTTTCCTTCGCAGAACACCACTATGGTGCGTAGCTCCGCGCACCGGGCGGTTTGCCGTTTGAGTGGCTTCGTTTCACGTCGCCGCTGTCCCATGGCCCGTCAGCCGATCCGAGTGGGTGCTGCTCAGGCGGCCGAACAAGCGCACCCGGACCGTCCAGCAGGATGATCTGCCGCACGGTCGGGTCGAGACACGCGTCGGCTCGGAGCGAAGTGTGTTGTACGGGCCGGGTCAGGTCGCTGGCTCGGGCGGCTTGCCCCACGCCCCTCGGGCGTCGGCGAGCGCTGCCCCGCCCAGCACCAGTGTGCCTGAGGCGAGCACGACCAGCGCGGACGCCCAGAGGAGCGCGGGAAAGAGCAGGATGAGCAGCCCGACGGTGACCAGCCGGGAGGGGGAGATCCGGTTGAACACCTCCCGCTCGAACCGGGCGCGGCCCACCAGGTTGATAGGCGTGGGGATCCCGACCCCCATCACCATGCTGGAGACCAAGACGATCAGTACGGTGGTGTATTGCGGAGTCGTACGGTGAGGTCCGCCACCGCCCGCTCTACCACCCGGGTCAGCGCGAATACGAAGACGAGGTCAACGAAGAGCTCCAGGAACGAGGTCCGTCGCGTCGCCTCGCCCTTGTGTTGCAGCGCGCTGATATCGCCCGGCGGCATGGCCCACCCCTCCGCGGGGCTGGTGTTTCCCGCCTAGGGCAGTCCTAGCGCAGATCCGGAACCGATGTTCCCGCAATGCGGCAAATGCCGCACCGGCCGGTCGTAGGAGCCATGTGGGAGTCGGGAGCTGCGCCAAACATGAATTTCCTGTGGTGCCTACCATCGGGCAATGACCGTCACGCCGGGCCCTTCCGCGTCGCTCCCACCCGCTCACGCTGGCGGTCCGCACCCCGCCGAGTCGCCCGGGCGGTCCAGCCCCCGGCCGGCCCGTCGGCGACGCCGACTCGTCCAGCGGGCCCTCGTCGTCGGAGCCGGGCTTGTGCTGCTCCTCGCCGCCCCGGCGCTCTGGGTCTGGGCGAACTCCGCCGGCCATCTGCACACGAACGATGATGCGCCCGAGGCGCCGGTCGTGATCGTGTTCGGCGCGCAACTGGCACCGGGAGGCACCCAGCCCATGCTGTTCCTGAAGGGACGGCTGGACGTGGCAACCCAACTGGTCAAGGAGGGCAAGGCCCGCGCCGTGCTCGTTTCCGGCGACCGCGGTGGTACCTCCGGCGACGAGATCGCCGCGATGACGGCGTACCTCGTCGCCGCAGGCGTGCCCACCGAGCACATCGTCGGTGACCCGTACGGTCTCGACAGCTACGACACCTGCAAGCGCGCCCATGACGTGTACGGCGTACGTCGGGCGCTGCTCGTCAGCCAGTCACTGCACCTGCCCCGCGCTGTCACGCTCTGCCGGCACCTCGGCATCGACGCGAGCGGAGTCGCCGCCCGCTGTGACGGCTGCCGGACAGTGACTCTGGCGAAGAACACCGCACGCGAGGTACCGGCAGCGTGGAAGGCGGCCTACGACCTGGTGACCGCACGCCCGCCCGCAGTGTCCTCAGCTCCCGACCCGGCGCTCCAGCAAGCCCTCAACGAGTAGACAGCCGCAGCCCTCTCGTTCTCTGTCTGGCGTTGAGGCCAGCCCAGATCCGCTCGTACGCGGCGACTCGGGCAACTATGCCGGTGGGCGTGGCCATGCCGCGGCTACGACGGATCGGGCTGGGCATGGGTCTGCACGGTGCGCCGACTGGTCAACACGGCGTAGCCGACCAGCGCAACCGTCAGCAGCACCAGGGTGGCAACCGGGTATCGAGGGTCGGTTGTTATGCGGATAGCTATGCGAGCGCGTATGCGGATGACCATGACGCTATTCGATATGACAGCTCGTCGAAGTAAGCGGTATCGACGTACGACGGCGGTGGGACTGGCAGCCGCCCTGACAGTTGGACTGTTGTCGGCCGTACCGGCTCAGGCCAGGCCACCTCAACCGCACCGGCCGGGGTGTCAGGTCTGCTGCTACAGATCTCCGGCGACAAGGCCGGACCGACGCCCGTTGAGATCGACTACTCGGGTTTCCGCAACGCGTACGGCGGGGACTGGGCGACCCGGTTACGGCTGGTGAACACGGCGACCGGCGAAGCGGTGCCGAGTCGTAATGACCCTGCCACCGGGGTGCTGCGCGCGGACGTGGTGCTGCCGGAACCGGCCGGATCCGTCGACCGGGCGGACCGTACACAGTCGGTGGATCGGATGTCCTGCAAGGACGATGGCCAGGCCGGCAGTGAGGAACTCTGCTTCGCCTCCAACAACGCCGTCGTGATGCTGCCCGGCCTCGCCGGCGAGCTGGTGCGGGACGACACCACCGGCCAGTGGCGGGTTGAAGACGACGATGGCTGGCGGGTGGAACTCCTGACCGGCGCGTCGAATGGGGACAACGACGGCGAGCACTGGCGGCTGACCTCGCCAGACGGCACGCAGTACTTCTTCGGGCGCAACCGGCTGCCGGGCTGGACGACCGGTAAGGCGGAGACGAACTCGACCCTGACGGTGCCGGTCTACGGCGACGACCCGGGTGAGCCGTGCCACGGCGCGACCTTCGCGAACTCCTGGTGCCGGCAGGCCTACCGGTGGAACGTGGACTATGTGGTGGACACGCACGGCGACGCGATGTCCCAGTTCTACGGGAAGGAAAGCAATCACTACAACCGGGGCGGGACCGTCACGTCGTATGACCGGTCGGGTTATCTGACCCGGATCGACTACGGGCAGCGGGCCGACACCCTCTTCACCGTCGCCGCCACCGGGCAGGTCGAGTTCACCGCCGCGGAGCGCTGCGTGCCCGGCACGTCGTGCGGGAAGACCCAGCCGCAGAACGCCCCGGACGTGCCGTGGGACCAGCACTGCGAGGCGACCGTGTGCACGGTCACCACTCCGACGTTCTGGAGCTCCAAGCGATTGTCGAAAATCACGACCCGGGTCTTCCACGACAACGCGTACCGGGATGTGAACTCCTGGGAGTTCGTGCACTCGTTTCCGGCCACCGGCGACGCGACCAGCCCCACGCTCTGGCTGGACCGGCTCGTCCGCACCGGCCATCTGGGCGGCGCGGTGAGCCTGCCGCCGGTCACCTTCGACGGTGTGCAGCGGGAGAACCGGGTCGTCGCCATCGGCGGCGCTCCGCCGATGAACAAGTGGCGGGTAGCCATGATCACCAGCGAGACCGGCGGTCAGGCGCGGGTCAGCTATACATCGAAACAGTGCGCCGCCAATTCGCTACCGTCACCCGAGACGAACGCCACCCACCCGAGCCAGGGGGTGAGCATCTCGCATACTGAGCCCGGCGAGCCACAACGTAGGTCGCATCGGGATCGGGACGACGAGCGAGCCGAGCCAGAGTAGCCAGCCGACTCCGAAACCGGTGAGGTATATCGAAGTCACCCGGCGGCCCGGTCCGCCGCCCCCGAATCAGATCCGCGAATAGAGCAGAAGCAATGCCCCCGGACCAGCGGATAACCGATTGGCAGCAGCAGTGTCTCGGGGGCGTCACGGACGCCGATGGCGATCGTCCCACCGCCCGCCATCGCGACCAGCGCCAGGTCAACGCGGAAGGCCGCTTCCGATGATCGGCAGCGGCCTTCCGGCTGGAGTGGGGTGCAGCAGATGGCGGCGCTCGATGTACCCGGGTCGGGGTTGGCCAGCGCTACTCGCGGCGGCCGTCCCGGTCCCGGCGTACCGTCGCCTTGCGGCCCTTGATCGTGCTTTCGCGGAGCCTGGGACCACCTCGGCCGCGGCGGACTTCGGCACCTCCACCAGCGAGAACCGCTGGTGATCTCGATCGAGCCGATGTCCCGGCCGTTCAGCCCGGTCTCGCCGGTGATCGCCCCCACCAGGTCCTGGGGTCGGATGCCGGCGCGCGCCCGACCCCGATGAACAGGCGGGTCATCCCGCGCCGCACGTGGCGGGCCGCCCGTCTGCCGGTCGCCGCCCGCCGCCCTCTCGGGCCCGGCCGTCGCGCTCGGCGCGGAGCGCGACCTGCGGGATGTCCTCCTCGTCCGGCGGCACCCCGGGCGTCTCGTGGGCCAGCTTCACCGCCGCGAGTGCCACCTCCATCACGTCGAACTCGTCGGTGAGCGTCTCGACGACCACCCGGAACGGCTCGAGGTCGTCCGCCAGCAGGCTCTCGTGCAGCGCGGCCCGGGTCAGCTCCAGCCGTCGGGCCCGCAGGTCGGCGACGGTCGGCACCTGCTCGATCGCGATCCGCTGCCCGGTGACCCGCTCGATGGTCTTGAGCATCCGGTGCTCGCGCGGCTCGGCGAGCGTGATCGCCATCCCCTCGCGCCCGGCCCGGCCGACCCGGCCGATCCGGTGCACGTAGGACTCCGGCGCCGACGGCACGTCGTAGTTGACGACGTGGGTCAGCTGCTCGATGTCGAGGCCGCGGGCGGCGACGTCGGTGGCGACCAGCAGCTCCGCCGTTCCGGCCGCGCAGCCGGCCCATCACCCGGTCGCGCTGCTCCTGGCTCATGCCGCCGTGCAGCGCCTCGGCCCGGTAGCCCCGCCCGTTCAGCGTCTCGGTGAGCGGGTCGACCTCCTCGCGGCGTGCGGCAGAAGACGATCGCCGCAGTCGGGCGACTCGATGTCCAGTACCCGCCCGAGCGCCGCTGGCTTGTGCGCCCGCGCGACGACGTAGGCGCGTCTGGCGGACCAGCGGCGCCTCGCCGGGCGGCCGGTCCTCGCCGGCGGATCGCGATCCGCACCGGGTCGCGCAGGTGCCGGCGCGCCATCCCGTCGATCCGCGCGCGGCATCGTCGCGGAGAAGAGCACCGTCTGCCGGTCGCTCGGGACGTGCTGCAGGATCGCCTCGATGTCCTCGGCGAAGCCCATGTCGAGCATCTCGTCGGCCTCGTCCAGCACGACGGTGGCGAGGCTGCCCAGCGCAGGGTGCCCCGGGCGATGTGGTCCAGGGCCCGCCCCGGAGTAGCCACGACGACGTCGACCCCGCGCGTCCAGGGCCCGCAACTGTCGGCCGATCGGCTGGCCGCCGTAGATCGGCAGCACGCGCGATGCCCAGGTCCCGGCCGTAGCGGTGGACCGCCTCGGAGACCTGCACGGCCAGCTCGCGGGTGGGCACCAGCACCAGCGCCATCGGCTCACGCGATCGCCGGTCTGCCGGGAGCCGCTGCAGCAGCGGCAGCGCGAAGGCGGCCGTCTTCCCAGTCCCGGTCGCGGCCTGGCCGAGCAGATCACGCCCCGCCAGCAGGGGCGGGATCGCCTCCCGCTGGATCGGCTGTCGGCTCCTCGTAGCCGAGGGCACTCAGCGCGTCCAGCAGTTCGGCCCGCAACCCGAGATCAGCGAACGTGGTGGATTCGTCGCCAGTATCCTCCGGGCTGGTAGCCACCGGATCAGGCCGTACGCTTTCGGAACTCATGCCCACAGTTTTTCACCGCCGGCCCCGGCGCGGTTCGGCGACCGGGCTACTGGCCCCAAGACCGTGGGTGCCCGGTCTCCGGTCGACGCGACATAACGTGACAAAACCCGATGCCGGCAGGTGACCACATTTTTTCGGGCCGAGCCGGTTCGAGGCTGCGGCGCCCCGAGCTGACCTGCCGAATCGGGCCGGCCGTGGCTGATGGTTACCGGACCGGTACCAGGTCGCTACTGGTTCATTAGCGCAGGTCATGTTGTGGTGAAGATCCCCCCGGTGGACTGTTCACGGCGGCGTTGACCGGACACACTCGCACGGAGCTTGTCACCGTCGAGTCCGAGGAGTAGTGCTGATGCGGGTGCTTCTCGTAGAGGACGACCTCCGGGTCGCGTCGGCGCTGTCGGCGGCGTTGCGTCGCCGAGGGCATGCGGTCATCCAGGCGACCACCGGGGCGGAAGCCATCGAGACGGGTCCGGTCGACCTGATCCTGCTCGACCTCAACCTGCCGGACCGGGATGGCTTGGAGGTGTGCCGCGAGTTACGCCGCCATGACGATGACGTGGCGATCATCGCGGTGACGGCCCGCGCCGAGGAGCGGGACCGGGTGGCCGGGCTGCGCAACGGCGCCGACGACTACGTGGTGAAACCGTTCTCGATGGCCGAGCTGCAGGCCCGGATCGAGGCGGTGATGCGCCGGACGGCCCGCGCCTCGCGTGCGGAGCTGGTGCTGGAGATCGGGACCCTGCGCGTCGACGTGAGCGCCCGACGGGTCTGGATGGCCGGCCGGGAGGTAAGCCTGACCCGCAAGGAGTTCGAGTTGCTGATGGCGTTGGCCCGACAGCCCGGCACGGTGGTGTCCCGGCACCGGTTGCTGATGGACATCTGGCAGACCACCTGGGCCGCCGGACACACCCTTGAGGTACATGTGGCGGCGCTGCGCGGCAAACTGGGCGACGCCAGCCTGGTGCAAACCGTACGTGGCGTCGGCTATCGCCTGCGCGGGGAGTAGACCGCCAAGCTATGCGTCGCAGACTGGCCGCTATCTACGTCCTGCTCCTGCTGCTGGTGCTCACCGCGCTGGAGGTGCCGTTGGCGATCGCGCTCGCCAATCGCGACACCCAACGGATGACCGTCGACCGGCTGGCCGACGCCACCCGCTTCGCCACGCTGGCCGAACCGGCCCTGCGTACCGGTGAAACCGCTGATATCCGCGCCGAACTGCTCCGTTACGAGGAGCTGTACGGCATCGAGGCCGTCGTGATCGACCTGGACCGGCAGACCATCGTCACCTCCCGGCGCTATTCCGAGCCGGCCCGCTCCGCGCCGGGCCCGGAGGTCCAGCGGATGATCCAGCGGGCCATCGAACTGGCCCTCGCCGGTGAGCAGGTCGGCGCCGTCGGCACACTCTGGCCGTGGAGTACCGCGCCGCTGGTGGTCGCCGCTCCGGTGGGTAGCGGCGGTGAGGTGCTCGGGGCGGTCATCGCCATATCGCCGACCAACCGACTCCGCGCGACGGTACGCGCCAGTTGGCTGCAACTGCTCGGTGTGGGCCTGCTCGCGGTTATCGCCGGCATCGCGGTGGCGTCCAGCCTGGCCCGCTGGACGCTGAAGCCGGTGGTGGAGTTGGACACCACGGTGCAACGAATCACAGCCGGTAACTACGCGGCCCGGGTGCCAGCGGGCCTCGGCCCGCCCGAACTGCAGCGGTTGACGGTCGCGTTCAACGAGATGGCCGATACGGTGACCGACGCGCTGGAACGACAGCGTGCCTTCGTCGCGCACGCCAGCCATCAGCTGCGCAATCCATTGGCCGCGCTACGGCTGCGGGTCGAGGATCTGGCCGAGGAGTTGACCACCGAGGCCGCAGCGGCGGAACACCGGCTGGCACTGGAGGAAACCGAGCGACTGGGCGGGATGCTGGACGCGCTGCTGGCGCTGGCCCGCGCTGAGCGGGGCCAGCATCGCCTGGAGGTAGCCGACACCGATGCGGCCGTGGCCGCGCGGATCGCGGCCTGGCAGCCGCTCGCGGACCAGCGGGGTATCCGGCTCACCGTTGGTTCGGTCGCGGCGGTCCGGGTACGCGCCGGCTCCACCGCGCTCGACCAGGCACTCGACGCGCTTATCGACAATGCCTTGAAGTTCGCTGGCGTGGGTGCGCGGGTGCGGGTATCGGCCCGGGGCGCCGACGGCGGAGTGGCCGTACATGTCACCGACACCGGGCCGGGTCTGACCGACGAGCAGCGGGCCCGGGCAGCGGAGCGGTTTTGGCGCGCCCCGACCAGCCAGAACATCGAAGGAGCCGGCCTCGGGTTGCCGATCGTGGTGGTGTTGCTCGAGGCTTCCGGTGGTCGACTGGACCTGTTGCCGAATCGACCGTGCGGCTTGGACGCCCGAATCTGGCTGCCCGCGGCCGATCCGCCCGACGATCGGCTCGGCCAGACCGGCTGACAGGTCGATCAGGTCTTGCTGTCCTGGTAGTAACGGGCCGCGCCCGGGTGCAGCGGCAGCGGGTGGGTACTGATCGCCACCCGGCGGTTCATGCGTTGCGCGGCCGGGTGCGTGCGGGCCAGCATCTCCCGGCGTTCAATCAGCAGTTTGGTCAGTGAGAATGCTCGATCGTCGGGCAACGAGGCGGGCACCACCAGATAGTTGGGGATGGCGACCGTGGCGACCCGTCCCGTGCCGTAGACCGACGCGGGGATGTCCCGCATGACGTAGGACTCGCCGTAGGAGTGGCGCAGCGCCCCGACCCATTCGCCGAGGTCGATCAGGCGGATCCCGACCTCGGCGGCCAGCTCGGAGACCGCGGTCACCGGCAGTCCACCAGAGAAGAAGAAGGCGTCGATGCTGCCGGCGCGCAGGGCGGCTGCGCCCTGCTCCAGGTCGAGCCGGTGCACCTTGATGTCCCGATCCGGGTCGAGTCCGGCCACGAGCAGCAGCCGCCGAGCGGTCACCTCGGTGCCGGAGCCAGCCGGGCCCAACGAGACACGCGCGTCGTGCAGGTCGCGCAGTTGCGACAGACCGTGGTCGGCGCGGACCACCAGATGCAGGTAGTCGTCGTAGAGGCGGGCGATCGCGCACATCGGCACAGGGTTGTTCGCCAAGGTGGCGGCGGCGATGTCGGCCTGCATGAAGCCGACCTCGGCGTTGCCGGTGGTGAGTAGCCGGGCGTTCTCCGCCGAAGCCGCGGTGACCAGAACCTCGGGGGCCACCCCCGGCAGGTCCACGCGGATCAGATCGGCGATCGCCTGCCCGTACGCGTAGTAGACGGCCCCGGGACTGCCGGTGGCGATCCGTAGCCGTTCCGACGGCGCCTGCACCGGGCGGGAACTGGCCGCCAGCGAGATCAACAGGATCGTGGCCAGCAGGACGGTAGCCGCCAGCAGCCGGGCCATCCGCCCGGTTGGTGGTAACGACCGCACCTGCCGGTCGACCCCCGGACCGTGGTCCGCGTACCCATCCACGCCCATCTCCCCATGTTCGGGGGTATCGCCGGCTGAGCCGTCCGCTGCCGAGCCCGGCGCTACCGCAAGTTTCCCTCAAGCGCTGGTCACCGTGGTGCCAGTAGCCCGCGTCACCGGTCACTGTGACAGTGCGTCGCTCGGTCTTTTGACCGTGGCGCCCCGTGCGGTACTCGGCCAGGACAGGAGAGCGGTGCGATGAGCTGGCTGTCGGGCGACGGCAAGTCTGACATGACCGAGGCGCTGATGGTACGGGAGATGGCGCCGCTGCCGGGCGTTCACCATGAGATCACCGCGGCCTTCGAGGCGACCATGTTGATCCGCTGTACCCAGCCCGGCTCCGGGCGTGGCGGGCCGACCCGGGCGGTCGGGCCGCGTTGGCCCGAGGAGGTGTTCGTCGAGTTCAGCCGGCGCGACGCCGCGGAGCGGCTGCTGGCGCTGCTGGAGCAGTTGGGCTTCGCGGCAGGGTTGCGGATCCGCACCGCGGGCATCCGTGAGCAGCTTCCGATCTATCAGATCGTGCCGAGGCCGAATGACCGGGATGCCGTCGACCCGGTCCTACGTCACGGTTGGCGGTTGGGCCGTGCGCTGCTGTGCGAGTCGCCGGGCGCCTATCTGACCCCGCGTCGTCGACGGCACCGCGACCATCTGGCCGTGGCCGCGTGGCGGGCCACCGCCCTGGCGGCGGGCTACAAAAGGCGTAGAGGATACGAGGGCTTCTATATCGGGGACAGTGACACCATCGCGGTGCTCGTGCGGGCCGGTCGGGTGCTGGACCTTTCGGTGACCGCGCAGCGACGCTCCGGTTGTCACCTGCTGCAGGTGCCGACAGCAGGCCAAGCGCTGGTTTCGCGGTAGGGCGCCGGCGAGTCTCAGGTGATCCTCAAGATTCCTTACGTTGTTGACCTCGTAGCGCCGTGCTGGCGTGTGCTGTCTGCGCTTCACCAATCCAACCCCCAATCCATGGAGACTCCATGAGATATCGCCGGGCCACGGCAACCGCACTATCTGCTCTGCTTGCCGCCACCATCCCCATGGTCGGGACGCCGGCGACGGCGCACGCCCCGACGCTGCTGACCACTCCCGGATTGCAGGAGGCCGCCGACCCGACCCAGGTCCAGGGCCTCACGGTGACCCAGGCCGACGGGTACGCCACCGTGGCGTGGACCCCGGTCGCCGGCGCCACCGACTACCAGATCGAGCGCACCCTGGTGGATGGCAACAACGTCCCCACGGGCAACGCGGTGATCACCGGCGTCTGGCGCCCGAACCGTCAGATCAACAATGAGAAGCCGACCTTCGCCGACGCGGGGTTCAACCCCGGCGACCGGTTCCAGTGGCGGGTGCGTGCCCGTTTCGGCACCACCGCTCAGGCGTACTCGGCGCCGGCGTTCGGCACGACGTCCGCAGCATGGGGCGACCCGAACACCCCGGGTCAGAACCTGCGTACCCAATGGGAGACCACCCGGGCGGCGCAGTACACCAGCGACGTTGACGAGTACGCCTACACCGCGGCGATCGCCGAGCGCAGCGAGCGCGTCCGGGTGGTGGAGATCGGCCGTACGGTCAACGAGCGTCCGATCAACATGTTCGTCATCGGCTACCCCACCCCGCCGGCGACCCCGGCGGCCGTGGCCGCGACGTCCCCGCTGCTGGTCAACTGCAACGTGCACGGCAACGAGCCCGGCGACCGCGAGGCCTGCCTGATCATGGCCCGCCAGCTCGCGTTCAGCAACGACGAGCGGACCCGTGACCTGCTGTCGCACACCACCGTGCTGATCGTCCCCACGATCAACGGCGATGGTCGGGCGGCCAACACCCGGGGCAACCCCACCGGGCAGGACCTGAACCGTGACTACTCGCTGATCCGCCAGCCGGAGACCTTCGCGTTCGTCAACATGCTGCGCGAGTACCAGCCGGTGGCGAGCTACGACGGGCACGAGTACGGCAACTCCACCGCCGGCGACCTGCCGATGCTCGCTCCGCGACACCAGAACGTGGCTCAGCAGATCTTCGACGAGTCGATGAACATGATCGAAGGCCACATGTACGAGCAGGGCGCCAAGGACGGTTGGTGGGCGTGCCCGTACGGCTGTATCGGTGGCGGTAGCGTGGGCCTGAGCGAGGAAACCATCCTCCGCAACACGGCGGGCCTGAAGAACGTGGTGAACTCGCTACTCGAGCTCCGCAGCTCCGGTGGCACCACCCGCCCGGACGAGGGCAACACGGCGAACAACCGGCGGCGCAAGACGTTCTCCGCGCTCTGGACCTTCAACCAGTTCCTCGACTATCACCGGGCCAACCTGCCGGAGATCAAGCAGGCGCGAGGCGAGGCGATCGCCTTCCAGATCTCGAACACCGGCCGGATCGTCTTCCGGGGTTCCCGCCCGATCCCGGCGCACCCGGCACCGCACCCGGGGGATGCCGTACCGCCGGTTGACGCGCCCAAGGCCGCCGACATCCTGGACAACCCGGCGTGCGCGTACAAGCTCACCGAGGAGCAGTACAACGGAGCGCGTACCGACGGTGCCGCCGGTAAGCGCACCACGGTGGCGCAGCGCCTCGCGGCGCACGGCTGGCAGGTCGCGAAGGTCGCCGACGGGTACATCGTGCCGATGACCCAGCCGGAGCGTGGCTTGATCCCGCTGCTGCTCGACGGCCAGGCGGCCGAGGGCATGGTCAAGGCCGAGCGGGTCTACCCGACCCTCACGGGCAGCCACAACGGTCCGTTGACGGTCTCCGGTGTCCTGTGCGTTGACGGCGCTTCGGTGAAGGGCCCGGTCAAGGTGAAGCCGGGCGCTGTGCTGATCGCCACCCGTTCGACGTTCAACGGGCCGATCCACGCCAGCGGCGCGGCCGGTATCTTCCTGGCCAACAACACGGTGCAGGGCCCGGTGGACATCTCCGGTACCGCCAGTGTGGTCGTGGCCAGCACCAAGGTCTCCGGCCCGGTTGACCTGTCGAAGAACGGCGGCGACGCGCCTCTGTTCGCCGGCAACACCGTGAGCGGTCCGCTGAAGTGCAGTGGCAACACCTCCGCTCCGGTCAACCTCGGGCTCAAGAACTCGGTTCAGGGTCCGAAGAACGGCCAGTGCGCGGGTCTGTGAGCTGACCCGGCGGTGTACTGAAAATCATAGATAACGTCGTACCGGTAGGTCTGGCCCGTCCAGGCCTGCCGGTACGACGCCTTTTCGAACTACCTGCGGAGAACGCTGTGGCCGAGCCCTTCATCCCGTCCCACCGATCCGATCCCTTTGCCCGGACCCTGGGGCGGGCCGAGAGCCGCCGCGTTCGGTGGCGCACGACACCGCGTCTCGCTGCGGCGGTCCTCTCGCTGGCGCTCGCTGCTGCCGGCTGCTCGAGTTCTGACGCTGACAGCCGGACCGGAGCGAGGCAGGCGAACGGTGATTCAGTGGCCACGCCCAGGGTGACCGGACCCCTGTGTGACCTGCTGCCCTCCGGCACCGATCCGGGTAACCCGGCGCTGCTCGCGCACGAGCCGGCGGACGTGGCCCTGCAGTGGATTCCGGTGCTGACGACCTTCGAAGCGGCGATCCGGGCCTCGGGGATGGCGGCCGAACTGCGGGCGACGAAGGGCATGACCATCCTGGCGCCGACCGACGACGCATTCGAGGCCAAGTTCTCCGAGGACACGGTCGATGAGCTGATTCTCACTCGGAAGGACGATCTGCGCAGACTCCTCAAGTCGCACATGGTCGACGGGTCCCGGTCGCTCGCCGAATTGATCGACGCGGGCAGCGTGACCACCCTCGCCGGCGAGTCAGTGCAGGTTGCCCGAGCGGATGCGATGGCGCGGATCGCCGATGGCGCGGAGACCGTGTGTGCTGACTACCAGGCCACCAACGTCCGGATCCACGTCATCAACAAGGTGCTCGGGGACCTGCCCACCACCGCCAACGACCGGGATCACCGGAGTCACTGACCGTGCGGGAGTCGGCGGCCGGCGTGCTCCCGTTACCGAGGGTTGCCGTGGGTAATGACGCTGACCCCGAGAGCGGATGTCGCCGAGATGAAGCCGGCGGTCGTCGGGGCGACCGCACCGACCGTGATGGTCCGGTGGGTGGCGGCGCCGGACTGGACGTCCGACCGACGGATCATCCACAGTGTTGTACGCGACGCTTACCATGGTACCGGCGCCGCGCGGGTGCGGTGGTCAAGGAACAATGGTCGAGAACGATGCAGGCCGGGCGTCTGCCGCTTCAGAACTGGAGAGCTCGTGGGAGTCAGTCTTACCAAGGGCGGGAACGTTTCGCTCACCAAGCAGGCCCCGGGGCTGAGTGCCGTGATCATCGGCCTCGGCTGGGACGCGCGCACCACTGATGGCCAGGGCTTCGACCTGGATGCCAGCGCCATTGGCTGCGGCTCCTCGGGCAAAATCCTGTCGGACAGCTACTTTGTGTTCTTCAACAACCTCTCCAGCCCCGACGGTTCGATCGAGCACAGCGGCGACAACCTGACCGGGGAGGGTGCCGGCGATGACGAGCAGATCAAGGTGAATCTGCTCGCCGTACCCGCCGATATCGCCAAGATCGTTTTTCCGGTCTCCATCTATGATGCTGACGCTAGTGGCCAGTCCTTCGGACAGGTCCGTAACGCCTACATCCGCGTGGTCAACCAGGCGGATAACGTGGAAATCGCCCGGTATGACCTTTCCGAGGATGCGTCGACGGAAACCGCAATGGTTTTTGGCGAGCTGTACCGCAACGGTGGAGAGTGGAAATTTCGTGCCGTCGGACAGGGCTACGCCGCGGGGTTGTCCGGCATCGCGCGGGATTTTGGCGTGAACGTCTGACGCCGACGCCGGGCATGCGTACTGGCACCGAGGGGACGCGTCCGACCGGACCGGACCCGGTAGGACCCACGGATCAGGCTGTCAGCAAACGACCGACTTCGGTCACCGGTCGGTCGTTTCGCCGACCACTGTCGGCGCGCTGTCGATGGACGGTGCGGCCTCGTCACGATGCTCAAACGGAGTTGCAGGAGGAAGTCATGGGCGTCAGCCTCAGCAAGGGCGGCAACGTTTCTCTTTCCAAGCAGGCCCCCGGCCTGACCGCAGTGCTCGTGGGCCTTGGTTGGGATGCCCGCACGACGAGTGGCGCGGATTTTGACCTCGACGCGAGCGCGTTGATGCTCAACGTGTCCGGCAAGATCCTGTCCGATCAGCACTTTGTGTTCTTCAACAACCTCTCCAGCCCCGACGGATCGGTGGAGCACACCGGCGACAATCTGACGGGCGACGGCGACGGCGACGACGAGTCCATCAAGGTCGAGCTGGCTCGGGTTCCGGCCGAGACCGACAAGATAGTCATTACCGTGTCGATCTATGACGCGGAGATCCGCGCCCAGTCTTTCGGTCAGGTCCGTAACGCCTACATTCGCATCCTGAACCAGACCGATGGCGCCGAACTGGCGCGCTACGACCTGTCGGAAGACGCCTCAACCGAAACGGCGATGATCTTCGGCGAGCTCTACCGGCACAGCGGCGACTGGAAGTTCCGGGCGGTTGGTCAGGGCTACACCTCGGGTCTGGCCGGCATCGCCCGCGACTTCGGTGTCAATGTGGGTTGATCACTTGCGGCGGTTGCGGACGCCGTTGACCAGGGCCCGGTGATGGTGCGCCACAGCCAGCGGCGATCGTCAAGGTGGCGCATCATCCGACCCGCGCTCGAGGCGGAGCCTGTTCGCCCGGACGCTTGATCATGGTTCCAACTGGATTAGAGGAAAAACGTGTTCTTGAAGACGTTCGGTGGGTCTTTCGCCCTCAGCGCCGTCGCCCTCGGTGCGGCGCTGCTGTATGGCGGCCCCACCGGCCTGACGATCGCCGCGATTCTGGCCGTCCTGGAGATCTCCCTGTCTTTTGACAACGCGGTGGTGAACGCAACCGTCCTGGAGAGGATGAGCGCCTTCTGGCAGCGGCTCTTCCTGACGCTCGGCATCGCGATCGCGGTGATCGGGATGCGGATGGCTTTCCCGCTCATCATCGTCGGCATCACCGCGAACCTGTCCCCGGCCGCGGCGATCAGTCTCGCACTGGCGAAGGGCGACCCAGACACTCCGGGCACCTACGGGTTTCTCATGCGCGACGCGCACCCGGCCATCGCGGCGTTCGGCGGGGTGTTCCTGTTGATGCTGTTCCTCGACTTCGTCTTCGAAGAGCGCGAGATCAAGTGGCTGTCGTGGCTGGAGCGACCGCTAGCGCGGATCGGCAAACTCGACCAAATCTCGGTCGTCGTCGCGATGATCTCGGTAACGATCGCCGGGTACCTGCTGGCTCCGTCGGGAAAGACGGCCACCGTCCTGGTCTCCGGCATCCTCGGCATGGTTACCTACATCCTGGTCAACAGCCTCGGCACGCTGTTCGAATCGGGTGAGGACAGTGCCGGGGATGGTGAGTCGGAGGGCAAATCCGGCGCCGCCGGTCCGGCCGCCAATGGCGGGGGAAACGGGCAGTTGGCGCTCAAGGTGGGAAAGGCGGCGTTCTTCTCCTTCCTGTATCTGGAGGTGCTCGATGCTTCCTTCAGCTTCGACGGCGTTATCGGCGCCTTCGCCATCACCACGGATCCGATCATCATGGTCATCGGCCTCGGTATCGGTGCGCTCTTTGTGCGGTCGATGACGGTCTTCCTGGTCCGGCAGGGCACGTTGAGCGAGTACGTCTACCTCGAGCACGGCGCTCAGTGGGCCATCGGCGCCCTGGCCGCACTGCTGCTGTGCAGCATCAAAATCGAAATTCCCGAGGTCATCACCGGCCTCTTCGGACTGGGCCTCATCACTGCGGCCTTCGTCTCCTCGATCGTGCGTAACCGCCGCAATCCCGATACATCGACCAACGACCCTGATTCCCCTGAGCTCGCCGCAGTCTGACCGCAACGACGGCTCGCCGTAGCCGAAGTTGACCACGGCTGACCGGTCAGGGTTCGAACGGAAGTGAGGCTTCATGGCCATCGACTACACCAAGCGGCCGGCACGTACCGCCCAGCCTTCGACCCAAGGGCAGGCCGGTCCGGTGTCGCTGTCAAAGGTCACCCTGACCAAGGTTGCGCCGACGGTCTCGCTCACCAAGCAGGGGGCCGCAACCGGGGTGCTGCGGGTCAATCTGAATTGGAATGCCCGGCCGGCCAACCAGGGCGGTGGCCTGTTCAAGGCAGTCGCCTCGGAACCGATCGACCTGGACCTCGGTTGCCTGTACGAGTTCACCGATGGATCCAAGGGCGCCGTGCAAGCGCTCGGCAACGCCTTCGAGGCCAGGCCGGTCCGGGCCCGGGAGCGGGTCATCTGGCTTGACGGCGACGACCGCTCCGGGGCGTGCACGACCGGGGAGAATCTGTACCTCAACCTGGCGTACGTCCAGCAGATCCGGCGGGTCATGGTGTTCGCCTCCATCTATGCGGGTGTCGCGAACTGGGCCGCCGCTGACGCGGTCGTGACCCTGTACCCAGCCAACGGGCCGCAGATCGAGGTGCGCCTGGACGAGTCCCGCGCTGGCGCCCGGATCTGCGGTATCGCCCTGCTGGAGTCGACCGGTGACGATCTGTCGGTGCGCCGCGAGGTCAACTACATTGATGGTAGTCAGCGACATCTCGACCGTGCGTACGGTTGGGGCATGGACTGGGTCCCCGGCCGCAAATAGCCGCCGCTATCTCGCCGCCGCTGGCAACCGGCCGGCGTGGGCGAGCAGATCGAGCCTGGATAGTTGAAGAGAGGGAACAGCCATGACGGTGAGTTTGAGCAAGGGCCAGAAGATCTCCCTGTCCAAGGTTGACGGTGGCACCCTGACCCGGGTCCGGATGGGCTTGGGATGGGATGCCATGCGTAAGAAGGGGTTGTTCGGTTCCAGAAAGCAGACGATTGACCTGGACGCGTCCTGTCTGCTCTTCGATGCTCAAGGCAAACTGGTCGACCAGGTGTGGTTTCGGCAGTTGAAGAGCCGCGACGGCGCTGTCCAGCACACCGGAGACAACTTGACCGGCGACGGCGACGGTGACGACGAGTCGATCAAGGTTGACCTGTCTCGCCTCCCTGGCAACATCACGAGCTTGGTCTTCACCGTGAACTCCTTCACCGGGCAGAACTTCTCCCAGATCGAGAACGCGTTCTGCCGACTGGTCGATGAGTCGAATGGACGGGAGATCGCCCGCTACGACCTCACCGGATCCGGTCCGCACACCGCCCAGATCATGGCGAAGGTGGCCCGCGACGGAGCGGGATGGTCCATGACCGCGATCGGCGCTCCCACCTCCGGGCGGACGATCCATGACCTGATTCCGGCGATGTCCGGATACCTGTGAGCTACCGCAGCAGACCGCGGGACCCACGCCCGGCTCTCTGTCGTCCGCCCAGCCTCGCCGCCGAGCTCTAACGCCGTCATCGAGCTCAAGAACTAGCCAAGGAGTCATCACCATGTCCGAACTCGACCTCGGCTCCTCAGTACCGGCCGGGTCCGCCTCCTCGGGCACCGCGCTCGTTCTCGCTCCACCGGCGCCCGTGGTCGTCGTCGAGAAAGAGCAGGCAGCCGGCGCGGTACCGCTGGAAAGTGCCAAGCAGAATGAGCTTCGTGTGAAGGCGGAGGCCTTCGTTGGCGAACTGGCCGCGATGGACATGCGGTCACCCGCGTTCGCGGAGAAGGTCGGCGCGATCCAGTCGATGGGTGACAAGGAGATGCGCGCATCGGCGAGCGTGTCCAGCCGGATGCTGGAGCGGCCGGCGGCGGCGCTCAGGTCTGGCCGAGGTGGAAGCGGGGATGATGCGCAGACCCGGGTCGCGAACACGTTGGTCGATCTGCGTACGACGGTCACTGAACTTGACCCCGCCCGCGCGGATCTCGGTGGCGCGCGGAAGATACTGAAGTTTCTGCCGGGCGGCGACAAGCTCCAGCGGTACTTCGCCAAGTATCAGTCCGCGCAGAGCCACCTCAATGCGATCATTAAGGCGCTCGATTCCGGTCAGGATGAGCTCCGTAAGGATAATGCGAGCATTGAAACCGAAAAGGCCAATATGTGGGCCACGATGGGTAAGCTCAGTGAGTACAATGAGCTCGCTACGGCGCTTGATTCCGCTTTAGAAGCCAAGGTGGCCGCATTGGAGGCGGCCGGGAACAGCGAGGACGCGAATACCCTGCGTGCGGATGGCCTGTTCCCGATCCGGCAACGCCGACAGGACATCATGACGCAGATGGCCGTCGCGGTTCAGGGGTACATGGCTCTCGACCTCATCCGGAAAAACAACATCGAGCTGATCAAGGGCGTTGACCGGGCACAGACGACCACCGTCGCCGCGTTGCGTACCGCGGTCATTGTTGCTCAGGCGCTGTCCCGACAGAAGCTCGTGCTGGACCAGATCACCGCGTTGAACACGGTCACCTCCAACTTGATCGAGTCCACTTCGGCGCAGCTTCGCCTCCAGGGCGCTCAGATCAACCAGCAGGCAGCCACCGGGACCATCGATCTTGCCAAGCTTCAGGCCGCGTTCGACAATGTCTTCCAGACGATGGACGCGCTGGACGCCTTCCGTGGTCAGGCGGTGGACAGCATGGCACAGACGGTCAATGCCCTGGAGGGGCAGATTGAGCGCGCCAAGCCGTACCTGGAGCGGACTCGCCGTGGTGACGGATCTTCCTGAGCCGGCGGCTATGTTGAAAATCGAGTCACCGCTCGGTTGCGGGATGGAGGGAAGTTAGCCGTGGCGTGGTTTCGGAGAGGGCGTGGGGCTCAACCCATAGCGCCAGAGCCCTCCCCGGAAAACGGTTCCGCGACGTTGCGGCTCACCTTGCGTGAGCTCAACGGATACATAAACCAGAACGCTGGGCGGCTGCCCGTAGAGTCGGTTGTGACGGCGTTCCGGGTGGTCGACACCCTTCGCGAGGTGATTGACAGTTCGGCAGACGGCGAACTGGACATCTACGCGGTGGTAGCGGTCGAGGGTATTTTGACCGACTATCTGCCGACGACCCTCAAGAGCTTTCTTGCCCTGGACCCAAGCCAACTCGACCTACCGTGGACCGGGGGCAGGACCCCCACCGAAGCCCTTCAGGAACAACTCGACTCGTTGTGGGACGCCGCGTCCGATGTGCTCGTCGCGGCGCGGACCGCGGATGTCAACGGCCTGATGACACAGGGCAATTTCTTGCGTACAAAGTTCTCTCGATCAGACCTGGATCTCTGATGACAGTGATGAAACGCGGATCGAACGTGGCGCTGACTCGCGAGGTTCCCGGCCTGAGCGGAGTGGTGCTCGGTGTACGGTGGGACGCTGGTTCCGAGGGCCTCCTTTCGGCGAACCTTGTCGTCGCGACGATCCTCTGCGATTCGGCAAGTAGGGCTATCTCCGATGAACACTTCGTGTTCTTCAACCAGTTGAGCTCGCCTGAACTGTCCGTGCGGCAATTGGTCGAGGTCCTCGGCGGCGATGAGGAGCAGGTTGAGATCGACCTCGATGCGGTTCCCGCAGAGGTCGGCAGAATTGTTATCGTGCTGTACATCAACGACGGAACGGTCCGGCGGCGTGCCCTCGGCCAGCTGAAGGAGTGCGGCGTACGGGTGTTGAACCTGGCCGATAACAAAGAGCTGGTCCAGTCGGAGAATCTGGCCTCGGTCCTGACCAATGAGACCGCGATATCTCTTGGTGAGATATATCGACACAATGGCGACTGGAAATTCAAGGTTATCGGGCAAGGATATTCCACGGGTATTGCCGGTATCGCCGCCGACTACGGAGTAGCGCTATGAATGTGCCGGCTCCGGAAAATGCGCCCAAGCGCGAGGACCTGCCGTACCTGCGCCGCCGGTCACGGCCGAAAGGCGTCGCTGTCGGGCCCTCGGCCGCGAAAAACCCGGCACTTGCCGACTTCTTGGCCTCGCGCAGTGGTCGTCGTGATCGGACTTCCGGCACGTTCTCTCGCCAGGCGCGTCCTGCCTCATCGTCGAGTGGGTTGGACCTGTCGGCTCCGGAATCTCCGCAGCCGGTGAGTACGCCCCCTGATGCGGACGCCCTGGTACTCGGTATCGAACCGACGGGGGTCGGGTCCGGGCAAACGTCGCTTGATCTTTCTGCGCAGCCGGTTCCTCCCGGGCATCCGTCGCCCGGCCGGACAGCGGCCGCGCGACCCAAGTCAGAGACCAGTCCAGAGCGTGCCCGGGTGCGAGCCGTCGCTCGGGTGCGTTCGGGGAGCAACACCGTTTTGCGGGAAAAAGCGCCGACCGTCACCCTCACGAGACTCCAGTCGGGCGTTGGAACGCTTACTTTCGAGGCGGTTTGCGGCGACGCGGTGGGCGATCTTCGCCTCGGCTGTGCGTATCAGCTCCGGACAGGTCACACTTCCACAGTGCAACGGGCCGAGGGCCGGCCGGTCGCCGGGGCCGATTCGGCGCGACCGCTGATCGTCGGTGAGCGTGGTCGATATGAAACCATCGTCGTTGACCTGAGACAGTGCCAGGAGATAGAACGTCTCGTCATATATGGATACTCCGAAAACGGCACGGAGTTGCGGTGGGATGGTGCTCTCGTCGTGACCACGTTCAGTGGGGCGAAGATCGAGCTGGATCTCCACGCCGAGCCGTCCGCTGGCGTCGGCGTATTACTGTCACTCTACAACGTGCGCGGTGAATTCGTTTTACGTTATGAGATGGAAATGATAAGCGGGTCGATTCGCGACGCCTGTAGGGCATATGGATTCGATCGGATCACCTGGCTCGACGCGATGAATCCGGTCGGATAGTCCCGACGGGCGGCGATCAGCGCAAGATCCGTTGTTGGTTGGCCTGAACAGCCCCCGCATGGCTCGGGGACATTATGCAAGTGTGGAGCCGTAGCGGTGGCTGCGCAAAGAGGGGACCAGCAATGCGGCATTTTGACTTTCTATCCGACTCTGATCGTGAACGCCTCTTCTTCCGGGCGCCGCAGCGCTTCGCGCCCAGCGACGACCGCGAGCTACTCGCCGTGGCGCTCGGCGCAACGCTTTACGCTCCCGCGACTCGCCCGAACCTGGCGGCGGACATGGCCAAGCGGGCCGCACAGGGGGTGATGAGTTTTGTGGTCTGCCTGGAGGACGCGATCGCTGACAGTGACCTGGAGGCTGCGGAGAAGCACGCTGTCGCACAGTTGCGCGCGTATGCCGAGGAGGGCGTCGCGGAACCACTGATCTTCGTCCGGGTCAGGTCCGCCGAGCAGATCTCGATGATCGTGAACGAGCTCGGCGCGCATGCCCGCGTCCTGGCCGGGTTCGCGCTGCCGAAATTTACCGAGGAAACCGGCCCGCTGTTCCTTGATGCGGTGGCTGAGGCGAGTGCGCAGATCAAGCACAGGCTCCTCGCGATGCCGGTCCTCGAGTCACCCGAAGTGGTCTTTTCGGAGTCGCGGATCGAGACGCTCCTCGGGGTGCGGCGGATTCTGATGAAATATCATGACTATATCCTTGCGGTCCGTATCGGTGCGACGGATTTGTCGGCAGCCTATGGACTGCGCCGATCGCGGGATCTCTCGATCTATGATGTGCGGGTGATCGCTGACGTGATATCTGACGTGGTCAACGTCCTGAATCGCGCCGGGGATAGCAGCTTTGTTGTTACTGGACCAGTATGGGAGTACTTTTCCGGCTCTGAGCGGATGTTCAAGCCGCAGTTGCGGGAATCGCCGTTCGTTGAACATTCCGAGTCGGCTCTGCGGGCCGAGTTGATCACTAAGGACCTCGATGGCCTCATCCGTGAGGTTGTGCTCGACAAGGCTAATGGGTTGACCGGGAAGACGGTTATCCACCCATCTCACGTGGCGGCCGTACATGCGTTGTCAGTTGTCACGCACGAGGAATACTGCGACGCCGCTGACATCCTCGGCATGAACTCCGGCGGCGGAGTGAAAGCTTCCGCATATCGCAACAAGATGAACGAGAGTAAACCACATTCAGCCTGGGCCGAGCGGATCATGCTACGTGCACAGGTGTTCGGTGTGGCCAATGCGGAGGTGTCCTTCGTTGACCTGCTCGGCGCTGGGCTACACCGGTGAGTGGCGTCTGGACTGGCCAGTGGGTAGCTGACCGACTCAACGTCGCCCTATCTACCGGGTCGTACCCGAGCCCCTTGGCCCTACCGGATCTGGTTGGGCTGGCCCTGCGGCGCAACCCTCGCCGCGTGCATCTGCTCGTCTCTTCCGTGCTCGGCAAGCACCTGCCGACCGACCCGGATGTGGTGTACGGCGCGGGGCGACTACTCGGCGCCATGGTCGCCGATCACCTTGCCGGACGCCATGGTGATATCGCGCAGGTCGGCGGTGCGATGCTGAAATCTGCCCTGGATGGCTCCGCCGCTGACGCCAGCGCGCTTTTGAACCTCTGCGCGCGGCATGCGGAGCGACTGCCCGATGACTGGCCCACCTCGGCCGCGTCCATGCTGGTTCTTGGCTACGCCGAAACCGCCACCGCACTCGGGCACGCCGTGGCCGACGGCCTGGATGTTGACTACCTGCATTCCACCCGGCGCCGATTGCCCGGCGTGCCGGAAGTTGGCGGATTTGAAGAGGAGCACAGTCACGCCACCCGTCACCGGCTGCTACCTGAGGACCAGCAGACCCTTGCTCGGCCCGGCCCGCTGGTGTTGGTCGATGACGAACTGTCAACCGGGCAGACCGTACTGAACACGATCGCGGCCCTGCAGGTGCACTCCCGCCGGTCCCGGTACGTGATCGCTGTCCTCGCCGATCTGCGCTCACCAGCCGATCGAGCCCGGATGGCATCGTTCGGAGCTTCCCGCGGCGTGGACATCGTGGTCATCTCGTTGGCCGCTGGTCACTTCGAGGCCCCGCCCGGGGCGCTCGCGGCCGGGCAACGGCTGGTTACCGAGCACGACGTGCCCGGTGCGGTCCCGTCCGGACCGCACCCGGCGCGGCGGTTGCCACTCGCTGGCTGGCAGGGCGTCCGCGATAGCGGTCGGCACGGCTTCGGCCGTGCCGACCGAATCGCGTTGCACGCCGCCGCGGATCGGGCAGCGGTGCAGATCGCTGCCCGAATCACCGGCAATCGGGTGCTGGTGCTCGGATTCGAAGAGTTGATGTACGCACCGTTGCTCATCGCGAAGTGCCTCAAGAGCCGGCTGAAAGGCACCGCCGCTCTCCGTTTCTCGACCACGACCAGATCTCCGGTTCTCGCGGTCGACGACAACGGCTACGCCATTCGTACCCGGCTCAGCTTTCCGAGCCATGACGATCCGGACGACGGTCCTGGCACGCGATTCGCGTACAACGTCGCACCGGGCGCGGACCGGGCCCGGCGGTTCACTGACATCGTGTTCGTCGTCGATGAAGTTGGCGATACCGTCGCGCTCCACGCACCCGGCGGGTTGCTCGACCAGCTTTCCGGCTGCTGCGATCAGGTACATCTGCTGACGATCAGGTCGTACCGCCCGGATAGCGCCGCGAGGTCGGCGATCAGCAGCGAGCCGGCGCGATCCGCGTCTGGCGTGGTGCCGACGTTGCCGCGCCCCCGGCATGGTCCGCAATTCGGCTCCTACGGCCGGGACGAGGTGTCCTGGCTGTTGACCGATCTTTCGGACGTCGCGCTTGAATTGCCGACAGTGGAACGTGAGCGGGCGTTTCAGTCTGGCCGCGTTCACTATGCGGAATCACTGCCGATGGAGTTTCAGCCGAGCGCGGAGTACTACCGGTTGTTCAGCGCGGCGCTTGCCTCGTCGGCGATCCGGCTGGCGCAGGCCGTCGGCGTGGTCACCGAAATGGTGCTCGCCGAGCGCGGCCATGGTGTGGTCCTGGTGTCGCTCGCCCGGGCCGGCACTCCGGTAGGTGTGCTGATGCGTCGGTGGGCCAGGGCCGTGCACGGTCTGGACCTTCCCCACTATGCGATTAGTATCGTCCGAGGCCGGGGGATCGACGAGGTCGCCCTGGCGTACCTTGCCGAACGCCATGATCCGAAGAGCATCATGTTTGTCGACGGTTGGACGGGCAAGGGCGCGATTGCGCGGGAACTGACTGAGACCATCACCAAGGCGAACGCCACGCTCGGACTGGTCGACGGAGGTAGCTTTTCGCCGGCCTTGGCGGTGTTGGCTGATTCTGGCTGGTGCGTGGATATCTACGGTACGCGGGACGATTACCTGGTCCCATCGGCGTGCCTGAACTCAACGGTGTCCGGTCTGGTGTCGCGTACCGTACTCAATGATGATCTCATCAGGCCCGGTATGTTCCACGGCGCCAAGTTCTACGCCCACCTGGCTGACGTCGACGTATCGCGGCAGTTCCTCGACGCGGTATCCGCTGAGTTCACAAAGGTGGCCGCGGCGGTCGCCAAGGAAATCCCGGCGTTGCGCAATACCGACCGGGCCCCGACGTGGGCCGGGTGGTCCGCAGCCGAGACGATCAGTGCCGAGTACGGAATTCATGACATCAATCTCGTTAAACCCGGTGTCGGGGAGACGACTCGGGTGCTCCTGCGGCGCGTGCCATGGAAGATCCTGATGCGCCCGGATGCGGTCACCGAACTACGGCACATTCGGATGCTGGCCGAACAGCGTGGCGTCGGCATCGAATTGGTCGACAACCTCTTCTACCGCTGCGTTGGGCTCATCCAGCCGCAGGCACCGAAGATGCCGGCCACCCGCCCTGTGGTGTGAATGCGAGGGCAGTAGGGCTCACAGCCTGTTGTATGCGAGCCACATAGCCATCCTGGCCTTGCGTTCACAAGGGACGTAGGATAGCCGCCGTGACCCGGTTTCGGATTGGTGAAGCGGCTGAGGTGCTCGGGGTCAGCGTGGATACCGTGCGTAGGTGGGTTGACGCGGGCCGGCTGTCGGCGACCCGCGACGAGCACGGCCATCGGCTGATCAACGGTGTTGACCTGGCGGCATTCGTCAGTGCCCAGGCGGAGCAGCCCGAAGAGGGTGCCCAGCTCTGCTCGGCGCGGAACCGACTGCGCGGCATAGTGACCGCGGTTACCAAGGACACGGTGATGGCTCAGGTCGACATCCAGGCGGGGCCGTTCCGGGTCGTGTCACTGATGAGCCGCGAGGCGGTCGACGGGCTGGACCTGCGGGTCGGCTCGGTTGCGGTCGCGGTAATCAAATCCACCACCGTGGTGGTGGAGAAGCCCATGCCGTCCGGCGGTGGTATCCGGGAAAGGTAGCCGACATGATCCCTCGCACCTTGCTGGCCGTAGCGGCCGCCTCGCTGGCACTGCTACTGACCGGTTGCGGCAGCGGAGATCCCGACCAGGCCAACCCGCCGGCCGGCAGCGGCCGGGAGGACCCCGGGGTAACCGGCCCGGTGACCGTCTTCGCCGCCGCGTCGCTCACCGAGACGTTCACCAGCATCGGGAGGGAATTCGAGGCAGCCAATCCCGGAGTCCAGGTGACCTTCAACTTCGCCGGCAGTTCCGCCCTGGCCATGCAGATCAACCAGGGCGCGCCGGTGGACGTCTTCGCTTCCGCCGCGCCCGCGAACATGACGACCATCGTCGAGGCGGGTAACGCCGACGGCATCCCCATCATTTTTGCCCGGAACCAGCTCATCATCGCCGTGCCGATCGGCAATCCGCGAGGAATCGTCGGCCTGGCTGACCTCGCCGCGCCCGGGATAAAGGTCGCCCACTGCGCCGAGCAGGTCCCCTGTGGCGCCGCGGCGAAGAAGGCCGTCGGCGCCGCCGGCCGCAAACTCACGCCTGTCACCTTCGAGCAGGACGTCAAAGCCGCCCTCGCCAAGGTCAAGCTGGGTGAGGTCGACGCCGTGCTGGTCTACCGCACCGATGTCAAGGCCGCGGCCGCCGAGGTGGTGGGCATCGACTTCCCCGAATCGGTCGAGGCGATCAACGACTATCCCATTGCGCTGTTGCGGCACGCGCCGAACCGGGCCGGCGCCCAGGCGTTCATAGCTTTCGTGCGATCCGACCGGGGCCGGACCATCCTTGCCGCAGCCGGATTCCAGGTTCAGAGACCGTGACCATCGACTGCGACCGGATCACCCAGCCCGCGCCACCCCGACGCCGCACCACCGGGCGAGTGCCGATAGCGATACTGGTGCCCGCCCTGCTCGGCCTGCTTTTTCTCATCCTGCCGCTGGCTGGGCTGCTCATCCGGACCCCGTGGAGCACGCTGCCGCAGCGGCTCACCGGATCCGGAATCCACCAGGCGCTGCGCCTGTCGCTGCAGACCGCCACTGCCGCCACCCTGCTCTGCCTGCTGCTCGGCGTACCGCTGGCGTGGCTGCTCGCCCGCGTCGACTTCCCCGGCCGTCGCCTCGTCCGGGCGTTGGTGACGGTGCCGCTTGTGCTGCCCCCGGTGGTCGGCGGCGTCGCGCTGCTGCTCGTCTTCGGTCGACGGGGAATTATCGGCACCTGGTTGGACAGCGAGTTCGGGATCACCATTCCGTTCACCACCACGGCGGTTGTGCTCGCTGAAGCGTTCGTGGCCATGCCGTTCCTCGTCATAACGGTGGAGGGAGCACTACGCGGTGCCGACACCTGCTACGAGGAGGCCGCTGCCACTCTCGGCGCTGGCCGTTGGACCACCTTCACCCAGGTCACCCTGCCGCTCGTCGCCCCCGGCATCACCGCGGGCGCCGTACTGTGCTGGGCTCGGGCCCTGGGCGAGTTCGGGGCCACCATCACCTTCGCCGGGAATTTCCCCGGCCGCACCCAGACCACGCCCATCGCGGTCTACCTCGCGCTGGAGACGGACCTGCAGGCCGCGATCGTGCTCAGCCTCATCCTGCTCACCGTCTCGGTCACCATCCTCGCCGTGCTACGCGACCGCTGGATCACCCGTCCTTGACCTCCCGTTCCGCTCGGCGGAGGCGGAGGCAGTGGGGGATCCGTGTTCCTACTGCCACTCCGATTCAGGAAGGGAGGAAGCGGCGTTTCCTCCCCGGCCCGCGAAGGCCGGGTTCCCACGTCGCGACTCCGATGCTCGAGACACTGCTCGACGCGCACCTGGTGGTCGATCACGGCGCTTTCCGGCTCGACGCCGGGTTGCGGATCGGGCCGGGTGAGGTCGTCGCGTTACTCGGTCCCAACGGCGCAGGTAAGACCAGCGCGCTACGGGCCCTCGCCGGACTCATCCCGCTCTCCGCCGGGCACATCACGCTGGCCGAGCGTGACCTGGACCGGCCCGGCCGGCAGGTGTGGACAGCGCCGGAGCGGCGGCCGATCGGTGTGGTCTTCCAGGACTACCGACTCTTTCCGCACCTGTCCGTGCTGGACAATGTCGCGTTCGGACCGCGCCGCCAGGGCAGACCCCGTAATCAGGCCCGCGACCAGGCGGCCGGGTGGCTGGACCGGGTCGGCCTGGCTGATCAGGCCCATCGCAAACCGCGACATCTCTCCGGTGGTCAAGCACAACGCGTCGCCCTGGCCCGCGCCCTCGCGGTCAACCCCGTGCTGCTGCTGCTCGACGAGCCGTTGGCTGCCCTCGATGCCCGTACCCGCCTGGAGACCCGTACCGAACTGCACCGTCACCTTGTCGAACACCCTGGTGCCACGCTGTTGGTCACGCACGACCCGCTGGACGCCCTCGTGCTCGCCGACCGACTCGTCATCATCGAAGATGGTCGCGTCGTGCAGCAGGGTGATCCCGCGACGATCGCCGCGCGACCGCGTACGGACTACGTCGCCCGGCTGGTCGGCCTGAACCTCTATCGCGGCCCGGCCACCGGGCAGGCTGTTCAGGTCGCCGACGATTTCGCCATAACGATTACTGATCGGGCCGACGGCGAATCGTTCGTGGTCTTCCGGCCAACCTCGGTCACCCTGTACGGGCAGCGCCCCGAAAGTAGCCACCGTAACGCCTGGCCGGCGACCATTACCGGCGTCCAACGCCATGGCGACAACCTTCGGGTCCTGCTTGCCGGCCCGATCACCGCGGTCGCGGACGTCGCTCCAGCCGCTGCCGCCCGCCTCGATCTGACGCCGGGCCAGCGAGTCTGGGCGGCCGTCGAGGCCACCGATTGCCGCACCTACCCGGCGAAGGGATAGCGGTGCCCAGGCTCCCGGGAGAAACCGTTCGGGCGCTCGGGTCACGTGCCGCGCAACCCGATGGGCGCGGATGAGCCGCACGGGTCCGTGGCGCACGGACACTGGGGCGTGCGGTCTTCGTATGCTCGCGGTATGGAATTGCGGATCTTTACCGAACCACAGCAGGGCGCCACGTATGACCAGCTGCTGGCCGTGGCCCGATGCGCGGAGGACGCCGGATACGGGGCCTTCTTCCGGTCCGACCACTACCTGAAGATGGGCTCGGTGAGTGGGCTACCCGGCCCGACCGATGCGTGGACCACGTTGGCCGGACTGGCCCGGGATACGACCCGGATTCGGCTCGGCACGCTGATGACCGCCGCGACCTTCCGATTGCCGGGCCCGTTGGCGATCGCGGTCGCCCAGGTCGACGCGATGAGCGCCGGCCGGGTGGAGGTGGGTATCGGCACCGGCTGGTTCGAGGCCGAACATGCCGCGTACGGCATTCCGTTTCCGCCGCTCGGGGAGCGGTTCGATCGGCTGGCGGAACAGTTGGAGATCATCACGGGTCTCTGGGCGACGCCCACCGGCGGCAGGTACGAGTTCAGCGGCAGGTACTACTCGCTGACCGACGCGCCGGCACTGCCAAAGCCGGTGCAGACCCCACGACCGCCGGTGTTGCTCGGTGGTCTCGGCCCGAAGCGCACACCGGCGCTGGCCGCCAGGTACGCCGACGAGTTCAATCTGCCGTTCGCCAGCCTTGCGGATTCCGTGGCGCAGATCGAGCGGGTACGCCTGGCCTGCGCGGCCATCGATCGCGACCCGGCCACGCTGCGATTTTCCAACGCTCTGGTGTTGTGTTGTGGGCGCGGTGACGCGGAGGTCAACCGTCGTGCCACCGCGATCGGCCGTGAACCGGCGGAGCTTCGCGTCAACGGCCTGGCGGGTTCACCCGCGGAGGTGGTTGACAAGATCGGCCAGTACGCGGCGGCAGGTGGCGAACGGATCTATCTCCAGGTGTTGGACCTTGACGATCTTGATCATCTGGAGTTGGTCGCAGCGGAGGTCGCGCCCCAGTTGTGAGCTGCCCCGGCCCGTGCCCCGCTGGCGATGACCTCAGCCAGGTTACGGCGCGCAGTGGGCTGCCCGGGGTGGGCGTAGCCGATCCGCATGACCATCTGTGGTGCGCCGTAACGGCCCAGGGCCAGCCGTAACTGCTCCCGGGTACTGGGTACCGCAATCGGTGGGGAAAGCATGGTGACAGCGAGACCGGCATCGGTGGCGGTAAGCAGTACCCGTTGCAGCGCCTGCCCGGCGGCGATCTGCGCACTGGCCGAATCACCTGCCGAGCCGAGTACGGCGACCAGCGGCTCGGCTCCGTCCTGATCGGTCAGCGCATCGCGGTGGGTCCAGCTGAGCCGATCCGCTTCGTAGGCTGGGGTGCGGTCGAGTGCTCGGTGGGCGCCGTCGGCAAGTGCGGTGATGGCGGCCATCGCTGCCGTACCAATGATCAACTCCAACCAGGCGCCCTGATTGTCGGCGGCCTCGACGAGTCGCCGCCGTGTCCGCGCGGGCACCGGGTCGGGCCGGAACGGTCTGCGGTTGCTGTACCGACGTGGGATGGCCGCGTGCAGCAGCCGCTCGGCGGGAGTGGCCATCCGAGGTGCGTCCGGGGTCAGCCGGGCCACCAGGTCCGGTACCGCTGGATCCGGTCGGATCCGGGTGCTGGCCGGCGCACCAGCCACGGCTAGCGCGAGCTCAAGGTTGAACAGGGCCGCGCCACAGCCGATCCGGGTGGCCCAGCCGGTGTCGTCGCCAGCGGCCAGGCGCCGCTCGGGATCGGCGCGTACTTCGATCGCGCCATCCCGAAACCGGAACCGCCACGGTTGGCTGTTCCGCAGTGACGGCGCGCGGATCGCCGCGGCCACCCCGGTGCGGAAGGTGGTGGTGGTGAAGGCGGTCGCGGTCAACGTTCTCCTCCTGGCTCACCTACCAGGCTGCGCCCGGTGACGCCGGCCTCAACAGGGCCGGACGTCCCGACCGGGCGGGGAGGGGGACCTGACGGGCGCTCGGCTCGGGCTGCCGGCGCGGCGGCCGGGACCTTTGGCCCGTGCGCGGCTGGTCGGCAAGGGGTAGGAATGAGGAGTGATTCGCGTGTTTCTGCTCGACGACCATGAAGTCGTCCGCCGTGGGCTAGCCGAAATGTTGCAGGCGTCCGGTGATATCGAGGTGGTGGGGGAGTCTGGTTCGGCGCAGGAGGCGAGCCGACAAATCCCGGCACTCCGTCCCGACGTGGCGATCCTGGATGCCCGGTTGCCGGATGGTAATGGCATCGATGTGTGCCGGGATGTTCGGGCGGTGGACTCATCGATCAAGGGACTGATTCTGACCTCGTACGAGGATGACGAAGCGTTGTTCGCGGCGATCATGGCGGGCGCGGCCGGGTACGTGTTGAAGCAGATTCGTGGTACTGACCTGGTCGACGGGGTGCGCCGGGTGGCGGCGGGGCAGTCGTTGCTGGACCCGGCGGTGACCCGGCGGGTGCTTGAGCGGATCCGCAACGGGGCGGAGCGCCCCCGTGAGTTGGCGGCGCTGACCGAGCAGGAGCGGCGGATCCTGGAATACGTGGCGGAGGGGATGACCAACCGGGAAATCGCCGGGCGGATGTTTCTGGCCGAGAAGACGGTCAAGAACTACGTCTCGTCCGTGCTGGCCAAACTTGGCCTGGAACGGCGTACTCAGGCTGCGGTGCTGGCCACCCGACTGCTCGGGAAGCGGCCATAGCCGGAAACCGGATGATCGGCCCGGCCATCGGGGTCAGTCCCGCAGCGGGACCCGCCAGCGCGCGATCGTGCCGCCATCCTCGGCCGGGCCTATTTCGAACGCGCCGCCGTGCCGATCGGCCCGCTCGCGCAGATTGAGCAGCCCACCCCGGGCTGTGGCCGGATCGGTGCCGACGCCGTTGTCGCTGATCGTCAGCGTGAGCTGATCAGAGTGCACCGCCACCCGTGCCGTCACCCGGCTGGCCCGTGCGTGCCGGGCGGCGTTGGAGAGCGCCTCCTGAAGCACCGCGAGCAGGTCCGGTCGGATCGTGTCGGGGACCGCGCTGTCCACCGGGCCGGATATTTCCAGGGTCGGACGGAAACCCAGGGTCCCGGTAGCGACCTCGACCGTGTCGCGGATCTCGGTACGCAGGTCGGTGCTCATCGGCGTACGCAATTCGAAGATCGCCCGCCGGATGTCCCGGATGGTGGAGTCCAGGTCGTCCACGGCGGCGTTGATCCGCTTGCCGACCTCCGGGCGGGAGGTCATCGGGGCGGTGCTCTGCAGCTGCAGGCCGGTGGCGAAGAGGCGCTGGATGACCACATCGTGCAGGTCGCGGGCGATCCGTTCGCGGTCCTCCAGGACGACCAGCAGTTCCCGCTCCTCCTGGGCCCGGGCCCGTTCCATGGCCAGTGCGGCCTGGTCGGCGAAGCTGGCCAGCAGTGGCAGGTCTTCGTCGGTCGGCCCGGGCCGACCGGACTGGTGGGCGACGACCAGCACCCCGTGCAGAGTGTCCGCGGTGGCCAGTGGGGTGACCACTGCCGGGCCGGTGGTCACCGCCACCGGCCACGGCGCGGTCTTGGCCAGATTTTCGGTGACAAGTTGCTCGCGATCGGTGACCGACCGGACGAAGGTGGTCTCGGCTGCTGGAAGCAACGCGTTCACGAGTCCTGTGGCCACCTGACCCGGGGCGTCGACCACCTCGATGGTGAACTGATCGACGTGCTCGTCGTAGAGCAGCACCAGAACCAGTTCGGCCTCGGCCACCTCGCGGGCCCGCCGGGCGACCAGGGCCAGGGCGTCGGTCCGGCGTACCTGGCCGAGGAGCACACCGGTGATCTCGGCGGCGGCAGCCAGATAGCGCTCCCGCCGGTGCGCCAGGGCGTAGAGCCGGGCGTTGTCGATCGCCACGCCCGCCGCTGCGGCCAGCGCGACCACGATCTCCTCGTCATCCTCGGTGAACTCCGCCGCACCCTGCTTCTCGGCCAGGTAGAGGTTGCCGAAGACCTGATCCCGGATGCGCACCGGTACGCCGAGGAAACTGTGCATCGGCGGATGCTCGGGTGGGAAGCCGTAGGACTGCGGGTGCTCGGTGATCTCGGGCAGCCGGACCGGGCGCGGGTCGGCGATCAGCAGCCCGAGCACGCCCTGCCCGCTTGGCAGATCACCGATCGCGGCGTGGGTCTCGCTGTCGAAGCCGTGAGTGATGAACTCCATCAGGGTGCGATCATCGCCAATCACCCCCAATGCCCCGTACCGGGCGCCGACCAGCTCGCACGCGGCCTCGACGATCCGTCGTAGGGTGCTGCGTAGGTCCAGGTCGGTGCCGATGCCGACCACCGCGTTCAGTAGCGCGCGCAGCCGTTCCCGGCTGGTGACCACCTCACCGACCCGGACGAGCATCTCCTGCAGCAGCTCGTCCAGATGGATCCGGGACAGGGGCATCAACCCGAGTGACGGGACTTCCCGGGGGGCATCGCCGGCGGCAGGGGTCGGGGCGGGCATCGCCCGATGGTACAGCGGACACCTGCGCCAAGGTACGGCTCGTGGGCGGGGGTCGGCAGGGATATCGATGCCCGAGCAACCGAATGCCAGCGGCACCGATCCGCGGGATGCCTACGTGGGGTGCCGTGACCGGCGGACGATCATGAGTGGGCACTGTACGTGATGGAGAACTGTCTGACTGACCGAGCCGAGCAGCAACCCGGTGAAACCACCCCGGCCCCGGGCGCCGACCACCACGAGTTGAGCCGTCGTCGATTCCGCGACCAGCGCCTTCGCCGCCGACTCCCGGACCAGCCGCCGGGTCACCGGTACGTCGGGATAGCGCTCGGACCAGCCGGCGAGCGCCTCGGCGAGCAGGGTCTGCTCCTCGTCGCGCACCACGTCGGCGTCGTACACCAACGGCAGCATGTCACCCGGGCCGCTGGACACCGGACGGGTCCAGGCGTGCAGCGCTACCAGTCCGGCGTTACGCAGCGCCGCCTCCTCCATCGCGAAGCCGATCGCCAGGTCGGACAGGGGAGAGCCGTCGACCCCCACGACGACCGGCCGGTCATTGCCCCGATTGTCCTCCGGTTCGTTGCCCCGGGCGACCAGCAGTGGGCAGCTGATGTGCGTGGCGACCTGCACCGCGACCGACCCGATCAGCAGGCCGGCGAAGCCACCGAGACCACGGTTGCCGAGCACGAGCAACCCGGCACGGTGCGCCTCGTGCAGGAGCACCGTCGCTGCCGCTCCGTCCACGATGTCACCGGTGACTGCCACCTGAGGAGCGACCCGCTTCGCCTCGGCGATCGCCTCGGCCACGATCCGGTCGGCCTGGTTACGTAGACCGCCCTCGGGGGGGCCCAGCGGCGACGGACCCAGCGGTACCCGCATCTGGGACCAGATGAAGGCGTGTACGACCCGCAGCGGGCGCCGCCGCGTGTCGGCCTCCCAGGCGGCCAGTCGGACGGCCGAGAGTGCGGAAGCCGTACCGTCCACGCCGACGACGATGGGCGCACCGGTTGTGGTGATCATGCAGAACCTCCGCCTCCCATCCCGTCGATCTTGCCCCACCTCCCGTGTTGATCATGAGGTTATCGTCAATTTTCACCTAATTTTTGACGATAACCTCATGATCAACACGGGAGGTGGGGGTGCGGAGGTGGGGTGCGGAGGTGGGGGCGTGGCCGGCGGAACTTCGCCGGCCACGTCAGGGAGCCTCGCTGTTATCGCAACCAGCCCCACTGCTGGACCAGGGGCAGCCGGGCCCAGATCCGGCCCAGGCCGAGGGTGTCACCGGCGGCGACCAGGGCGAGTGCGGTGAGCAGGGCGGCGTGGATGAGGTGTTCATCCATGAAGGGGTTGTTGGCCGGGGGGAGGGCGGCGGTCCACATGAGGACGTAGAGCAGGCCACCGGCGACCGCGGCGACCCGCAGTCCGATGCCGAGCAGGAGGGCGACGGCGATGCCGGCGAGAGCGGCCATGAAGAGCCAGTCGGCCCAGGCGGCGCCGGCGATGCTCTGGTAGGTCTCCTTGAAGGGGCCAGCGGTGCCGAACTTGAGGAAGCCCATGGTGGGGCTGCCACCGTTTATCCAGGCGCCCTTGGCTTCGGTGCCGTGGCCGAGGCCGAAGGTCTTGTCGAGGAAGGCCCAGAGGAAGGTCCAACCCAGGGCGAGTCGGAGGGCGGCGAATACGTACCGGGTGGCGCGCTGCCGGACGGGTTCGGCCACTGCGCTGGCCGGCCGGGGGGTAGGGGTGGCGGTGCGGGCGGTGGGGCGCTGGGCCGGTGCGGTCATGATCTCCACGTCCTCTTGGCTACTCGATCGTCCTCCATTATTGGACGCGTTCCGTCGGGGTCCCAGACAGGGCCAGCGGTCCGGTCCGGCCCAGGACCTTTGACCTGTCCCCGGGCCGGCCGCCCGCTCCGCCCTACCGGCGTACGCTCACTTCCCCTGGTCACCTATTGCCGAGGTGTCGACCACCTGGTCGGCCGGTAGCCGTGGGGTGTGCGCCGGCTCACCGGGTGCCGGTTCGGCGATACCCAACCGCAGCACCAGGTACGGGTAGCCCAGTCCGGCGAGCATCCGGCGCAACGCGGCTCGGGTGCTGGTCACCTCGACCACGCCACTGAGCGGCACCACCGAAACACCCCGTTCGGTGGCGGTCAGCCACGCGGCGGAGAGCCCTTCCCCGGCTCGGAGCCAGCTCTCCGGCTCGTCATCGTCGCCGAACAGCAGCCCGTACACCGCAGCCCGGTCGTGCCCGGACCCCACCGGCAGCGAGCCAGGTGTGCCGAAGTCCCGGCTTGGCACGGTGGTCTGCGCGGCCTGATCCGGCAGCACATTGGCGGGCAGACCCGTGCCCACCGGGCGGCCCCGACCGGTCCAGTACGCCAACTCCTCCTTGAGCTTTGGGTGCTCCGCCTCTGTCTCAGCCGCCCGGCTGGCCGACGCGGCCAACTCCAGGACCTGGTCGTCGGTGAGCAGCTGAAGCCGGGCGCCCTGCGCCGCCGTTGCCCGGACGATCGCCGTCAACGCCGCCTCGGGCACCGGCTGGGTGCTGACCGACCGCCGGTCGGTGTGTCGCGCCGAGACGCACGACAGCAGCCGGGCTGCCTCGGCTGCTGTCTCCGTTCGTCCGGTCGGAACCAGCCGGGCCAGCAGGTCCGGATCCGTCGGATCCGGCAGCCGTTCCACCCGAACCGCATAGCCGTCCGCGGCCAGCGTCAGCCGGGCATGGTGCAGGGTCGCACCGCAACTCAGGGTGAGTAGCTGACCGTCGGGATCGGCGGCGACGAGTTGCCGGTCACGTGCGGCGAACAGTTCCAGTCGTTCCGGCAGCACCCGCCAGCGCCACGGCTGGGTGTTGTGCACCGAGGGCGCGGTCCCAGCCGTCGTCGCGGCCCGGGCCAGCGCAGTGGTCAGCGACCCGTTGGTCTCCGGCCCCTCGTCGCTCATCTTCATGACCCTTCTCTCCTGCTTGTGGCGAGATTTCTCTCCTGCTGGTGGCGAACCCTGCGCCCATCGTGCCCCATCGGGCGGCGTACCGGGCCGGGTACCAGTGCGCCAGCCCGATGCGCCGGGTGCTGCGTTTCCTCATCTCCGAGCGAAGGCAGCAGGGTGGTTGAGACGATCGGAGTTGGCATGTGAGGAGGAAAGGCATGAAGGCGCTGGTCTACGGTGGTCCTGGCGAGAAGTCCTGGACGGATGCGCCCGATCCGGCGCTCATCGACCCTACCGACGCGATCATCCAGATCGATGCCACCACCATTTGCGGCACCGACCTGCACATCTTGAGCGGGGACGTGCCAGAGGTGCGGCCCGGGCGGATTCTCGGCCACGAGGCGATTGGCACGGTGCTCGAGGTCGGCGCCGCCGTCACCACGATTCATCCCGGTGACCGGGTGCTCGCCTCGTGTATCTCCGCCTGCGGGCGGTGCCGCTACTGCCGGGAGGCCCGGTACGGCCAGTGCCTGGGCGGGGGCGGTTGGATTCTTGGTCACCTGGTCGACGGGGTGCAGGCGGAACTCGCCCGGATCCCCTTCGCTGACCTCTCCACCTACCGGCTGCCGGAGAACGTGACCAACGAGGCCGCCCTGCTGCTCGCCGACATCCTGCCGACCTCCTACGAGGTGGGGGTGCTCAACGGGCAGGTCCGGCCCGGTGACCGGGTCGCCATCGTCGGCGCCGGGCCGATCGGCCTGGCCGCGATCCTCGCCGCCCGGTTGTTCTCCCCATCGCACATTGTGGCGATTGACCCGGCCGACCGCCGGCTGGAGGCGGCCCGGCAACTCGGCGCGAGTGTGATCGGAAAGCCCGACGCCGACCCGCTGGCGCTGGTCCGCTCGTTGACCGATGGACTCGGCGCGGATGTGGTGCTGGAGGCGGTCGGCCTGCCGGCCACCTTTGAGCTCTGCACCACCCTGGTCCGGCCGGGTGGCCGGGTGGCGAACATCGGCGTGCACGGCAAGCCGGCGACGTTACACCTGGAGGAACTCTGGATTCGGAACATCACGATCACCACCGGGCTGGTGGACACCTTCTCGACCCCCACCCTGCTGGGCATGGTCGATTCCGGGCAGATCGCCACCGAGCAGCTCATCACCCACCGGTTCCCGCTGGGCGACATCATGCAGGCGTACGACGTCTTCTCCCGGCCAGCGCAGACCGGGGCGTTGAAGGTCGCGCTCGTGCGATAGCGAGTCGCTCCGAAGACGGGGCCATCCGCCCGGCGGCACCACGACCGGTAGCCGACGACCATGGCTGACCCACCGGACCGGGCGCCGCTGGCGCACCGACAGGCGTGGTGGGAGTGGGGGCCGCTGGTCGCGCTCGGTGCCGTGGTGTTCGCCGGGGCCGCGTGTTGGCTCGTCGGGAGGCGCGCGGAGGCCGGTCTGATCTGGGCGGCGGCCACGATCGTCACCCTCCTGCCCGCCACCTGGTTCGTGCTCCGGGCGTTGCGGCACCGGCAGGTCGGGGTCGACGTGATCGCGGTCCTAGCCCTGGCCGGAGCCCTCGGCGTACGTGAGTTCCTGGCCGGTGCCGTGGTGGCGCTCATGCTGGCCACCGGACGGACCTTGGAGGCGTATGCCCAGCGTCGGGCGACCGTGACCTGCACGAGCTGCTGCGTCGGGCCCCACGCTCGGCCCGCCGCCGCACGGCGGACGGGGCGGTGGAGGTCGTCGCGCTGGACACCGTACGCCCCGGAGACCGGCTGCTGGTCGGTCCCGGCGAGGTGGTCGCTGTCGACGGGACCATCGAGGAGTCGGCCACCCTGGACGAGTCGGTGGTCACCGGCGAATCGCGCCCGGTTGAACGGAAGGCGGGGGAACCGGTGGCCAGCGGTGTGGCCAATGCCGGTGCGGCCTTCGGCATGCGGGCCACCGTCACCGCGGCCGAGAGCACCTATGCCGGGATCGTCCGGCTGGCCGAACAGGCGACCGAGGCGAAGGCGCCGATGGTCCGGCTCGCGGACCGTTACGCGGCCGCCTTCGTGCCCTTCACCCTCGTTGTGGGCGGGCTGAGCTGGCTGCTCACCGGCGAGTTCATCCGGGCCGTGGCGGTCCTGGTGGTGGCGACCCCCTGTCCGCTGCTGCTGGCGACGCCGATCGCGATCGTTTCCGGCCTGTCCCGGGTGGCCCGGCGAGGGGTACTGGTCCGCGACGGCGGCTCCCTGGAACTGCTGGGACGGGCCCGTACCCTGCTGTTCGACAAGACCGGCACGCTGACCGTCGGGCGGCCCAGAGCGGTGGAGACGGTTACCGCGCCGGGCATCGACCGTGACCAGGTGCTGCGCCTAGCCGCCTGCGTCGAGCAGCTCTCCGCGCATGTACTCGCCGCCGCGGTGCTCGATCAGGCCACCGAGCGGGGCCTCAAGCTGACCGTGCCGACCGAGGTGACCGAGGAACCGGGGCAGGGGGTCGCTGGCCGGGTCGAGGGCCGGCAGGTCCGGGTCGGACAACTCAGCGGCCCCCTGCCGGACTGGGCCGAGCGCGCCCGGCAGCGGGCCGAGCTGGATGGCATTTCGATTATCTGGGTCAGTCTGGACGGCGAGCCGGCCGGCGCGTTGCTGTTGCGGGATCCGGTCCGCCCGGATGCCCGGCGCACCGCGCGTCGGCTCCGCGAGGCGGGGTTCACCCGGCTGATCATGCTCACCGGGGATCGGCCTCAGGTGGCGGAACAGGTCGCCCGGGTGGTCGGGGTGGACGATGTGGTCGCCCGATGTTCGCCAGCGGAAAAGGTCTTCCGGGTACGCGCCGAGGCTGAGCGGGCGGTGAGTGTCATGGTCGGCGACGGGGTCAACGACGCCCCGGCCCTGGCCGCGGCCGATGTCGGGGTGGCGATCGCCGCGACCGGGGCTACCGCCTCGGCGGAAGTGGCCGACGCGGTGCTGACCGTGGACCGGCTGGATCGCCTGGCCGACGCGGTGGAGATCGCCCGGCACGCGCGGGCGATCGCGGTGCAGAGCGCCACCATCGGGATGGGGCTGGCAGTGGTCGCGATGGGCGCCGCTGCCGTGGGTTGGCTGCCGCCGGTCGCTGGAGCATTTCTTCAGGAGGGCATCGACGTGCTGGTCATTCTCAACGCGTTGCGTGCCCTACGCGGCGGCCTGCGTAGCCGGCCATTGCCGCCAGCGGCCCAGGCGTTGCTGGATGAGTTCGCCGCCGGACGCGGCAACCTGCGTGATGTGTTGATCCGACTGCGTGACGCGGCGGACCTGGTCGTCATCCGGCCTGCCGATCCATGCTGCCTGCCGATGTTGCGTGACCTCCAACATCGGCTCGCCGACGAGGTCCTGCGCTACGTGCAGGCCGAGGAGCAGCGACTCTATCCGGTACTGACGGGCCAGGTGAGGGAGATGACCACCGGGCTGAGCCGGGCGCATCTGGAGATTCGCCGGCTCGTCGATCGGCTCGTCGATCGGCTCGCCGATCAGCTCGGATCGGCCGCCGACTCCCAATTGCCGCCCGAGCAGATCCCGGACGTGTTGGCCAGCCTGTATGGCCTCGACGCGCTGTTGCGCCTGCACCTCACCGAGGAGGATGAGGAAATCTTCTCACTGAGCTCGCCCGGCTGACCGATCAACCGGCTGCGCCAGGTGCCGTTGACCGTTCGCGGATCACCGCGACCGGACCGTGTGCGTGGTGCATGAGCTGCTGGCTGACTGAACCGAGCAGCAGGCCGCGGAACCCACCCCGGCCCCGGCTACCGACCACGGCGAGCTGCGCCTGGGAGCTGGCGGCCACCAGGAGCTCGGCGGGATTGCCGGCGAGCACCTCCGCTGTCACCGCAACGCCCGGGTATCGCACCGGCCAGCCGTCCAGCAGGCTGGTCAGTGCCGCCTGTTCGATCCTTAGCGCCTCGTCGGGACCCGGGCCGGCCGGGTGGCGTCGGCTCGGCTCCGGAGGCGTCCAGGCCCGGATGACCCGCAGCGGTACGGCCCGGGCGGCCGCCTGCTCGAAGGCGAACCCCAGCGCCAACAGCGACTGCTCCGAGCCGTCCACCCCCACCACGATCGGTCGCTTGCCATTGGCCTGCTCCGGCTCGCGGACCACCACTACCGGGCAGTGTGCGTGCGCGGCGACCGTGGCGCTGGTCGAGCCGACCAGCAGGCCGACGAAGCCGCCGAGCCCTCGGCTGCCCAGTACGACCAGCGCGGCGTACGCGGACAGTTCCGGTAGCCGCATGGTGGCGGGTCCGTCGAGCACCTCGCCGCGTACCGTCACTCCGGGGTGGGTTTCGGCGGCCTCGCTGATGGCGGTCTGTAGCACCATTTCGATCGCGCGGCGGACCTCGTCGTTCGGTACGGGAGCGGGGCCGAGACCGGGACCGACCCAGAGCGCCATGTTCAGCCATTCGAAGGCGTACCCGAGGTGGATTTCGGCGCCGGTGCGGACGGCTTCGTCCAGCGCCCAGCGCAGCGCCTGTCGAGCTCCGTCGGAGCCGTCGTAGCCGACCAGGATTGGTTTGGGATTCAACGTAACCTGCCGATCTCAGCTCGCGGTCGGTGTCGATGTGGTGGCCGGCCAGCGCCACTGCGCGACGCGTGGGTCGTCCTCTCCGTAGCGGCGGGTGTGCTCCCGGCACTCCTGACGCGCGTCGAGCATGGTCTGGCGCAGTTGGGCGGCCCGCTCGGCCAGGTCGGGGACCCGATCGATGACGTCGATCACCAGGTGGAAGCGGTCCAGGTCGTTGAGCATCACCATGTCGAACGGCGTGGTGGTGGTGCCCTCCTCTTTGTAACCACGAACGTGCAGGTTTCCGTGGTTGGTCCGTCGGTAGGTCAGCCGGTGGATCAACCACGGATAGCCGTGGTACGCGAAGATGATCGGCCGGTCCCGGGTGAAGAGGGTGTCGAACTGGGCGTCCGGCAACCCGTGCGGATGCTCGGTCTCCGGTTGCAGTCGCATCAGGTCCACCACATTGACCACCCGTACCCGCAGTTCGGGTAGGTGCTGGCGGAGCAGGTCGGCGGCGGCCAGGGTCTCCAGGGTGGGGATGTCACCGGCGCAGGCGAGCACCACGTCCGGCTCGAACCCTTCGTCCGTGCTGGCCCACTCCCAGATCCCCAGACCCCGACGGCAGTGCCGCACCGCCTCCGTCATGCTCAGCCAGGCGGGCGCGACCTGCTTCCCGGCGACCACCACGTTGATGTAGTGCTGGCTGCGCAGGCAGTGATCCATGGTGGAGAGCAGGGTGTTGGCGTCCGGCGGCAGGTAAACCCGGACCACCTCGGCTTTCTTGTTCATCACATGGTCGATGAAGCCGGGATCCTGATGGGAAAAGCCGTTGTGGTCCTGCCGCCAGACGTGACTGGAGAGCAGATAGTTGAGGGAGGCGATCGGCCGGCGCCAGGCGATCTGTCGGGTGAGCTTCAGCCACTTGGCATGCTGATTGACCATTGAGTCAACGATGTGAATGAATGCCTCGTAGCTGGTGAAGAGTCCATGTCGACCGGTCAGCAGGTAGCCCTCCAACCAGCCCTGGCACAGATGTTCGGAGAGCACCTCCAGCACTCTTCCGTCCGGGCCCAGATGTTCGTCGCCGGGTCGGATCTCGCCGACGAACGCCCGGTCGGTGACTTCGAAGGCGGCGCCCAGCCGGTTGGAGGCCACCTCGTCCGGCCCGAAGAGCCGGAACCGGTCTGGGTTGGCGGCGATCACGTCGCGCACCCACGGGCCCAGCGTCCCGGTCGCGCTGACCTCCGGAGCACCGGGGGTGTCCACCGGTACGGAATAGTCCTGAAAATCCGGCAGGGTCAGTTCCCGCAGAATGCTTCCACCGTTGGCGTGCGGGTTGGCGCTCATCCGGCGCGCTCCGGCGGGGGGCAGGCTGGCGAGTTCGGGCACCGGGGCGCCGGCGGCGTCGAAGAGCTCCGCTGGTCGGTAGCCGCGTAGCCACTGTTCCAACTCGGCCAGCCGTCCGGGGTTGTTCCGCACCGCCCCCAGCGGCACCTGGTGGGCGTGAAAGGTGCCTTCGACCTGCCGGTCGTCGACCGTGGTGGGGCCGGTCCAGCCTTTCAAGGTACGCAGCACCAGCATCGGCCAGCGGGGCCGGTCGACCTTGCCGGTGGTTCGGGCCCGGTGCTGAATCGCGGCGATGTCGTCGAGCGCCCGGTCCAGCGTGGCGGCGAGTTGTTGGTGCATCACGGCGTGGTCCACCGCGACCGTCGGCTGCTCCGGGTTGATCCCGTCAACCAGGTACGGCCGGTAGCCGAACCCGCGCAGCATCGACAGCAGATCCTCCTTGGGAATCCGGTCCAGCACCGCCGGGTTGGCGATTTTGTAGCCGTTGAGGTGCAGGATCGGCAGCACCGCTCCGTCCCGGGCCGGATTGAGAAAGACGTTGGACAGCCAACTGCCGGCCAGCGGGCCGGTCTCGGCCTCCCCGTCGCCGACCACACAGGCCACCAGCAGATCGGGATTATCGAACGCGGCGCCGTAGGCGTGCATCAGCGAATACCCGAGTTCGCCGCCCTCATGGATCGAGCCCGGTACCTCCGGTGCCACATGGCTGGGTATCCCACCGGGGAACGAGAACTGCCGGAACAACCGGGCCAGGCCGGCCTCGTCGCGACCCACCGACGGGTAGAGTTCGCTGTAGGTGCCCTCCAACCAGGTGTTCGCCACAATTGCCGGGCCGCCGTGCCCCGGACCGGTTACGAAAATGGTGTTCAGGTCACGTTGGACGATCACCCGGTTCAGGTGTGCGTAGAGCAGATTCAGTCCGGGACTGGTGCCCCAGTGCCCCAGCAGCCGGGGCTTGACGTGTTCCGGGGCCAGCGGTTCGCGCAGCAACGGATTGGCCAACAGGTAGATCTGCCCGACGGTCAGGTAGTTCGCCGCCCGCCAGTACGCGTCGAGCCGAGCCAACTCGTCGTCGGTCAGCGGGCCCGGCCGGTCCAGAACGGTTTCCATCAGTCTGAGCCTCTCGCTGTTCGAAGGATTCGCAGTCGGGACGGCGATCGCGTCGGGCCACCTCGGCTTGCTGGTCGATGCGCCGACCCGGACAGGGCCGATGGTCGGCTGCCCGACCCGGTCCGGGGCTGTCTTCCTGAACATCACCGCAGGCCTATTCCTGAACGTACAGGCCGTGCGGGCCGCGGACGACGACCACCGGCGCCGGCGAGTGGAACAGCATGGCCTGGCTGACCGCGCCAAGCAGTCCGCGCCACGGTTGCTCCCCGCGGCCGCTCACCACGACAAGTTCGGCTTCACGCGACTGCTCGACCAGGGTGCTTTTCGGTTCACCGGTGGGTACCCGTTGGTTCGACCCGGACCGAGGGGTAGCTCGTGTTGCCAATGGCCGACCAGCTCGTTGAGCTGGTCGGCGACCTCGGCCGCGGTCGTGCCGTGCGGGTCGTCGGGATCCCAGACCCGGACCGCGATCAGCTCGGCGGCTCGGCGGGCCGCCGAGTCGAAGGCGAAGTCCAACGCGCCGGACGAACTGGCGTAACCGTCCACCCCGACCAGGACCGGTCCGGGCGGCTGCGGCACTTCGCGGGCGATCAGCACACTGCACCCGGCCCGGGCGGCGATCTGCACCGAGAGGTTATTGACCGACGCGCAGCCGCAGCCTGCCAGGCCACCGTCCCCCACCACCAGGAGCGCGGCGGAGCCCGATGCGCGCAGCAGTGCGGTGCTCGCTGGCCCTTCGATAAGAGCGCTGGTGATCTCGATGCCCGGTTCGGCCTCGCTCGCGGCGGTCACCGCCGCTTCGATCAACCGTTCCGCCGAAATCCGTGGCTCGGCCGCCGTCGGCGCGGTGGGATCAGCGGACCAGTTGAAGGCGTGCAGCACCCGCAATGGTCGGGCGTGCAGCGCGGCCTCGCGCGCCGCCAGCCGGGTTGCGGCCAGGCTGAGTCGGCGAGCCGTCGACCCCGACCACGACCGGGGCGTCCGGCGGAGCGGTGGTCGGGCTCGGCGGACTGGTCACCCAGACTCCGGCCGGCCGACGCGCATCGCCGGGTAACCGCTCATTCGCCGAGGATAACCGGGGCGCCAGCTCGCCGGACCGGGTTTCGTCAGCTCGTCGGAGTCGGATCGCCGCCCGGCTCGACCACCGGCCCGAAACGGGATCAGCGATCCTCGACCCGAACGATCGCGACCGTCGCGTTGTCCCGACCACCCGCCGTCAGGGTGTCGGCCAGGATGCCCCGGACCAGGTCGACCGGGCTGGCATCGGTGCCGAGGCGGCGGGCCAACCGCTGGTAGTCCAGCTGTTCGGCCACCCCATCGGTGCACAGACAGTAGACGTCGCCGGGGCGCAGTGACACGTTGAGCAGGTCCGGCTCGGGTGAGTCGGGGTGCCCGAGATACCGGGTGAGCTGGTAGCGGTCGACGGCCGCGGCGGACGAGTCGGCGTGGTACCAGCCGTAGACCGCGCCGAGCCAGGCCGCGGTGTGGTCGACGGTGAGTAGTTCGAGCAGACCGGCGCGGAGCCGATAGGCCCGCGAATCGCCGATCTGCACGATCCAGGCGTCCGGCTCGACGACGGCGCTCACGGCCGGGCCAACCGGCGGAGCGGTGGCGATCATGGCGGTCAGCGTGCAACCGGTCAGCTCACCCATCTCGCTGCCGGCCTTCAGGACCCGGGCCTGTGCCTCGGCCACCGCCGCCCGTAGTTGCGCCGGGCCGAGATCTGGGCCGGTCGTGCGTACGGCTTCGACCAGCGTGCCCATCGCGGTGGCGCCAGCAACCGCACTGCCCCGGCCACCCCCCATGCCGTCGGCCACCGCGACGAAGGGCAGGGCCGGGTCGACGTGCAGGACGTCGAAGTTGGCCGAATAGCGGTAGCCGACCCGGGAACCTCCGGCCACGGCCAACGAGGCGCCGGCGTGGGCGAAGGTGCGGGTGATATCGCCCTCGACGGGACGCCGTTCGGCGCCTCCAGCAGGGCTTCGGTGCATGGCCGGCACGTTAGCAGTCGGATCGCCTCAGCGGTGGTCGGGCGCGCGAGACTCCCGTTGCCGACAGAAATTCGGGGTTGGCGCCGGGCCCGCTGAGCCGGGCGCTTTAGCACGCCCCCGACCGGCGGAGATGTCCTGCCCTCAGCTGGCCTGGCCTGGGAGGATGTACCGGTGAACCTGCGCGAGGTGTTGGCACAACACCGGCTGATGGCGGTCGTGCGCGGTGACGATCCGGATGCGGCGTTGGAGAGCATCCTGGTGCTGGCCGAAGCCGGGATCCCGCTGGTGGAGATCACGGTGACCTCGAAGGATGCGGTTGGCTTGCTGCTTCGGGCGCGCGCGGAACTTGGTCCACAGGCACCGCTGGGGGCTGGCGGGGTGCTCACCGAGACCGATGTGGTGCAGGTGGAGCAGGCGGGTGCGTCGTTTGTCGTGACCCCTGGGTTGGTGCCCGCGGTGGCCGAATCGGTCCGGCTCGGCCTGCCGGTTCTGGTCGGCGCGCTGACCCCGACCGAGGTGGTCGCGGCGAGTCTGGCCGGGGCCTCGGCCGTGAAACTCTTTCCCGCCGCGCTCGGCGGTCCGGCCTATCTGCGTACGCTCCGGGAGCCGTTCCCGAGCCGTGCCGTTTGTGCCATGCGGCGAGGTGGACGCCGATTCGGCCGTGGCGTACCTGGCGGCCGGCGCGTTGGCGGTGGCGGTCGATGCCCCGTTGCTCAGGGACGCGCCGTCGGCGGTGATCTGACCGCACTGCGGGACCGGGCCGCCCCCTTCCTCGCCGCTGTCCGGTAGAGAGGAGCCCGTTCTTATCTGCGCGTTCGACGCGAAGACGCGCGATGAGGCGTGCGGTGACGGGTTGTCCGAGGAGGATCCCGAAGAAGACCAGTACCAGTCCGCCGATCTGCTGCGGGGAGAGCAGTTCGCCAGCGATCACGGTACCGAGCAGGACACCGGTTATCGGGTTGAGTAGCCCGATGAGTCCTACGGTTCCGGCGGTCAGATGTCGCAATCCGGTGAACCAGGCGACGGAGGCGAGAGCGGTCGCCACGACCGTGACGTACCCGAAGCCGGCGATCGCCGCTGCGTTCAGGGCCGGCGGCGCTCCTTCCATCGCGACGGCGACGGGCACCAGGATGGCTCCTCCGGCGATGAGCTGCCAGGCGGACATCGAGAATAAATCGACGTGCGCGCTCCATTTTTTGGTGAGCACGTAGCCGAGACACGACATCGTCATGGCCCCGACCGAGGCGAGTACGCCGAGGGCGTTGATCGCGATCGCGCCGGTTAACAGCATGAGGCAGACGCCGGCGATCCCGATACCGGCTCCGGCCAGTTGCAGTGTCTGCGGGCGCTCGGAGAGCGCGGCCCAGGCGAAGAGCATCAGCACGACCGGCGAGGTCGCCATGATTGTCGAGGCGATGCTGGTCGGCAGCAGCTGTGCCGCCACATAGATCAAGGAGAAGAAGGCCCCGGTGTTCAGGGTGCCGAGGAGCAGTGACTTCCACCACCACGATCCGTGCGGAAGCTTTTTGCTCATCAGAACGAGCAGTAGGCCGGCAGGCAGGGCGCGGATGGCGGCACCGTAGAGCGGGTAGTCGGCCGGTAGGAACTGCTTGGTGACGTAGTAGTTGGTACCCCAGGCCACGGGCGCGATTGCGGTGATCGCCGTCCACCGAAAAGTAGCTTCCACGGAAGCCAGTATATAGCTTCCATGGAAGCTATATACTGGAGATCATGAGTGAGTACCTCGACCATGTCGCCCGCATCCAGCGGGCATGGGCCCGCGAACGACCAGATGTGGACGTGACGCCACAGGGTGTGATCGGACGACTCCACCGCATCGCCGGTCACCTCACCGAGCACCTCTGCGTCGTCTACCGCAGGCACGGGCTCGGGGAAGGGGAGTTCGATGTCCTCGCGGCCCTCCGGCGCGCCGGCGAGCCCTTTGAACGCGCGCCCGGCGAACTGGCCGCGTTCACCATGGTCACCACGGGGGCGATGACCAAGCGCATCGACCGACTCGAACGCGATGGACTGGTCACCCGTCGGCCCAGCGCGAGCGACGGTCGTGGGCGAGTGGTAGCGCTCACCAACGCCGGCAGAGAACTGATCGACCAGGCGTTCACTGAGCACATGCGCAATGAACGCCGGCTGCTCGACCATCTGACAGCGCAAGAAGCCGCGCAGCTGGAATCACTGCTCACCACCTGGCTGGCCTGCTTCGAAACCCCGCGACAGACAAGCGTCCGGACCGGTGCGGGGCGCGGTCTGACCAGGAACGGCTAGCGGAGCACGAGCTCGAGCAGGATGGTCAACCCGATCGAGGCGAGGATCGAGAGAAGGATCATCAGCAGGCAGCCTGCGCCGCCGCCGAGTGGGCGGATCTCCACGTTACCGAGTCGCATCGCCGCTCACAGTTCACGCAGCCGGGGCAGCAGTTCCTCGCGGGCCCAGTCCAGGAACATCGGCTGGCTCTCCCCGCCGACCTGCACCAGCGCGACATGGGTGAAGCCGGCGTCGACGAACTGTTGGAACGCCGCCACGTGCGCTCGCCACGTCCGGCCCGCAGGGGACCGTGCCGGCCACGTCCTCCGGGCGGACGAACTGGGCGGCGGAGGCGAAGGACTCCGGTCCGGGCAACTCCGCGTTGACCTTCCAGCCGAGGCCGAACCAGCGCCACTGGTCGAAGCACGATCCTGCGGCATTCGGCCGCGTCCGGCCCGTAGCAGATCGGCACCTGCCCGTAGCGGGGCTTGCCGACCCCGCCGGCCCGATCGAAGAGCTGCGAGGATGTGCCGATCCGGTTCGACCGCGGTCATCCCATCGCCGTACTCGCCGGCGAGCTGACAGGAGGACGGCCCGGAGGCGGCGACGGCGATCGGCACCGGGTGCTCCGGGCGGTCCCACAGGTAGGCGTCGGGTACGTCGAAGTGGTTGCCGGAGTAGGTGAGCGGTCTGCCCGGCCAGCAGCGGGCGGATGATCTGCAGCGCCTCCTCGAACATCTCGTGTCGTTGCTGTACGTGCGGCCAGGCGCCGACCACGTGTTCGTTGAGGTTCTCCCCGGCACCTAGGCCGAGGGTGAACCGGCCCTCGGAGAGCACCCCGATGGTCGCCGCTTTCTGCGCGACCACCGCCGGGTGGTAGCGGCGGATCGGGCAGGTCACGAAGGACATCAGATCAGCCCGAGAGGTGACGTGGGCGACCGCGCCGAGCACCGACCAGGCGTACGGCGAGTGCCCCTGGGACTCCAGCCAGGGGTAGTAGTGGTCGGAGATCACCAGCTGGTCGAAGCCGGCGTCCTCAGCGCGTACCGCGTAATCGACCAACTGCCGCGGGCCGGTCTGTTCGCACAACAGGGTGTAGCCCACGGCGACCACGATGAATATCCTCTCGTTCGTCCGGTTTCCGGTCGGCTGCTGCCTCTGACTTACCCCGAATCGGTGTGGTGAACCGCCGCGCCGAGCTGAGCGCCGAACGATCCAGGCGCGAGCACTCGAGAGAGTGATGCTCTTGACTATTGCCCGGCCATCCCGGTACCGTGTTGATCTTAACCGGTTAAGGGAATCCCGGCGCGATCATCCTTGTGGTGGGGATGAGGTCGCTCGGTTGGTCCGGCGGACGATCGTCGGACCAACCGAGCGCCGCTTTCGGATCACCGGAGGCGGATCACGCACTCGACTCGGGGGAGCTGATCCAGCTTACTTAACCGGTTGCGTAAAGGGGATGACACACCTACGCTGATCGATGCCGCCATTGGGAGTCGGGTGCTAGCTGTCGGGCTGCAGCTGCCCTGCCCGCATGTCTTTCCCATCCATGGGCTTCTCCCTGAGGTAGGTCATGAGAACACGAATCTCCGTCGCCGCCGCGACTATCCTCGCGCTGATCATCTCCATGTTCGTCTTCGCCCAGCCCGCCCACGCGGCGGCCGGCTTCACCATCAGTGGCGGCCGGCTGCTGGACGCGAACGGCAACCAGTTCATCATGCGCGGGGTGAGCCACGCGCACACCTGGTACCCCAGCCAAACCAATTCATTCGCCAGCATCAAGGCGCTCGGTGCGAACAGCGTCCGGGTGGTGCTCAGCAGCGGGGACCGGTGGACCAAGAACACCGCCAGCGACGTGGCCAACGTCATCACGCTCTGTAAGAACAACCGGCTGATCTGCGTGCTGGAGGTGCACGACACCACCGGCTACGGCGAGGACGGCGCGGCGACCACGCTGAGCCGCGCGGTCGACTACTGGATCAGTATCCAGAGCGTGCTCACCGGCCAGGAGAAGTACATCATCGTCAACATCGGCAACGAGCCGTACGGCAACGGCAGCGCCGGCAACAACTGGGCCTCCGACACGTCGGCCGCGATCCGGCGGCTGCGCACCGCCGGCTTCCAGCACACCATCATGGTCGACGCCCCGAACTGGGGTCAGGACTGGCAGAACATCATGCGGGACAACGCGCAGACCGTCTTCAACGCCGACACCGCCCGCAACACCATCTTCTCCATCCACATGTACGGCGTCTACAACACCGCAGCCAAGGTCACCGACTACCTCGGCCGGTTCCGTACCGCCGGCCTGCCGATCGTGGTCGGCGAGTTCGGCAACATGCACTCCGACGGTGACCCGGATGAGGACACCATCATGTCCTACAGCCAGGCCAACGGGATCGGCTACCTCGGCTGGTCGTGGAGCGGCAACGGCGGCGGGGTCGAGTACCTCGACATGGTGAACAACTTCAACGCCAACAGCCTGACCCCCTGGGGGCAGCGGATCTTCAACGGTGCCAACGGCATCAAGCAGACCTCCCGGGAGGCGACGGTCTACGGCGGCGGCAATCCGACCACTCCGCCGACCACCCCGCCGACCACCGCGCCACCCACTACCGCCCCGCCCACTACCGCCCCGCCGACCACCGCGCCACCGACCACCCCACCGGCTGGCTCACGCACCTGCACCGCCACCTACGCGATCACCAACCAGTGGCAGGGCGGCTTCCAGGCCGAGGTGCAGGTGACCGCCGGCACTGCGGCGATCAGCGGCTGGACGGTGACCTGGACGTTCGCCAACGGGCAGACGGTCACCCAGATCTGGAGCGGCCTCGCTCACCAGCAGCGGATCGAACGTCACCGTGCGCAACGAGGCCTACAACGGCACCCTCGGCGCCGGGGCCAGACCAGCTTCGGCTTCCTCGGCTCCTGGAACGGCACCAACAGTTCGCCGACGCTGCGCTGCACCGCCAGCTGATCATCTAGCCGCCGGACTGCTACCCCAGGTCCCTGCCGCCGGTGGCCGGGCACGCGCACCGCGTGACCGGCCACCGGATCCGTCGTCATTGGACAGCTCGCCCAACTCCCCTCTCGGCGTACCCGCCCTCGCGCAATGTCGGGGACATTGCTGCATCCGACGCATCGGGATGCCGCAATGTCCCCGACATTGTTCGGTTCGCGACAGCGCACCAGCAGCAGACCCGCAAGGCTGCCGCGATGCCGAAGAACCCGCGTCGCCCGGCGCCCCTACGAGGCAAGATCTTCCGCGCCCGCAGCGCGCTGAACGAGAAGCTGCTCACCCCAGCCGATCTGCGCAGCGCCGCCTGGCGCCCACTCTTCCGAGGGATCTACACCGACACGACCTTCACGACCACGCACCGGGACCGGTGCCACGCCGCTTCGGCGTACCTCCTGCCAACGGTTGGCGCGGTGGCCGGCCGCTCCGCGGCGGCCCTCTACGGCGTGGGCAACCTTACCGAGGACGACCCGGTGGAGGTGGTGGTGCCGCGCGCCGCCCGATTCGGCCCGGTCAGCGGCCTGCGGATCCACACCGCTGACCTGCCGCCAGCGGAGATCCGCGACCGGCACGGACTCCGGCTCACCACCCCGCTGCGTACCGGCTGGGACCTGGCCCAATGGCTCGACCCGGTGGAGACCGTCATGCTGCTCGACCTGATGGTGGCCAAGCGGCTGGTCACCGTGGCCGACCTGGAGGCGTACGCCCGTGAGCATGCCGGCCGGCGCGGTTGGCGGCGGCTGCTTCGCGCGCCGACCTGGTGGACCCGGCCGCCGAGTCGCCCAGGAGAGCCGCCTGCGGGTACGCCTCGTGCTCGCTGGCCTGCCCCGACCGGTGGTCCAGTACGTCATCGAACGCAACGGGGCGTTTCTGGCCCGGGTCGACCTGGCCTGGCCGCAGCAGCGGGTGGCGGTGGAGTACGACGGTCTCTGGCACGCCGCCGAGGAGCAGATCCACTACGACCGCCGCCGGCTGAACAAGCTGCTCGGCGCGGACTGGCTCGTTCTGCACGTCACCGCGAAACGGCTCCGCGACGATTTCACGGCTTTGTCGCTGAACTGCGGGCCGCGCTGCGCACCCGTAGCGCCGAAGGTCGCCGCTGACCCGGCCGTTGAGCGTCATGCTCCGCGTTTCGCGCGGTGATGCTTCAGACCTTCGACGCCATGATCCGCACAATGTCAGGGACATTGCGGTATCCCGATGCGTCTGATACCGCAATGTCCCCGACATTGCGCACTGCCGGCCGGGCAGAACAGCCGGACCGGTGCGGTGCGGGGTCAGCCGGCCTGGCCCACGCCCACCGCGAGCGGCCAGCTGTCCTGGAACACCTGGCTGCCGGTCTCGGCGCCGATCCGGGCGCCGCCGAAGAGGCTGTTCACCCGGCTCGCCTCGCTCGCGGCCGGGTACGGGTTGGTGCAACTGGTTCCAGCGCTGCCGCCGGACATCAGCAGCGCACAATTGCCGTTGTAGTTATCCGGCAGGCCGAGGATGTGGCCGATCTCGTGGGTCATGATCCGCAGCGGGCTGTACTGCTTGGCCTGCTGGGTATCGATGTAGACCCGGCCGTTACCTAGGCTGGTCCGAACGGCGTACGAGCCGCCACCGGTGATCTGGTAGATCCGCAGGTTCGATCCGCAGGCCGACATGTTCACGCTCGGCACGGCGTTGGTCCAGATCGAGGCGGCCTGGTGGGCGGTGCTGACGAAGCTGCCGGCCTGACTGGTGTCGTAACAGACCGTGGCGGCGATCGAGGCGTCGGCTGAGGCGCTTGCCGGGCTGATCAGCGCGGCGCTGAGCATGGTGACCGTACTTGCCAGCAGCGTTGCCAGCAGCCGGCTGACTCTGCGTGAGGACATGGCTCGCTCTCCAAATCGGCATTGAGCGGGAGGGTGCCAGGATCTTAAGCATGTAAATTCATCTATTTCAATATCCCGTTTTGTTAGGTGATCTGATATGAGCGGCTGTCTTAGTCGATCTTTATGTCAGCCGAAGGATCTGATATCTGATCCGCGTCCCAGCGGACATTCCTCACTGCGCCATCACGAAGAAGATCGCGTTCCGACGTGCGTTGCGGGTCAGCGGCGCAAGGTCCGCGGTGGTTGGCGCGCAGCACGCAGCGCAGCCGATCGGGCAGCAGCCGGTCACAGAAAACCCGATGATGTACGTCCTGAGCGCCCTCCCCGCAGATCGTGGTCTCGCCGACGTCGAGCTCCGGCAGGAAGGCCATCGTCCGGGCAAGCCAGAAGGCGAGATTCGCCGCGCGGGACAAATCCGTGGTGAACAGTGGCAAATGGATCACGTACCGGGGTGTCTCGCTCTCCAGCCGGGACATGGCCTCCACCACGGCCCGGGACACCGGCCGCAGATACGCCGGGTCAGGGCTCACGGCCGTGCCCGAAGGGCTTGGGCGCTCTGCCAATCGCGGAGCGCCCGTTTGATCCGTACGTTCTCCTCGGTGACCTGGTCAAGGTCCCGGTGCAGGGCGGCCAGCTCGAAGGCAACCCGGTGCAGGAACTGCCGTACCTCGGCCGGGTCGAGACCACGACGCCCCAGGCCGGTGCGACCGAACTGGCGCTCGCGGACCAGGCGCGGATGCAGCCGGGCCGCTGACGCCGTGCGGTAGACGGTGCCGCGTTCGAGCATCGGCACCCCTCCTCTCGCTTGGAAGGGGCGGCCCGGCCCGGGTGAATGGGGAGCCGGGTCGGGCCGCCCCGCCCTGCCGCCGCAGCCTCAAATCGGCGGTACGACAACAGGGCTGTCTCTGGTGGTGAATGTGGACGGTCACGCGGCTGGGGTCGCTAACGATCACCCTTCCGTGATAGGTATTCATTAAGTCGGTTCAGCCGTCGGGATCCGTTCATCCCGCCGCTCCCCGGTTGAGGCTCCGACGAGAGCCGATTCGCATGACACGAAATGTGAATCAACCTCTCGTCATCGTCTCGGCTCATCGCGCGTTCGCGGTTGCCGGCTTCTATGCCGGGTTGTCGGGCCCGGCTCGGTCGTCATGTCCGAGTCCAGGTTTCCAGTGCAGCCGCTGGTGGTGTAAGTCCCACAAACTCGGCTGTCGTGATCCCACGTGTCCGAAAGGCGATAATGCGAAAGAAGAACGATTCCTACGTGCAGACCCTGCGGGCCCAGTGGCTCGGTCAGCAGATGCGGGAGCTGCGGGAGGAATGCGGCTTCACGTTGCAGCGAGCCGCCGAGTTCCTGGAGCGCGACCTCTCCTCGGTCTCCCGCTGGGAACGGGCCGAGTGGCCGTTCCTGCGCGGGCATGTCGTCTCGCTCCTCGACCTCTATGGCGTGCACGACGAGAAACGGCGGGAGCATTTCATCCAGCTCGCCGAGGACGCCTGGCGCACCGACCGCTGGGACGCCGAGTACGACGAACTGGTGGACGCCTCCTTCATCGACTACCCCTGGCTGGAGAGCCGCGCCGAGCAAATCTGCTCCTACAACGCGATGCTGGTGCCGGGCCTGATGCAGACCCGCGAGTACGCCGAAGCGGTGATCCGCAACGCCGAGGGCGACCGAGCCACCCGGCACTCGGTCAATAAGTGGGTGCAACTGCGGATGGATCGACAGCAGGTGCTCGACCGAAAGCCGGTGGTCAAAATCGCTGCCGTGCTGGAGGAAAACGTCCTACGCCGCCCCGTTGGCGGTCATGCGGCGATGCGCACGCAGTTGTCGCACCTCGGCGAGCTGGCCCGACGGCCAAACGTCGAAGTGCGAGTGGTGCCGACCTCCGTTGGCTGGCATGCGGCACTCGATGGGTCGTTTTGGCTCTTCCGGATGCCGAAGCCCTATCCCGAGGTGGCGTATGTCGAACATCTCGGGGGGCGGCTCTACATGGAATCACCAAAGTCAAAAGAGTACTCGCTTGCGTACGATCGGTTGCGGGAGGCCGCGCTCGGCCGGGCCGAGTCGGCGAAGCTGATCGCGACGATCGCGGAGGAGCTGTCATGAGCGAGTCCCTACCCCCGGTGGCCTGGGTCATCAGCACCAAGAGCGACAGCAACGGCGGTAGTTGCGTCGAGGCGGGTCCGCTGCTTGACGGTTCAGGCCGGGTCGCCGTGCGCCACAGCAAGGCACCCGACGCAGAGGTGATCGTCTACACCCGAGCCGAGTGGGCCGCCTTCGTCGGCGGCGTCAAAGACGGCGAGTTCGACTTCACCACCTGACCGCACTTCACCACCCGTCAATCAGTTCAGCGGCCGGGGGCGGCCTCCTCCCGGAGACCGGCCCCGGACCACCTGCGTGGTGTTGCGATCCCTCCAGGGGCCGATGAGGACGACCCGGTGGCCGTGTGAGCCTGCCGGGGCGCATGTTGCGATCCCTCCGAGAGGCGATGAAAACCGGTGCTGCTCGACGGCCGCCCGGTCCCGCACGTGTTGCGATCCCTCTAAGGGGCGATGAGGACCGCGGTCATGCCGCACGGGCACCCGTCCCCGGTGCAGGTTGCGATCCCTCCATGGGGCGATGAGGACCTCCGGCGCCGGCCGTCTCCGCGTGCCTGATCACCGGTTGCGATCCTTCCAAGGGGCGGTGAGGACGCGTACCAGCGCGAGTCGTCTCCGCGCTCGCGCCACTGTTGCGATCCCTCCAAGGGGCGATGAGGACTCGGCGAACAGGCCGACGACACCGTGCGCCAGCTCACGTTGCGATCCCTCCAAGGGGCGATGAGGACCCGGGAGCAGTGGGAGAAGGCAAACCCCT